>NZ_VWWA01000034.1:0-4248 GCF_011753235.1 Asaia sp. As-1742 | reverse complement strand
TCCACAACCGGGCCTCCGCATTTACGGGCGGCACGCGCCCTTCATGTCAGAACATTGCTATATCCTGCTCTGCAACATAAAGACATAAAAGTGAATTTTTGGATAACGCGCAGCAAGATGATGGTGGCTTTAGGGCGGAGATGTCAGCATCGACCCGTGCGGGTGCAGGCGGGCAGTTTTAGCATAGGGTTTTCGGCTGCAATTGCAGCCGGTTTGACTGCCAGCTGGTTTGTCGGCTCTTTCATGACGCGTGGACGCGAAACCTTCGTCGATCCCGCCTCGCCCCCATCACGAGATTTCGACCTTGAGAGCCCGGATGGCATAACCATCGCGGCGACATTCAGACCGGGTCGACACAGCCGTTCCCCATCCGTCCTCCTTTTGCATGGTTTCAGAGCTTCGCGACAAGCCACTGCCGCGAATGCGATATGGTTGGCCAGCCTCGGCTATGCGACGCTTACGATCGACTTCCGCGGACATGGCCAATCGACGATTGCGCCTTGCACCTTTGGTCTCAAGGAAGCCGAGGAAGCACGGATAGCCTTCGATTGGCTGAAAAAACGGCAGGAAAATGCGCCCGTTTGCATTATTGGAATATCGCTTGGAGGCGCAGCCTGCCTTCTTGGAGACGCTGGCCCTATTCCTGCGGATGCTCTCGTCTTGCAGGGCGTATATTCGGACATACGCCACGCGATCAGAAATCGGATCGCCCGATATACCCCGCGCATCGTCGCAACGCTCCTCGAGCCATTGCTGAGTTTTCAAGCTCTGCTGCGCCTGGGTGTCTCGCCCTTGCGTCTGGCGCCAGTCAGGGCGTTGTCTCAATATGATGGACCCGTTCTGATCATCGGCGGCCAACAGGACAGGTTTCAAGAGAGAGGCTCATCATAGAGCGACGACTAGCCATCAAAAAAACAAGAGCACATCCAAGAGCGCGGCGTTCCGTAAGGGTTCTTCGAACCCTAATCGACCTGTGTCTGTCTCTGAGGCAAATCAGCCTGCCCTGACGAAGAGTTCAGGCAAAACAGGTCTCCTGAAAGCTGATCTTGACTCGCAGGATAAGAAAGAGATTATCACCGTGACGGGTACGCGTCTTGCGCAGTCCCGCCTGACTAATGTCATGGCAGGCGTCACTGTCAGTGCCGCACAGCTTCAACGCCGCGGTTATTACGATCTCGGTACGGCGCTCTTGCGTGAAAACACGGCTTTCAGCGTTAGTGGGACGTCTCCAATCGGTAGCCAGGGAAGCTCCGCTGGACAATCCTTCGGGGAGCTGCTCAACCTTGGTTCCCAGCGTACTCTTACCTTGATTAACGGGATGCGGTTCGCGGGCGGTTCTTCCGGCGGTTTCGGATCTCAGGTGGACGTAAGCGCTATCCCTCCCTCGCTCATCAAAAGTATCGATACCAAACTTGGCGGTGCCGGTGCGGCCTATGGGGCGGATGCCGTTGCAGGGGTAGTAAATTATATCCTTGATGACCACTACAAAGGTATAAGCCTGAATACGCAGGGCAACTGGTCGCAGAAACTCGATGCGCCAGGTGAACGAGTTGCCTTCAAGGCCGGGACAGGGTTCGACCATGATAAAGGCGGCCTTGTTTTCGATGTTGAATATCGTAACACCGGCGGCATGGTCGCCAACGATCGTCCCAATGTTTTCGGCCGCAACGCGATCGGCTACACGCGTGTGCCTCTCGGGCAGACGTCGCCTTACACATATATTCTCCAGCCGGGGAGCCGTGTGACGCAGGTCACTGTTACGGGTGTCCCGCAACTTACGGGGCAGGCAAATCCTATCTATACCGGTTCAGCGGGGGCTGCTCTCGCTGGGCAGGCCAATGACGGCATCACCAACGGGTTGAGCAATGTACCGCTGACTTTCAGCCCCAATGGAACATCCTTGGTGCCGCTTTACGCAAACAGCTATCTGAAGCGCGACGGCACTCATGGAATTGGCGGCAACGGTGTAGCCTTGCAAGACTACAATCAGCTTGTCGCCCCTAATAACAAGCTTAATCTTACCCTGCTCGGTCATTACGATCTGACAGAACATCTGCATGCCACATGGCAAGGATGGTACGCGCGCGGTACGGCGCAGAGCCAGGTCGCTCAGGGAACCTGGAGCACGCCTCTCTTCGATAGCCCACTTACCCAGAATACGGGCGGGCAGCTCGATAGCTCGTATTACTCAACTAACGGCACGTGCTCGACGCATTGCGTCAATGGTGCTTACCAACTCAGCACGAGCAATCCCTATCTGACATCTGCTGAGCGATCAACGATCCAGAATGCGCTTATTGCAAATGGCCAGGATCCCGGCACTTTTTATCTCTCACGCCTTAATCAGGATCTGGATGCCGGCCTGTACACGACGACAGTGCAGACCTATCGTTTTCAAGGCGGATTAAACGGTGACTTTTCCGCGTTCAACCGTGTTTTTTCATGGAAAGCTCAAGGTGAATATAGCCGTTATCTCGACAGCACCCTTCAGCCATCAATCGTTACTGCGAACCTCGTCAATGCCCTGAATGCGACAACCGATAGCAGCGGTAATATAGTTTGCGCACCAGGTTATCAGAACGCGCCTATCGCAACCCGCAGTTCGACCTGTGCTCCGCTTAATCCATTCGGGTTTAACCAGATGACGCCGGGCGCGCGCGACTATGTTATCTCGGACGCACGTTATCGCGACAAGAATGCACAACGCGATCTCCAGGCGGAGATAAGCAGCACTGTTTTCAAACTACCTGCTGGCGATATTCGCTGGGACCTGGGTTACGAACATCGTCGCGAGTCTTATCGTTACGATTCCGGTGCATTCTTCCGCGGCTGGCAACAGCCGGATGGAACCTACAGGCAATATGGTAATTCTGCTCCGGTCCCGAACAGTGGCGGTGCTTATCAAACCCATGAGGCTTTTGGTGAGCTCGATATACCTCTCGTTTCACCTGATATGCACCTACCTGGCGCGTATAGCCTCTCAGCCACCGCGAATGGTCGCTTTATTCACAACTCTATCACCGGAAATTACTGGACGTATATGTTTGGCGGCGCGTGGTGGCCAACGAGAGATTTCGGTTTCTCTGGTAATGTTGCACGTTCAGTTCGCAATCCGTCAGTAGGCGAACTCTACCAGCCTCGCCAGACCGACTATGAAGCAGGTACTGATCCCTGCTCCGATGCAGGAATCACGCAGGGGCCCAATCCAGCTATGCGCGCAGCGAACTGCGCCAAGGCAGGCATCAAACAGCCATTCACATCCAATTACAATTTCTTCACGATCCCGGGAACCGTTGGCGGGAATTCTCACCTCAAGAACGAGACCTCAAAAAGCTATACGGCTTCGGCAGAGTTCGCCCCGCATTTCATACGCGGTCTCGATGTGAAGGCGTCGCTCGTGGACGTAAAGGTAAAGAACGCCATTACGAGCCTTGAACCGGATGACCTGATGGCAGCCTGCTACGATTCGTCGTCCTATCCGAATAACGCTTATTGCAATGCCTTCCAGAGGAGCTCGGACGGACAGCTCGCAAACTTTCAGGCGGGTTACTTCAACATCGCGCAATATGAGACGCGTGCGCTTCAGAGTTCGATGGATTATTATACGCCACTGTCGCGCTTTGGCTTGTCGCAGAATGCCGGTGATGTCGAAGTGAGTGGCAATTACACGCATTATCTCAAGAGCCAGCAGAGCTATCTCGGCAACACCTATCTTTTGAGTGGAACAACGAGCGCACCGAACGATTTGTTCACTCTGAACGCCAATTACATCAAAGGCCCGTTTTCGGGACAGTGGCAGACGATCTGGTACGGAAAATCACGTTATGCGGTCCAGGTTCCAGCGACGACATATGAGGACAACAAGCGGCCATCTTTCGCGTACTTCAACCTTTCATTATCCTATCAAATCACCAAGAATTTTTCTGGCAGCTTTGTTGTCAACAACATTACCGGCGCTCTGCCGAAATATCCCGGCACATATAGCGTGACGCGGTATTACGACATGCTGATAGGCCGCTCGTTCCAAATGAGTATTGGGGCGCATTTCTAAGCGAGATAAAACATGAATCTAAGAATTTTACACTACACAGGACTTCTGTCGGCACTCGCCGTCTGCGCGTTGGTTTTGTCAGGTTAGGGATGTAGAGTTGGACAAGGCCCGGACCGAGGACATTGGTTTCAAGCTGCGGACGCAATCTGGGCGATAGCCTGCCAATCGGTGAAAGCGGCGGCTCTGGCGATCCGGTA
>NZ_VWWA01000033.1:0-4598 GCF_011753235.1 Asaia sp. As-1742 | reverse complement strand
CCCTCAAGGACCTCTAGGCGGGCCTCAGCCGCTGCCAGCTTGGCCCGATACTCTGAGCCTTCGTCCTTGGCTGCGAGGAGGAGGGCCTGAAGCTCCGCAATCTGCCCAAGGGCCACACGTAGCGTATCCTCTGTAGGGGATACGTCATTCGCCGGTTCTGAGGTTTTGTCAGGGTTTCTAAGGGGCACCGGCTTGGCTACGTAGTCGCTACCGTCCGGGATGGTCACGATTACCATGCCATCGTTTCCGGCTTGTCGATGCCACCTATAGCGACGGACTCGCGCCTTCGCTGCTGGGACGGTCACAGCCCATCTATCGGCTAGCTGCTGATACGTTACGCGTTCCTCTGCCATGTAGCCCCTCGTGGTCCCTGTAGGGGCATCGTAGCCGCCACCGTAGCGACTACGCAACGCGCAACGGCATCTCACAGC
Organism: Asaia sp. As-1742; assembly: GCF_011753235.1. Classification (NCBI taxonomy): domain Bacteria; kingdom Pseudomonadati; phylum Pseudomonadota; class Alphaproteobacteria; order Acetobacterales; family Acetobacteraceae; genus Asaia; species Asaia sp. As-1742. The sequence continues at coordinate 4,167 of NZ_VWWA01000033.1, read as the reverse complement.
GGACCCGATGTCACCCGTGATTTGTCCCATTTGTTCGCTTGCTAATACTAGCGAACAGATTTATACCCTCAATCAGCAAGCGAACAAGCGAACAGAATTGCTGGGGGTATGGTCATGGCAGTTTACGGGTATGTCCGAGTGAGCACGATCAGGCAGGCCGATGAAGGTGAGAGCCTTGCCGTGCAGGAAAGGCAAATTGCCGGTCATGCTATGATGCTTGGGCTTTCGCTTGATCGAGTTTTCATTGAGCGGGGCGTGTCTGGTTCTGTCCCTCTGGCTAATCGACAGGAAGGCGCGGTGCTGCTGGCGTCCCTGAAAGCCGGGGACGTGGTGATTACCAGCAAGTTAGATCGTATGTTTCGATCAGCAGTGGATGCGCTGGGGGTCTTAGATGATCTGAAGGCCCGCAAGGTCAGCCTTCACATGATCGACCTCGGAGGCGACGTAACGGCCAACGGAATCAGCAAGCTCGTATTCACGATCCTATCCGCCGTGGCTGAGGCTGAGCGCGACCGGATCAGGGAGAGGGTTTCACAGGTGAAAGCTGACCAGAGAGGGCGAGGGCGCTATCTGGGCGGCAAGGTGCCCTATGGCTATGCGGTCGCCGAGGATGGCGCATTGGCTGAGGTCCCTGAACAGCAGTCGGTGATTGCTCTTGCGAAGGCTTTGAGGGCTGAAGGGAAGGCCTTGAGGGCTATCCAGACGCAGCTTGAGGAGAGCAGCGGGAACAGGCTGTCTCTCGCGGCCCTTCATAGGCTCCTCTGAGGAGAACGCCGGTCAGACGCGATTCTGGCTTTATCTGAGAGCAGTCAAGAGCGCCCCCGCACGCACTCACATCCGCCTGTGAGAAACTTCTGAGGTCAGCAACTCAGGAGGATCGCATGACAGCTTTCATTCGCCTACTCGAAGCAGCCACTCGCCTTGTGGATCATCTGACGCCGTTGTTCGCGGCCCTAGAAAGCCTGATGCATACCGCTGTTCTGTTCCTTCTTCTGTAAGGGATCAGATGGCGGGGCGCTTCACAGTGTGGGGGCCTAAACATTGGTTAGGGTATCTCTCCAGACACCTTTGCAAGGCCCCACCAAGGGTAGGAATAATAGCTCGACCCACTTCTTAAACCGCTTGGCCTCTGGCTTACGGCTGGTGAGGACGAGTGAGTAGAGGCCGGACTCGTTGATGATGGTCGTCTGCTGGACGCCGCGAAGCCACGCCGAGAGGATAGCGGTCGGTCTCTGTCATCGCGCTTTATGGCCTATTCTTGGACCACCCTTCATGAGCCTCACAGAAGCCCGTGGAGCGGCCTGTAGGGTTTTTGGCTACATACCCCACCAGAAGGCATGTAGAAGGCTGTACTGAGGCCTACGCTAACCGTATTAGAGGGTGTTAGGAGTTCGCTTAGGGCTATGCTCGGTATCCTGCCTCTTCTGGGGTTAGACCTGCATCGACCTTTGCGAGTATTTCGAGCCATTCGGTTTTTGAGCGCTTCTTTTCAGGAAAGATATCTCTCTGAAAATGGGTTCCGCTGTCATTTTGGCAGTTAGAAGAAAACCGCAGTTTTCTGCGGGCCAGGGCCTCTCTCAAACGCTGTGCTGCATAAGCAGCGGCCGCTTTGGCCTGTTCAAGACTGACCAAGATCAGACGATACCGGTTAGGGCCATTCACGACGCGCCCAGCCCGTCTCATGCGCTGGCGGGTCCGCTCGACCAATCCGAGGCTGTAGGCCGCCTCTAGGGATCGGATAACCGTCCTGGTGCTGCATCCTGCCCGCGCTGCAATGCTCTCATGAGAAGGAAAAAGACCGCGATGCCCCTCGAAGCTGGCGAGTGCCTGGAGAACGAGATGCGTCCTGGCGGTGATCTTGTGGGCCTGGGTCAGGGTCCAGATCTGGGCTGAGAATGTGGGAGAGGTCATAGCAGGCGTCCTATCTTTGGACGGCGAGACACTTCCCCAGACAGAACTGGTTGCAACCCTTCGGGGCTACACCTATTATCTGCCTATCGGATGCCTAAGCGGGCTCAATCGCTTTTGCACCTGCCCGCCGCGTCGTGGCGAGATTCGAACCCCTCGGAGCTCCAACTCCGGGGGGTTCTTCGTTTGAAGCCCGAGAATGCGCTCCAGGGCGCACGGTGTCCAGCCTTGCTGTGCTAAGCGCCTCCTTTGATGAGCTGCGCCGGCACAAAAAAGGCTGCCTCAGGGTACGGACCGCTTAGCCTAGGCCGCCTTCATCGACCGCCAAGCCAAGGTGAGTCATGAAGGCTCGACAGCCGGGAAGATTGTAGTCATGCGGGCGGCGCTGTCCCCGTCCCCCATTTGCGCGCCCATCCAGAGGTGGCAGCCCATCGGTCCCACTTCTTCCTCTTCATTGATCCCGTTCAGAACCTTTGTGAGCATCTTATCTTCGATGCCGTGGTATGCAGGGTTCTCGCGTTTAGCGGTCATGCTGTCGGCTCCTTCAGTGCCGCTGTGCAGCCTTTTCTAATTCGGTCGGCGGTATCCGCGATCAGCGATCGGAACACGAGAGACCTATCCACGAACTTGCGCCCGGAGGTGTCGCGGACGTGGGCGGCGATCAGTTCGAAATCCTTTCGCGCTGCTTCGGTCATGCGAAACGTCAGGCGCGCAGCTACGGCGTCGTTCATCGCGTTTTCTTTCATGTTGGAAGATTGTGGAGGGTGAGCAGCGGGCGGCGCGCGCGCTGTTCTAGTGGGCGATTCTAATCGTCGCCGGGTCTGACTGACCGGGAACGGAGGAGAATTAGGTGTTTTTTCCTGAGGGACCTGCTTCACGGTCGCCCTGTCCGACGAAGAAAACAGCAGAACGGCGTTTTTCTTCTAATGCCTACATAGCTTGGTCGTCAGGCCCCGGAAGGGGACCCGAAAGGGGGTCTCTGGTGGTGCCGGTCTGTCCTGTGATCCCACAGAAAGACCCCCTACCCCTCTCAAAATTTCAGGGGAAAACTCCACAGGAGAAGCCCGACCTACTTACGACAAGAACGACCTTTAGCGGGATTTTTGAAGGGAATGTTTAGGAGACCCTAGGGGGTCTGGAAAACGCCCTACGCGCCGACTTGCGCGGCTTTGCGTCACGCTCAACGCGAACGAACACGACGACGCGCTATGTGATCGTGCGGCATAGGTGGCGTGGCGGCGCATGATGACAGACTGAAAGTCTGCATTTGTGTGTGTTACCAAAATCTTCACTTCCACCGTGTCCCCACTTTGACACCACGCTGTCACTACCGTGATGCGAAGGTGATACGCTGACGATACGGCGTGGCCCCGCGCAATCCCTTGATATGTGTGCGGCGTTGCCGTATGTTGGGGAATGCACTCGGTAATCGAAACGCCCATCTTCACGCGCCGTGCTGACGCGCTTCTGACCGTAGAAGAACGGGCCGATTTGATCCGCGTGCTTGCCGATAATCCGAGGGCAGGAGACTTGATCCCCGGTCTGGGCGGCATTCGTAAGATGCGTTTCGGCGGGGCCGGTCGCGGAAAGCGCGGGGGCTTCAGAGTGATATGGTACGTCGCGAGTGAGCGCGTCCCCGTTCTGGCTCTGCTGATCTACGGAAAGAATGAGCAGGTCGATCTAACCCCAGATCAGAAACGGGCGCTGGTTGCGTTGGTCGAACAGGTAAAACGGAGAACGTGAATGTCAAACATCGCTGACGAACTGCTGGCGTCCATGCAGGAGGCCGTTGAGATTGTCTCGGGCCGGATGGAGCCAGGGCGCGTCTGGGAGCCGCCCGCTGCGGTAGAGGTCGCGCAAATCCGCCGCCGTACCGGTCTATCCCAAGCCGCCTTTGCAGCGCGTTACGGCTTTAGCTCTGCTTCAGTTCGGGATTGGGAGCAGCACAGGCGCCAGCCAGAAAAGGCGGCCAGAACGCTCTTACTTCTGATCGACCGCGAGCCTCAGGCTGTCGAACGAGTTCTGGCAGGAGCGGCTTAGGCCGTAGGGGCATCGTCGCCCCAACGTATCAGCTACGGCGTAGCAGTCTCTGGATCAGGCTACGTTCTGGCGTGGCAGCCCTATTCTGTAGCCCCTCAAGGACCTCTAGGCGGGCCTCAGCCGCTGCCAGCTTGGCCCGATACTCTGAGCCTTCGTCCTTGGCTGCGAGGAGGAGGGCCTGAAGCTCCGCAATCTGCCCAAGGGCCACACGTAGCGTAT
>NZ_VWWA01000032.1:0-5106 GCF_011753235.1 Asaia sp. As-1742 | reverse complement strand
TTCGCACGTCGACTGAAGACGCTCCGGGGCCTCACGCCATACGAATTCGTTTGCCAGCAATGGCAGCACGAGCCATCAAGATTCACGCAAAACCCGCACCATCAAAACCCGGGACCAAACATCTAGGTCAGCAGCAATGATCGGCACGCGTGCCGCGTCGATATGCTCGCTGGCGTAACAACGCGCCAGCAATCCCTCTCCTAAATAGGCGTCATACTTTGCTCTCTTCATATCGGGGACTAGTAGGGCTAGAACTTCCGCATCAGGAGCAGGCCTTTCGGCGAGAGTTTTCAGGGCGGCAACCAGTTTGCCTCCGTCTTGAGCCGAAACCGTGACCGCAATACCCTCCGAATTGGCCTTTACGCCATGAGTGGCGAGAGCAAGCACCAAGGCCAGTTGCGCCCGATTGCCGACCCAAGGGAAAAGCAGGAGTTCGTCCTCATGCCGATGCAAACCTGCATGCCGCAACCCGAGATGGTCGAATGCTCAACGCGACCACCTGCCTCAAGCACCAGGTGGCGCTCTCGGTCGCCTATGGGGCGGGCCTGCGCGTCGCCGAGGTGGCCGCTCTCAAGGTGAGCGATATCGACAGCGCGCGCATGCTGCTGCGGGTCGAGCGGGGCAAAGGGGGTCGTTACCGCAACGCCATGCTGTCGGCCGACCTGCTGACATTGCTGCGGGAGTGGTGGAAACTCGGCCGCCAGCAGGGCGTGATGCATCCGCAGGGCTGGCTGTTTCCCGGCCAGAACGCGATGAGGCCCATCTGCACCCGGCAACTACATCGTGTGGTCGTCACCGCGGCCCATGGTCGGTCCCCATACATTACGGCACAGTTTTGCGACGCACCTGCTGGAGGATGGCGTCGATATCCGCGTGATCCAGGCCCTGCTGGGTCACGCCCGTCTCGACAGCACAGCGCTCTATACAAGGGTCGCTACCCGCACTGTGCGGGCGGTGATCAGCGCGCTCGACACATTGGGAGCCCTGGCGACGGCGCAGGCGAGGCCCGACGGCTGATCCCCGGCATCTGGGTGCCCGCATCGGCATCACCGCCGTGCTGCACAGTTGGGGCTCAGCGCTGACCCATCATCCCCATGTGCACATGATCGTGCCGGGTGGCGGTCTCTCACCCGATGGCCAACGCTGGATCTCATCGCGCCCGGCCTTCCTGCTGCCCGTCCGGGTGCTGGGCAAGCTGTTCCGCCGCCTGTTCCTGACCCGGCTGCTGGCACTTTTCGACGCCGACCGGCTGGTCTTCCGGGGGCAGCTTGCCCCTCTGGCAGACCGCCGTGCCTTCCTGCGGTATCTCGCCCCTGTGCGCAGCAGGCGTTGGGTCGTCTACGCCAAGCCACCGTTTGCCGGTCCAAAAGCGGTGCTGGCCTATCTGTCACGCTATACCCACCGCGCCGCCATCTCGAACCGCCGCCTCCTCGCGTTCGACGAAAGGGGCGTGACGTTCCGGTACAAGGACTACCGCCGGGATACCGCGCATCAGCAGCAGGTCATGACGCTTGGCACGGATGAATTCATTCGCCGCTTCATGCTGCATGTCCTGCCACGGGGATTTCATCGCATCCGCCATTATGGCCTGCTGGCCAGTTCCAACCGCAAGGCCAGTCTCGCCCGGGCGCGGGACCTGCTGAATGTCATCCCCACACCAGCGGCGGAAGTCCCAGAGCCCGGACCGGTCACGCCACCGCCCTGCCCATGCTGTGGGGGGCAGAGATGGTCGTTATCCAGATCCTTCCCCGCTGGTGCCAGCCCAGAGGACCGCCACGGGCGACTGATCCGGCCGGGGAATCAGCATGATGACCGGCAGACATGACCCTATAACCCGATGCCTGCCGGAACCGTCTCGTTCCGGCACACCGACAGGCTTACGCAAAAACGCGAAAAAACGGCAGAAAGCGCGCACCTGGCCCTGAAGATCCTGTCATCTTCATGTGTAGGATCAGCGGGAAACGCCCTTTGCCGCGTCACGAATGCCGCCACGTGACCCCGCTCAGGGGTGCCTCAGGGCAGCGCCAGTTGCAAATTCCCCATAACTGAGTCCCGGTGTCGCGGGTTCGGTCCTCCCCGACTTTCGTACGCCTCACGGCGTCCGAAACTCTTCAGGACAGCAGAATGTCGACTCTCGGGAAAAAGCGGGGCGGACCGGACATACTAAGCACTTTGAGTTGCGGATCGGATAGATTTGTTGTATCTACTTAATAGATACGCGGAGATGAGCTCATGCATGGAACCGTACGCAAGTGGGGCAATAGCGCCGCCATTCGTCTGCCGACGAGCATTCTCGAAGCCGTCCAGCTGGAGATCGACCAACCTGTCGATGTCCGGGAGGAAGACGGGCTGATTATCATTCAGCCTCTTCGTCGGGAGAGCCTTTCTCTGGAGAGCCTAACGGCGGGGATTACGAACGAGAACCGCCACGATGAGATGGGATTCGGGTCTTCGGCTGGCGGCGAAATCTGGTGATGTCGGAATGGGTGCCGGACTGCGGTGACATCGTATGGCTCGAGTTCGACCCTCAGGCGGGTCGTGAGCAGGCCGGGCACCGGCCTGCCGTCGTGCTATCGCCTGCTTCCTACAACGAGAAATCAGGCATGATTGTCTGCTGCCCGACGACCACGCGCATCAAAGGCTACCCATTCGAGGTTCCCCTTCAGGGTCGGCCAGCGAGCGTGGTGCTGTCTGATCAGGTCAGAAGCCTCGACTGGCGAGCCCGGTGCGCTAAGATGAAGGGCGAGGTTGCAGCTGGCGAGCTTGAAATGGTCCGTGAGCGGGTACGTCTCTTAGTTGGGTAGTTGTGGCAGGAGAGGGGAAGACCGGCTTCCGAAGACGGGGGACGAGGAAGCACACCTCATCAGGTTGACGTTAACGCAACCGGTGGGCCTAGGTCACGTTGACAAAAGACCCGATCCAGAGTCTTGCGGCGGCGAGGTTGAGGAAGCTCATGAAAGACTGGGCGGTCTTCTCGTATCGGGTTGCGATACGGCGCATCTGCTTGAGCATGTTGAACACCTGCTCGATACGATTTCGGTCTCGATAGCGTTGCCAGTCTGTTTGCTGAGGAGCTTTACGGCCTTTGTGTGATGGAATAGCCGCAAACAGGAATTCCCAAACCTGAAGCTTCCATAAAATCGGGCAATATCGGCCCAATGATGGAGGTAGATTTCTAATACCAACTTTCTACCCCAAGAACCTCTTGGTGGATAATTCTACACCATTACCCAAGGAATAACCATATCCACGCACTGAATCAATAACCGTATTTTTCGTTATACTTGCTAGTTTTATGCGCAGCCTGCTTATCAAAACATTCAGGGAGCGATAAGTCGCATCATTTCCCGTGATATTTCGAGACAACAACTCATCCCGACTCAAGCATTCGCTGCTGCGTTCCGCTAGTAGACTCAGAAGAGTGGTCTCAGAAATTGTTAGTTTAACATGAGTTCCATCAATCGTACGGACAATTCTTTTTTTGTAATCAATAAATAAAACCACGTTGGTGGATTCGGTAAAATCATCAACATGTGACTTTTCCATAAGATTAAATATATTTATACACTTTGCGAGCAATAGGTCAGGAGAGATGCTACTGCTCAAGCAATCCAAGGCTCCAGCCCTAATATATTTTAACGATATTCTCATTGAAATATTACAAATAAGTATTATTGCTAAACATCTATATTTTTTCAAAAATAGTAATATTGCCTCGGAATCTTCATCAGTATCAACATTTATTATCGAAATTACCTTTAGTCCATTGTGGCAATGATCGCCGGCATCTGGCAGGAAATCATTTTGTATTATGGATACCGGCGCTCTATTTGCATGGATCCGCAATGAATCAATAAGACGTTCTCTTGCCTTATAGGTATTAATAATCCTAGCCATCAATACTTTCCATTCGGGCAGGGAAAATTTTTATTATTTTAGAAACCACATCCATATCCATTAAAAAAGTCTAGTCTGCACGGATGCTTATCGTACGCATAAGCGCTGCATGTCAAAAAACATCTATCCCGAATTCGTGTCGCAAGACTCGCAAGTACGCAATGATACAAGCAATACCGGAAATTCATCCGCCCAATTTGCGTTGACAAAAGACCTTATCCAGAACCCTGCTGCCTGACGTGCTCCCCTTGAATGTAACCGTTTTAAAGTAGAGTCTGGTCGCTCAGGAGACGGACGAATGAAACGCAGCAGATTTACGGAAGAGTAAATTATTGGTATCCTGAAGGGACAGGAGGCCGGGCTGAAAGTCGCTGATCTATGCCGTAAGCATGGGATCAGTGACGCGACGTTTTATAAATGGAAGACGCGGTATGGCGGCCTTGAGGTTTCTGAGGCCAGACGGCTGAAGGGCCTGGAGGATGAAAACAGCCGCCTGAAACGCTTCCTTGCGGACGCGATGCTGGATAATGCGGCTCTAAAGGAAATTGTTGGAAAAAAAGTGGTGACGCCTGTCGCAAAACGGCAGGCGGTCCAACATATTCGCGACGCTCTGGGCCTGAGCGAACGTCGCGCCTGCGCTCTTATCGCCGTCTGGGGTATCTTCTGGCGCGTGAGGGCCTCACACCCAATCATAAGAAACTGTTCCGCCTTTACCAGGAAGAGGGGTTGAAAGTTCGTCATCGGGGCGGCCGCAAGAGGGCCCTGGGAACGCGTTCGCCCATGACCATCCCGCAAGAGCCCGGTCAGCGCTGGAGCCTGGATTTTGTTTCAGACGCGCTGATCTGTGGTCGCCGGTTTCGCATTCTGGCGGTCATTGATGATTTCAGCCGGAAGGATCTCGCTCTTGTTGCGGATACTTCACTGTCAGGCGGGCGCGTGGTTCGGGAACTGGAGGTGCTGGTGGAGCGGTATGGCAAGCCACACATGATCATCAGTGATAACGGAACGGAGTTTACGTCTCATGCCGTTTTGAAATGGTCCGAAGAGAGGCAAATTGGAGGGTTCGAAAAACCCCTTTGGTTTGGGGCTGCTGGTGTAATTTCATTCCTTCTATGATGTTGGGGGGATGGCTTATGAAGCAGCCGGGTTTCTTTGATGTTGACGAGCGGCTTGCCCGGTCAACCGGGCTTGATGATTAGCTCAAAGCGT
>NZ_VWWA01000031.1:0-5140 GCF_011753235.1 Asaia sp. As-1742 | reverse complement strand
CGGAGGTAACAGCGCCGGATCTGCACAAAACGCAGATCGAAAGTCACCCCGGGAGCCGTCAGTCAGAACGATAAAAGCCTGAAATCACCGGCCAAGCGTATCAACTAACGATTCTTCGATCCCTCCAATTGAATGGCATTACATTGCCCCCTGGCAAGCCGCAGCAGAACGGGTTTGTGGAGAGCTTCAACGGGCGATTGCGTGATGAATGCCTCAACGAGACCCTGTTCACGTCTCTGTCCCATGCGCGCCGGATTTTGGCCGATTGGCAGAAAGATTACAACACCGTGCGCCCACATTATTCCATGCTGGGAGGCAGGACACCTGCACAAGTCGCGGCACAATGGTCTCGGGGGCATGCCCCCCGAGACCATTGTCATCCCATCAGCAACGCACCATAAAAATACAGAACTCTCCTTTTGAACGGATACAAAAAGGGGAGCACGTTATCGTCGTTCCACACGTCCTCCAGACTCGAAGGACGCCTGAATCACGGTGAAGGCTGAGGCTCAAGCCGATTTATGAGTTTACGCCGTAGATCAATGCCTGATAGGTCCGAGAAAGGTGAAAGTGGTTGCACAGGGCCCCCAAGGGGGGGATTCCTTGAACTTATTATTCGTGTGAGAGGACAAACGTATTGAATGAGTCGGAGGGTAACTCTGCTTGCAGTACCTGCTCGTCCGACAGGCGTATTCTGACGGGCATAGGAGATGACATGTCGTTATGAAGAATAAGCACGACGGTCCTGTCCTTGTTGAGGAAGGCAAGTGCATTGTCGTAGCCTGTCCAACTGATCGCTTCGAACCGCACTGCGTCAGGCCTGATGAAATGGCTGAAATGCTTAAGAAGGTAATATTCATAATTATATGTTATGGCGCCGCTAGATGAATTGACCGTGATAAGGGAGTTCTGCTTCCATCCCCATGTGCTCGCGGCGTCGTTCTCAAGCGCGATATTCCAATAATCGTACACTGATACACCATTATTAAAGAAATGGAGCATGAGTCTCCAGATGTATCGGCAATATCGCCAGTCATTTCGACCATCACCGCACTCCGCCTCACTCTGAATAAGGTCAAGATCGGGGTGTTCATGGTGCAAGGCGGCGATAGCGCCCTTACCCGCCCACTGCATGCCGACGCCCGCGACCATGTTTCCAACGTGCAAATTGTCGACGAAGCGTTCAAAGAGGTTTTCGTATGGGCGTTCGAAGGTGCCAAAATAGATTTTCACATTTAGGGGCTCGAGACGAGGATAAAGGTACGTCACCAGACGAGCCAGACCCTCGGGGGTCCAGCAGCATGACGGGTAGGGACCTTTAGAATTGAATTCGTTTTGCGGCATGATAGCAAAGATCGGAATGCCAGCTTCACGGTAGGCAAGCACATATTTTTCGAAATACATCGCATAGGCAGAAAAATACCGTGCCTCCTGAATGAATAAGTCCTTTCCTTCGATGCCGACCTGATCGGGTTTCAGGCCATTTTGCGGCCAGCCCGGCAAGGAAAGTGATGTTGCGTAGTGATGGTTATATTTCATCCATGTCGGCGGACTCCAAGGAGATGCCCAAAGTTGCAAATGGGGATTTTCCGCTTGCGCCGAGTGGATGAACGGAATGATCGCGCGTTTGTCTCGCTCGATCGAAAAATGCTCCATCCAAAAATCGTTGGACGTCTCATCGTATGAGTACCAGTCCACAGCGAAATCGTTAGCGCCAATGGGAGCGCGGCATATTGAGAGATTGGCGCCGACGCCTGGTGAAAAGAGCTGGTGAAATGCAGCTTTCCGATCATCAGGCGTAGCTTTGGTTAGGGCATTCCAGCCGAGCTCACTAAAGCAGGCGCCAAAGCCCTTGATCGTCTGGTAGGTGTTTCGAACCCTTAGTGTAATGTCCGCGTCGTGGCCAACGACGGGGCGATTCAAAATCGTTGCGTCCCCTTTTTTAACCCACAAGGCCGAGGGGGTCGTAGCTACCCATTGCACACGGCCAAATGTGCCTAATGTCTGAGTCTCGGTAAGCGGCGTGGTGGATGTGTCATGCGCTGATGCTTCATGCAGGCGAATGCTGGATGCCGCCACGAGAGAGGCGCCACCAACGACGATATCGCGTCGGCCGATTGTAGACATAAAGTTCTCTCCCGAAGAAGGTCTGTCGAGATGAAATTATAATTATGTGACTATACATCATCATTATTATGCTGGAAGACACCATATTGTGATCACATATCTTGTATTTTTTATCCTACCGTTAATGGGGTAGAGTGTATTTTCCCAAGTGGGGGGGGGGGAAACGAAGAACCACTGATTGAAGCTGGGGTGTTCTGATTTTGTGTGCAGCGGTCGTGTCTTGATGGTTCTTCATTATAATAATATTTCCGCTCCATTTTGAGTAAAGCGCGGAGATTGTTATTTGATTTTTTATGCAGCGGCGCTGATCTTATCAAGCTACAGAAAGAGGCGCATACGTTCTACCAACTCCCTGCCACTCTGACGATGATGTCACGTTAACTGAGACAGCCCAAGCGTTCTCCGCCCGGTTATTCAGGCTCTTGTGCGACACTTGTGCGACAGATGCCACACCGAAAGGCCGGGCTTTCGTCTTGCTGCGCCGGCACCTAGTTGTTTAGTCCCGCGGTTTGATGGTGCATTGTTTTCACGCGAGTGGAAGGATGCGCTATGGTCAGGTTCACCACGGAAGCGCCACGACAGCAGCGGCAGTCCGTCGAGCGATATAGCACAGTCAAGAGAGCCTGAGGGCTCTGGCCAAGCGCTACGGGATCAACCCGAAGGCGGACGCCAAATGGAAGGGCCGGAGCGATCCGACGGATCGACGCACCGGCCCGAAGGTGGCTTCTTAAAGCTTACTGTCGATTGAGGAAAAAGCGATCGTCCTGGCATTCCGCCGCCATACCCTGCTGCCTTTGGACGATTGCCTTTGCGCGCTCCAGGCGACAATCCCACACCTGACGCGCTGTTCATTGCATCGCTGCCTTCAGTGTCACGGCATCTCCCGTCTGCCCGATACCGAAAGCGACAAGCCCAGGCGCTCGAAAATTAAAACCTACCCGATCGGCTACTTTCACATCGATATCGCCGAGGTGCAGACGGTAGAGGGCAAACTGCGCCTGTTGGTCGCCATCCATCGGATAGCAAGTTCGCCTGTGTCGTGCTTCATCAGCAAGCGGATAAAATGTTCGCAAGGGCGTTTCTTCGGCACCTGATTGAGACCGTTCCCTACAAAACCCATATGATACTGACCGACAACAGTACCCAGTTCACCAATCGGGCCTGTGACGAAAACGATATCGAACACCGTATGACGAAACCCAATCACCTCTGGACGAACGGTCAGCTCGAGAGAATGAACCGGACAATCAAGGAAGCAACCGTCAAACGCTTCCATTACGACAGCCATGAGAAGCTGAAGACCCCTCTCAACGACCTCATGGCAGCTTACAACTTCGGACGAAGGCTCAAGACCCTCAGCGGTCTCACGCCTTACGGATATATCGCCAAGATATGGACGTCGGAGCCAGACAGGTTCATCGTTAATCCGTTCCACTGGATGCCGGGACTAGCCAAACGCCGCAATGTCCGTGAAGTGCTCTACGAATTTATGCCACCGGAAGTTGGAATTTCTTGGAGGTTAAGGCTCAACTGGCAGACATGCTGACAAGCCGTTCAGTAGCGATCCGGTGGCATGTTGCCGATGGAGCTGTGCGGCCAGTCCTCATTGTAGCCCTGACGCCAAGCCCCCATTTTTACGCAAGCGTCGTCAAGGCTCATGAGCTACGTCGTGTCGTCAGTTAAGCAGGCTGATGATTGAGGCGAACTGCACGGCTGCGAGGAAGGTCGATTGCGGTTTATTGTAGCGGGTTGCGATAGCGCGAAACTGCTTGAGTTTATTGAAGAACCTCTCAACAAGGTCCAGTTCGCGGAGGAGAGAAAAATCGGTTTCCCGCCGTGTCGTTCTGTTGCGGTTTGGCGGGATGACCGGGGTAATCTCGCGCTGTATCAGCCGATCGATCAACTTGTCCGCGTCATACGCCTTGTCAGCAAGGAAGGCATCCGAGCCGATGTTTTCCAGAACCGGTTCCGCCTGGGTGATATCGGCATCCTGTTCCGGTGTGATGCCGAGTTCCACCGGATTGCCCAGAGCGTCGCAGATGGCATGAATCTTTGTCGTCAGCCCGCCTCGTGATCGTCCGATGGCCTGATCCGTACCCCCTTTTGAGAGCTCCGGCAATATGCTGATGTGCGCGGACAATCGTACTGTCGATCATCATGTATTCGTTGCCGTGATCAGCGGCCAGATAACGAAATATACGTTCGATGACACCGCTTTCACACTAGCGGCGCAGACGCCGGTGCACGTTTTTCCAGTCCCCGAAACGGGCAGGAAGGTCGCGCCATGGAATGCCCGCACGATAGCGATACAGCACCACCTCCACGATCAAACGATTGTCCGCCGCAGTGCCGCCGACATAGCCTTCACGACCGGGGAGAAGATCCTTTATCCGCTCCCAGTGGTCATCGCGTAAACCATAGCGCCGCATCTGTCTGTCGCCCCCAAAAACGGGAAAACAGTAAGCACAGGGAGACAGAAAGTACAACCCTCACATGCCACACTCAGGGCTTAACTGACGACACGCCGTAGTGCATGTTCAGGCGCTCGGCCCAGAATTCCCCGGTGAAGGACTTAATAAAGCCATCGTCAGTCTGCTTGCTGGGGCGGGAGAAGTCGCGCACCAACCTTTTCTAATATACTCAAAGATCCAAGCCTCAACTATCCCACAGGCACGAAATAAACCAGATCTCAGGGATGTCCTATAAAATTTTTATCAATGCGACCTAGTCTCAAATGAATGAGAGGATTCGAGTATCTCCTTTCCCTGCACCATGTGACAGGATAGTGTGCCGACGCATAATGCTAGCGAACTACAGAGGTAAATTGTCCAATGACGCTCTTCTTCCTCTTGTTCTTGGCGGGCGGCTTCTTCGCAACATCGTTTCTAGAGCATAATCTGACCTGACGGAGTCGTTTTGGGATTCCCATTGTTCTGGAAATCTGATTCATGCTTCCTGCCGGGCGGGAGGCCGGCGTGCATGACCCGAGCCCTGTCGACCGACCTTCGCCAAC
>NZ_VWWA01000030.1:2500-5502 GCF_011753235.1 Asaia sp. As-1742 | reverse complement strand
TGGTTGCGGGGGCAGGATTTGAACCTGCGGCCTTCAGGTTATGAGCCTGACGAGCTACCGGGCTGCTCCACCCCGCGAGGGTGGGGTGTTTTTGTGGGGTGGATCAGGGGACCTGGCGGCGACCGACTTTTCCGCATCTTGAGATGCAGTATCATAGGCGCTGGGGCGTTTCACGGCCGAGTTCGGGATGGGATCGGGTGGAAGTCTCCCGCCATAGCCACCAGGTCTTCTGATCCACCCGACAACTGTGTGTCGGTGTGGAGGTTGGTGTTTTGTGTATGATGTGATTGCGTGGATGATTGCTATGCATGTGTATGCTCTCTTGTGAGAGCGTTGTGTGAGCGATATGGGCGATTAGGACCGGTTAGCTGCACGTGTTACCACGCTTGTACACCCGGCCTATTGACGTGATGGTCTTTCACGGCCCTGTGAGACCTAGTTTTGAGGTGGGTTTCCCGCTTAGATGCTTTCAGCGGTTATCCCGTCCATACTTAGCTACCCGGCTGTGCCGCTGGCGCGACAACCGGTACACCAGAGGTATGTTCATCCCGGTCCTCTCGTACTAGGGACAAATCCTCTCAAGTCTCATACACCCACGGCAGATAGGGACCGAACTGTCTCACGACGTTCTAAACCCAGCTCACGTACCACTTTAATCGGCGAACAGCCGAACCCTTGGGACCTGCTCCAGCCCCAGGATGTGATGAGCCGACATCGAGGTGCCAAACCTCCCCGTCGATGTGGACTCTTGGGGGAGATCAGCCTGTTATCCCTAGAGTACCTTTTATCCGTTGAGCGATGGCCCGTCCACGTGGGACCACCGGATCACTATGGCCGACTTTCGTCTCTGTTCGAGCTGTCACTCTCACAGTCAGGCGGGCTTATGCCATTGCACTCGACAGTCGGTTTCCGACCGACCTGAGCCCACCATCGCGCGCCTCCGTTACACTTTGGGAGGCGACCGCCCCAGTCAAACTGCCCACCATGCAGGGTCCCGGACCAGGCTAGACTGGTCTCGGTTAGACATCAGAAAAATTCAGGGTGGTATTTCAAGGACGGCTCCACCGGTACTGGCGTCCCGGGTTCGTAGCCTCCCACCTATCCTACACAGGATGTCTCTGATGCCACTGCAAAGCTGCAGTAAAGGTTCATAGGGTCTTTCCGTCTGACCGCGGGTACCCCGCATCTTCACGGGGAATTCAATTTCGCTGAGTCGATGCTGGAGACAGTGGGGAAGTCGTTACGCCATTCGTGCAGGTCGGAACTTACCCGACAAGGAATTTCGCTACCTTAGGACCGTTATAGTTACGGCCGCCGTTTACCGGGGCTTCAATTCAATGCTTGCACATCTCCTCTTAACCTTCCGGCACCGGGCAGGCGTCAGGCCGTATACGTCGTCTCTCGACTTCGCACAGCCCTGTGTTTTTACTAAACAGTCGCTACCCCCTGGTCTGTGCCACCCGCCTATGGTTGCCCACGGACGGGTCTCGCTTATCCCGAAGTTACACGAGCAATTTGCCTAGTTCCTTCAGCATCGTTCTCTCAAGCGCCTTGGTATTCTCTACCAGTCCACCTGTGTCGGTTTCGGGTACGGTCTATACGCCAGAGCTATTTCCTGGAATGCTCCAAAAGCCTGGTCAATCCAATAAGACCAGACAACATATCGCATTCGTCACTTCTGGCAGGCCCAGTAATATTCAACTGGTTCCCATCGACTACGGCTTTCGCCCTCGCCTTAGGGGCCGGCTCACCCTGCGTGGATTAACCTTGCGCAGGAACCCTTGGACTTTCGGCGACAGTGTTTCTCGCACTGTTTGTCGCTACTCATGTCAGCATTCGCACTTCCGATATCTCCAGAGAGGGTCACCCCGTCTCCTTCGCAGACCTACGGAACGCTCCGCTACCGCGCATATCATAGATATGCACCCACAGCTTCGGCACGTGGCTTGAGCCCCGTTACATTTTCGGCGCAGGGTTTCTATTAGACCAGTGAGCTATTACGCTTTCTTTAAAGGATGGCTGCTTCTAAGCCAACCTCCTGGTTGTTTTGGAATCCCCACATCCTTTCCCACTTAGCCACGATTTGGGGGCCTTAGCTGGTGGTCTGGGCTGTTTCCCTCTCGACAATGGACCTTAGCACCCACTGTCTGTCTGCCACGCTCATACTCCTCGGTATTCGGAGTTTGGTTAGGTTTGGTAAGACTTTGGGTCCCCCTAGCCCATCCAGTGCTCTACCCCCGAGGGCAATACGTGACGATCTACCTCAATAGATTTCGCGGAGAACCAGCTATCTCCGAGTTTGATTGGCCTTTCACCCCTAGCCACAGCTCATCCCCGACTTTTTCAACAGGCGTGGGTTCGGCCCTCCAGTGCGTGTTACCGCACCTTCAGCCTGGCCATGGCTAGATCACTCGGTTTCGGGTCTTCTGCCAGCAACTCATTCGCCCTATTCAGACTCGCTTTCGCTACGCCTACACCTACCGGCTTAAGCTCGCTGCAAACAGAAACTCGCTGACCCATTATACAAAAGGTACGCCGTCACCCCATAAGAGGCTCCGACTGCTTGTAGGCATCCGGTTTCAGGTCTCTTTCACTCCCCTCATCGGGGTGCTTTTCACCTTTCCCTCACGGTACTTGTTCACTATCGGTCATCAGGGAGTATTTAGGCTTGGAGGGTGGTCCCCCCATGTTCAGACAGGGTTTCACGTGCCCCGCCCTACTCGAGAACCATCATGAACACTACGCATACGGGGCTATCACCCATTATCGCCGGACTTTCCAGACCGTTCTGCTTCTTTCACAATGATTACTGGCCTGCTCCGCGTTCGCTCGCCACTACTAGCGGAATCTCTGTTGATGTCTTTTCCTCCAGGTACTGAGATGTTTCAGTTCCCCGGGTTCGCCTCATACCCCTATGTATTCAGGGCATGATACCTATCGCTAGGTGGGTTTCCCCATTCAGATATCCACGGATCAAAGCTTGCTCGCAGCTCCCCGTGGCT
>NZ_VWWA01000002.1:0-530687 GCF_011753235.1 Asaia sp. As-1742 | reverse complement strand
CGCGAAATGCCATGTCGCTGAAGGCAGCGATGCAAGGACGACCGGGTCAGATGCGGGATCGTTGCCTGCAGTGCATAAAGGCAATCGTCCAGTGGCAGCAGCGTGTGCCGACGGAACGCCACGATCACGGCTTCCTCAGCAACAGACAGAACGAGGGACGTTGGCGAGCGCGGTCCCGTCGGACGATCCAGAACATCTGACCGCTTCTTCCACTTCGCGACGGTCTTCTGATTGATGCCGTAGCGCGCAGCCAGTGCCCTCAGGCTCTCTTGCACTATGCTGTATCGCTCGACGGACTGCCGCTGTCGTCGTGGCGCTCCCGTGGTGAACCTGGCCCATAGTGCTTCCTTCCATTCCGATGAAAAGATTGCACCATCAAAACCCGGGACCAAACACCTAGCGAGGGGCGCCTGCTTCACGCAAGGCAAAGGTCATTCTGTCAGATGAACTCGATATGCGTCTTGACGCCCATCAGCAGCTGGTTCCGCAGCCCGGGCTGAAGCCCAGGGTTGATGTAATACTGGATGTCAGGCGCAATCGAGACACCACGCCAGACATGCAGTTGGTAGAACGCCTCGATGATGCCCCCCCAATCCTGAGGTCGCCTGGTATGCCCCCGCAAACGCCCCTCCTGGGCATAGGCGGCAAGCTGGGCAAGGCGTGCAGCACGTGAGACCTGAATGACCGTCATATCAAGCCCGATGGCATCGCTCGGGCGGGAGGCGATCATGCCTCTCATGAACAACCCCAGAGAGTACTGGGCCTTGCGCAAGGCTGTGCGTGGCGCGTTCCAGTAGGCCGCCCCCAGCAGGGTCAGGCCTGCATCGCGACCACGCTCATTGAAGCGCCAGACCATCTGATCCGCCATGACCCATGCCGACCATGCCCCCTTGATCTGGCGTGGCGATGCGCCGACCAGATAGAGGTTCTGCCCTTCCATGCCCTCGAAACGGCTGTCATGACGGGCCGTGTCGTAAACAAAGCCGAGCTTGTAGAGACCCGACAGGCTCTTCCTCGGCCCGAAGGCCGGTGTCCAGCTCACCTCAAGCGGCAGGGCCATACCATCGATCGTGGCACCGTTGAATTTGAAGCCCGTGCGTGTCTGATGGTGCGTATAGATCGCCTCGGTTTCAGTCAGGTAGAGACCGGTCTTGATGGCCATCTCATCGGTAATCTGCACACGCATCCGTGTCGCCCAGTTCGACATGGGGAATGGCGCATGAGCCTTGTTATCCGATGCTGCACGCGGATTGCCGCAAAAAGCGCCGTTCATGAAATTGCAGTAGAGCGGATTGGCCGAGAAATCGGAGAGGAACGTCATGCGCCCCACAGCCGCGCTCACCCGGTCATACAGCATGGATTTTTCAACATAGGCCGATACCAGATGGATCACGACATTGCCGACACCGCCATAGGTAGCCTGGCTCGGATTCAGGAAATCCCCGAATTTGTGGCTCGTCGGGCTGCCATAGCCACTGGCGAGAATGATATGTGTCGAGACACCTTGCAGGCCCGCCAGACGTTCCCAGTCGATATCGCTGCCATAGGTGAAGATACCGACATTGCCGATGCCTTTTTCCAGACCGAGCCTGGGCGTGGGGGAGCCGATCATCGCCTGAGTCTCGTTGGTATGCTGCACGTGGAACACCACACCGTGCTCGCGTAACGCCGAGAGACTACCGAGCGTGGCAAGAGCATCAGCCCGCGCAATTCCGGCATACCCCATGACAACGCCGACCCCGAGCATAACGCCCAGTCCATACACGCCTCTCATGGCTGCGCTCCTCCTGCCTTCGGGTCCTCTTCGTCCTCCCGTGGTTCATACGGCGGTTTGTGGCGATTTTCGGCCAGTCTGGCCTGTGCAATCTTTTGTCTGTTACGTTGGTGTTCCGTTATTACTGCTTCACGAAAGGGTCGAACATGAGCGACCATCCCTTCCGGCAGGTCGATGTCTTCGCCGCCACGCCCTTCGCTGGTAATCCCCTGGCGGTTATTATGGATGCCGATGGCCTTGATGATGCGCTGATGGCCCGCATCGCCAACTGGACCAATCTGAGCGAGACAACCTTCCTGTTGCGCCCCACGACGCCCGAGGCCTCGTATCGCGTGCGTATCTTCACGCCCGGCGGTGAGCTTCCCTTTGCGGGGCACCCGACACTCGGCACAGCCTTCGTATGGGCCTCCCTCCCCGGCAACACCCATGATGGCACCATCGTGCAGGAATGTGGTGTGGGGCTGGTGCGCGTGCGGGTTGATGGAGCACGTTTTGCTTTCGCAGCCCCACCGAGGCGACGGGCCACCCCCCTGACGATCGAGGAGCGCAACACCGCCTGCGCGGCGCTGGGCCTTGCTCCCGATGATATTCTGGATGCTGCCTGGGGGGATAATGGCCCACCCTGGCAGCTTCTCTCCCTTCGTGAGCGCAAGGATGTGCTTTCGGTCAGGCCTGACTGGTCGAGAATGGGCGACAATCTCTACGGGATCGTGGCGCCCTGGCAGGAAGACCGCGATGAAACGGGCGCTGCTTTCGAGATCAGGGCCTTTGTCGGCCAGAACCAGGGATTTGAGGACCCGGTGACAGGCAGTCTCAATGCCGCCATGGCCCAGTGGATGATTGGCAAGGGCACAGCCCCGGAAAGCTATATTGCAAGCCAGGGCACTGCGATGGGCCGCAATGGCCGTGTCTCAATCGTCAGGGACGGGGAGACGATCTGGGTCGGGGGAACTGTCACGCCACGCATTGCGGGCACGCTGACACTCTGAAAACAGAAAAGGCGGCTCCTCTCGGAACCGCCTTTCTCACCTGAAACTGGCTTGATCTTATGGGATCAGGACCGTCTTGATGGACTTGTCGCCCTTCTTCATCAGGTCGAAGCCTTCCTTCCACTGGTCCAGCGGCAGGGAGTGGGTCACCACACCCTCGACCGGCAGACGACCATCGGCAATGGCGGCAATGGTGAAGGGGTAGCAGTACGGACCCAGATGCGCACCGAGCACGTCCAGCTCCTTGCGATCGGAGATGATCGACCAGTCACAGGTCACTTCATCGCCGAACACGCTGAACTCGACGAAGCGGCCGAGCTTGCGGATCATGTGCAGGCCCTGACGAACGCTCGAGGGATGGCCGGTTGCTTCGATATACACATCGCAGCCATAGCCACCGGTCAGTTCCTTGACCTTGGCCACCACGTCTTCTTCAAGCGGGTTCATCACGATATCCGCGCCGAACTTCTTGGCCAGATCCAGACGGTCCTGCTTGGTGTCGAGCACGATCAGTTTGCTCGGGTTCTTCAGGCGGGCAGCGCCTACCATGCCCAGACCCAGCGTACCGGCACCGGCCAGAACCACCACGTCATCAAGCTGGATGTTCGCACGGTTCACAGCGTGAACGGAGCAGGCATAGGGCTCGATCAGGGCAGCCGCCTCGGCGGGCATGTCCTCGGGAACGCGATGGGTGCGCGACGTCTTGGGGAAGCGCATGTACTTCGCCATGGCGCCATTGGTGTTGTTCTGGAAGCCGTACAGGTCGTGACGCTCGCACATCCAGTACTGACCGCCCTTGCAGTAGCGGCAATCGTCGCAGGGAACGATCTGCTCGCTGATCAAGCGGTCACCCACCTTGTACTGCCCGCGCAGGTTCTCGCCGATCTCGACAGCGCGCCCGATGAATTCGTGGCCCGGGATCATCGGCGGCTTGACGTAGCGGGGCTGTTCCTTATCGCCCCAGAAGGAAGGGGCGCCCAGGAAGCACTTGATGTCACCGGCGCAGATGCCCACGGTCTCGACTTCGATGATGATGTCATCGGGACCGGCGCGGGGGACGTCCACTTCTTCCCAACGATAATCACCGGGTTCGTAGGCGACGACGGCCATCATCTTTTCCGGCAGGGCGACGCTGGCTGCTTCTTTCTGCAGGGCACCCAAGTCAGGCGTAACAATCTTGTTCATGGTCTTGGTCTTTCGGTTCGTGGCGTATCAGGCGTTGTGGTTACGCGCCGGAGCCACGAGCTCCTTGGCGATCGTCTGAAGGATCAGGCAGCAGGACGTTGCACCGGCATCGAGCACGCCGCGTGAGCGCTCGCCCAGTCGGCTGGCGCGGCCGATACGGGCCACCAGATCGATTGTGGAGTCACGACCGCGTTCTGCCGCTTCCGACATCACGATCAGGGCCTGTTCGAACGACTTTCCGTCATCCAGTGCCTTGTGGAAGGCTTCAACCGAGGGCTGCAGCGTATCGACAAGGGTCTTGTCACCTACGCGGGCATTGCCAAGGCTGTTGATCCCGGCCAGCGCCCCATCGAGCATCTGGGCGAAGAGCTTGCCATCAAGGAATTCGACATTGCGCAGCGGGATCGCCATGCCTTCGAAGAAACGGCCGTAAAGTGGGCCCATCGAGCCGCCGATACCGGCCATCAGCGAGTCTGACAGGGCATCGAGGCCCTTTTCCATGACCGGCGGGTTGGCACCCAGCGCATCACCGCAGCGGGCAAAGCCCTTGGCCATGTTGATGCCGTGATCGCCATCGCCGATCTTGCCGTCGATCTCGCTCAGCCAGTCACGTGCCTTGACGATGGCATCGACCAGGGCCGGGATGACCTTCGTGGTTTCGGCGACGGGAATACCGCTCTTGGGCACGTATTTCTCGCCCGTCGCGGTCTTGACCAGTGCTTCGACCGGGTCGGCCTTGGCCGTCGGCGCTTCAGCAGCCTGAACCTGTGCCGCACCGGCACCGACGCGCACCAGACCGATTGATTCGGCGGGCGCAGCCATCAGGCGATCCAGCTCTTCATCGGTCTTCATGATCGTCAGGGTGGCACCCTTCATCTCGAGCGAGGTGAAGAGATTGCCAACGAAGCGATGCGCCACCTCAATGCCCTTCTCCTTCAGGAGATCGGCAACATCGGCATAGAGCACATAGAGTTCGATGATCGGGGTGGCACCCAGACCCGAGAGCAGCACCGTCACGCGGTCGCCCTTGGTGAAGGGCAGGTCGGGCAGGATATGCTCAAGCATCAGCTTGGCGATATCGCGCGAGCGGCCGAGTTCCTGAACCGACACGCCGGGCTCGCCATGATGGCCGATACCGACTTCCATGGTGCCGAGTTCGATCGAGAAATTCGGAT
The DNA here is from genome assembly GCF_011753235.1 of Asaia sp. As-1742. Classification (NCBI taxonomy): domain Bacteria; kingdom Pseudomonadati; phylum Pseudomonadota; class Alphaproteobacteria; order Acetobacterales; family Acetobacteraceae; genus Asaia; species Asaia sp. As-1742. The sequence goes on along the minus strand of NZ_VWWA01000002.1, from coordinate 525,564 downwards.
GGCCGTTGGCAACGATGGTGCAGGGCGTGAGGCCGACACCGATGGAGCGGGTATTGGCAATGGCCTTGCGGGCCACGGCAATCACCTCGTCCAGCGAGCCGCCTTCTTCGGCGCGCGCACCGGCGGCTTTCCACATCAGGATTTCGCCAGCAACACCGCGGCGGCGCTCGGCTTCACTTGCCGGAGCCGAAGCAACGTCATCGGTGGCGACCACGGTCTCGACCTTGATGCCAGCCTGCTGCGCATCACGCGCCGCCATGCGGACATTCATCGTATCACCCGCGTAGTTGCCAAACAGGCAGGCTACGCCAGCGCCCATATCGGCTTCCTTCATGGCGTCGAGGAAGCTCACAGCCGTCGGAGAAGAGAAGATCTCGCCAATGGCAACGGAGTCCAGAAGGCCCGTACCGACATAGCCAAGGAACGCCGGCTCATGACCCGAACCGCCACCCGTGATCACGCCGACCTTGCGACGGCCCGTGGTCTTGGCGCGCTTGACGACACGCGGATTGGCCGTTTCAACAATGATGTCGGGATGGGCAAGAAGTGCGCCGCGCACACCGTCTTCGACCACACCATCGGGGTCATTGAAGATGCGGTCCAGCTTGGGCCGTGCTGCGGGAGACTGGGACGAAGCGCCATCGCCATGGCCGGTATGCGCTGCGTGAACGATTGAATGAACCATAATGGGCCCCATACTGTGTGCCGGGAAAACACCCTAAGTGCCCAAGAACCATAACCGTAACAGCTGTTATGAACGAAATCACACTAACGAGAGTGATATTCGTTACCTATTATGTGGGACCAGAACGATCCTGATTACATTCTCCTTGATTGCCCAACCGACAATCCCATTAAGTATGCTATATTATCAATAATTTGTTCAATGTGCCGCATGACATAAGGGGAACATTGCCCCTCCAATTGCCCTCAGCCGAAATGCACATATGTGATATTTCATTTCGACAGAGGCGCAATCCTCCGCAACCGCCATGTTTTGACGAAATTCGCTCTTGTTTTTTCACATGGCACCGGCCGTCAATCAGCGCACCTGCCCTTGCGACGAAGGGCGCTTCTGCATGAGCCAGAATAACAATCGGGCGGTCATCGCCTTCCCTGCCCTCTCTCGCGGGTGATCACCTTGCTTGGGTCTGGAAGCATACCCCACAATCCCACTCAGGGAGTCAGGCAAGGCTGATATCTTCCCGCCACGGCAGCCTTGACGCTTCCTTGCGCGGGCAGCTCATGCCTGATCACTGTCTCGCAGTACCCGGCATCCTTTCGTCACCCCTGCACGGCAGTCCGGCCTGAAACAGTATCGCACCATTGATCAGCAAGCCCGGAAGGGCCGGACTCAGACCATAGGGGGCCCAGTCCAGAGCGAAAATCACCCCGCCCGTTACAAGCCCGAGGAACAGGGCGACAAGCAGTCGTGCGGGTGAAACGCGATATCCCGTTACGCAAAGCAGTACGGCGGGCAGGAGCTGCACCAGACCCACATAGAACAGCCGGTTAAGTGTCACGATCAGCGCGGTATGCAGGGCAGCTGTCAGCACGGAAAGGCCAAGATAAAGGGCAATGATGGCCAGACCCGTGCGCTTTTGCGCAGGGGCAGAAAGATGCGGCGTGAAACTGCGGGTGACGATCGCCGCAAGGCTGAGGCACACCGCCCCAAGCCAGACGAGCGCAGTCAGGGCCACCGCACCTGAGACGATCCCCACACCCCAACCCGGCAGCAGATGCGATGCTACCGAGAGAAAAACTGAGTCGGGCCGCCCCATGATGACGGGATGGGTCAGGCCGAAACACGCAATGACAACCAGCAGCGGAAACAGCACCATATAAAACGGCATCCAGATCTGGGCCCGTCTGATGGTTTGCGGATCACGGGCCGAAAAGACGGCGGCAGCGGTTTGGGGCGCGATGCAAAAGCCGAAAGCCTGCGTCACGATTGTGCTCATGATCATCACACAGGTCGAAAAAGGATGTGGACTGGCACCACGCAGCGCCGCGGCCAGAGGGCGCGTCGCCTGATGGGGCCAGGCCAGGAGGGCTGCAAACGCCACGCAGACGATGGAGAGCAGGATCAGGCTATCCTTCAATGCCGCACTCAGCGCCGCACCACGCAATCCGGCACCTGCCACAAAAAGGAACGCCAATAACGCTGCGAACGCACTGAGCATGACAGGGGAAACCGGTAGGGCGAGGGTCGAGAATACCGCATCCAGCCCTATGAACTGCATGGTCCCCAGCGGGAGCATCAGAATCACGAGCAAAAGACCTGTCACACGCCCGACAAGCGTACTCTGGAAATACCCCCCCAGGAGGTCTGGCAAGGTGATGGCACCCAAACGATTTCCCACCCGCCATAACCGGGGATACAGCACCATCCCGACCGGGAAGGCGAGCAGGATATACCCGACAAACCACAATGCCACGTCGATGGAACCGCTCGCGGCGATACCTCCGGGAAAACCCAGAACCGAACCGATCGAATAGGTTTCGCCCACTGAAAGCAGGAAGAAGAGCGCAACGCCGAACTGCCCTCGCGCGGCAAAAAAGGCGCGAGGGTCACGGGTGACGCTGCTTCTGAGCGGCGCGCAGGCCAATCCCAAAGCGAGCAGGAGGACAAGAACGAAACCCGCCACTCTCAACGTTCTGCCCCTCCGACAGGTGCAGCATCCTTAGCGATTACCCCCATGGGCCGGACTGCAAGGGCAAGGCAAAGTGTCGTGAACGGCAGACAGGCAAACAGCCACCACAGGGTCACCGGCACACCAAGCAGGCGCCATGAGGCCCCATAAAGAAAAGGCATGGGCAGCAGAACCGCGCAGAACGGGGCTCCCACCAGCAGGAGACGTTGCCAGTGAAGAGAAAAACGGGGCGACATGGCACACTCGGGTTCAGGAGACCGGAACGCCGGACATAACGGCAAGTGCCATCATGGGGCCAGCCCTGAATATCACTGCTCAATTGCCGCCGGGACAAATGAAGCAGTCAGGGCGTCAGCCTTGCTCGCAAAGCACTTCCCTTCATTTACCCCAGCAAGGCAGCCGCGCGAACGGAGGGGCGCTCAGAGCTCCGCCCATTGACGCAGCAGGTTGTGATAGGTCGAGGTCAGCCCGAGTACACCCGGATGATCATCGGGCAGTACCTTGCGGGTCTCGATGATCGAACGGTCGAAGTCATACAGAAGCGCACGCTTCGTATCATCGCGCACCATGGACTGGCTCCAGAAAAACGAGGCCCAGCGTGAGCCGCGTGTCACCTCGCTCACGCGATGCAGGCTGGTAGACGGATACAGCACCATGTCACCTGCGGGCAGTTTGACACGCTGCTCACCATAAGTGTCCTGAATGACCAGTTCACCCCCGTCATATTCATCCGGCCCGGTGATGAAGAGCGTTGAGGACACATCGGTCCGGATTCTGAAGCCGCTCTCGGGGATGGGGCGTATGGCGTTATCGACATGGGCGCCGAATTTCATGCCCACATCGTAGCGGTTGAAAAGCGGCGGGAAGACGCGCAGCGGCAGGGCGGCACTATTGAACACGGGGTTCCGTCCCAGCGCCCGCAACACGATCTCGCCCAGTTCACGCGAGGCCTGGCAATCCTGTGGCACCTGTAGATTGTGCTTGGCTTTTGCCGATTGCTGCCCGGCGGTCACCTTGCCATCCAGCCATGACGCCTGCTCAAGCGTCTGACGGCAATGACGCAGCTCTTCAGGTGTCAGGACATTGGGAATGTGAACCAGCATGGGCGCTCTCCTGTGCAATCGACTTCTTGTAATTGAGAATGAATCTGATTAACAGGGAATGAGCGGTTGGTTACACCCCGTAACAAGAACAAAAACCCCGAATGGGGGTGTACGCACCTCACACGAACAGGAGAGCCTCATGGCTGCGCCCGCTGGCGACCTCGCCTCACTTCCCTTCACCCCGTGGGAAATGTTCCTCGGTGCCGGCCCCGTCGTGCGCTTCGTCATGATGCTGCTGATCGTGGCCTGCGTGATCAGCTGGGCGGTGTTTGTCGCCAAGGTCGTTGAGGTCATGCGCGTCAGGCGTGCACTGTCACAGGCCGAACTGAAGTTGGAAAACGCAGCCTCGCTTGCCGAGTCCCAGTCGCTTTGCCCCGATATCAGCATTGTCCGCGCCCTACTGCTCGCAGCCTCCAATGAATGGACACGCTCTGCCGATGTGCTGGAAGACCGCGAAGGGCTGAAAGAGCGCATCATGCTGCATCTTGAGCGTCTGGAAGCCGCAGAGGGGCGTCGCCTGATGCGCGGCACGGGAATTCTGGCTACGATCGGCGCAACATCGCCGTTTATCGGGCTTTTCGGCACGGTATGGGGTATCATGACCTCGTTCACCGGTATCGCCGCCACAAAGGCCACGAGCCTTGCTGTGGTTGCTCCCGGCATTGCCGAGGCCCTGCTTGCCACTGCGCTTGGGCTCGTGGCGGCCATTCCAGCCGTCGTGATCTATAATTTTCTGTCGCGACAGTGCCTCGCCTGCAAGGCGCAGGTGGGTGATCTCACAGCGCTTATTCTGCGTCTCGTCTCACGCGACCTGAGCCGCCTGCATGTGCAGGGTGGCGGTGGGCAGGTGCTGCGCTTTGCAACACCACGTGCCGAGCAGGCCGGACGCTGATCATGGCGCTGCGTATGCGTCATGCCGACGATACGGCGCTCGATGCCCATGAGCTGAACGTGACACCGCTGATCGATGTCATGCTCGTGCTTCTGGTTATCTTCATGGTGACGGCACCGCTGAGCACGGTCAACGTGCCAGTGGATCTGCCCTCATCAACCCAGAAACCGGCCCCGCGTCCAGCCAATCCGATTTTCGTCACGGTGAAAGCCGACAAATCCCTGGCGCTGGGTGAGGACGATATCAGCAATGAAGCGCTTCCCCTGCGCCTCATGACCCTGACGAACGGCCACAAGGATGAACGCATCTTCCTGCGCGCAGACAAGACCGTGGATTACGAGACGCTGATGAAAACCATGGATCTGCTGCGCAAGGCAGGGTTCCTGAAGGTGGCACTCGTCAATCTGCAGGGTCAGGAGGAGGGCGACGAACCGTGACCGCAAGGCGTTATCGCGCAGTGCCAGCCACCCCGGCAGCGGCTGTACCCGAAACAGGGGACATGCTGTCCTTTCGCACTGTCTACCAGCTCCATCAGAAGCTCGAGGGACAGCGGCAAAGACGTCTTGGCGGCTGCTCCGCACTTGCTATCCTTGCCTTGACGGGTCTCGGGATCTGGACAGCCTCGACACTGCGGGCAACCCCGCCCCTTCCCTATGCGCCCCCGCCTGCTGCAATAGCCATTGATCTTGCACCCGAGCCCGCCAGTATTCCTTCACCGCCCCAGGAGCGGCCGCCCGGGCCGCCTCAGGTCGCCACGCCGGAACTGCCCGCGCCTGAAAAACCTCCCGAAATCATGGCCCCTCCGTCGCCCGCCCCCCTGCCGCCCGTGCCGGTGCCTGCCAGGATCAAGGTGCCGCCGGTGCGCCGCAAGATGACGCCCACACCGCCCGTACCGCGCCACGTCGCTCCACTCGTGCCCACGCAGTCAACAGCGAATACCGCACCCCCACCCTCGGATGCTCCCCCTTCGACCGTATCGGCCACCAGCGCCAAGGGAGCGCCTTCGACGCGAGAAATGTCGCAGGCCAAGGCAAGCTGGCAAGGCAGCCTGCTGGCGCGACTTGAACGCTTCAAGCGCTATCCGGCACAGGCACAGGCCGAGCATCAGGAAGGAACCGTGATGCTGCGCTTTACGATGGACCGCAAAGGCCATGTGCTCTCGGCCAGTCTCGTCAGACCGACCGGCTATGCCATGCTGGATGACGAGACCCTCGCGCTTGTCCGGCGCGCCGAGCCTTTGCCTGCCCCGCCCGATACCATATCGGGTGCCACGCTAAGCCTTACCGTTCCTGTGGAATTCTATTTGGAGGAACACTGATCGATTGGCCCGAACCGGAATGTCAGGGCAAGTAAGCGACCTGACCACCGCCACATGGAACGATCTGCAGTGATCACATATCGGGCAGCCTGCCCCCGGGTGGGGCCCGCTGTTCTTGCGCGGGCGCAGTCTTGCCCTCACAATACACTCTTATGATGGCAGCAAACCAAAAGCCTCCAGTACGGCCCCGACAAGACGCCTCCTGTCTAGACAACCGGACAGCGTGACGGCCTGATGCGTCATACCCCCGACACCCGTGAAACGTCGCCTGCCTCGAGCGCGCATCCAATAGCCGACACGACAGGTGAGACGCCAACCGGCCGGTTCGAAATCATCCCGCCCCCTGATCGCATGACGCGGGATGTGGCATCTCTCCCGGCACGACTCGTCCTGACCGGATCCTGGCTCAGCCATGATTCAGCGTTGCCGGACTGCACGGTTGAGGCACTCGCCCCGATGGGCAAGGCCACCACACTGGCCTGCGATGTCTCAGGCGTCACGGACTGGGACACCGGGCTGATCGCGTTTCTGTGGGATGTGCGCCGCCTGTGCGATGCATCACAGCGCATGTTCGACACCACGCCCCTGCCACATCCGATGCAGCAATTGCTTGATCTGCTTCCTGATCAGGCTGGCCCCGCGACACCGAGGAGAAAACCCCGCCAGCCTTTCCTCGAGCATGTCGGGGGCAAGGCGATTGATGTGCTTGCCGAGACGGGTATCGTGGCCGGTATGGCCTCAGGCACGGCACTGGCAGCATTCCGCTCGCTGTTCCGGCGTATCGGCCTGCGGCGTAGTGACCTGTTTTCCGATCTGTTCAACGCAGGCCCGTCAGCCCTGCTGATCGTCGGGGTGGTCAACTTTCTCGTCGGGGCCATTCTGGCCTTCGTCGGTGCCGTACAGCTGCAGAAATTCGCCGCAGGTATTTATGTCGCCAGTCTGGTCGGCATTGCGACCGTGCGCGAAATGGCAGCGGTCATGACGGCCATCATCATGGCCGGGCGCACGGGCGGGGCCTATGCCGCGCGCATATCGACCATGCAGGGCAATGAGGAAATCGACGCGCTGAAGGTTTTCGGCATCTCGGTTTCTTCCTACCTCATCCTGCCCGCCGTACTCTCGCTCGTCGTCACCATGCCGTTTCTCTATCTCTATGGCTGTCTGATTGGCATGCTGGGCGGTTATGTGGTGGCCATATCGATGCTCGACATCACGAGCCTTGGCTATTTTCATCAGACCGTCATTGCCTTTGGCATCGGCCAGTTCATCTTCGGGTTCGTCAAGAGCATCGTGTTTGGCGCGTTCATCGGGCTGACGAGCTGCCGCATCGGTCTCAAGGCTGGGCGATCGGCGGCAGATGTCGGTATTGCCGCAACACGAGCCGTGGTGATTGGCATTGTCGGGGTCATTGCGCTCGATGCCATCTTTGCTGTCATCGCCAATAGTCTGGGGGTCTGAGCCATGAGCCACGAGACAGACACACAGCCCCCTGCTCCCGCCATCCTGACAATGCAGGGCGTGACTCTCGCTTTCGGCCCCAAGGTCATCCAGTCGCATATCGACCTATCGGTGCGGCGGGGCAGCATTTTTGCGGTGATGGGGGGCTCGGGCTGCGGCAAATCCACCCTGCTCAAAAGCATGATCGGCCTGCTGCGTCCCACGACGGGCCACTTCATGGTTGGCGAGCGGGATTACTGGAAAGGCACGGATGCCGATCGCACGCAGATCAATCACCGCTTTGGTGTGCTGTTCCAGAGCGGCGCCCTGTGGAGCTCCATGACTGTGGGCGAGAATGTCGCCCTGCCCCTGCAGATGTTCACCTCTCTCGATGCCCGGGCCATAAGACGGCTGGTGGAGCTCAAACTCGCTCTGGTGGGACTGCTCGACGCCATCGATCTCGCGCCATCGGAAATCAGCGGCGGCATGCGCAAGCGCGCCGGCCTTGCACGCGCTCTGGCCCTCGACCCCGATATCCTGTTTTTCGACGAGCCCTCTGCGGGGCTCGATCCGATCACATCAGCGCGTCTGGATGACCTCATCCTTAATCTGCGTGACGGTCTGGGCGCGACCATCGTCATCGTGAGCCATGAACTGCCCAGTCTGTTCAGTATCGCAGACGATGGCATTTTTCTCGATGCCATCACCAAAAGACCCATCGCCCACGGCTCGCCGCGCTTTCTGCGCGATCACTGCGACGACAGTCAGGTCCATGCTTTCATGAACCGGCAACGTAACGAAGAAGGATCCCCCTCATGAACAGGCAAGCCCTTGTCGGCGCATTCGTGCTGGGTGGTATGGCCCTCATGGTGGCGGCCTTTGTCTTTTTCGGCAATTTCCATCCGTTCACCCATACAGATCGGGCAGTCCTGATCTTTCGTGGGTCAACCAACGGTCTTTCTGTGGGCGCACCGGTGAATTTCCGTGGCGTTCAGGTCGGCGCGGTCGATCGCATTGCCATCGAATACGATCCGAAAAACCGCGAGGCCTATATTCCGGTCTATGTCACGCTGCGACGCGACGATATTCTGGTGGCCGGGCAGAAGCATGGCCATCTTCCTAGCCTGAAAAGCCTCGTCGATCATGGGCTGCGCGGTGAGATGAACCTCAAGAGCTTTGTCACGGGCACATCGCAGATCGATCTAGACATCTCGCCCGATACGCCGGCAATCCTGCATCCCGAACTTACGAACGAGACCGAGATCCCGACGCGCCAGTCATCCATTCAGGCCATTACCAACACCATCACCCACCTGCCGTTGCGCAAGCTCAGTGATGACGCTGCAGCAACGATCGCCATCATGCATCATCTGGCAGAGATGCTGGATGAGCGTCTGCCGGCTCTTGCTGACAGCCTGCAACAGACCTCGCAAAGCACACGCGCGACACTCGATGCCGCGCATGACATGATCACGGCCGTTCAGCCGCAATTGCTGCGCACCCTGGCCAGCGTGGATCGGCTGGCCACGACCGGGTCCGATCAATTGACCGCTCGCGGGCAGGAATTGCGTCTGCTGCTGCAAAACAGCCGCGAAACCATGGTGACCGCCAACAAGACACTGTCGAATCTGCAAGGCATGACCTCACCCCGCTCGATCGATCGCGCCAATCTGGATGCCAGCTTGCGCGATATTGCCTCGGCGGCTGCAGCGCTGCGCGGCTTTGCCAATGATGTGGAGCGCAACCCGCAACTTCTGCTGACAGGACGCCGCCAATGAAAACGCGCCAGCTTATTCCGGCCATCGCTCTGGGCCTGCTGACGGCCTGTGCCTCGGCGCCCGTACAGTTCTATACAATTGCCCCGGATCCGGGCACGGCCATACCGGCAGGCACGGGAACGGCGGTGGTCTATGTTCCGCGTATCGTCATGCCGGATTATCTGGATACACAGGATATCCTGGTTCGTGATGGCAGCCGATTGATACGCAGCAGCAACGGGCGCTGGGCCAGCCGCCTGTCGCAATCAGCAACTGATCTGATCGTGGCGCGCCTTTCGCAGGACTGGCCGCAACGCACGATCACGGCCCATTCTCCTCTGGAAACCCCAGAGTCACGCCTGAACATCACGATTGAGCGTATGGATCTGACCAGGCAGGGTCAGGCTATTCTGCTCGCCTCATGGACCGATCTGCCCGGCGACGACGCCCGCCCGGCGCGTCAGGGCCGAGCCAGTCTCCGCGTGCAGGGCAGTGTAGCCGATGATGCGGCCAAGGCGGCCCTGCTGCAGAAACTGTTCGAGCAACTGGCTGACCGCATCGCCAATACGCTTCCCCCACGCTGAAAACCTTCTGACCGAGGGAGATGCCCCTGACGCCGGGTCGTTCCGAACTGGGGCATCGGCTCAGAAAGCGGCCTGGATACGGCTGCCCACAGCGTTGATCGAACGGCCCTTGTTATTGACTGTGCCGACCGTCTGGGAGCGCGTGGCATCGATGTGACTGTATTGAAGCTGGATGCGATAATGCCGGTTGATGTACCAGTTCAGCCCGCCCGCCCAGACGGTTTGGGTGCCACCGCGTACCCCGCCCGTTACCGAGGCAGGCGCATCGCCGCGCAGATTACTATTGAAATCGAGCACACTCCAGCGTCCGACCAGTTCGAGCGCGCCCCATTTGTTGTTCCAGATATCGAAATCCTCTGTCGGGGCGGGCGATGAAAACGCGGCATCCTTGGGGCTGTAGCGCCGCGGCTGTCCGAACAGGGTGTAGCTGCCCGCCACGTAATAGCCGTCAAAGCCGAGATTGGGCGCAGGACCCTTGACCCTTGCAGCTGCGGTTCGGTCGACACCGATATGATAATATTCCGCCTGGATGAGCGCGGCCTTGTAGCGCAGGGCGATTTCCGGGCCGATCGCCCAGACCTTGCCGATATCGGCGATGGTCCCGGTAGAGACGAGACGCTCATTGGTCAGGCGTGTCTCAGGACGATCGCTGAGCGAGAGGACACGTCCCTGCGATGTCTGGTTGCGTTTGAAAGACATGGTGGAGGACATGCCAAGGTGAAGATCGACATTGGGTGTTGCCACCGGGCGACCTGCCACACGCAGCAAACCACCCATCTGGCTGTCGGACACTGTGGGGTCATTGGTGCGATCACCATAGGTCTGACCCGTCAGATAAGCGCCGAGATACCAGCGCTTTTCATGCGTGCGCCCACCAAGGCTCATACGGGTATCGCCCGCAGCAATCAGACGCACCACTTCCGAAATCGAGGCACGCTCCATCAGGATGAAGCCGTTGGACGATTCTGAATCCTGCATCGTCACGCGAGGCTGGTAATAGCCGAAGGTGAACTGCGAATTATGAATGCCACTATAGACCATATTGGCCTCATAGAGCCCAGCCGTACCGTCGACCGTGCGCCCCCATTCTGGCGTAAGGTTGGCCAGAAGATTGCCATAACGCCATGTCAGCGGCAGACGCAGACGACGGGCATTTTCGTTCATCTTGGGGAAACGGCCGGTCTGCCCCTGAGCCGTACCGCCCGTTGACGGAAAACCGCCAATATCCAGATGCATGACCAGCCCCACCGAAAAGGCATAGAGCCCGTCACTGGATGCGATGGTAGGACGCCCGGCAGGGAAGCCGATCCGTATCCCCCCGATATCGACCGTTTCAGCAGATTTCGTGGCCCGGCGGAAATCGGCCAATGACATGTTCAGACCATGATCGGGCGGCGGGATCAGATGGGTATCATAAGCTACCTGTGGGTCAGAGGGCTTGCCCTCCCCATGTGACCGGGCCGAAGCTAACTGTATGCCTTCCCCTCCAGCATTGGTCGGCTGACCGGGTGATACAGAACCGGGTGATACAGAACCGGGCGATACGGTCCCGCTCCCCGATCCGGAAGGAGACGCCGAGGTTTGAGCCGTGCGAGCAGTTTGCACGACAACGCCGCCCGCCCCGGCTGATGCAGTGCGAACATCAGGTGCATCGTCACGAGGCTGGATTGGCTGCGGCCGAGCGGATTTCGCATGCAAGCCCGGTCGCGCATCAGCGACATCATGAGGGCTGGGTGTTCCAACAACGCCGGTGGCACGACCATGACGGTTAGATACCGCCTTGTTTTCCGCAAGCTCTGACTGACGGCGCAGCGTGCGTTCCTTCGCCAGTTCGCGACGCAGATCGCTGATCTGCCCCTGCATCTGCGCCCGCATTTCAAGCATTTCACGGCGCAGGGCGGCGATGTCATCTGATTGCCCCGCGGCAAGACCGGATTCCGGCATGACAACGCCGCATAGAAGCAGCAGGGAAGTAAGGGAACGCGCGCGCATGAATTTGACTGACTTTGCCTCTGGACCGTATGCGCGATGCTATAAACGACCCAATAAGTCAGTTGAATGACTGTTTTATGACAAAGTGAACTTTTCGCAATCAAACGAAAGAAATGTTTTGTCGTAAAAATCAGCAGAACAATAACCGAAGCACTTATACCAGACAACCTCCACTATCGCCCGCACAAAGTCTCACCTAACGCACGTTTCGACTACACGCGTGTAAGCAGCCATCTATCACGGCAGGAACTTCATCGGACATCCGTTCAGCCTGGACCTCAATCCCGCGGAGAACGGATAGGACGCGCGTCGGGCGCGCATGATATTGCCAAGCGGCCTGTGCGCCTCGAGCCCATGCCAGGGTGAAAACGAGAGACATTCATCAATCTGGTATGATCGCGCCTCGTTCCAGCTATCCTGCGGCGGAAATTCAAGCGTTGCCACAGTGTGGAAAGGGCTGAGAGCCTCGCTCCACTCTGTTGCGGCATTCTCGACAGGTTGCCGCTGTTCATCGCGGCACAGCTGTGCGCGCAGGCTGAAGCGACCACCTTCCTGTGCCATGACGCGCCTGATCGCCCGGCGTATCGCAACCGGATCATGATCGATATCGATCAAGCGGCCTGTCAGCCGACGAAAGCTCTCTGACTCAGGTACGAGATCGAGCTTCGCGACATAATCACCAAAACGCACCGGCACCTGCGAGTAAAACCGGTCGCCCAGCGGATGAGTGGGTGTGAATCCACCCAGCGCAGCAAGCGTGGCACTGGGTCTGGCAAAGCGCGTCAATAAACGCTGTGTCAGGCGCAGCGTGCGCGAAAGCCACGCTTTGGCTCCCTCTGCCCGATCGGTTGTCAGCGCCAGCACGCGCAGATTCTGCAGAAATCCCCTGGCATCGGATGCCCCGAAAACGGCACCGTTGGCAAACAGGAAGTCCTGTACCGCCACCCCCTTGTTGTCTTCCAGCAGCGGACCGGGCACGTCATGAATTTTCAGGGCAAAGCCACGTGGACCTGAAACGGCATCGCGCAGCGGATCGCCCGGTATGGCTGAAAGCCGTGCCGTCAGGCGATAGGCACCGGGTGTCGCAAAAAGCCCTTGTGCAAGCTCCGGCGGAAGATTGGCCGCCACATGCAATGTCCCTTCAAGCAGGGCATGGCTCTTGGCATGAACCCCGCGCGAAGCCGTGCCGATATCACGATGCGTCGCCGTAATGATGCGCCGGAATGTCCGACGCAGTTGCTCGTGAGTGGCCCCTTCATCTGTCGAGCCTTTCTCGATGTCGGGGTGGTAGGCGATGGGTGCGCGCATCGATCGGCTCCGGCAGGTCTGGGCGAGGAATTCGATTTTTCCTCGCTCCCAGCGTCTGGCGACCGTCCGGGTTGCCATAGGCTCGTGCCATCGGTGTCAGACACACCTAAGGCACGGCCCCTCCTGTGGCTCGATGGCTGCCCCATCGGATGCGACACCGGCCAAGAGCACCTTGCCCGGGATTAACCGATCAGGCGTCGAATGTGACGACCTTGGTCAGATGACGCGGCGCCAGCGTGTCGAGCCCGTTGGCGCGCGCCACGTACTCGCCCAGAAGTTGCAGCACGGGCAGACATACCAGCGGTCCCGCGCCATGATCGCCGCCCACAGGGAGAGAAATCGTACCCAGACCGCCAAGCCCAAGCACGACCGCTCCCTTCTCCATCACCTCACGCGCCACCTGCTCTTCCTCTTCGCGGGTATCAGGATGATAGAGCATGACCACAAAGGAATGTTCATCGATCAGGCTGGTCGGGCCATGACGATATTCAAGCGGATGATGCGCCTCGCTCTGGCTAAGGCTCATTTCCTGCATCTTCAGCGCCCCCTCGCGGGCCACGCCGTAATAGGCGCCGCCGCCAAGAAACACGAAATGCGAGCGCCCCTGAATCAGTGAAACGAGATGCGGGTCGGAAGCCTCCAGAAGGGCCTCGGCAGCGACGATCGTATCAGGCGTAATGGACAACCCGGCATAGCGCAGGCCCGTCATCAGCATCAGACTGGCCGAGGCGGTCATCACGATCCCCTCCTCGGGATGGGTCTCAGCCTCGAAGGATTCGCTTGAAACGCGCGTCAGGGCGCTGCCGGGCGCACATGTTACGCCCAAGACATCGAGCCCTGCCCTGAGCCCTGCCGCGGCGGCTGCCACGGTCTCGGTCGACTCACCACTGCGCGACAGCGCCAGCATGCGGGTGGGTGTCCCGGCCGGTACATAGGATGAGGCGCGACGCGTCCACTCATTGCCCGGCACCGCGCGCGCGGCAAACCCGGCCTCGTTCAGCGCACAGGCAATGCTGTCAGCGATATGCACCGAGGTGCCGCAGCCAATCACCACATGGGCAAAACCGGGCTCGGGCGAAGAACCGGGAGACGACAGCGCCCGCCAGAAGGAGAACTGCTCACGTATGCCGCGTTCGGTCGCATTCATAGCCCAGTCTTTCACGCCAGGGGTGGAGGTGGGCGCGATCATGACACAAGCTGCCCAGCGTTCCGATACCCCCTCTGCCCAATCGGTCAGGTTTTTTCCGTCGCCTGTTCGGCGAAACGGACATCGCCCAGATCCTTGAGCAAATCCTCCTCGAGTGATTCCAGACCCGTGACACCCAGCAGGGCCAGATCCCGGCTGATTTCGGTGCTGAGAATGGAAATGGCCTTGTCGAGCCCGGCACTGCCCGCCAGCGCACAGGCCTGAAGGAACGGACGCCCCAGCATGACCGCATCGGCGCCAAGCGTGAGGGCCTTGAGCACATCACCGCCACAACGAAAGCCGCTATCAACAATCACGGCCATATCGCCCGCTGCCTGCCTGATGTCGCCAAGAGCCTCAAGCGGGGCAATGGTAGAATCGAGCAGGCGGGCACCGTGATCGGAGATGCCAACCGCATCGGCCCCGATCCGGGCCGCTTCGGCAATATCTTCCGGACGCAGCAGCCCCTTGAGCACGAGCTTGCCTTTCCATCGCGACCGGATGTGGCGGATATGGTCCCAGGTGAAGTGAGGCGACCCGCCGACAGCGGCAATCTCATTGGAGAAGAGGCCCGGCCCACCTTGGGGGCGGATGTTCACGATCTTCGGGTTGCGATCGCGCAGGATCGTGCGGCCCAGCGTGCCGAGGGTCCAGCCCGGATGCGCCATGCCACCGAGTGTGGCGCGCAGATTGGGCCGGATTGGCATGGAATAGCCTGCCCGTGTCTCGGCAATACGTTGCGCGGGTACAGGCACGTCACAGGTAATGAGAAGGACGGGATAACCCGCCTCCTGCACACGATCGATCATGCCATCGATGATGCCCATATCGCTAGGCAGATAGGCCGCAAACCAGGCCCTGGGATTGATGCGTATGATCTCTTCAAGAGGTGTGAGCGAATTGGCGGAAAGCGCATAGAAAAGATTATGGCGACGCGCGGTCGATGCCTCGATACGGTCTGCGTCATAACGGGTCATGGCGGCACCACCCGTCGGGGCGAACCCGAAAGGCTGGTCATAGGTCTCACCCAGAAGGGTAATCTTGGTGTTGAGACTGGACACATCGCGCAGGCGATAGGGCCGCCACAAATAGCGCTGGAAGACGGCCCGGTTGCGGCGAAGGGTTATTTCCGACCCGGCGCCATTGCGCACATACTCATACACAGCCTTGGGCAGATAGCGTTTCACGGCCTTCTCGAAATCGGTAAGCTGATAGATATCTTTCAAACGCCGTTTGGCCGTGATGGACATGAAAAGATCTCCCGAAGGTTCATGCTGATACGATGGCAATGGAGCAGGAACGGGGCCGGAGGCTTCTGGCGCTTTTGCAGTGTCGTCACGTTAAAGTGACATCTCGCGCGCCACGCTGATCCTGTCCCGGTTCATCCCGTTTTCAGCATCGGATAACGCAGGAAACAGCGAATTCTGATCATTCCGGTTCATGAATATAAAATAATTTTACAAAGTATGAAAATGAACATTCCCGCTTGACGCGACGTTGCTCTGGCACACAGCCAATCGCCGGAGCATCAGAGCCATGTCCATGAATGTCAGCGAATTCATGTGGAAACGCCTTCAGGAATGGGGCCTGAAAAGGGCCTATGGATATCCGGGTGATGGTGCAGGCGGGATCGATGTGGCGCTTCAGCGCGAGATCGATGCCGGGCGTGTGGAATATGTTCAGGTGCGCCATGAGGAAATGGCGGCGTTCATGGCTTCCGCCCATGCCAAATTCACAGGTCAGGTCGGGCTTTGCTTTGCAACCTCGGGGCCAGGTGCCATTCACCTGCTCAACGGGCTTTATGACGCCAAGCTCGATCATGTGGGCGTCGTCGCCATCATGGGCCAGCAGGCGCGCACCTGTATCGGGTCGAATTACCAGCAGGAAGTCGATCTGCAATCGCTCTGCAAGGATGTCGGCTCGGAATATATCGTTACCGTTACCGAACCTTCGCAGATGAGGCACGCCATTGATCGCGCCGTGCGTATTGCCCGCGACAAACGTGCCCCCACCATCGTGATCGTCCCCAACGACCTGCAGGAGCTGCCTTACAAGGAAGCGCCTGTCGCGCATGGCTTTACCCATACCGGCATTGGCGAGACGGTCATCAGCCCCGTGCCGGAGATGCACGGCCTGCAAGCCGCCGCGGAAATTCTGAATTCCGGCAAGAAAGTCGCCATTCTGGCCGGTGCTGGCGCACTGGAAGCCACGGATGAGTTGATTGCGATTGCCGACCTGCTCGGCGCCGGCATTGCCAAGGCGCTTCTGGGCAAGGCCGCCGTGCCAGACGAACTACCCTATGTCACCGGCTCACTCGGCCTGCTCGGCACCAAACCGTCCTGGGACCTGATGAAGGAATGTGACACTTTCCTGATGGTAGGCTCGGCCTATCCCTATAGCGAGTTCCTGCCCAATCCGGGTCAGGCACGCGGCGTCCAGATCGACATCAACGGCTCCAATCTCTCTCTGCGTTACCCGATGGAAGTCTGCCTGCAAGGCGACAGCGCCGCTACACTGCGCGCCCTGATTCCGCTTTTGCAGCGCAAGAGCGACCGAAGCTGGCGCGAAAAAATCGAGAAGGAAGTCGAGACCTGGTGGAAGGTTCTCGAAGCCCGCGCCATGACGGACGCCAACCCGATCAACCCGCAGCGCGTATTCTGGGAATTGTCACCCCGTCTGCCTGAAAACGCGATCATCACCGCCGATTCAGGCTCGGTCGCCAACTGGTTTGCGCGGGATCTGAAAATCCGTCGTGGCATGAAGGCCTCGCTCTCGGGCGGCCTTGCCTCGCTTGGAGCTGGCACACCTTATGCGGTCGCCGCGAAAATGGCCTTTCCTGAACGGACCGTCATTGCCTGCATGGGCGACGGGGCGATGCAGATGAATGGCCTGAACGTGATGATCACGATCTCCAAATACTGGAAGCAATGGGAAAATCCTAAACTGATCGTTCTCGTGCTCAACAACCAGGACCTCAATCAGGTGACATGGGAGGAGCGCGTCCAGCTTGGCGAGGGCAAGACGACCGCCACGCAATCCATTCCAGATTTCCCGTATCACAAATACGCCGAATTGCTCGACCTCAAGGGTATTCTGGTCGATCACCCCGATCAAATTGCCGGTGCATGGGAAGAGGCCCTGAACGCGGATCGACCCGTTATCCTCGAAGCCCGCACCGATCCCGACGTGCCGCCCCTGCCACCGCACATCACCCTGCAACAGGCCAAGGCTTTCCTCTCTTCCCTGCCGACCGAACCGGAACTGCTCGATGTGATCCGCGGGTCAGCGAAAGAAATGCTGGCCACGTTCCTGCCTTCGAAGAAATCCTGAATGCCGCGTTATAGTGGCCCGCGTGGCGCGGTCGGCTGGGCCCTCGGCCTGACCGGCGCGCTCACAGCGGCGGCCTTCGCTGCCGCAACGCGAGGCGGGCGCATGAGCCGGAAATCCGCCCTCCCTGCCCTTGCGGCAGAGCCGCCTCCCTCGGCGGATCGCGCCAATCTCGCTGCGAGACGCCTCAACCGTTCCGCCGGCACACTGGCCGCTTCGGTTCTTTTCGACAGTGCCGTCGAGCACTACCGGGGCGATTTTGCGAACAAGGCGATGTACACCCCCCTTGTTACCTCGGCCCTCGCCCTCGCTGTCTCGGCGCATGGCACGGCGGATAGACGCGCTCATTCGCATCTGGTCCGTGACGGAGTTTATGCCCTGACAGGGCTCGTGGGGTTGGTAGGCACCGGGTTTCACATCTGGAATGTCGTCCAGAAGCCGGGACGATTCATCTGGCAAAACCTTTTTTACGGGGCACCGCTCGGGGCGCCCATGGCCATAGGGCTCTCTGGCCTTCTCGGTTTTTTTTCTGAACGAGTGCGCGAGACAAAACCGGGCGACGTGCCGAAACTGTTCGGCCTGCCCGCGGGGCGCGTCATCGGCGCGGTTACCGGCGCAGGCATGGTCGGCACGACCGGTGAGGCCGGGTTGCTCCATTTCCGCGGCAGTTTCCATGACCCGTTCATGGTCCTGCCTGTTGCCATGCCGCCTGCCGCTGCCGTGGCCATCACGCATGCCGCGTTGGGCGATGCCCGGACGGACCGCCGCCTGACACGCTGGTGGCTGCGCGCTACCGCCATCATGGGTGTGTCCGGCACCGTCTTTCATGCGATCGGCGTCGGGCGTGACATGGATGGCTGGCGCAACATCCAACAGAACCTGCTCAATGGCCCCCCTATTCCGGCCCCGCCCGCCTTCACCGGACTGGCGCTTGCCGGGCTCGCGGCGCTCGATCTGATGGAGGATGACCGCGATGTCTGAGCGCTATCCGGGTTATGATGTGCTCAATAAGCGCCTCGGTCCTTCATGGAACGATGCAACGCGCCGCGTGATTGACGAGCGCCTCGCTGTACCACGTGAGGCGCGCTTTCTAGAGCAGGCGGAATGGCTGACGCTTTGCGCCCTGTGCGACAGGGTTATGCCCCAGCCGAATGATCGCCCGCCCGTTCCGCTCGCTGCCTATGTTGACCAGAAGTTGCTGAAGGATGAGCGCCCCGGCTTTCGCGATGCAGCCCTGCCCCCCCAGCGCGAAACATGGAAAAGTGGCCTGGCGGTATTCGAGGCCGAAGCCCGCGCACGCCACGACGCCTCATTCCACCTTCTATCCGCCGCCGATCAGGAAAACCTGATGCGCGAAGCCGGGGCCGGTCGTCTGGGCCATGCCGGGTGGAGCGCTGAGCAGATGCAGCTTTTCTTCAATGGGCATGTACTGACCGATATCCTCTCCGCCTATTACGCCCATCCGACCGCCTGGAGCGAGATCGGTTTTGGCGGTCCAGCGAGCCCACGGGGCTACGTCCGTATGCAGAATGACCGCCGCGACCCCTGGGAGGCGATCGAAGCCACGCCCGAAACGGTCGAGAAAGTGCGCAAGGAAAACCGTCATGTCCGATAATCCCTTGCTCACACCGCGCGCCATCAATGGCCGCGCACCGGATGTCTTTCGCAAGGGCGAATGGGTGCCCATGCGCGAATATGCGCAGAATGAGCCGGTGGATTTCGTGGTGATTGGCACCGGGGCGGGTGGAGGCCCCCTGATCGCCCGTCTGGCTGAGATGGGTTACTCGGTCATCGGGTTCGATGCGGGCGCGTATTTCAGGCCGATTGAGGATTTTGCTTCTGACGAGACCAGTCAGAGCCAGCTTTACTGGACCGATGAACGGCTGATCGACGGGGCAAATCCGATCAAGATGGGCAGCAATAACAGCGGCAAGGCTGTTGGCGGCTCGACGGTCCATTTCGCTATGGTTTCATTACGATTCAGGCCCGAATGGTTCCAGTCGCGCACCAAGCTGGGCTACGCGGTCGACTGGCCGCTCGATTGGCGCGAGATGTGGTCGTATTACGACAAGGCTGAACGCGACCTCGCTATTGCCGGGCCGATTTCCTATCCCTGGGGGCCAAAACGGCCACGCTATCCCTATCGTGCGCATGAAATTGGCGGCGCGGCGGAGTGGCTTGCGCGTGGTGCCGAGGCAATGGGCTATCAATGGTCTGAAACACCTCTTGCTACGGTTTCGGCACCGCGCGGCGACTCCCCCTCTTGCGTCTATCGTGGCTTCTGTCGTGTCGGGTGCTCGACCAACGCCAAACAGAGCCAGCTTGTGACCTATATTCCCCGTGCCCTGAAGGCCGGTGCCGAGATACGTGATCTTGCCATGGTGGGACGCATAGAGACCAACGCGCAGGGTGTCGCGACCGGTGTGCATTATCATCGCGAAGGGAAGTGGCATTTCCAGAAGGCGAAACAGGTCATCGTTGCCGGTTATGCCATCGAGACGCCGCGGCTGCTGCTCAACTCGGCCACAGACCGCTTTCCGCAAGGGCTCGGCAACCGGTCGGGCTATGTGGGGCGCAACCTCATGGTGCAATCCAATCAGGCTGTCTATGGCAAGATGAAAGAGACGGTGCGCTGGAACAAGGGGCCGCCTTCTCTCACCATTACCGAGCACTGGAACTATGAGGATAAGAAGGATTTCTTTGGCGGGTATTGCTGGATGGCCCAGGGTCCCCTGCCGCTGGAATGGTCCTCTGCCGTGTCCTCCTCGCGTGGGCTATGGGGCGAGGCGCTGCGACAGAAAATGATGGATTACAACCATCAGGTCGGCCTCAAGATGGTAGGGGAAATGCTCCCCAGCATGATTAACCGCGTGACGCTGGCTGATGAGAAAGACCAGTATGGCCTGCCCATCACACATATCACCTATGGCTGGCAGGATAACGACAAGGTCATGATCCAGCACGCTCTGGGCGAAATGCAGCGCTCACTCGAACTCATCGGCGCACAGGATATCTGGCGTCAGGAAAACGATACCAACCATCTGGCGGGTACGGCGCGGATGGGGTTCTCGGCAGAAACATCGGTGGTCGATGCCGATTGTCGCAGCTGGGATGTCCCTAATCTGTGGATCTGCGACGGGTCGATTTTCCCGACCACAGGGGGCGTCAATCCCTCATTGACCATCACCGCCATTGCCCTGCGCACCGCCGACCGCATCCAGACACTGCATCGTCAGGGAAAGATCTCGCTCTGATCACCCCCTGACGCTGGGCCCTCAGTCGGCGCGCAGGAACAGCACGACGCCGAGCGAGGCCTTGTCCAGATCGATCCTCACCCGGCTTTCATCCCGGACTGGCATGAAAGCCAGACTGAACGGCGCGAACCGGGTGAGGCGCGGGCCCGTAAAAGGCTCGCCCGAATTCCAGCCGGCTTCATCATGACCATAGGCGCAGAACAGCGACAGACGCCCTCCCGGCTCAGGCTGCCCCCCGGCCACGCCCGTGGTGAGAACCAGACTGATCCGGTTTGATCCCGAGAGGGCCGCGGCAAGCGACGCACAATGGGCAAGGTCCTCTGCCAGAAAATCCGGATATCCTTCCTCCGAAACAAGAGCCTGAGCCGCCTGCATCACCTGTTCGACCGTTCCTGAGAGCGAGAGCGGCTCCAGAGGCGGCAAGGCCTCTCTCATGGCCTCCACCCAGCTCTGTGGAGGTTGGCGCGTCCAGATGACCATATCGAGATCCTGACGGGTCAGGCTTGCCAGTGTGTCCTCCAGATTACCGGCGCGGACATGGGGAACCTGGCCTGACTGGGAAGCCATCCCATGCAGCATATCCTGCCCGTCGGGCCAGCTCTCAATGGCGAACATGCAACCCCGCATCGTCGTCCGGCGCGTGCCCGTCCTGCGGGGGCAGGCCGCGATCAACTGTGTCATGGTCCTCTTCGCAGCAGGCATCGATCAGACCGTCATGCCCCAGCGCGGTCTCGTCAATCGTCAGCAGCAGCCTTCCCCCGACCTGAAGCTGTGCCGCTGTCATAGGTGGAGACCGATGTCGCACCGTGCATTGATCGGACCAGTCGGGATGGGCCGTCCCTGCCAGAAGGACAACCGCCCCGGGCGGGGTATCCTCGATATGGGCGCCGTCATCACGTGTCCATTGCACGCCCGGCCCGACATAGCTGCGCAACAGTCGCAAGGCGAGGTGATCGACATGGAATTTGCGGCAGCTATCCGTCACGATCCGCTCGAGCCTGACCCGCATGACAGAGTGCCCCGTCATATCGGCGTAGAGCGCCACAAGCGACATGATATCCCCACGCAAGGCGTCGAACGTGCCCTGCATGGCATCGGCCAGCTTCGCCCCGAGTTCATCACGCGTACCGCGCAGCACAATCACGGCAGGACGGGTCGCAAGGTAGCGATAGGCCGCGTCGCGCACCTCTGCGTGCAAGCCCAGTGGCAGCGTCGTCAGGTCGCCGGAAGGGAGTGTGACCGCCAGCGGGCTTTTGCGGAAGGCGAGGATACGTCGCGTCGGGCAGGAAGCAATCATGGGTGGCCCTCAAAATAAGTTATGTTATAACATAACGGTTCTATCAAAGATTTCAATCCTTCCCCGTTCCTCTGCCCTGAGCGCCTCATGCCCGATTCATCCAGCCCTTCCCCCGCTCATCTGTCCGGCGAGACCGCCGAAACCCTCGCCACCAACAAGGGAGACCGTGACACGCGCCTGCCGGTGACCATACTCTCAGGATATCTCGGCGCAGGGAAAACCACGCTGATGAACCATCTGTTGCATAACCGCGAAGGCTTGCGGATAGCGGTGATCGTCAATGACATGAGTGAGGTGAACATCGATTCCGCACTCATTCGCGCGGGCCATGCCGATCTGACACGTGCGGAGGAAAACCTCGTTGAGATGACCAATGGCTGCATCTGCTGCACCCTGCGCGACGACCTTCTGACGGAAATCAGCCGCATTGCCGCCCTTGATCGCTTTGACTACCTGCTGATTGAGTCGACAGGCATTGCAGAGCCTATGCCCATCGCCGCCACATTCGAGTTTCGTGACGAGGCAGGGCATAGTCTGAGCGACGTGGCGCGGCTGGATACGATGGTGACGGTGGTCGATGCGGTCAATCTGCTCAATGACTTCTCCTCCACCGATTTCCTGCATGAGCGGGGTGAGAGCGCTGGCGTGGATGACCATCGCAGCCTTGTCGATCTCCTGACGGAGCAGATCGAATTTGCCGATGTCATTGTGCTCAACAAGATCGATACGGCAAGCGAGGCACAGCGCCGGGTCGCACGCTCCATCATCAACGCCCTCAATAGCGAGGCCCGGGTGATCGAAACCTCGGAAAGCCGTCTTGCCTCGCGGGAGGTGCTTGATACCGGCCTTTTCGATTTCGAGCGGGCCCATCGCCATGCCCGCTGGTTTCAGGAACTCTATCACCCGCACATGCATGCGCCGGAGACTGAGGCCTATGGCGTGACCAGCTTCGTCTATCGCACGCGGCGACCCTTCGAGCCGGAAGCCTTCGCTTCACTGATCGCCCGCTCATGGCCGGGGCTTGTGCGCGCCAAAGGGTATTTCTGGCTGGCAACCCGCCCCGACTGGGTGGGCGAGCTGAGCATTGCCGGCTCGCTGGCGCGCAACCAGGCCGCCGGGCGCTGGTGGGTGAGTATCCCTGCAGCAGACTGGCCGAATGATGCTGAATGGCGGCAAACACTCGATGCGCTATGGGACCATTGCTATGGTGACCGCAGGCAGGAGCTCGTTTTTATCGGTGCCAACCTGAACGAGGCCGCCTTGCGTCAGGCGCTTGACGCGTGCCTGATCATACCGCCCGATACCGGCGCTTTCGATCCCGGTCTCTATGCCGATATGCCGGACCCATTTCTCCCATGGGGGTGATAACGGGCCCTGTGACACCCCTTACAGCGCGGTATAACCGCCATCGACAAAGATCTCCTGCCCGTTGATCATGCCTGAGGCGGGCGCGGCAAGATAAAGCACCAGATCGGCCACTTCCTGCGGCGTGGCCACACGGCCTGCGGGAATTTTTTCCAGGAAACGCTGGAGCTTGTCCCCCTCCCCCCATACGCGCTCGCCCATGGGCGTCCAGACCACGGTAGGACAGACCGCATTGGCCTGGATGTTGTGCTGAGCCCATTCAGCGGTCATCACCTTGGTCAGGCCGTTCAACCCGGCTTTCGACGCGACATAGGGACCATGATCGACGAGCGCCACACCGCTGGCCATCGAGCTGATATTGATGATCTTGCCTGCCTTGGCGGCAATCATGCCAGGTGCAAGCGCACGGGCCATAAGCCAGGGCGCACGCAGGTTGAGGTTCAGGATGGAATCCCATTCCTCAACGCTCTGCTCGGTCAGCGAGCGCGGGATGCTCATGCCCGCGTTATTGACCAGGATCGTCGCGTCACCTAGCGTCGATTTGATCCGGGCCGTTACTGCCTCGGCGGCCTCGGCATCCAGAAGATCTGCGGCCAGAGCCAGACATTCACGTCCATTCGCCGTTACGCGGGTTCGTGTTTCTTCCAGCAGGGCCTCGTCCCGCGCCACAGCCACGATATCGGCGCCAGCTGCGCTCAGGGTCTCACAGATCGTGACCCCCAGGCCGCGTGAGGCGCCGGTCACGACGGCGATCTTTCCTTCAAGCGAAAAGCGGTTCGAGAGAGCGTTCATGACAGGGTCGATCCTTCGGTAAGGGGCACCTTGTGGCACCCGGAAAAACAGGGGGCGGTAATCTGGTGCGAGTGGTGCCGGAACTGTCGCGGCGTACAGCCACGCAAGCTCAGGAAAACCCGGTTGAAATTCGAGAGATTGCCAAAACCGGCCTTGAGACAGACCACCGTGATGGCATCATGCGTGGTGCTCAGAAGATGGCAGGCATGATCGATGCGCAAACGCTGCACAAAACTCATGAATGTCTCACCGGTAACCGCGCGAAACTGGCGCGAGAACCCCGATGCCGTCATGCCTAAAGAGGCGGCAATATCCTCATGGCGCAGCGTTGCCGGATCGGCAGATAAAAGCGCACGAACCAGCTGGTTGATCCTGACGGCGCCCGAGCCCCCCTGTGCGAGGGGGTCCCGCATTTTCTGGCAATTGCCGGAAAGGCGCCTCCAGGGGGAAGCCGCAAGACGCGCCATCAGGGCGATGCAACCAGCCAGACGCGCACCGCTATCAGCGGCAGCACGCTCCATCGTGTCATCGGTCGAACCATTAGGCGTGCAAGGCTGCTCGCCCATGGACTCCCCAACTGGGCCACCGAGATTTCTGAGCGCCAGACCGTTGGCGAGGGCCTGCGCGCCCGTAAACTCAACGCCGTAGCGGGCATCAGCCAGCAGACGCGTCAGGCCCGCGAGTTCAGGGCAGAGGGCGATCAGCCCTTCTATCCAGCTCTGGCTGAACTGAAGCACCACATCACGGCCTTTCAGTACCTCCCCTTCAGCAAGCGGGCTGAACCACGCATGAGGCAGATCGGGGCCGACAAGCACCAGCTGACCGGCTTTAAAAGGGCCAATATAATCACCGATCATTGCCCTGCCGGTCCCGCACGTGATCAGATGGAGCTCATATTCCGGGTGATGGTTCCAGCGGGCAATTGCCGCCGGATAATCGTACTGATGCCAGCGGAAACTGAACGATTTCCGGTCCGGGATCAGTTCGAGCACGGCCGGATTGACGGCCCCACGCCCACCGCCACCCGATGGTCGTCTCGGCACTCTCGGATTATGCGCAGAAGACAGCACGTTGTTGTCTCGCTCAGGGGAAATGGCGGCGCGTCAGAGCGTGATCTGCAATTTGACATCCTCGGCGCGCCCCTCTGCCGCACGCTCAAAGGCGGCGATGGCGTCACCGAAGGGATAAGTGCCGGAAACAAGCGGCTTGAGGTCGATACTGCCCGAGGCAATCAGGGCAATCGCGCGATCATAGACATGGGCGTAACGAAAAATCGTCTCCATGCTCAGCTCCTTCGCCTGGGCCGCCACGATATCGAAAGCGACCTTGCGCGGCGGCATGCCGACCAGAACGAGACGGCCACCGGGGCGCGTGCAGGCTATCGCATCGTCATAGGCGCTCTCGAAACCGCTCGCCTCGAACGTGACATCAACCCCCCAGCCCTCGCCACAATGCAAGGCAATGCGCTCTGCCGCTTTCCCTTCTGCCAGATTGATCGGCGTGATATTGGGATAAGCCCCGGCGATAGCGAGTTTGGGGGCCGAGAAATCGCTGATGAAAACCTGGCTTGCCCCGGAGGCCAGCGCCGCAAGCGCTGTCATGATCCCGATCGGCCCTGCCCCTGTAACCAGACAGACGTCGCCGGGCTGCAGGCGGGCCTTGACGCAGGCATGAACCCCGACCGCCAGCGGCTCGACCATCGCCCCTTCAGCAAAGCTCACACGATCAGGCAGTTTGTACGTGTAAGCCGCCGGATGCACGACAGAGGCGGTCAGGCAACCATGCACAGGCGGGGTTGCCCAGAAGCGCACGGCAGGGTCGATATTATACTGCCCCAGACGGGAGGCACGCGATTGCGGATCAGGAATGCCCGGCTCCATGCACACACGGTCACCGATTTTCAGCCCCGTAACCCGGCTGCCCAGCGCGGTGATTGTCCCCGAGGCCTCATGCCCGGGCACCATGGGCTCGCGCACGACAAACGGCCCGATGGCACCATGCGTATAGTAATGCACATCGCTCCCGCAGATCCCGACTGTATGGATGGCAATACGCACATCATCAGGGCCAAGCGTGTCATCTAGGGCAATGTCCCGCAGCGACAGTTTGCCACGCTCTTCCAGAACCAGTGCCTGTGCCATATCGTCATTCCTTGCAGGTCCTGACATGCTCCAGCGATACGCGAACATGACAGAACTGTTAGATATAACGACGTCGTCTCATGAAATAGATCTATTATTCACAAAATCCGATGATTTTTTGCGTGAGCAGAACACCACTCCGTGATTTTCGATCTGGGCGCGAGCATCTGTGGGCAGGCACCGCATTCACCCAAGGCACTGCGTAGCGCCCCGGTTTGGCGCTGAGTCATGGCTGACCTATGCTGGTTTTCCATCGGGGGGCACCTCGGCCTTCCTCCAATGCCGACAGAAAGAGTTCTGATGACCGAGCGTCACGTTTTCCCCGGATTGAGCCGCCGACGGGCCCTCGCTTCGCTTGTCGCGACCGGAGGTGGCCTGATGGGAGCGGCACTGGCGCAGGCCGCGCCCGGCCCTGTGGCGGCACCCAAGGCACCGGACAAGGAAAGAAAGGCCGAGCCGAACGCCTCGCATCCCTCCCCTGCCGACCAGCCAGGAGCCACCGCCCATCCGGTCATTCGCACGCAAAGCGATGCCCTCTATCGCCCCACGATCCATTTCTCACCCGAGAGCGGTTTCATGAACGACCCCAACGGGCTTGTTCATGATGGGTCGGTTTTTCATCTCTATTATCAATATGACCCCTTTGCCCCCTATGCCGGTCACGTGCATTGGGGCCATGCGACGAGCAAGGATCTGTTGTCATGGCAGGATCAGCCGATTGCGCTCAATGAAACGCCTGCTGGCGAGGCCTTTACCGGATGCGCCGTGCTGGACGCACAGAACAGCTCAGGGCTGTTCAAGGAGGGGCAAGGTGGACTGGTTGCCCTCTACACCCGCGCCACGCCCAAGAAGCAGTCGCAGTATCTGGCGATCAGTGAGGACGGGGGACAGAGTTTCCACGATATCGCCCAGAATCCGGTGCTCGATATCGGCAGCAACTCATTTCGTGATCCGCAGGTGATCTTTCACGAACCCACCCGGCAATGGGTCATGGTGGTTGCAAAGTCACGCCTGCATCAGATTGCATTCTACGCCTCCATCGACCTCCGACACTGGGTGCATCTCAGCGATTTCGGCCCGTCCGGCCTGTATGGCGTCGATTATGAATGCCCCAATCTGATCGAGATTCCCGTTGAAGGCGGCGGATCACGTTGGGTTCTGTTCATCTCGGTCAATCCCGGTGGGCCGACGGGGGGCAGCATCACCCAGTATTTCGTTGGCAGCTTCGATGGCAGTCGCTTCACCCCGGATGACACCGTGATCGGGCTGACGGATTTTGCCAAGGATGCCTATGCCCTTCAATGTTACCAGAACATGCCGGGCAAGCAGGCCGTCTCCATCGCCTGGCTGGGCAACTGGCAGTACTGTCAGGAACTCCCGACCCAGAGCTGGCGCGGCTGCATGACCCTGCCCCGGCTCATGACACTGCGCCATGACTCAGCCGGCTGGCTGCGCCTCGCCCAGGCCCCGAGAGGGCTCGAAACCCTGCGTGAAGCACCTATCGCTTTCACCTGCCAGCGTCTGGCCGCCGGTGCCAGTGCCTCGGTGCCGCTCCCGCCAGGCGTGGCGCTCGAACTGGTCCTTAGCGCGACCGTTGACCAGATGCCCCCTAATCTGCCGCTGGGGGACAAGGGGCGCACAGGTCGGTTCGTTATCGTGTTCGGCAATGATATGGGCGAGAACCTGACCATCGGTTTTGACGCCTTCAGCGGTCAGCTCTGGATTGACCGGGCCGATCTCAACGGTTTCAAGCAGCCTTTCTTTACCGGGCAGTTCTCGACCCCTCTCAATGCCGATGACCGCCATTTCGACATACGTCTGGTGCTTGATGCCTGCACACTTGAGGTCTTCGCCAATGGTGGCCTTTCTGTGGGAACCGCACTGCTCTTTCCGGCCAACCCGCTCAGCTTCCTCAAGCTTGAGGCGACGGGCGCAGGGGCAAGCATCGAGACCCTGGGCCTGTACCGGCTCAGGAAGGTCATGCCGCGCGAGACAGCCCTGTAAGCCTCGGCCACCCTATGATAAGGCGGTGATCCCGACGAACCAGACCGGAGCTATTCCCCCTCATGTCCTTCACCGCCTGTCTTTTCGTCATGCTCGGCGGGGCCCTTGGCACGCTGGGGCGCTATCTCGTCTCTGTCGCGACCGCGCCCTATAGCCGCTCCATGCCGTGGGGCACGATCCTGGCCATCAATACGGTCGGGTCGTTTGTCATCGGTTTTTTCGGTACGCTGACGCTCGCCCATGGCCGCTTTCCCGTTTCGGAAAACATGCGGCTCTTTGTCATGGTCGGGATTTGCGGAGGGTACACCACCTTCTCGTCATTCAGCCTCCAGACACTGGATCTGATGCGTGCCGATGCATGGGGCCGCGCCATGCTCAACATCATTCTTTCAGCCGTGCTCTGCCTTGGCGCGGTATCGCTGGGGCACCATGCCGCCTCGAAGCTCAATGCCGGGGCCTTTCAGATTGCCCAGAACGAGACCGAAGAGGACGCCTGATATCCTGACGACCATCCCGCCGGGCCAGAGCCTGGCGGAACACAGGGTTTGCCTTATGCGCCCCCGCAGAGGTTGCCCTTCAGGCTGAGAGCGCTTCGAAGCGGGCTGTCTGCTCGTCACAGCGATAGATATCGGCCATCGGGTATGGCTGTCGCGCAAGCGTCGCCACTGCGTTGATGACCCGATCCACCTTTTCGTCACTCATCAGAACGCTGAAGTTCAGCCGGGTCCAGCCGGGCTTTTCGATTTCGTGACCCGACAGGATCTCGCGGCGCAGGATTGCCGAGGCAGGCTCATCGATGGACAGCAGTCGATGCGCATAGGGCCCGGCGCAGGCACAGCCGCCACGAGCCTGAATACCGTAGCAATCGGACAACAAGCGGGTGAAAAGCTGCTGATGGATATGACCGCCGCGCTGATGATCGCGGATGCGCATGGAGAAGATGGGCAGAGCCGGCTTGTCGGGTGAGGCACCGATCAGTTCGATCTCTGCCACGTCGCCCCAGGCCTTCAGCGCCCGCGCGCGCAGTTCGGCATGACGTCCGTCCATGAAATCCTGACCGATGGCATCCTTCACCAGAAATGCCAGCGCCGCACGGATATCGCCCACCACATTGGGTGTGCCCGCTTCCTCACGGTCGCTCACGCGATCGGAGTAATCATGGCCCCAGGGCGAGACAAAACGAACCGTTCCACCACCCGGCAGGCTCGGGCGTGTGATGGCCACAGCAGCATCACGAACGATCATCACGCCCGAAGCGCCGGGTCCGCCGATGAATTTGTGGGGTGATACGACCACCGCATCGATCTGGGCAGGCGTTCCCGCTGCCATATCGATGGTGAGATACGGCCCACCGCCCGCATAGTCCCAGACCGAACGCGCGCCATGCGCATTGAGCAGGGTCGTGATGGCCGCGACATCGGTCAGGATGCCAGTCACATTCGAGGCTGCGGAAAAGGCCGCCACCACCAGCCGACCCGGGGTGAGGGCTTCCAGCACTTGGGTGAGCTCTGCCACATCAGGCCCACCCTGCACGGCCTCGCCGATCTCGATGATTTCCGCACCGCTTTCGCGCCACGGCAGAATGTTGGAGTGGTGCTCGTAAGGCCCGATCAGAACGAGCGGTTTTCTGCCTTCAGCGACGGCCTGTGTAACGCCCATAAGGCTGACGAGACGGTTGATGCCTGACGTCGCACCTGAGCCGGTGAAAACAACGCTGTACGCCTCCGTTGCCTTGCAGAGCCGGGCTATATGAGCGCGCGCCGAGGCACGCAGCCTTGTCATCATGCGCCCGCAATAGGACGCCTGGGTATGACTATTGGCGTAGTAAGGCAGAACCTGCGTGAGGACGAAACTTTCGACCTGCTGAAGCGCACGCCCCGATGCCACGTAATCGGCATAGAGCAGCGGATGGTCGCCAAACGGCCCCGGCACAGGCACACCCTCACCAATGACCCCTTTGCGAAGCCCTGCCAGCCCCTCTTCGCCCTTCAGCGAACTGGCAAAATCATCGAGGCAGGTATCGGGGTTCAGCATGGTAAAGGCTCCTGTGATCGGATGAGCACAGGATAGAGCGATGGAATGGTAAAAAACTCACCCTATTTCATCGCAGATTCTGCTTTCTTTCTATCAAATGATCTGTTTTTCTCAATTTCATGGATCAAATAGACCGCGCTATCGTCCGAGCCCTGCAACAGGATTCATCGCTTTCCCAGCGGGGTCTGGCCGAGAAAGTCGGGTTGTCGCAGAATGCCTGCTGGCGCCGTCTGAATGCGCTCAGAGCCAGCGGCGTGATCGAGGGAGAAACCGTCCGGCTGTCGCAAACGGCCATAGGGTTGGGTGTGACGGTCTTCGTCATGGTACGCACCCGCTACCACTCACGCGAATGGCTGAGCCAGTTTCGCGAGGCCGTTCTGGCCATACCTAACATCGTGGATTTCCACCGTCTGGCGGGTGATTACGACTACATGCTCAAGGTCGTCGCCAAGGACATGAACGCGTTCGACCGCATCTATCAGATGCTTATCAGTAAGGTGGAGCTGGACACCGTCACCTCCTATCTCTCTATGGAGGCTATCGCCGATAACCGTGACATGCCTGTGTGATGCTACGGCCCCCGAAGGGCAATCATCGACCCGAAAGACGCTGGGCAAAGGCCGGGACCGTGGGAAGATCCCGGCCGGATCAGGCAGCCTGCTGACGATGAGCTGGACGCGTAAAGTGCGGTGCTCATCGTCGATCGTTGGGCCTGGAGAGAGAGGATTAGTTGGCCTCAGACTTGGTGATCAGTTCAAAAAGAAGCACCGAACGCCCTGTCACTGTATAAACCTGCTCCTGTGCAAACAATTCGGATTCCAGCGCCTCGCCATCATCTGGCCGGTTGGTATCCAGCAGCAGCTTCCACTCATCACCTTCTGCCTTGGGCAGCGTGAATTCCACGACATCGTGCCAACTGTTGAGAATGAGCAGAAGCGTGGCATCGGCACCGCGACGCATGATACCGCTGGGCTGGGCCCGGCCGTCAAGCATGAGCCCAAAGCACTGCGCCAGCGACCATTCATCCTGCTGCATGTCGCCACCTGACGCGCTCACCCACGTCAGTTCTTTCACATCCAGTTCAGGATTATAGGCCTCGGTCAGAAAGCGAGCGCGACGCAGGATCGGGAAGCGACGACGCAGTGCGAGAAGGCGTGTTGTGAATTTGGAGAGGCGTGCGCCCCCTTCACTGATACGCCAGTCAACCCAGGAGATATCGTTATTCTGGCAATAGGCATTGTTGTTGCCGCCCTGGGTTCTACCGAATTCGTCACCGGCGACGATCATGGGCGTGCCTTGGGAAAACGCAAGCGTGGCCATCATGTTGCGGCATTGGCGCCAACGTACTTCGTTGATGGCAGCGTCGTCCGTCTCACCTTCCACACCGTAATTACATGACCGGTTGTCCGACGTACCGTCCTTGCCATCCTCGCCGTTCGCCTCGTTGTGCTTTTCATTATACGAGACGCTATCCCATAGCGTGAAACCATCATGAGCCGTCAGGAAATTTACGCTGGCCCAGGCCTGACGGCCCAGATGATTGAACAGGTCAGGGCTGCCAAGCAGGCGCGGCGCCAATACATCGGCCTTGGCCTCGCCACGCCAGAAGTCGCGCACGGTATCGCGGAATTTGTCATTCCATTCGGCCCATCCGGGCGGAAACTGTCCAACCTGATACCCACCGGGTCCAATATCCCAAGGCTCGGCAATCATTTTGAGATGGGTGAGGGTCGGATCCTGCTGGCAGATGCGCAGGAAGCCCGACTGGCTATCGAACCCGTCGACCTCGCGCGCGAGGATGGTGCCGAGATCGAAGCGGAAGCCATCTACACCAATCTCATTGGCCCAGTAGCGCAGACTATCAACAACGAACTGCAATGAGGCCGTTTTTGTCAGGTTGAACGTATTTCCTGTACCGGTATCATTAATATAGAATCTCTTATTGTCAGGCATAAGCCTGTAATAGGTCGCGTTGTCGAGGCCCTTGAAGGAGAGGGTCGGACCGAGTTCATTCCCTTCTGCCGTGTGGTTGTAAACCACATCCATGACCACCTCGATGCCCGCCTCATGATAG
The DNA here is from genome assembly GCF_011753235.1 of Asaia sp. As-1742. NCBI lineage: Bacteria > Pseudomonadati > Pseudomonadota > Alphaproteobacteria > Acetobacterales > Acetobacteraceae > Asaia > Asaia sp. As-1742. Next base: position 493,045 of record NZ_VWWA01000002.1, on the reverse strand, counting down.
GCGGCGACCATGCGGCGCACTTCGGTCAGGGCATCATCCTGATCTGCAGCATAGCGCGTGTCGGGAGCGAAGAAGCCGATCGTGTTATAGCCCCAGTAATTTGTGAGGCCTTTGTTCACCAGATACTCGTCTGCAACGAAGCTCTGGATCGGCAGCAACTCAATCGTGGTGATGCCAAGCGATTTCAGATGTTCGATCACATGGCGGTTTGCCAGCCCTGCATAAGTGCCCCGAAGGCGACGCGGAACCCGGGGATGATTAAGGGTGTAACCTCGGACGTGAGTCTCATAAACCACCGTCTCGGACCAACGCGTGCCCAAAGGACGCAGGTTTTGCGCCGTAGGATCGGTAATCACGCATTTCGGAATGAATGCTGCGCTGTCGCGCTCGTCAAAGCTCAGATCCTTATCGGCATGGCCAATCTGATAGCCGAAGAGCGCGGGATTCCACTCGATCTCCCCAAAATGCTCACGGGCATAAGGGTCAAGCAGAAGCTTGTTCGGATTGAAACGATGCCCTGCATCGGGCTCGTAAGGGCCATGAACACGCAGCCCGTAGAGCTGCCCCGGACGAAGGTCGGGCACCCAGCCATGAAATACCTGGTCCGTATATTCCGGGAGACGGATCCGGTCGGTCTCCTTCTCGCCGTTCTGATCGAACAGACAGATCTCAACCGCCTCGGCGTTGGCGGAGAATACTGCAAAATTGACGCCCTTCCCGTCGTAGACGGCGCCTCTCTCGGCCGGGCTTCCTTCTTTCAGGCGTTTCGCAAAAGAATCACTCATGAGTTTCTTTCCATCCTGACCCGACAGACTGGCGTGTTTCCTATCTGCAACCGGGTTCGAGGGGCCTAACGCTACGAAACAGGAAAGGGCTGATAACATAAACGCGAGCGATTAACGATTTCAGATGCGAAGCGTTTCATAAGTATTAGCATCCTAAAAGGCTCTGCAATTTCTTTTCCGATTCCTAAAACGAGGCCCGCCATGCCCTCAGACCAGATCGTTGCGCTTCCGACGGATTTGCAGCTGCTTTCCGTGACGGCGGAAATGTTTCCCTTTGTCAAAACGGGCGGGCTGGGGGACGTCGCCGCTTCGTTGCCAATAGCCCTGCGTCATCATGGGGTGCGCACCCGCACCATCCTTCCCGGTTATCCGGCCGTCATGAAAGCCCTGACCCAGAGAACGCAGGTCTATGTATTTCATGACATGCTTGGCTATCGCGTTACCCTGTGGGAAGGAATGGCTCACGGGCATCATCTCTACGCGATTGAGTCGAGTGACCTCTATGACCGCATAGGCGGTCCCTATCTGGGGCCTGACGGGCGAGACTGGCCCGACAACGACATGCGCTTCGCGGTGCTTTCCCGCGTGGCAGCCTGCATTGCGCAGGGTTGCCTCGCAAACTGGCAGCCAGACGTTGTCATGACCCATGACTGGCAGGCCGGGCTCGTGAGCGCCTATCTGCGCTACGACAACCTGCCAGCGCCCCCGGTTGCCCATGTCATCCACAACATGGCGTTTCAGGGCCTCTTTCCGCGCGACCTTCTCTCACGCATCGGACTGCCCGATCAGGCATTCTCGGTCGATGGTGTCGAGTTCTACGGCAAGCTCGGATATCTCAAGGCGGGTTTGCAGCTTGCAGACAAACTCATCACCGTATCACCTACCTATGCAGAGGAGATCCAGACGGCCGAAAACGGCATGGGTCTCGAGGGTCTGCTCAGCACGCGGGCGAATGACCTGCATGGTATTCTCAACGGCATCGATCTCCACGACTGGAACTCATTGACTGACCCTGCGGTGATCTTTCCCTATGCCGTGGGTGACATCGCGGGCCGCCGTGCGAACAAGCGTGTTTTCCAGGCAGAATTTGGCCTCCCGCAGGATCCGAATGCCATGCTGCTCGGTATCGTGAGCCGTCTGACCCGCCAGAAGGGCGTAGATATCCTGGCCGAAATCGCGCCACGCCTTTTTCAGGCCAATATCCAGCTCGCCGTCGTGGGCGTGGGCGATAACGACATCATGCAGGCTTTCCGGTCGCTTCAGCTGCGTTACCCGCGTCATCTGGTCTGTCATCTGCGTTACGATGAGGTGCTCGGCCACCGCCTGCATTCTGCGGTCGATGCCTCACTCATACCCTCGCGGTTCGAGCCCTGCGGCCTGACGCAGCTTCACGCCCTCCGTTACGGGTCCGTGCCAATCGCTGCCCGTGTAGGTGGTCTGACCGATACCATTGTGGACGCCAATGCCGCCGCCATCGAAGAAGGTGTGGCTAACGGCATCCTGTTCTCCCCGACCCAGGGCGATGCGCTATACCGCGCTATCCGTCATGCACAGAGGCTCTATCGACAGAAATCGGTCTGGGCCCGCTTGCAGCGCAATGGGTCGCTGCACGATGTTTCATGGCATGGGAAGGCGGCCCATTACGCGCGCCTGCTTCTCGAGATGGCCGGTCGCGCACCTGCCCGCCTGATCGGTGAGAGCGAAATTGCGCCGCGACTGAGCGATGTGGGCATCCCTCTTGCGCCCAACACATCCTTCAACCGCACGGCCAGAATGCCGCAGAGCCGCCCGCGCAACCCTGGTTTGGGTCGCACTGATCTGCCCCGTTTCGGGACCAGTGCCTGACCGCACCACCCCGTATCACGCTCCTGATGACGCGCGGACCTCATGGCCCGCGCACCCACCCGCTTGCGCAATCCCCTGAGGCGAGATCGTTTTTTCCATGACTGAAACAGAAACCACGCAGGCCGCCATCAAGGCCATCAAGCCTCAGGAACAATCCCTGATCGATGAAATCGTCGAAGGGCGCGCTCATGATCCCTTCTCATATCTCGGCCGCCATCGCGAAGGACGCAGTGGCGTCGTACGCGTGTTCTACCCGGACGCCGTCGAGGTCAGGCTGCTTGCTGAACGCAAGAACAAGCCCCCGCTCGAAAAGAAAATGGACCGCATCGATGAGCGCGGCATCTACAAGGCAACCATAGCGGCGACCTCCACACGCTATAGCCTGCGCATTCTGTGGGCAGATGGCTGGCAGGAAACGCACGACCCGTACAGCTTCGGCACATTGATTGGCGATCTTGATCTCTATCTTTTCGCGGAAGGCAATCATCGCGACATCGACCGGATCATGGGCGCCCATATCTGTGAGATCGATGGTGTATCGGGTGTGCGGTTCAGTGTGTGGGCGCCCAATGCCCATCGCGTGTCGGTCATCGGTGATTTCAACATTTGGGATGGCCGTCGTCACGCCATGCGCCTGCGCCATAGCGCAGGCATCTGGGAGCTGTTCGTTCCGGGCATTGGGTCTGGCGAGCGCTACAAATTCGAGATCATGGCACAAGGGGGTGTCATTCTGCCTGCCAAGGCAGACCCCTATGCCCGTTATGCCGAGCTCCCCCCGGCCACAGCCTCGATCGTTGCCCCACCGCTCGAGCATGACTGGCAGGATCAGGAGTGGATGGCGCAGCGCGCGACACGGCAGTCGCTCGAGGCACCCATCTCGATTTATGAGCTACACGTGCCATCATGGCAGCGCCTGAACAGCCCGACCGGCTATGTGAGCTGGAATGATCTGGGCGACAAACTCATTCCTTACGTGACCGGGCTGGGCTTCACCCATATCGAGCTCATGCCGATCACGGAATATCCCTTTTCAGGCTCGTGGGGTTACCAGCCTCTCAGCATGTATGCGCCAACCTCGCGCCATGGCACGCCCGCCGAATTTGCGCGGTTTGTGGACCGCTGCCATCAGGCGGGGCTCGGTGTCATCATGGACTGGGTACCGGCGCATTTTCCGGCAGATGCCCACGGGCTGGCCCTTTTCGATGGCACGCATCTTTACGAGCACTCTGACCCGATGGAGGGCTACCATCAGGACTGGCATACGCTCATTTACAATTTCGGGCGCACGGAGGTTCGCAATTTCCTGACCGGCAGTGCGCTCTACTGGTTGAGAAATTTTCACATCGACGGCCTGCGTGTCGATGCAGTGGCTTCCATGCTCTATCGCGATTACAGCCGCAAGGAAGGCGAGTGGCGTCCCAACGTCTATGGCGGCCGTGAAAATCTGGAGGCCGTGAATTTCATGCGCGAGCTCTCCGGGATTATACGCGATTACTGCCATGACGCTGCTCTGATTGCCGAGGAGTCGACGGCCTGGCCGGGTGTGACTGCGCCTGCTGAGGTCGGTGGGCTGGGCTTTCGCTTCAAATGGAATATGGGGTGGATGCACGATACGCTGCGCTACATGCAGCAGGATCCGCTATGGCGGCGCTATCATGGGTCAGACCTCACCTTTGGCATGGTCTATGCCTATACCGAGCATTTCATTTTGCCGCTGTCTCACGACGAGGTCGTGCATGGCAAAGGATCCCTTTTGTCGCGCATGCCGGGTGATGATTGGCGGCGACATGCCAATCTGCGCGCCTATTACGCCCTGATGTGGGCCTATCCGGGCAAGAAGCTACTCTTCATGGGGGGTGAACTCGCCCAGTGGGAAGAGTGGCACAATGACCGTGAACTCGCCTGGAACCGTCTGCACGATCATCTTGGCAAGGGTATGCACGATACGGTCGGCCTATTGAACGCGGTCTATCGCGAGGAACGGGCGCTCAGCGCTCATGATTACCACCATGACGGTTTCAGATGGATCATCGCAGACGATACCGAAAATACGGTTTTCGCCTGGTTGCGTCAGGCTCCGGGGGCTAACCCTGTTCTCGTCGTGTGCAACATGACGCCAGTGGTCCACCACGAGTATCGCATCGGCGTGCCACGTGGTGGGGCATGGGTCGAACGCGTCAATACCGACCGCAGCGAGCTGGGTGGCTCTGGCGTGGTTCATGACAATCCCGTCATGGCGTCGCAAGAATTTGCTCATGGCATGGAACATTCACTCGTCCTGACGCTTCCTCCTCTCGCCGTTCTGTATCTCGTCCCGAAACACGGCTGACCCTTCCCCAACCGGAGGCACCAATGCCAGAAGCGTATCTCTACCAGACCCGTTTTGGTGCCACCCCCCAGAGTGACGGAACAACACGTTTCGCTCTCTGGGCGCCGTCATGCAAGGCCGTCAGCCTCGAACTGGAAAACCAGGCGCCCCTGCCCATGCAGGCCGAACCTGACGGCACCTTCACCCTGACAACGTCTTGTCCGTCAGGTGCCCGCTATCGCTATCGCGTACGGGACGATCTTGCCGTTCCCGATCCGGCCAGCCGTAGTCAGCCAGACGGCGTGCATGGTCCGAGCGTGGTGACAGACCCGTCTTCCTATATCTGGAAAACACGGAACTGGACTGGCCGCCCCTGGGTCGAAGCCGTCATTTACGAGCTCCATGCCGGCTTGCTCGGCGGTTTCGATGGCGTGCGCGATCGTCTGGATGAGCTCAAGGCGCTGGGGATTACGGCCATCGAGATCATGCCCGTCAACAGCTTCGGCGGCACGCGCAACTGGGGGTATGATGGTGTCCTGCCCTACGCCCCGACGCAGGCCTATGGTGACCCTGACTCGCTGAAGCGGCTTATCGACACGGCCCATGCCAAAGGTATGATGGTGCTGCTGGATGTGGTCTATAACCATTTCGGCCCGGACGGGAATTTTCTGCACGACTACGCGGAAGCGTTTTTCGATCACGATAACAATTCCACCTGGGGGACTGGCATTGCCTTTGCCAAGCCTGAAGTGGCCGATTTCTTCATCGACAATGTGCTCTACTGGCTGATGGAATTCCGATTTGACGGCGTGCGCATTGATGCAGCCTCAGCCATTACCGACCATGCGTGGTTCGGCAAGCTGCGCAAGCGCGTCACCGGAACAATCGAACCCGGTCGCTACGTGCATCTCATTCTTGAAAACGAAAATAACGACGCAGGCCTCCTGCGTGATGGGTATACCGCCCAATGGAATGATGACGGCCATAACGTGCTGCATGTCATGCTCACGGGGGAGAAGGAGGGTTATTATGAAATGTTCGCCGATAACCCCACGCGCATACTTGCCCGCGTGCTGCATGAGGGATTTGCCTATCAGGGAGAGATGAACCCGTATTCGGGCAAGAAACGCGGCATGCCGAGCGGCGACCTGCCCGCAACCAAATTCATCCTCTTCCTGCAAAACCATGACCAGACCGGCAACCGTGCCATGGGTGAGCGTCTGATTTCACTCGCAGCGCCCGAAGCCCTCCATGCGGCCTATGCTCTTTTGCTGCTGTGTCCGATGGTCCCGATGCTGTTCATGGGAGAGGAATGGGGCTGCACCACACCCTTTCTCTTCTTCTGCGATTTTCATGATGAACTGGCTGACGCCGTGCGTGAGGGCAGACGCAAGGAATTTGCCAAATTCGCCTCGTTTCAGGATCCCGAAAAGCGCAAGACCATCCCTGACCCCAATGCGCTCTCGACCTTCGACCAGTCGCGCCCGGATCGTGATGAGCGCGCCACGCTGGATGGGCGTATCTGGCTTGACCGCACCCACAGTCTCCTCACCCTGCGCAAACGCTTTCTTGTGCCAAGGCTCTCGAATGTGCACAGCCTCGATGCCAGCGTGATAGGCGACAAATCGGTAATAGCGCGCTGGAAACTCGACGATGGATCAATCCTGTCGATCGCCATCAATCTTTCGGACCATGAAACCTGCAAGATTTCCGAACCTGCCACGCTCCTTTATAGCTCGGCAGCGCGACGCGCCGTAGAAGAACTGCCACCCGGCAGTCTGGTGGCCGGACTGGAGTGACGCGCATGACCTATCTGCCTCTGACAGCAACCCTGCGGCTGCAATTTCATCGTGAATTCACCCTCAATGACGCCGTCCCGCTGGTTCCCTACTTCAGAAAACTTGGAATCAGCCATGTCTATGCATCGCCGCTCCTGTCCTCCACCCCCGGCTCCACGCACGGCTATGACACGGTCGATTGCCACACGATCGACCCTGATCGTGGCGGTATCGAAGGGCTGAAGAATCTGGTTGCGGCGCTGCGTGACAAAGGCATGGGGCTTATCCTCGATATTGTCCCCAACCATATGGGGGTTGGTTCCGCCAATCACTGGTGGATGGATGTCCTGCGCCACGGGCGCGATAGCACCTATGCCCAGCATTTCGACATCGACTGGTCACCGGCCAACCCGATGCTGCACAACAAGGTGTTGCTGCCTTTTCTCGGCGACCCCCTTGATGACACCATCAAGAGCGGTGATCTGAAGATCGCGCTTCATGAAGCGTCCAACCATCTCGCCATCCATTACGGCGATCAATTCTATCCTTTATCCGCACAAAGCGAAGCCTCATTGCTTGCCGAAGCGGGATGCTTAGGGGCATCGGTCATGACCGATGAGACCCTTGCGAAACTCAATGAGCTGATCACCCCTGACAGCAAGAGCGGGCGCGAGAGACTGGAAGCCCTGCTTGAGGCGCAGCACTACCGTCTGGCCTGGTGGCGCGTTGCAGGCGATCTGGTCAACTGGCGCCGTTTTTTCGATGTTACCTCTCTCGTTGCCCTGCGTATGGACCGCAAGGACGTGTTTGATGACGCGCATAAACTCGTCTTCGAGCTCTATCGTGAAGGCCTGATCGACGGCTTGCGCGTGGATCATGTCGATGGCCTCGCTCGCCCGGCGGAATACTGCACGAGACTTCGCGCCCGTCTGGACACTTTGCGGCGGGAACGCCCGGAAGGTCTGCGCGATCAGGCACCTTTCTTCATCGAGAAGATCCTCCAGAAGAACGAAATCCTGCCACTGGAATGGCCGGTCACGGGGACGACTGGCTACGACTTTCTCGAGCAGGTTGATCTTGCCCTTCATGACCCACGTGGCGAGGCACCACTCACCGAATTGTGGTCCGCTTACGGTCCGGCCGATTTTGAAACCGTCGAGCACGGGGCCCGGCATGAAAAACTCGACACTTCATTCGTGGGCGATTTCGAGGCGCTGACAGTGCGGCTTGCGGGGCAGTTCCCGTCGGGTCGTGACCTTACGCCGCACGCCATTGGCGTTGCCCTGCGCGCTCTTCTGACCGTCTTTCCGGTCTATCGCAGCTATTTCGCCGATGGTGGTGATTCCGGTGCCGATTTTCGCGCCATCGACAAGGCACGTCTCGCAGCACAGCAGATTTTGCCCGTCTATCAGCACGAGATACTGGACCAGATTTGCCAGTACCTTGCCGATGCCCGGATCGACACGACGGAACGGCAGGATATTCTTGAACGCTTCGAGCATCTCACAGCGCCTCTCACGGCCAAGGCAGGTGAGGATACAGCGTTCTATCGCTATGCCCGCCTCCTCTCGCGTAACGATGTCGGTTGCAGCCCCGATCGGTTCGCAGCCCCTGTGAAGAGCTTTCACAGCATGAATATCGAGCGTCTGGCTAACCACCCCCAGGCACTCCTTACCACCGCAACGCATGACCACAAGCGCGGGGAAGATGGGCGGGCTCGGCTCATGGTTCTCAGCGAGCCCGCAGCCAACTGGCCTGAAACGGCGCGGCGCTGGCTGGACCAGAGTCAGGCTTTCCTCGAAAAGACTGCCCATGGTCCCTCACCCATATCGGCCGATGCCTATTTCATTTTCCAGACGCTAATTTCTTCCTGGCCCCTAAATGAGGCTGGTTTCAGCGATTACAGCGAACGTATCGACGCCTATCTGACCAAGGCACTGCGTGAAGCCGGCAGCCAGACCGGGTGGAGCAATCCTGACGAGGCCTATGAAAAAGCCTGTCTGGATTTCGCCCATCGCTGCATGAGCGGAGACTTTGGCAAAGGCCTGTCATCCTATGTCGAGCGCATCAGCCCGGCTGCTACGCTCAACAGCCTGTCACAGACCTTGCTGCGCATGACCAACCCCGGTGTTCCTGACCTTTATCAGGGTCGTGAAACCTGGGATTTCAGCCTTGTCGATCCGGATAACCGCCGACCCGTCGATTATCCCACCCATCGGGCAATGCTCGATGAAGCCCTGCCCTTTGCCCAAAGCAGCGCCGGGTGGAAGAATGGCCGCATCAAGCAGGCATTGATCGAAACCGTTCTGGCTCTTCGCCTTGAGAACACGGATCTCTTTGCTTCTGGGCGCTATCTGCCACTCAGTGCCACCGGCCCTCTGGCAGAGCATGTGATTGCCTTCCAGCGGCAAACGATGGAAGGCTCATACCTTATCATTGCGCCGCGGCTGACAATGGAGCTGGCGCCCGATGAAGGACTATGCATTCACCATCGCGGCCTTAGCGAAACGATGCTTCCTGTTCAGGGCGCTTGGCGCAGCCTGCTGCATGACGGTATTGCGCCAGAGGCGGGTACTTTCTCGCTAGGTTATCTCAATGGCCGGCCACCAATTGATATCCTGATCAACCGGGACTGATTTTCCGTGATGCGACAGGCTCGAACCATGACGCCTGTCGCCCACTCCTTTGGGCATAGACATCCCTATCCTCGCCGGACGCCCTGCAGCGTGGGACTGGTGTCAGCAACCATGCTTAGTCGGCTTTGCATGACCGCTCGTGATTCAACGAGAGTCTCTCAAGCGCCACACGAGGAAATGGGACGCGGAATGAGTCCCTAGGCGGCGCAACCCGTTCTCTCCCGAAAACGTTACATCGCCCCATGAGCGAGGTGACGCGTGCATATACTCCACATTGCGCTGGGTGGCTGTCTTCGCGCGCCCCCGGTTACCTACGGAATTACGCCTGATACGGGCGGTCATATCGCTTATGTGCTTGAGGCAGCCAATGCACAGGCTGCCCGTCGTGACGTTGATCATATCACAATCATTACGAGACGTTTTCGTAATGAAATGCTTGGTCTGATTCACGATCAGGAAATCGAATGTGTCTCGGACAAGATCACGATCCAGCGCATCGGTGCTCCTGCCTCGCCTTACCGCGAAAAAGATGCCGCTCTTGCGGACCTTCCTGACCTGACTGAAGCCCTGCTGCGCCATGCCAGCCGCCCGGACCAGCGTTACGACGCTATTCATGTGCATTTTGCCGATGCTGCCCAGCTTGGTCTCGCTCTTGCGCAAAAGCTGAATATTCCCGTCATCTACACACCCCATGCGCTAGGCATCGACAAATTGCAGGCGGGAGGGCGCAATTGCCCGGCTTTGCACGCGCGTATCGCCATGGAGCGAAGCGCCATCGCTCAGGCCGATGGCATCATCGTTTCAACCCGCGATGAAGCGAGCCACCAGATCCCCCGCTACGGCGTCGCGCTCAACCGCTCACGCCTGCGCCAGATCACACCCGGCGTCCCCACGCTCGATCCCGCACCCGCCGCGCAAGGACGGACCTTTATCGCCCGCCATCTGGATCATCCTGATCGCCCCGTCATTCTGGCAATCGCCCGCGCTGTCGAGAAGAAGAACCTTGTCCTCCTGGCTCAGGCCTATGCAAGTGATCACGGCCTGCGCGAGCGCGCCAATCTGGTCATTCTCGCGGGGCAACATGCCGGTGTGCAACCCGGCACGGAAGAAGCCGGTGTAATCGCACAACTGCATCATATCCGCCATGCAGCGGGGCTGGAGGCGCAGTTCGCGCTACCTGCCGCTCATGAGGCGCATGATGTTGCCAGCCTCTACCGGTTTGCGGCTCATACGAGAGGCGTTTTCGTCAATCCGGCGCGTCACGAACCCTTCGGTCTTACCCTGCTCGAAGCGGCCTCGGTCGCACTGCCCGTTCTTGCCACAAATCGGGGCGGCCCGGTCGATATCATCGCCAGACTAGGGCATGGCCTGCTCTTTTCCCCTGATTCATCAGACAGCCTGACGGAAAGCCTGAACCATCTGCTGTCATCGCCTGAACTATGGGCAAAGCTTTCAGGCGCAGCGACCAGACATCAGGCGCTCCTGGGCTGGGAAAACTACGCCGCAGACTCTGTCGCGTTCTACCGCAAACTTGGACGCCAACGTCAGCGTATGGCACGCCCTGCCCCGCGCAGGCTTGCAACTACTGTCTTTCCGTCGGGTAGCATCGCGCCATCGGTTCTTCCCTTGCCGGCGTTCTCCCAGCTGATTGACAGCGCAACCCAGCCGCAACTGTCAGGATGGTCCGCATGACGCGCCCTATTGGTTATTTCGTGCATCACCAGGGTCGCGGTCATGCGGAGCGCTGTCTCGCGATCATCAACGCTCTGCCCGATACGCGTCCGGTACGCATTTTCTGTGCCCGCGCCGATCTATTTCCTGACCTGCCCGCTCATGTCAGCCTGACCGTCATTCCGTCGCTTTTCGAAGCGACCGGGGCGGAAAACGCAGCGCTGGCGGATATGCCCACGCCCCGCACCCTGCATTGTGCGCCGCTTGGCTGGCCCGGCATACGGCAGGCTATGGGGCAGATAGTGGCGTGGTTTGTCGAGGCAGACCCGGCCCTGATGATTTGTGACGTTTCGGCCGAAATTGCCCAGCTTTGCCGCCTGTGCAGTGTGCCGCATATCAAGATCCTGCAACACGGCGACCGCGACGACGAGGGTCATCAGGCTGCCTATGATGGCGCAGTCGGTCTGCTGGCGCCGTTTTCGGCCCAGCTTGCACAACCTGAATGGACGACCTCACGGCTACAGCAGATTTTCTTTGCCGGTGGCCTCGGCAAGCCCGAAATCCTGCCAGAAAAGGAAGTGGCCCGACAGCGCATCGGCATCGTCCCCGACCGGGAAATGATCCTTGTCATGACGGGCGGCGGCGGATCGGGTTTCACTCTGGCCCCCATCACGGTCGGCGCACGCCACCGCCCCGATGCCCTGTGGGTCACAATCGGCGCGCTGGAACGCGACTGGCACGCAACAGAGCCTGGCAATATTCTTCATCGCGGGTGGGTATCGAACGCGACAGACTATATCGCCGCGGCCGATTGCATCATTGCAAGCACAGGCAATACGACCTGCCAGCAAATTCTCGCCGCGGGCAAGCCGTGGCTCGCTATTCCTGAATGGCGCTATTTCGATGAACAGCGTCGCAAGGCCGAGTGCCTCGAAGCCGCCCATATGGCCGTCATACGCCAGCATATGCCCGCTTCAGCACTCGCCTGGGCAAAAGCGCTGGAAGAGACCTATGCGCACCACCGGCCCGGCATCCAGCGCAGCGCCATAGATGATCGTCCCGCCGAGGGCGTTGCGCACTGGCTTGAAAGCCTGATTGCCCGCCTCTGGAATGAGCCCCCTTCCACCATGACCGGCGCCACCGCGCATGAAAGCTTCCTGCCATGAACACGCTTTCGGTTCTGACTCTTGCCAGAGGGCGCGCCAGCCATCTGGCCAACATGATGCTCGGTCTGTCGCGCCAGAGCGTCCAGCCTGACGAATTCATCGTTATCGTGATGCAGGATACGCCCTATGAAAACCTGCCAGAGGTGGATTTTCCCGTGCGTCAGATCCTTGCCCCTGCCGGGGTGATGAATCTGTCTGCCGCGCGTAATCTTGCGGCATCGGAAGCCATCGGTGAGGCTCTCGTATTTCTCGATATCGATTGTATCCCGGCACCGCATTGCCTGCGGGATTATCGCGATGCGCTGGAAACCTGCGACGGACTGCTGATGGGTGAGGTCATGTACCTCCCAGCTGGGGCAAATGATGAAGGTTGGACCTACGCCGCTTTCGAAGCCGTCAGCGAGCGCCATTCCGACCGACGCGGGCCACCGGCTTATGGGGTGGAAGCCTGCCCGGATTATCGCTGCTTCTGGTCGCTCAATTTTGCCATTCGCGGGACACGCTTCGCCAGTTCTGGCGGGTTCGACGAAGAATTCACCGGCTATGGCGGTGAGGACACGGATTTTGCCAAAGGTTTCACTCTGGCCGGCAATGCCCTGGCCTGGGTCAACGGCGCACGCGTCTATCATCAGCACCACACACACCATATGCCGCCCGTTCACCATCTTGAGACGGTTGTTCGGAACGCCGAGATTTTCGAGAGCAAATGGGGCTACCGCACCATGGGCCACTGGCTTCACGCCTTCCGGCTCATGGGGCTAATCGATGACACGCCCGGACAGCCTATCCGTATTCTGCGTGCACCCAATGCAGACGATCTGGCCCTGACAGGACAGCAGGCTCATCAGCCTTATGCCAATACGGCCTCGGTCATCAGCATTCTGGAGCAGCGTCAGGCAACACGTGAAGCCGCTCTCGCTGCGCTGCGACCGACCGAAGCTGCCGTGCCCCTGCCAGTACCTCCTGGCTCTTTGAGCCCCGACGCGGTGAACCCTGTCGCCATCGCGGCTGAGTGACGGGTCGTCATCATGAACCGCCCGCTCCGCATTGCCCTGGTGGCGCATCCGCGCCACCCGATTGCCGAACCATTCAAGGGTGGGATGGAGGCGCATAGTTTTCATCTTGCGCGAGGCCTGATGGCGCGGGGGCATGACGTCACGCTTTTCGCTGCGGGTGACAGCGATCCCGCCTTTACGATCGATCCCTTACTGCCTGTTCACTATGACCGCGACTACCCTTGGGAAAATACGAACCCCCATCCGGAGCTCTACACCGTTCTCGACAAGGCCTTTGGCGCGGCCCGCCACCGGATTTTTTCGGGACACTATGATATTGTTCATAACAACTCCCTCCATCGCTTCGTGATGCAGGAAGCAAAACGCACCGGCCTGCCTTGCGTGACGTCGCTGCATGTCCCGCCATTTGACGCCATACACGGCATCGTGCGTGACACGCTGAGTGACACCCATCATGTCACAGTGACATCCGCCCGACAGAACATATCATGGTGGGGGCAGGCCATTCCGCCTGAGAGCCTGGTTGTACATAACGGGATCGACATGGCCTGCTGGCCCTTCAGTGCCTCAGGGGGCGACCACGCCATCTGGTGCGGGCGGATAACACGCAACAAGGGGCCGCATCTCGCCATCGCAGCCGCAAAACGCGCCAATATATCGCTTCGTCTCTTTGGGTATCTGGAGGACAGGGCCTATTTCGATCAGGAGATCGCACCCGAATTGGGAGAGGGCATCACGTATGGCGGTGTTCTGGAAGGTGCAGACCTGTCGGATGAAATGCAACAGGCCGCACTGTTGCTGTTTACGCCTTGCTGGGATGAGCCTTTTGGTCTGATCGCTGTCGAGGCCATGGCGAGCGGGTTGCCAGTGGCCTCGTTCGATCAAGGCGCGGTACGAGAGGTCATCGGCGAAGAGTCCGGACGCTATGCTGCGCCTGAGGATGTATCCGGTCTTTCGGTAGCGATCAGAGAGGCTCTCGACATCAACAGGTCGATCCCCCGCCTTAGGGCCGAAGCCGCTTTCAGCCATGAGACGATGATCGACCGTTATGAGGTCATCTATGGGCAGGTCATGAACGCATCACAACGCCGCTCCCGCAAGGAAAACCCTTACGAGACGCTCATGTTGTAAACGGCGAAGATCGCCCAGAAAAGTGTGGCGCTCAGAGCCCAGTAATTCGTGTGGAAATGGTCCTGCATGTCGACCGACGTGCCCGCAATGGCCCAGGCAAGACAGACATGAAACATGACGACGCCCACGACCATAGCAATCATACGATAGCGCAGGCGACGTTGAGCCTTTGCTTCGGCAATATCCAAAGTGTCGTTGGCTAATTCTGCGGTCATCGTTTCTCTCCCAGACGAAGAAGCATCCGTGATGAGGTACATCCCCCCGGTGCCGTTCCGTCTTCAACTCGGTCATGCTTCGCGAGAAACACCGCAGACGCCAATGCGCCAAGGTGGCCTCGCTAATCACCCGGATAGAGTGCGAGAAACTGATCGGAAATGCAAGATATTGTCTGGATTTCAAATCAATACAATTAAATCAATTTAACAATTCTGCCGTTATTGACCCGTACATACCCATACAATTTTAGCACGCTTTCAATACAATCGGACGTCAGTGCTGCAAAGCACTGGAAACGCTTGGTTTTAGCCTCTCTTTTTCGTGATCACCGTAGGATATCCCGAACTCAGACGATATCCGCAAAGCCTGCGGCAGGCCTGTAGTCGAGGACTGATCGCAGATTGATCAGGGAATCCCGTAGCCCCGACAGGTCCGGCACGCTGCCCAAGGCAATCCGCACAGCTGAAGGCGAATGACCCGTCACCGCAAAGACAGAGCTGGGAACAAGCGCGAGACCTTGCCTGCGGGCGAACGTCACAAAATCAGAATTTCTCCACCACTCTGGTAGGGGCAGCCATACATGGGGGCTGGGCGATCGATCGTGCAGATGACGCCCCATGATCTGCGCCAGCACCTGATGACGATGGGTCAACTCTTCGCGGATGCTACGCAGACATTGCTGTGCCAGACCGGTTTCGATCCAGCGCGAAACAAGAGCGTCCAGCAAACCCGCCTTGGCCTGACAGATTGCGCGCACGCCAGAGGTAATCCGCCGGGTCATCTCGGCTCCTGGCAGGACGATATAAGCCGTGCGCAAACCGGGGCTGAGCACCTTGGACAAGGTGGCTACATAGATGACACGCGTCGGATCGAGCATCGCCAGTGTTGGCGGGGGCGCCTTGAGAAGGAGACTATAGGGATCATCTTCGACAATATGAACCTGATGGCGTCTGGCTATGGCCAATATGGCCTCTCGCCTGTTGACCGACCAGGTTGCGGTTGTGGGATTATGCAAGGTCGGGGTGCAATACAGAACGCGCGGCCTGTGCTGTGCACAAAGCTGATCCAGCGCCTCGGGGTTCATTCCCTCCTCATCGTGGCTCACCCCGAGCAGGACGTAACCGAATTGCGCTGCAATCGATCGCATGCCCGGATAGGTCAGATAATCTGTGACAATTGCCTCGCCCGGCCTGAGTAGCGAACTCATAATGGCCGAAAGCGCCACCTGGGCACCGGGTACGATGAGCACTTCATCCGCCCGCCTCCGCCCGAGGACTGGCTGCAGCCAGTTAACCCCGAGTTGACGATCCTGCTGCGTGCCGCCTGTCACCCGATAGGACATGATTGACTGGACGTCCTGATGGCGAAAGATTGACGCCATCTCCCCCTGGATCATGGTTTGAAGCGACGGATCCTGAGGCAGGGGGGGCGAATTCATTGTCAGGTCGATCACGCTGGCTCTCGTCTGGCGCCATGAGCCATCGCCCGCATTGATCCTGACGAATGTCCCTCTGCCAACCGTTGCATCAAGCAACCCACGCTTCTGGGCCTCGCCAATTGCGCGTGTCACCGTGCTGAGATTGGTCCCCAGACGGGCGGCGATCTCGCGCTGGGGAGGCAACTTCTCCCCCTCCTGCAAATCGCCCTCGCGAATGGAGTGAGCAATTGACTCGACCATCACGAGATAGAGCGCTCCGGTTCCCCGCTCGAGCGCTGCTCTCCATTCATCCAGATAAGCCTCGGCCGCCATCTTTCGCCCCCGCCTCTCGTCACGTCTCGCCAACGATCCACTCTGTTTAGCCCCGCAACCCCACGGGGAAAAGCAGCCCGGAATCTACCTTGACCGCATCGCCGAGGCCGCCGTTCGGCATACCATCGGCGCATCATAATAACGCAATTTGATAGTGATTAACTTATTTAACGACATTAGCCGTTGACAGAAACCGCCCATCCATTCTGTTATGATAGAATAATAACTATTTACCATAGTTTAATTGTGGTGATCCAGTCCTGTCATAGGAATTTTGATATGGTTTTCACAGATATTTTTCGTGCTATTGCTCAGGATGCGGCGCAGCGCGACTGTGAAAGAGCCCCTGCGCACGACGCTGTTGCCGCTCTGGCTCAGGCCGGATTTGGTCGGTTGCGTCTGGACAAGGCGGCAGGCGGGGCAGGTTTGAGCCTGTCTCAAAGCTTCAGGGTCCTGCGTGACCTCGCCAGCGCGGACTCCAATATTCCACAGATTTTCCGGGCGCATTTTGCCTTCGTTGAAACGCTGCGCGCCGGATTGCCGGATGCCGAACGGTGGCGCGGCCTGATACGCGAAAACCGGGTTCTGGGCGCGGCCATGGCCGAGCGCAATAACGAGACGAGCGTCACCACCCAGGTTACCGAGGCCCCTGAAGGGCTGCAGCTGAACGGACGCAAATACTACTCGACCGGAACGCTCTATGCTGACTGGATTATCGTCTGGGCCACTTTCGGCAGTGACAGGGTGCGTGTGCTCGTGCCTGCAGACGCCCCCGGCGTTACCCGACTGGACGACTGGGACGGGTTTGGCCAACGCCTGACCGGCAGCGGCACCACAATTTTCGAGCAGGTTCCGCTGCAGCCCTGGCAGATTGTCGAACGCTCATCATCTAACGCCCCGCCGAGCCAGCCTTTCCTTGGGGCCTATTATCAGCAATTCCACAACACCACCCTCGCAGGCATCGCCCAGGCCGTGCTGCGCGATGCACTGGATTTTGTCCGCCCGCGCGAGAGGGTATTCGGCGTGCCGGGCAAGGTGGTCCAGAAGGATGACCCGATCGTACAGAGCGTCGTGGGACGTCTGTCCTCTCTTGCCTACTCGACTGCTGTGCTTGCTGATCGCGGAGCACAGGCGCTTGAGGAGATCGAGCCGCTCTTCCTTGCCGGGCAGCATGATGACGATGCCATCGAAAAGGCCCAGGAGGAAATCTTCAAGGCGCAGCAGATCATCGCACAGCAGACGCTGGAAGCTGCCACGACCCTGTTCGAGGTTGGCGGTGCCTCGGCCACTTCCGAAACACGGCGTCTTGATCGGCATTGGCGCAATGCCCGCACACTGGCCTCGCATAATCCCGCCGCACAGCGCCAGCGCGAACTGGGCGATGTGGCGCTCAACGGCACCAGATTATGGACGCCCTACCGCGACGGGCTGCGCCGCCTTGCGGCAGACGCAAAACGGGAGAACGCAGCATGAGCCCTGCACCCCACGCCGATCGGCAGGGCGCGGCACCGCCCGGCAAACGCAAGACCCTTCACGTCAATCTGTTCGAGATGGCCTGCGTCAGTCACATCGTCCACGGCATGTGGCGCGAGGAAGGCAACCAGCGCCATCGTTTCGGCGAGATGGCGTTCTGGCTTGAAACAGCCCGCAAGGCCGAGGCTGCGGGGATGGATGCCATCTTCCTGGCGGACGTGATCGGCATCTATGACCGGTTTGGCGGGCTCGATGCGTCATTGCGTCTTGGTTTGCAGATTCCGAATCTCGATCCGCTCTCGCTCATTCCGGCAATGGCCGCCGTTACCACTACGCTCGGCTTTGCCGCGACATTTTCCACCACCTACGAACCACCTTTCGCCTTTGCGCGGCGCATGAGCACGCTCGACCTGCTGACGAATGGCCGCGTGGGCTGGAACGTCGTCACCTCCTACCTGCCCAATGCCGCACGCAATTTCGGCCTGGATGGCGAGCTGGAACATGACAGCCGCTACGACCGCGCCGATGAATATCTCGAAGTGCTCTACAAGCTCTGGGAAGGCAGTTGGGAGGAGGAGGCTGTCATTGCGGATCGCGATGGTGATCGCTTCAGCGATCCCGCTCGTGTGCGCCACATCAATCATGACGGCACGCATTTCCGTGTCGAGGGGCCGCATCTTGTGCAGCCCACACCACAGCGCACACCGGTTCTGTTTCAGGCCACCGGTTCGCCACGCGGGCTGAAAACGGCATCACGCCATGCCGAGGCCGTATTCATTGGCGGTCGCACACAGGATGAGGTGCGCAACCATATTGCCCGCACCCGCGCAGCGGCCGCAGCAGAAGGGCGCGATCCAGCAGAGCTGAAATTCTATGTGATGGCCGGTCTCATTGCAGGCCGCACAACCGAGGAAGCCGAGGCCAAACTGGCGCGCTACCGGGCTCTGTATTCCGTGGAGGGCGCACTCGTCCATGCTCAGGCTGAAATCGACCTGCGACAGTTCGACCCGGCGCTCACCATCGGTCAGGCCCTTTCTCAAAGCGGACGTGAATTGGGCAATATGGGGCGTCGCTTTGGTGCCGATCAGACAGTCGGTGCGGCGCTGGCGCAGATCGCAAGCTTTGACGAGGGGCGCTTTTTCATCGCCGGCACGCCGGAGCAGATTGCCGATGCCATCGAGACCTGGCTCGATGAGGACGGCATCGATGGCATCAATCTGCGGCAATATCACAGCCACGAAACGCTGGACGATTACGCCACCCTGATCGCGCCCGAATTGCGCCGTCGCGGAAGGCTGCCCCCCGCCCCGGCAGAGGGTGAAACGCTGCGCCATCGCCTGACAGGGCGCGACCGCCTGCCCGACACGCATCCCGCCGCCGCCTATCGCAAGCCCCCGGCCTTCTGGGCCGCGCCGCCAGCGTCCGACGCACATCCCAGCACGTCCCAGCCAGCTCGGCGCAAGCCAGAGCCCGCATCGCGACCCCAGACCAGCCCACGGCAAGAGACCGTACAGAAAGAAAGCGCCCTGCCATGACCCGCCCCCCCTTCTCCCTTCCGTTCGCACCGGCAGACAGCACCTCTTTCGGGGGGCATTCAGGCGATGGTGGTTCAGCCTACACGACCCCGGACAAGATCAACGTCCTGTGGTTCCTCCCCACGCATGGTGACAGCCGTTATCTTGGCACCAGCGAGGGCGGTCGCGCGGTCGATCTGCCCTATCTGCAGCAGATTGCCCGCGCCGCTGATTCGCTGGGCTATTATGGGGTGCTTCTGCCCACCGGGCGCAGCTGCGAGGATTCCTGGGTTGTTGCCTCCGCGCTGGTCACCTCGACCGAGCGTCTGAGATTCCTTGTGGCTGTGCGTCCGGGGCTTCAGTCACCCACGCTCGCCGCGCGCATGACCTCGACGCTTGACCGCCTGTCCGGAGGGCGTCTGCTGATCAACGTCGTGACAGGGGGTGACCCGCGCGAGAATGGCGGCGATGGGCTGTTTCATGACCATCCCACGCGCTACGCCATTACCGACGAATTTCTGGATATCTATTCGCGCCTCCTGCGTGGCGAAACGATCGCCCATGAAGGGCCGCATTTCCGCATCGAGGATGGTCGGCTGCTCTTTCCGCCCCATCAGGAAAACGGCCCGCCGCTCTATTTCGGCGGCTCTTCCGATGTCGGGATCGATATTGCGGCAAGACGGGTACAGAAATACCTGACCTGGGGCGAGCCGCCCGCCCTTGTGCGCGAGAAGATCGCCCGTGTGCGCGAGGCTGCTGCCAAAGCGGGTCGCGAGGTCAGCTTTGGCATACGCTTTCACGTCATTGCCCGCGAAACGACGGCAGAGGCCTGGGCAGAGGCAGACCGGCTGATTTCGAAACTCGATGATGCCACCATTGCCGAGGCACAATCTGTTTTTGCGCGGCTTGATTCCGTGGGGCAGTCACGCATGAGTGCCCTGCATGGCGGCCGGCGTGACAAGCTCGAGATCAGCCCGAACCTCTGGGCCGGTGTCGGGCTGGTTCGCGGTGGCGCGGGGACGGCGCTTGTGGGCGATCCGGCCACCATTGCCGAGCGTATGGATGAATACCGCCGCGCAGGGTGCGACAGCTTCATTCTCTCAGGTTATCCGCATCTGGAGGAAGCCTATCGCTTCGGTGAACTCGTGCTGCCGCTGCTGCCAACCGCCCATCCCGTGCGTACGAAGCAGGCCAGCAGCAATATGGGCCCGTTTGGCGAAACCATTGCCGGAAGCCACAGGCCCGGACGGGTCGCGGCGTCATAATGGGCAGCGCATCACCCCCCTACCCGGTTGCCATTATCGGCGGCGGCGCCTCAGGTGCGATGGTGGCCTATCATCTGCTCAGGCTGCGCCCTGACCTCGCCGCCGGCCAGGTGGCGATTATCGAGCCGCGTGCCCAGCTTGGCGCGGGGCTCGCTTATGGCACGCAGGACCCGCAGCACCGGATTAATGTGCCCGCGTCGCGCATGAGTCTCGATACCAGCGTGCCGGGAGATTTCCGCGCATGGCTCGATCTCGATGCCCTGTCCGCCACCGATCCTGACGCCTTTCTACCCTCGGGCGATCTCTACCCCTCACGGGCGCAGTTTGGCCGTTATGTTGCGGCCCGCCTCGCCCCCGAGATCACATCGGGGCGGTTGCGGCATATCCGCGCCGAAGCGCTCGATATCACGCGCGACAGGCTTTGGCGTATCGCTCTCAGCGATGGGCCGCCCATTCTGGCGGAACGGCTTGTCATCGCCCTGACCCATCCCGCACCCGCCCTGCCGGTGCCGCTCAGGGCGCTCGCCCACGACCGACGCGTGATTGCCAACCCGTGGCGTGACGACGCGCTGTCGCGCATCGGGGTGCAGGATCGCGTGGCCATTATCGGAACGGGCCTTACCATGGCCGATGTCGTGGCCAGCCTGACCGCACGCGGCCATCACGGACCCATCGTTGCCTTCTCACGGCGTGGGCTACGACCGCGCGCTCATGCTGCCGAGGCCTCGGCGCTCTCGGAGCTCCTGTCCATTGCGCCGGCCCCGACCGCAACGGGCCTGCTGCGCCATGTGCGACAGGCACTGCGCGATCATGCCGATCTCTCGTGGCACGAAGTGATTGATGCCGTGCGCAAGCAAGGGCTTGTTCTGTGGTCGGCACTTTCTCTTCCAGAGCGTCGACGACTGATACGTCACCTGCGCCCCTTCTGGGACGTGCATCGCTTCCGTATCGCCCCGCAGATCGACGCCATTCTGACACAGCGTCTGGCCGATAAAACGCTTAGCCTGCGTGCTGCACGCCTTGTGAGTGCAGAAATTTCGGAAGGTGGTGTGCGCCTGCGCATCCAGCCCCGGGACGGAACAAAGCTGGGGGAGCCCTCCTTTCCCCTTGTGGTGGATCACGTGATCAATACTACCGGCCCCGACCATGCAGGCATTGTCGCACACATGCCTGTGCTGCGCTCGCTCGCAGCACAGGGTGCCCTTGCCCCGGACCCGACCGGCCTTGGACTGCACACCGGCCTTGATCATCACGCGCTGTCTGATGGCCACAAGGTGGACTCCGTCCTTATTGCGGGACCGTTGTCACGCGGCACGTTCGGCGAATTGATGGGCCTGCCCGAAGTGACCGAGAACGCGCAAGCGGTGGCCCGCCATCTCGCGGCCCTCCTCTCTCTTGCAACGCAACGTCTGCCCGATGAGGTCCGATCATGAGTGCCGCCCCCTCTCATGCGCCCGAACGCCCGATCATCCGCTCGGCCGATGATATTGCGGCCCTGATCAATCGCGGGCCAAGCGGCAAGGGTCATGCCAATATCATCGTGCTGCTGGCTTTGGGCGGCGTGTTTCTTGACGCCTATGACCTGACGACCCTCTCTTATGGCATTGGCGATGTGCAGAAGCATTTCGGCCTGACCGGCTCACAAACCGGGATGGTCGCGGCCGCCATGAGCGCAGGGACGATTATCGGCAGCATCATGGGCGGATGGCTGACCGACCGTATCGGCCGCTACGCTGTATTTATGGCCGACATGGCATGCTTCGTGATTGCGGCCCTTGTTGCCGCTGCTGCACCAAGCGCGAGCATTCTCATCCTGGCCCGTTTTGCCATGGGGTTTGGCGTTGGTATGGATCTGCCCGTTGCCATGGCGTTTCTCTCCGAGTTCTCGAAGCTCTCGGGCAAGGGCAGCAAGGCCGGGCGGGCCGCCGCATGGTGCCCGACCTGGTATGCGGCCTCCTCGGCCTGCTTCATACTCGTGTTTGCGCTCAACGCCATTGTGCCAGCCAGCCACCCGGACTGGCTGTGGCGTGCCTCGCTGGGCTTTGGCGCGGTCCCCGCCCTGATCATCATTCTGGTGCGCAGCCGCTACATGAGTGAATCGCCGCTCTGGATTGCCCGCCACGGTGATCTGGAAAAAGCCGCCGCTATCCTGCGCGCCACACATGGAGTGGACCCGGTTCTGCATATCACGGTAGCGCCGCCGCGCCAGACGCCGCCCAGCCTGTTTGCCCTGCTGCGCAAACCCCTGCTCAAGCGCACCACGCTTGTCATTGGCATGAAGATCGTGAGCGCCACCTCCTATGCAGCGATTGCCTTCGGTCTGCCGGGACTCCTGTCGTCCATGCTGCACCTGCAACGCACCGAAGTGCTGGGTGTGTCGATCCTGCTCAATCTGGTCTTTGCCTTCAGTGGCGGCCTGCTTGGCGTCAGGCTGACCCGCAGTTTTGGATCGCGACCGATCACACTTGCCGGTTATGCCATGCAGGTGGCGGGCATTCTGCTGCTTGCCCTGACCGGTACGCCGCATAGCAGCCTGGGCATCGTGTCGGTGATGAGCGGTTTTGCCCTCTTTCTGTTCGCTCAGGGTTTCGGGCCAGGATGCCAGCAGATGGTCTATCCGACGCTCAGCTACCCGACCGAATTGCGCGGCACAGGCATTGGCTTCACCAACTTCGTGGCAGGCTTCAGTGGCACACTGAGCATGTGGGCGCTGCCTACGCTCTATACAGCACTCGGTATGCAGATCTTCTGGGTCATCCTGATTGCCCCCTTGTTCGGCATTGCGCTGCATATGGCGCTGCGATGGGAGGTGTTCGGCTATGACGCCGATGCTGACCCGACCCTGCGTCATGCCCTGTATCGCACACGGGACGGAAACCGGGGGCAGACGCTCTGCCCCTCAAACCAGGCCCCGTGAGCGCCCCCTCTTTCACCCTCCGGGCATGAAGGGCTTCTCCCTCTGCGCCCGGACGATCCGCGACCAAATTCAACGATTCCAAATGAGTGAAATAATGAACAACGAAAATATGACGTTTATCCCCTCATGCGACCGATGTCCGCCTTCTCGCACGCCCTCCAGTTCATTCATCACCCTCCCCGGATATCGCCCTTATGAAACACCGCCACCGATCTGAATTGCCCCTCCTGCGTCGCAACACGCTTGGCACTCATTCCCTCGCCCTTCTGGCCGGGGTGAGCCTTGTTCCCGTCTCGACGGCATTTGCCGCCGTCTCACCAAGTCGCAACCCAGCTCTCGTGCAGCCCGGTCACACGGCCACTCAGCCTGGCTCAAGTGCTGATTCACCGTCAGCTTCGGGACACGCAGCATCGGCAAAAGCCACCGATCGAGCCAGAAGGGGCCTCCAGACGCCCGACCGACGCAGTGGCGCGAAATCTGTCATCGGCGCCAAAGCGGAATCGATTACCGTTTCACAGCATCGTCTCTCCCCGGCCGCAGCAGCAAGCCGCCAGCTCGAAACCGTGCCGGGTGGGGTATCTGTCATCAGTTCGAAGGAAGTCCTTCGCAGCCGTAATCTGACCAATGCCGATCTGCTGGCCTTCCAGCCCGGCGTCTTTGCCCAGAGTTCTGGCGGCGGCGACGGGTTGCGCCTCTCCATTCGTGGTTCCGGCATCCAGACAGGCACCAACTACTTCCGCTCCGGCATTCTGCTGATGTTCGACGGGTTGCCCGTCACCACCCCTGCCGGCACGCCCTATGAGCTATTCGAGACGCTGGGCATCCAGTACACCGAGGTTTTGCGCGGTGCGAATGCGTTCGATTATGGCGGGTTGCAGCTTGGCGGTGCCATCAATTACGTGGCGCCCACGGGCTATACGGCCGATCATTTCCAGGCGCGTGTCGAGGCAGGCAGCTTCAATTACAACAAGCAGCAGATCAGCTCCGGCGCCGTGATCGGCAAGTCCGATTATTATATCAGCCTCACCAAATCCTATCGCGGCGGGTATCAGGCCCAGACAGCAGCGAGCAGCTTCGGCGTCAATGCCAATTACGGCTATCGCTTCAATGACAATGTCTCGACACGCCTCTTCTTTCGCTATCGCCAGACGCAGAACGGCTATCCGGGCTATCTGACCCGCGACCAGATCGAAACCAACCCCAAACAGGCTCAGGCGCTTTATGCCTCGCTGCACGGGCATCGCATCCAGCCCGGCAGCAAGTTCTATGGCGACATGACCACGATCCGTATCGATGACCGCTCGAAGCTCGAACTCGGTTTCGATTATCAGGATGCGCCGATCGATATCCAGAATACGGCGACTGCCCAGCGCTGGGGCTACAAGACAGTCGCGGGTGTGCTGCGTTACAGCCGCAACGACACTGCATGGGGCCACAAGAGCGAAACGCTGTTCGGCATCGATACCTATACCGATCTGGAGGCGTGGCAGACCAACCGGTCGCGCACCAATACGGGCATTTATGCCAAGATCCCCTTCGGCACCGTGCTGCGCCATTCGAATTACGGCGGCACCGATAACTACTTTCACATCCGGAACAATTTTGAGCTGTTCCATAATTTCTGGCTGACAGCAGCTGGCGCACTGGATTTCGTGCAGCGTTCGACCGAGGTCACCTATCCCACGCAGAGCTCAGTTGGCACATCCGGGCTCGGCTTTACGCCACGTGGCGGTTTTCGCTACGTGATTTCGCCCCATGCCTCTATTTACGGTAATGTCAGCCGCAGCTTCCAGCCGCCCAATGACTGGCAACTGCTTTCTGGCGCGCTTTACACCTCCGGCCCGGCGCAGGGCCTCAACGCGTCAGGGGTAAAGCTCGATAACCAGACCGCCACGACCTATGAAGTCGGCACACGGGGAGAGTGGAAAAACAATCGCTGGAGCGTCTCCTATTACTACTCAGACGTACGCAATGAGCTGCTCTCGGTCATGACGCCGCTCTCCCAGCTTTACGGTGCGGCCACCTATTCCAATGCCAGCCCGACGACGCATCAGGGTGTCGAGGCCTCGCTGGAAACCGATCTCATCAAATGGTCAGGCGGCAAGCTCGGCCTGCGCCAGTCCTATACATGGCAGGATTTCCACTTCAAGCATGATGCGGTGTTCGGCCATAACGCCCTGCCGGGCATACCGGCGCATTTCTACCAGGGGGAAATACGCCTCGACCTGAAGAACGGGCTTTATGCCAATTTCAATACACAGGTCTCGTCAAAAGTCTCCGGCTCCTATGACGACACCTATTACGCCCCGTCCTACCACATCTTCAATACCACCATCGGGTATGAGTGGCCGCACAAACACCGGCAGGTCTTTCTGTCCTTCAACAACCTCGCCAACACGCATTACGCCTCGATCGTAGTGCCGGGCTACATCGCCGCAGGCAAGCAGCTCTCGGTGTTTCAACCCGGCGACGGCTTTGGCGTTTTCGCCGGTGTTTCGGCGGGCTTTAACTGAAACCCGTCTGTGAGGCGGCCTCGAAAACCACCTCGTGAACGGTTCAACCCATATCCCAGGTCATCTCGACCTGGGATTCATAGGTCCGATTTTTGACCCAGCGCCTCGGCAACCAAATGATCCCAGCCCCATCCCGCGACAGAGCCTCAGGCGGGGGGGCGAGATCCGGCACACCGTCATAAAAAATATGTAAAAAAGCAATCATCGGTGTCCCGTCCCGGCTGGAACGGTATTCCGCACTCTGAAGCCATATGGGCTCTCCGAGGAACTTGTCTCCCTCCCATCTCAGAAGTGGAGATTCAGGCAGAACTTCTCCCGCCACCTCGTCAAGAACAAACCGACGTTCAGCCTCAGGGCTCATAAAAAAGGGTTCGCTGACGCTATACGGCATGTCCGCAAGCTCGAAAAACTCTGGCCTTGCGTCTGGACGGGAGGAATACTCTCGTGCGCTTCCCGTATCTCTCGTTCGACAGAACCTTGCGATGTCACGCCCTAAAGGCGCTTCTTGATCGGAGGATGAGGGTGCAGTGTACAGTGCACATTTCTCCCCGGCACGAACGAAACGCAGCTCGTAAGGCGGATTGTCAGGCGTATGGGGCCAGACATCAATGATCGGATTGACGAAAACGAGGAATGAGGTGACATCTTCAGGCAGACAAGCGCGAACCGGATCCGGGAGATCAGATACCTGGTATTGACAGTAGAAGAGATAAGGTCCGCTCTTCTCTCCCCAGCGCCAATTTGGCCACGCCATCGTTTCCGGCATGAAGGGGGATCCGAAATAACGGCTCGACTCTTCGTTCTGAACGCCTGAGGTCCCTTCTTCCATGCTCTGGAACCGGGGAATATAGGCGTCGGCGGTCAGTTTCTGAGCGAGTAATGCGCCCAAGGCCGCACGGGCTTCGATAATTTTCGACTCCAGATCGATTCTTCGCAGGTCGATAACAGGAATGCTCTTGCCAGTGAGATCAAGATAGGCCTGCGCGAGAAGAGGATCCGCATCATTGATGATGACCAGCGCCGCAACGGTGGCGGGTTGCACTTGGAGATATGCGCTTATCTCCTCCATTGAGGCTCCGAAATTTGGGTAGGTGCGCGGCGGCAAGACCTCATCGGGACCCCATAGTTTCCCAGGCAGCGTCAGATCGCCCGCGCAAAGCCTGATAGACGTGTCCGCCAGCCTGCACTCAAGAGGAGACCGGACCGTAAGGTCGATATTAAGTCCCTGCGCGACGATAAAGGCTTGAGCTTCAGGCCCTCTCACCAGTCCGAACCTTCCGTTCGGCAGCCCCCAAGAGAAGGGTTCACATGTTGACGGAATGGCGCTTATAGATGCCAGACGGTCATAGCAGGGCAACGACATTGGTGTAACTCCTGGTGCTTTCCTGCACCTCATTTTACGCCAGCATGTCCGTTAACGCCCCCATGATTCAAGCCGCCTGCGACGAATATATCGGGATTGTGCTCTCCGTAAGTCCCCTTGCCTCAGCGACTAGGAAATAGGTGACAAGCGCAGGCGTCGATATCTCCAATCATAGCTAGACCCATGTTTTTATATGGTTTTAAAGGACACGCCGTACCGCCGAATGCTCTGCTGGGGCGAATTCATGGAACGGTCACACTCCGGCTCTCGGGAATCCTTTATCGAGGCGCCGTAACCCGGCACTCTTCTGGAAAAGGAGCAGGTCAATGGAACTTCAGCTTCAGCACGACAGATCCTCAGCCCCTTCAGATCGCTGGCGCCAGACGCTTGTTGCGGCATGGCGGGAGCACCGTCTGACAGCCATTTCCCTGCAATCGCGTCGCGGCGCGCTCATGGCTCTCGATGAAGAGCCCCTGCGTGAGGATGACCAGACCTGAGGCGTGACCCGCTTTATATCCGGCCCCACGCTTCAGACAAAAGGCCGCTTCTCTCCTCGCTGAACAGATGTTATCGCCGTTGATCATGACTCGTCCGACACGTTCTCTCGCCGCCGCCCTCCTTGCCCTGACCTGCCTGAGCCCAAGCCTCGCTGCGAAACCGGCACAGGCACAGGCACAAACTGCCCGTGATGCGGCGGAGGGATTCCGAACCAGGACACCCATCAAGCATGTGGTCGTCATTTTCGATGAAAACGTTTCCTTCGATCATTATTTCGCCACCTATCCCCAGGCAGCCAATCTCGAAGGTGAGCCGATTTTCCTGCCGCAGCTTGGCACACCGCCCGCTAATACCCTTCTGCGCGCCAATCTTCTGACCCATAACCCCAACACCAACCCGGCGAATGGTGCGGACGCAGCGCTGCCCTTCCGGCTGGACCGGACGCAGGCCAGCACGGCCGACCAGAATCATGGCTACACGGCCGAACAGATGGCCTATAATGGCGGCAAGGCCGATCTGTTTCCGCTTCATACCGGCAGGGCCTCACCCGGCGGTGTCGGGGCTTTTGCCACGCGCGGTCAGGTCATGGGCTATTTCGATGGCAACACGGTTACCGCCCTCTGGCGCTACGCACAGCGTTTTGCCATGAGCGATAATGCCTTTACCGATACCTATGGTCCCTCCACGCCCGGTGCGCTCGAAATCGTTTCGGGTCAGACCAACGGTCTGCATATCACTGCCTCGGCCGAGAAACGAAGCACACGCGAGCATCCCTCGCCCTTTATCCCCGATGGGTCAGGCAATGGCGGGACGGGAGCGGATGATCAGGGGCGTATGACCATGATCAACGATATCGACCCCAGCGGAGACGTCTGTTCGCTTCCCGGTGAGCAGGTCTGGATGGAAGGCCGCAATATCGGTGATCTGCTGACGGCAAAAGGCGTAAGCTGGGGCGGCTTCATGGCCGGGTTCGACCTGTCTGCCCGCAACCGCAACGGAACAACCGGGTGCCAGCGCGCCACCTATTCGAGCATCGTTGCCCAGACAGTGGTGGATTACATTCCTCATCACAACTGGTTCCAGTATTATCCCTCCACCGCCAATCCCAAACATCTGCGCCCCTCGGGTGTTGCGGCCATTGGTCAGACGCTTGGCATGGATGGCAGGACGAAAGACCCCGCCAACCACCAGTATGATCTCGAGGATTTCATAACCGCCACACGGGCCGGTCATATGCCTGCAGTGTCGTTCCTCAAACTTCCCGCCTTTCAGGATGCCCATGCGGGCTATTCCAACCCGCTGGACGAGCAGGAAGGCGTGGTACGTCTGGTCAATTTCATCCAGTCCCGTCCTGAATGGAAAGACACGGCCATCATCATTGCCTATGATGACTCCGATGGCTGGTATGACCATGCCTTCGTCAAACCCCAGCACAGCTCTCATGACCCGCAGGCCGATCAGCTGGATGGCCCCGGCCAGTGCGGCAACGCGCCTGCCCCTGCCGGGGTGAAGGGCAAACCGGTCAACGGACGATGTGGTCCGGGCACGAGAACGCCGCTTCTCGTTCTCTCCCCCTGGGCACGCCGTAATGCGATTGACCATACCCTGCTGACCCAGAGTTCAGTCCTGCGCTTCATCGAGAATAACTGGCTTGCCGGGGCGCGCCTGGGTGGCGGATCATTCGATCAGGACGCGAACGACCTCGATACGCTGTTCGACTTCAAAAAACAGCCTGACCTGTCGCCGCTCTATCTTGCCCCCAGAGACGGCTCGATCCTGCATGATGCGCCGACGGTCTTCTGAGAAATCGCCTGCATTCGCTGCACCCCGCACTGATTTACCAAGGCCTTTGCAAGGGGGGCGTACTCGTCTGATCCAGCGGATTTTCCCACTTTGGGTCGGGGCCGTCTGGATGCTGGGCTGTCATCCCGGTCTGGCCCTTGCCGCCTCGCAAAGCGCCGCACCTGAGTGCAGCATACGTGCCGATGGCAGCAATCCCTGCCCTGTCACACTGCTGCGTCCGGTAACAGCGCCCCTTTCCGCGATGGCCCGACTGGGCCGCGATCTGTTCAACGACCCTAAACTTTCGGGGTCGGGGCAGCTTTCCTGCGCTTCCTGCCATGTGCCAAAGGCTCATTACGCGCCCGATGATGACCGTGTATTTGCCCGCGGTGGACGGACGATGCAGGCTGCTGGCGTGAGGGCGGTGCCGTCTCTTACCTATCGGGAGCGCCAGCCGCCCTTCAGTATCGGGCCGGATGATGCCACCAGCGAGGCCGCACCCGCCGCTCCTGCGCAGGCAGGCCCACAGACGCCGCACGCAGCCAAATCCGCCGGCAACACGGCGGCCTCTGCCCTGGCCCTCGTGCCTCAGGGCGGATTGTTCTGGGACGGCCGGGCCGATACGCTACAGGCGCAGGCAGCGGGGCCCCTTTTCGATCCGCGCGAAATGGCTGCCACCCAGGCTGATGTCGTGCAGCGCCTGCGCCATGCACCCTACACGAAGGCATTGATGGCGCTGGTCGGTGGCTCAGCCTCCGATGACATGCTGGTCGCAGAGGCACTCTTTGCCCTTGCCCGATACCAGATTGAATCTCCCGGCTTTCACCCATACTCCAGCCGCTATGATGCCTGGCTTGAGGGCAAGGCGCGTCTGACACCCCATGAAGCCGAGGGTCTGACGCTCTTCAATGATCCGGAAAAGGGAAATTGCGCCGCCTGTCATCTCAGCACGGTCGATGCGGAGGGGCGACCACCGCTTTTCACCGATCATCAATACGAGGCCCTTGCCGCGCCACGACAGAAACTCGCCCTGCCCGGCAGTGTGGATCTGGGTCTGTGCGCTGCCGGCCGGACCGATATCGGCGCCGCTTCTGGCTATTGCGGGTTCTTTCGCACCCCCTCTCTGCGCAACAGCGCCACGCGTCGGCATTTTTTCCATAATGGCGTGTTCACCTCCCTGCGTGAGGTAATGGATTTCTATGTGCTGCGCGATATCGAGCCCGCGCGCTTCTATCCTCGCAACAGAGACGGAACGGTCGCCCTTTATGACGATCTGCCCAAGCAATACCGCGCCAATGTCGACAGGAATGACGCGCCTTTCGGGCCGCGTGACAAACCCGCCCTGACGGAGGCCGAACGCGACAGGATTGTGGATTTTCTCAACACCCTGACCGACGCCCCTGCTGACGGTCAGGGGCACCCCACACCCCCATGATCCGCATTTGTCGCGTTCAGATCAGACGATTGATGAGACGAATTGCCCTGACGTGGCCGCGGCGATCTGACCAACATTCATGTCGGTTGGAACAAAAATGACGGTCGCCTTGCCCGAGCGGCTGGCTGTCACCACCATATCGGCCTGATTGACATTCTGCATGAGGGTCAGGATCGCTTCTTCACTCACACCCGGCACGCTCTGGCGAAACAGCTCCGCCGCCTCGGCAAACCCTGCCGCAATCGCCTTGCGTTCATTGGCGATACCCTCACCCTGCAGCTTCTTGCTCTCGGCCTCGGCTCGGGCAATACCAACGCGCCGCACCATTTCGGCCTCGGCTTCAGCCTGCGCGGCGTCCTTGCGCGCAATGGCGGCCAGCTTGTTGTTCATGGCCTCTTGAATCTCGCGCGGTGGCATGGGCTGCTCGATCGTAACGCCATGGATATCGAGACCCGATTCAAGGGCATCGGCCACCTGATCGGCAATGACGCGGCGGGCAATCTCGTTGCGTTGCGAGTAGAGCGCGGCCAGCGTCATCGTGGACGCAATCTGCCGGATTTCATTCTCTACCCGAAAGACCAGACGCTTGACGGGCTGCGATACCTTGTAGGCGTAGTTGAACACGGCCTCGCTGTCATCACGGACACTGTAGAGCAGCACCCAGCGTATCTCGATGAACACGTCATCCAGCGTCTTGACCTCGGAAGAGGTCTCTACCTGCATCTGCTGGAGGGACACCTTGTACGAAACGCGTGTCAGCAACGGAATACGGAAGTGCAGCCCGCTTTCGAGAAGCTTGCGCTGCGGCTTACCGAGAAACTCGGTGACGTAAACCATCCGCCCCGGCACGATCATGATCCCGCCGAACAGCAGACAGAAGACGAGGAGGAGAGCGAGAACCACAACAATGGTGAGAAGAACGGGCGCGGGAATGGTCAGTGTTTCCTTCTTGCGGGAGAAGCCCCCAACCATAGCCGTGTTATCCAGCCAATACAGAGAGAATTGTTACGTCCGCATTATTGAGCGCCCCAGACAAGCGCTGCGTGCCCGCACGCACAAGGCGTGCGCCTTTCCGTTGCTATCGCTCCACCACGCCGCACTGGCGGCGCGGGGCCGTCTATGTAAAGAACACGCAGACCTGCAATAGGAGGTATTTCCTCCCCCGCGATGAGAGGAGCCAACGCCGTCATGACGCAAGCCACGGCCCTGCGTCGCGGATGGACAACCGGAAGCTGCGCTACGGCAGCAGCCAAGGCAGCCTGGTCTCTGCTGCGGCACGATATCTGCCCCGACCCGGTGACGATCAGCCTGCCCGGCGGCAAGGAAGCCTGTTTTGCGCTCAACGGGCATGGGAAAGACGGCCGAACCGCTTGGGCAAGTGTGATCAAGGATGCCGGTGACGACCCGGATGTGACCCATGGTGCCATAATGCGCGTGACGGTAGAGCAAGCCTTTCCGGGCGCGGGTGTCACCTTTCGCGCAGGCGAAGGCGTTGGCACCATCACCCAGCCCGGCCTGCCTCTGCCGCCGGGAGAGCCCGCCATCAACCCGGTGCCCCGACAGATGATCCGCGCAGCACTCCTGCAGGTCACGCCGGAAGGGGCGGATGCCATCGTGACGGTCTCGATTGCCGATGGTGAAATGCTGGCCAGACAGACGCTCAATGCTCGCCTTGGCATCATTGGCGGTCTCTCCGTTCTGGGAACGACCGGCATTGTCATACCCTATTCCTGCTCGGCCTGGATCCATTCGATCCATCGCGGCATCGATGTCGCACGCGCTCTTAGCCTCCCCCATATCGTGGCGAGCACCGGCGCGACCTCGGAAAATGCTGCGCGGTTGCGCTACGGAGTGAGTGAGGCCGCCCTCATCGAGATGGGTGATTTTGCGGGTGGCTTGCTGAAATATCTCCATCGGCATCCGGTACCGCGCCTGACTCTCGCTGGCGGTATTGCGAAGATGACCAAGCTGGCTGAGGGCCATCTCGATCTGCATTCCAGCCGCACCCTGGCCAATCCGGCCGCGCTACGCAGCATCGCCGCACCCTTGGGCTTATCCGCCTCCCGCATGGCACAACTCGACGCAGCCAAGACTATTGCGCAGGGCTATGCCGCCCTCGCTGATGAAAGGCTGGGCAAACTCATTGCCGAAGCGGCCTGCGCCACCGCCCGCAAAACGCTCGATTATCCAGACTGTGAGATCGGGGTGCTGGTGGTGGACAGGCAAGGCCTGATTGTCGGTGCCAGCGAGAGAGCGTGACGCAGGCGCACTTGCCTGAGACCCCGGCACGAACCTGGAAAATTTGGTGACTTCCCGTAACAAAAAGCGATTGACCATTTCGATATCGTCATTTTATCGTAATCAGAAAGAAACTGATTACGGAAAAAGCGATCATGCGTCGATGGAAAGTGATGATACCAGACAACAGACTCCGTTCTGGCGCTTTCCTCATGGTATTCGTATCTCTCGGCTGCAATCCTGCTCTTGTCATGGCTGCGTCTCACGCCGGCCAGAAGGCGGAAAAATCCGTTTCGGCACGCAAGAAGACACCCGTAACGGCCAGAAAGACTGCTGCCTTGGCCGTCCCTGCGCAGAAAGAGTCGATCTCTGTCAGCGGCAAGCGCCTGCGCAGCCATGCTGCCGAAGTCGCGATCTCGCGCAGCGTCATGGATCGTTTCATTCCCGGCACGAACCCGATGCAGGTCCTTTCTCTCACTACACCAGGGGCCAATTTCACGTCGTCCGATGCTTTCGGCCTCGATACCGCCGCCAATACCTTTTACGTGCGCGGCTTCACGCAGACACAGATCGGCGCAACGCTTGACGGCATACCGCTCGGCACGCAGGGCTTTACCAACCAGAACGGGGTATCGATCACCCAGGCCATGATTCAGGATGATCTGGCGGGGATGACCATCTCGCAAGGCGCAGGCTCACTTGATACGTTCTCGGGGCAGCTTTTGGGCGCCGCCATGACGTACACATCCTCCGATCCTGCAGACAAGGCCGACGGTCGGGTGAGTCAGAGCTTTGGCAGTTATAACGCCTTTCGCACCTATGGAAGGGCCGATAGCGGTATCCTCAACCCGAGTGGTACGAAATTCTATGCGTCCTTTGCCCGCACCGAGAGCAAACTCTGGAAGGGCGAAGGCTATCAGCGCGAATTGCAGGCCGATGCCAAACTCGTGCAGCCTGTGGGAGACCACGGCAAGATTACCGGGTTCTTCGGGTTCGGCAATTTCACCCAGGCCAATTATCTGAGCCTGACGAAAAACATGTGGGAGCGTCTCGGGCGCGATACCACCTACCTCAAACCCGATTACGAAAAGGCGAAGCTCTGGGCCTATTATGCCCAGTTCACCGATGATGTGCCGCCCGGCTATGAGGGCGTTCTCTCCAACAGCGAGGTGGGGAATTACGCATGGGATGGCTCCCAGATCCAGCGTAGCTACCTGTCCTCGGTCAACGGTCATTTCGATATCTCTACGCGCCTGCATTCTGACACGGTAGCCTATGGCAATGTGGCCAGCGGCGTTTATGGCGGCACGAATAATTTCGTGACGTCACCAAGCTACGGTGTGCCCATGCTTCTGGCGGATGGTACGGTGAGTGGTGTTCCCATGGCGCTGCAACGGGCCCATGCCGGCATGCAGCGCGTCGGCTTTACGCAGAAGCTTTCCTACGAAGCGCCGCATCATAATCTCGTCGAGGGTGGGCTCTGGTATGAAAACAATCGCTGGATCTACAACGCACGCCTGTACGAGGACACCCCAACCAGCGCCCACAACATGATGTCCGATCTCAGGCAGGGAACAGGGGCCACGTGGTTCGAGGACACTTACAACTCGAACAGTTTCCAGTTCTTCCTGCAGGATCGCTGGACCATCATCAGGGGTATGACGCTTCTGGCGGGTTTCAAATCACTCACCCAGACCACGCATGGCGGCACGAAAAATGACTATACGCAACAACTCAAGGCCGAGGGCTGGAACACGTATTATCGACGCCCTGCCAGTGGCTCCCTGACGGCATCAGGCGCCTTCCTGCCCCATTTCAGCTTCGATTACCATTTCCTCGATCATCATGAGATCTACTGGGATATTGCCGAAAACCTGCGCGCCTATGACTACTACTCGCAGGTCGCTTCCGGCACGGCCTGGGGTGGGCTGGGCAATGCCTCGCAGCCCGCGCAACAGGTGTTTGACGCGAACAAGAAAATCCTCAAGCCCGAGCGAACCTGGAATTACGTCGTGGGCTATCGCTACGACACCAGATTTTTCACCGGCACAGTCGATTACTATCACACAGACTACTATAATCGTCTGGCTTCGATTACCGAAGGGACGTCGAACAACACGCGTAATGCCTATATGAATGTCGGCCGCGAAACCATGGATGGGGTCGATATCCTCGGTGCCATCCGCCCGGTCAAGGGGCTCGAAATCACCAACAGCTTCAGCTGGAACAATGCGCGCTATCAGGGAACGGGCATTAATTACGGCGGTCAGATCTATAGCCTGAAGGGCAAGCGTCAGGTGTATTATCCAGCCTATATGTACAAGGCCAATCTGGCCTACACATGGCGTGCGACACAGTTTAACTTCAACGTGAACTACATCAGCTCACGACCCATGACATTTCTCAATGATCTGAGCATTCCGTCCTACTGGCTCGCCAATCTGACTCTCGCTCATGATTTCGGCCGTATCGGCTTTGCCGAACATTTCAAGGCAAGCTTTGGCGTCACCAACCTCTTTGACAAGAATTACATCGGTGGCGTGTATGGCGCGGCATCGGTGTCGGGCGATAACAACAGCAATCTCTTTGTCGCATCGCCCAGGCAGTTCATCGGGTCGATCGCCGCAGCCTTCTGAGGGGATCAAGCCTAGAGCGTGAGAAGCACTTTCATGGCCTCCTTGCGGTTCGAGGCCAGATCGAATGCCTCTCTCGCTCTCTCGAGCGCGAAGCGGTGCGTGACGAGGGCAGAGAGGTCGGCCCTGCCGCTATCGATGAGTTCGACTGCAAGGGCAAACTCCTCACGGAACCGGAATGACCCCACCCAGTTCAGCTCGCCCGCCACGATACGGCTTTGCGGCAGAGTCACATCATCCCCAAGACCAAGCTGAACGATCGTCCCGCAAGGGCTCATCAGATCAATGCCGTTTCTGAGCGCCTGCTCATTGCCTGAGCACTCGATCATCACATCCACCTGCCCCTTGAGCGCCGCCAGCGCATCAGGCTCTTCCCGCCCGTTGATCACCTCATCTGCGCCAGCCTTGCGCGCTATTGCGAGCGGCTCGGAGAGGATATCGGTCACAATCACCCGCCTCGCACCATTCAGTCGGGCTGCAACCGCCACGAGTGTTCCGATCGGCCCTGCCCCCGTGATCAGTACCTTTTTACCAAGCAGTGCGCCCGCCCGTCTGACAGCGTGGAGCGCAACGGCGAAGGGCTCGGCCAGAGCGAGATCGGCAGGTGATTTGTGATGCCCCCTGACGCATTGAACGGCCTTGCAGACAAGGTCCCGCCTGAAGGCACCATCTACATGCGGGTTGCGCATGGCACTGCCATAAAACCGCATATCGGTGCAGTGATTGGACAGTCCAGCCAGACACATGGCGCAATGGCCGCAGGCCAGACCCGGATTGACGGCCACGACATCACCGATTTCGAGCCCCTGCACATCCGGTGCCTTTTGCGCAATGCGCCCAGCCACTTCATGGCCAAGCACCATCTTGTGCCTGATGCGCACCGCGCCAAAGCCGCCGTGATGATAGTAATGCAGGTCCGAACCGCAGATACCCCCTGCCTCGACCCGCACCATGACTTCACCGTCCTGGAGGGGCTGCGTCTCGAATGTCTCAAGGCGCAGATCATGGGGCGCGTGGATAATGAGAGCCTGGCTCATGGGTCGGAACAACCTTTCGCAATGATTGCCAAAAGAAAGGCTACGACAGGCTGCATGTTCCGCATGCAGGCTCTCACATCGCCGTGTTCTGTCTGCCTTTCACTCAAAGGTAGCAGACACGGTCGCGATGGCTGCAAAGCCGGTCCCTACGGCATAGGCGGGCTGAGACCCGACAAGCGTCTTGCCCCCCAGCCCCTTGATCCGGCTCGCAGCGCTCGGCGTGAAACCTGTGATGGATGACAGATAATGCACATCGCCGATATTCATCAGGCTGAGCATCGCCTTGGGTCTTACATGCCCGAAGCGGGGCAGATAACGGCCGATCGAGGCATCGGCCGTGAAATAGGACGGGATGCCCTGATCGTTCATGAGGGTTGAATACTGGGAGTCGGAGTAACGGAAATTGAAATTGCCGAATGTCGTGCCGTCATCGAAGGTCAGTCCGAGCGCCCCGAGAAATTTGGGAGAAGCCACCTCCTGCTTCCCCTTGGTGGGCAGAATGTCGCCCATATAGGCGATATTATTGCCGATACGGGTGTGCATGTACTGGCCCGAGGCATAGGCGCTGAAATGATGCCAGGGACGGGTCGAAAGCTCAGCCTGCACGCCCTGCGCTGATTCACCCCCGGCATCGATAGGTTGCGAGGTGAGAATGCTGGTCCCAGGAATATAGGAGACAGAACTGATCTGGTGATGGGTGAGATTGTAGTTGAAGCCCGCCACACTCAGCATGACCGGCCCATAATGCCGGAAGCCAATTTCCTCGCCAATCATGTATTCGGGTGTGAAATTTGCCAGAGGCTGCGTGACAGCTACGGGCGTCGTGAAGGTATAGACCGGCACCTGCGCCTGAAACGATGAGGGGGCGCGATAACCTGTGGTGCCGTTCACATAGATCTGGTTGTCGGGGTCGATCTGATAGCTGATGAGCACCTGCGGCGTAGGGATGAACATGTTCTTGATCGATTTGTACGGGGTCGATCCGGGTAGATCTTCAGTGAACTGGCGCGAGATCATATTGGCGCGTAAACCCGCATCAATGGTCAGGCGATCATGAAACAGCTTGATCTGATCCTCGATACCGAGCGCGTTGAGCTGCTGGAAGCCGTTGATGTCATACTGGGTGACCGCTTTTCCACCTACAGTCAGGTAGCCGTTATTCTGCGTGTACTGCCCCATGGCATTCACCGGATAATGGTTCTGAAACTCGGTATGAACGGCATAGGAATACCAGTAGGAGAATTTCAGCGTATTGATGCCACGGTGCCAGGCAGCGATCATGTTCAGCCCGCTTGAGGTCTGCACCCAGGGGTGAATACTGATGGCCGTGATCGTGCCGGATTGCGGCGTATAGCCATCCAGAACAGCATATTTTTCGGTACCCCGATACCCGTTCGTCACAGGGATATTGGCGCCATAATTGTTAGGGCCATAAGTCTCAACGGCGTAGGGCTGGGCATCGAGCGACCAACCGCTCCCCAGATCGAAATGATTCTTGATGGTGCCGACCACGGCATTGGTGGCCTTGGTATTCAGCTTGTAATACAGCGTGTCTCCCGGTGTATACTGGCCATGCGTATTATAGCCCGTACCATATTGATGCCATTGCGCGAGATTGGGATAGACCCACTCCGTCTGGTTCGCATAATTATATCCAAAAATGACCTCGGAGCTGCTTTTGGGCGTCCAGTGTTTCAAAAGCGCTGCGTCCAGATGCCAGCGATAGAGGCTTCCGGGGCCACGCCACAGATTGCCGCTGGAATATGAGCCGGAAACGAAACCAGTCACACCGCTATGGCCCAGCTCGCCCGTATCGACGCGTACAAATTCCTTGTTGGTGCTGTGCGTTCCACCTGAGCCTTCGGCGTATAGAGCGAAATGGTCCGAGGGATGACGCAGGCTCATGGTCATCTGGGCGCCATCGGCATTATAGGTTGGCGCCGTAAGGTCCGATGATCCCTGGCTGACCGAGACATTCGCCAGATCCTCGTTATCCACCATCGCCGATGTGTAAGCGCTATAGGTGAAGGGATCAGCCAATGGCATGCCTTCATAGATCATGCCGATCTGGGTCTGGTCGAGACCACGGATATGAACTGTCTCCGAGCTCGTGCTGAGCGGTCCCTCGTTATTTCCCTGTACGCCCGGCAGGCTGGAGACCAGCACGCCCGGATTGACCAGCGGCGATTGCCTCGCGATATATTCCTGCGTCACCGTACTGATCGAACGCGCAACGGTCTGCCGCGCCATCAAGCCGCCCCCCAGAACGGCACGGCGCCCTGAGACACTGACGTTTTCATCCTGGCCCTTTACCGGCTCATGCCGTTTGGCCCGGCT
The DNA here is from genome assembly GCF_011753235.1 of Asaia sp. As-1742. Taxonomy (NCBI): domain Bacteria; kingdom Pseudomonadati; phylum Pseudomonadota; class Alphaproteobacteria; order Acetobacterales; family Acetobacteraceae; genus Asaia; species Asaia sp. As-1742. The sequence goes on along the minus strand of NZ_VWWA01000002.1, from coordinate 453,738 downwards.
TGCCGCAGGCCGTGTGCCTGAACTGACAGGCATGCCCTTATGCGGCGAGTGGGGGGCATGATGCACAGCCCAGGCGGGTCGCGGCGGAAGCAGTGCCACAAGAGCGCCAGACGCGAGCAGAGAAGCCATTTTGCAGGAAATAGGACGCGACATAACCCGGTTCCGATACTGTGACGGCATGCGTGTCGTTACGCTTGCGATATCGGGCGGCACTTTGTGCGAGGGGTTCCCGCGTATCAAACTATAGTTTGATGACTATTTTTGGTCTGATTTGTTAATATTTCAGCGACGTGAATTTCTACTGACAATAGCGAGAAATCATCGCATCTCCAGTCTTGTGACCCACGGTACGGTCAGAGTTGCGCCGCTGATCATGAAGACCGGCTGAAGCAAGGCCGGCAGCCTGCGCGAACGCCGGCCAGCCGGGAAATGCTGGGTCAGTTGCAGGTGTGCAGAACCGATTTTGCGCTCGTCACCTGATAGGAGGTGGCCGTCGGATCATTGGCGCATGCCGCATGATCGATCCCGTTACAGGAAGTGAGAGCGAGTGCGCCCACCAGAAATGCCATCAATTTGCCCATGCTCGGTCCATCCGTTGTTACAGTTCATCAACGCACCACCCTGCACAGAGTGTCAATCGGGGTCAGCCGGGATCCGCATCACGCCTTGGGGATGGCGGGACTGATACGTTGAGAGAACATGCAGACCCGCCCCCGAAACACCTTCAGCGGGCGAAAGTCCCTCGAAGAATCGACGAGGGCACAAGGGCTGAACAGGTCAGCCTGCCCCCCGAGCCGAAACCGGGCGCCCCTGTGATGCCGGGCGATGAAAGCGGCAAGCCGCGCAAGCTGCGCATGGCAAGAAAGGCAAAGCACTCGGCCTCGACCATATCGCCGTTCCACCCCAGCGCTTCTACTGCCGCGACCGTGCCCGGCAAAGCCTGGCCGAGCGCCTGCATGATCGACGGATTGTGACGCCCGCCCCCGCACACAAACCAGCCACGCGGCACCTCCGGCAGGGCGCTTTGAGCGATACTACGAACCGTGAAGGCCACAAGGGTCGCCGCGCCATCCTCTGCCCCCAGGCCCGACACGCGCTCCAGCGCCATCGCAAAAGCCTGCCGATCCAGCGATTTGGGCAGGGGCCGTGCGAAAAAAGGATCGGCCATCAGACTGGCCAGAATAGCCTGATCGACCTGCCCCGCACGCGACAGAGCGCCATCCCGGTCGCACGCCACGCCTGTATGGCGCAGGGCCCAGTCATCGAGCAGCGCGTTCCCCGGGCCAGTGTCACCTGCCAGAATGGCCCCATCCGCCCCGACGAAGGTGACATTGGCCACGCCGCCGATATTCAGGATCGCCACCGGCCCCTGCATATTGCCTAGGCAGGCAGCATGATACCAAGGCGCCAAAGGGGCACCCTGCCCGCCTGCCGCCACATCGGCCGAACGAAAATCATGGATAACCGGCAGCCCGGTCAGATGGGACAGACGAGAGGCATCACCCATCTGCCATGTCCGCCCCCGTTCCGGCGCGTGATACAGTGTCTGGCCATGAAACCCGACAAGATCGGCCGTGCCTTCCTGCTTCAGCACCTGCTGCACGGCCCGCACATGGGCATCGGTCAGTTCGCGTTCGACCGCCCCGAATTCTTTCGGCAGGGCGTCGAGCGTCTCACCGGCAAAGGCGGATGCCCGGCCGAACAGGGCATAAACACGCTCACGCAATGAGGCCTCATAGGGCACACTAACCGCAGCGCCGCGATACCGTACGCTCACGCCATCCGTCTCGATCAGGGCGGCATCCACCCCATCGAGCGATGTACCGCTCATCAGACCGATCACGCGCAGAAATCTGCCCGTGCCTTCATATCTGCCGTCATGCCCCGTTGGGGGCCCGTCATCCTGTCGGGACGAGATCATGAGCCGGTCTCTGTCTTGCGGCCCAGTATGGCATGCAGATCACCCCCATGCGTCCTCAGGGCGAGTTCGGCCTCCTCGAGCGTCATGCCGTGACGGAGCAGCACAGCGCGTTTGACGTTGCCATCGGCCTGTTTCAGCGCATTCCCGATCTCCGCGTCGGTTCCCCCGGCAATGCGACGCACCATGCCGATCGCACGCCGCGCCAGCTTGGCGTTGGTGACACGCATATCCACCATCAGCCCCTGATAGACATGCCCGAGACGGATCATGAGCGTGGTTGAGAGCAGGTTGAGCGCTGCTTTCTGCGCCGTCCCTGCCTTGAGCCGTGTCGAGCCTGCGACCGCTTCGGCTCCTGTTGGCAGTGCAATGCCAAGCTCGGCCTCACGCAGCAGGCGACCCTCTGCCACGCAACTTATGCCAATGGTAAGCGCGCCCTTGCTGCGCGCGAAACCGAGCGCCGCGCAGCTGTAAGGCGTGTTGCCGCTCGCCGCGATACCGAACACTACATCATCGGGCCCTACATGATTGGCGTCCATCTCCGCACAGGCCGCCTGCTCATCATCTTCGGCACCCTCGGCAGCCTGCGATACGGCGGCACTGCCTCCAGCCAGCAGCATCACCAGCTTCTCCGGCGGCCAACCATAGGTGGGGGTCAGTTCCACCCCGTCCTGCATACCCACCCGGCCCGCCGTGCCGGCACCGACATAAAAGAGCCTTCCTCCCCGCCGTAAACGCGGCAGGGCCGCCTCAACGACCGCTTCAAGCGATGGAACAGCCGCCCGGACAAGCGCCGTGGCCGCCATCTGCGCTTCAGCCAGCGCATCGAGGATCGTTGCCGTTGGCCAAAGCTCGATCGTTGCGTAGCGCGGGTCCTGCTGCTCCGTCTGGAGTTTCTCCACAGCGTGCTTCTGCGGAAGGATATCTGACGGTGTTTCAGTCACGTTGGGGCTCCTGACTGGCAGCTTCTGGGCGAGCGGCGCGCTGTCCCGCCAAAGCGCGATACAGCCCCGCGGCACCAAGGTGAAACAGGATGCCCAGTGGCACAAGCCATGAAAAGGCAATCGCGACACCACGCAACTGGCCAACGATCAGTACCAGCGCCATGCAAGCAAGGGATGCGACATATCCTGCCATAACCGCCCGAGCCCCGAGGCCGGGCAAAAACAGCGCGCAAAGAAACGCTCCCAGTGTCGGCCCATAGGACCACCCGGCGATGGTAAGCCCCAGAACAACCGCCGATTTGCTTCCCATCGTGAACAGGGCCGCCCCGACAAGCAGCACAGCCCCCCATAAAAGGGTCATGAAGCGTGGCGCAGAGAGCGGGCCGGGCCGATAGCCGATATGGTGCATCGCCTGTTCGATCCAGCGACGGGGCCTCGGACCGAAATCAGTCAGGCTTGCCCCGGCCATCGCGTTGAGTGTGGAAGAGAGCGACCCCATCGTGGCGCTCAGCACCCCGGCGATAAGCAGACCGGCAATCCCGGCGGGTAACGCTTCAATCATGAAATGAGGAAAAAGCGCGTCGGAGGACATCATATGATCCACAGCAAGGCTGCGCCCTGCGCGGGCAACCCAGAGCTGAACCCCGAGAAGGGAGAGAAGCCCGAACAGGGCCGCCACCACAACAGCGCTGCCAATCAGGGCCATGCGGGCTTCCCGCAATGAACGCGCTGCCAGAATACGCTGCACCATGAGCTGGTCCGTGCCGTGAGAAGCAATGGAAAGCACAGCCCCGCCAAAAAGGGAGGCGGCGAGGGTGAAGGGGTCACCGAGCCAGTTCTGTGCGGTCAGGGGATGAAAGACCGCGAGCTTGCCTGACTGAACGGCCATGGACCAGCCCTGCCCTGCTACACCATGCCCTGCCATGCCGAGCCAGACATACACCACGCAGAACACGGCTCCGAAACCGTAGATGCCAAGCTGGATCGCGTCTGACCACACAACCGCACGAAGCCCGCCAAGAATTGTGTAGAACAACGTGAAAACCAGAATGGCGGACAGGACGCTCCAGCGGCCCACAGGCAACCCGCTTTGCGTGAACAGCCAGACGATGGGCAAAGCCCCGGCAAGCAGGCGGATACTCTCGGCCATGAAACGCGTGACCAGAAATGCACCGGACGCCAGACGCTGCATGGGGGCCCCGTAACGGGCACCCAGCACGGTGTAGGCGCTCGTCATCGAGCCCTCGACATAACGCGGCAGAAACCACAGGGCGACCAGGCCACGCCCGATGAAATATCCCCCGGCGATACCGAGAAAAACCATCCCCTGCGTATAGCCGATACCCGGGATGCTGATGAATGTCAGGGTCGATGTCTCGGTCGCCACAAGGGAGAGACACAGGGACCACCAGGGCAGGTCATGATGCGCGGAGAGAAAATCCCGCGACGACCCTGCAGAGCGGCGGCTGACACGCCAGACCAGGAAACAAAGCCCTGCGAAATAGAGCAGGATGACAAGACGATCGAGCGGATGCATGGCGTCGGACCCGGCAGAAAGGCGAATAAATGCCCATGATGGCGAAGAACACCATCATGGCAAGCACGCGGCCTGAGCTTTGTGCCAGTTCAGCCTGTCCGGCCCTGCATCCCGTGGCCCGGGGCGGGTTATTTCTCGATACGGTGGATCATGTCATCGAGCTTGTCCGTCTCGATGGTTCGATGCCGGAACGAGTCGCTTTGCGGGTTGGTAATCTCGATGGTCGGTTTTTCCTCCGCGCTGAGCGTTGCATGACGGGCGGCAAATTCCAGCACATGCCCGCTTATCTGGCGTTCATCGTCGAGAAAATGGAAATGAAAGCCGGGAACAGAAATGCGACCGAACAGGGCGGGCGTCCAGAAACCGATCAATCGGCCCCTTATCCCCTCGAACCTGTCGATTTTCTGGCTCGCGGCAACAGCCTCAACATCGCGATGCTGATCGCTCTCGCCTGCGGCGCGCTGGGGGCGACGAAGCACGAGATGGTCGAACAGCCCCGTCACGCTGACCGCCATAAAGATATTATCGGGCGCGATCAGGGTGCACAGCCTGTCATAGGCCGTCTCATGGGTGATGTTCTCGACCTCGGCCTGAAACTGAGGCCGAAACGCCGTGACCTGCACGAAAGGGACTGCGTCGCGTTGCGGCAGCTCATGCAAGGGCTCACCCGCCGTTGCTTCATAAACACGGCCATCGCAGATCGTGAGTTCGCCATTGAGCCCGGCAGAGCAACCGAGACCGAACCCGGTCTCGTGGCAGGCGCATAGCGATGCGATTTTCTGCTCGGCCTGCAGATGTCCGGCCATCAGGGCCCCGATGGTCGAAAACTGGGTAATACGGCTCACGACGGTTGCTCTCCTTCCATTCGTCAGCGCCACTTCGCAGCGCTATTCTGTCAGACCTAACGCGTGAATCAGGGAATGGTCTGAACCGAGAGGGGGAACGGGTTGAACACCGACCAGCCGGTTCGCTGCACCAGACGCTCAAGCGCGAGCGTTCCCAGCAGGGAATTTCCCTGGCTGTTCAGCCCTGGCGACCACACCGCGACCGAAGCCAGCCCGGGCGCAATGGCCAGAATACCGCCGCCCACGCCGGATTTGCCCGGCAACCCCACCCGGATGGCAAAGGCACCAGACCCGTCATAATGGCCGCACATCATCATAAGGGCCATGGTGGTACGGGCATCGGGCACAGAGGTGATCATCCGGCCGGAGCGCAGATCCACCCCGCCCGTCATGAGATAACAACCGATTTCAGCCAGTTGACGGCAGGACATGGTAAGGGCGCATTGGTGGAAATACAGATCGAGCGTGTCCTCGATCGGATTTCTGATATTGCCGAAAGTACGCATGTAATTGGCGAGGGCGGCATTGCGAAACCCCGTATCGCGCTCCTGGCGGGCCATGTTCTCGTCAATATGCAGCCCCTCTGGCGCGCCGGACTGCGAAAGCGCAAAATCGAGCAACGCCTGACGCGCACCCAGACGCCCCAGCCGGGAGACCAGAATATCGGAAATGACGATGGCCCCGGCATTGATGAACGGATTGCGGGGAATACCGTGCTCGCTCTCCAGCTGGACAATCGAGTTGAAGGCACTTCCCGAAGGCTCCTGACGCACGCGGCTCCAGAGTTCGCTTCCCTCCAGCGTGAGGGCGAGGGTCAGGCCGAATACCTTGGAGAGACTCTGGATCGAGAAGGCTTCATCCGCATCGCCCGCCACATGAGCGGTGCCCCCTGCGTCAATGACCGCGATACCGAATTTGGCAGGATCGACGCAGGCAAGCGGCGGGATGTAATCTGCCACATGGCCACGCTCGGTAATCATCTGCATGTCACGCGCGATTTCGGCAACGATGCTGTCGAGATCGGCCATGTCCTGTCCTTCCTGCCTTTTCCTGTTCCGTCGTGGGGCCCACCTTCGTCACGAGACATCGGCCCTTCATCACCCGGTCCAAACAGCCGGCTGAGGCCAGAGACATGACATGCACGAGGGCGGCGCACAATGCCGGATCAGGCGGGTCGCGGTCAGGCACCGTGACGTGATGACAGGACGGCTATGGCCCTATGACACCGCCTCTTTTCTGACTGTGCCGTATGGGCGCCACGGTTGAGCTTGCCCGCCTAATCTGCGATGAGAAATCCATGAATGGCGGCAAGACACGATCGGGTAAGGATGCAGGCGGGAAGGCGGATGTAAAGCCGGGCGAGAAGGCGTTTGCCTTGCCGGGTCTGCCTGATAGCGGCGCAGGTGACATGACCCTGCCCGATATCGACACGCAGTCCGAAGGCTTTCGTCTCAATCGGGCGGCGCGGCGCAATGCCTTGATAGAAGACTATGTGGAACTCATTGCCGATCTTCTGGCTGAAGGCCATGAGGCGCGGCAGGTGGATATCGCAACCCGCCTGGGGGTTTCACAGCCAACAGTCGCCAAGATGCTCACCCGCCTTGCCAATGAGGGCTACGTGCATCGCCGCCCCTATCGCGGCGTGTTCCTGACCGAAATGGGGCAGGATATCGCCAATCAGGCCAAGAACCGTCACCAGATTGTCGAGAATTTCCTCCGTGCTCTGGGTATCAGCGAAGAAACGGTGCGGGTCGATGCCGAGGGGATCGAGCATTATGTCAGTGACGAGACCCTGGCCGCTTTCCACAAGGCGCTGGAAGCAGGCCTGACCGCCTTCATGACGCCATCCCCCCGGCCCTGACCACGCTTTCTGGCAACCCTGCAATGGGAACGCGGTAGCGCCAGCGCTCCTGTCATCGCACGCGTGTCTTCACCGCCCGCGGCAGCCTTGGGCGGCAGATCGGCTGAACGAACATTCTCCCCCTTCTGCAGTCCGCGCGTCGCTCGCAGTGCAACCGCCCTGACACGGTAGAGAAACCCTGCCTCTCGTCTGGGGAATATAGTGAACTGACAACGTCCCCTACCGGACGAGATCGCTTCGCTCGCCGCGTATCCCGTCTATTCTGCCTGTCTCCTCCCAATGACGAAGCTGCGTGATCGGTCCAGACGTTGCCGCTCGCAGTCTCATCGACCCGCGAGGAAATACCCGGTCAACTTCGCGCCATCAGGACCGTTAGCATCCACAAAACCGTTCACTCGTGAATATAGTATATTGCATATTTCTAAGCCTTGGGTTTGAGTAACGCATCATGTCCTCTCTTCCACCTGCTCGCGGGACGCATCCCGACCCGGCTCCTCCCGGGCCCAAAGCCCGGCGGTTCGTCCGCGCATTGGGCAGTGAGGGACAAAGCCTGCCTGAGGTTTTCTCATCCGTGCGTCTTGCGCCGGAAGGGTCGGGCTGGATACGTCGTTTCCTCTCCTTCGTCGGTCCGGGCTACATGGTGGCTGTGGGCTATATGGACCCTGGCAACTGGGCGACCGATCTGCAGGGTGGCGCGCAATTCGGCTACACGCTGCTTTCGGTCATCATGATCTCCAACCTGATGGCCATTCTCCTTCAGGCCCTTGCAGCGCGTCTGGGCATCGTCACCGGACGCGACCTGGCGCAGGCCTGTCGTGACCATTTTCCGCCCGCTCTCAATCTCGTGCTCTGGCTCACCTGCGAGCTTGCGATCATTGCCTGCGATCTGGCCGAGGTAATCGGCACAGCCGTAGCCCTGCAACTCCTGTTCCATATTCCGCTACTGGCAGGCGCGCTGATTTCTGCCTTTGACGCGCTGATCGTCCTGTTTCTGATGAATCGGGGCTTTCGCTATCTCGAAGCCTTCATCATCGCGCTTTTAAGCATCATCGCCCTGTGTTTTACAGCGCAGATCGTGGCGGCAGCCCCCCCTGTGGCCGAAGTGCTAGCCGGTTTCATCCCACGGGCTGAAATCGTCACGCATCCCGCCATGCTTTATATCGCGATCGGTATCATCGGCGCGACGGTCATGCCGCATAATCTCTATCTGCACTCATCCATCGTGCAGACCCGTGATTACCCGCGTACCGAGACCGGGCGGCGTGAGGCCCTGCGATGGGCAACACTCGACAGCACAGTGGCGCTCATGCTGGCGCTTTTCATCAATGCCGCCATTCTGATCGTTTCGGCCGCCGCTTTTCATAATACCGGCCATCAGGACGTGGCGGAAATCGAGGACGCCTATCGCCTGCTTTCACCCATTCTGGGCATGGGTATGGCCTCGACCCTGTTTGCGGTCGCGCTTCTCGCTGCGGGCACCAACTCTACGGTGACCGGCACACTCGCCGGGCAGATCGTGATGGAGGGGTTTCTCCATCTTGGCCTGCCCCATTGGGCCCGGCGCCTCGTCACACGCGGCCTCGCCATTCTGCCCGTCGTGGTGGTCACGGCACTCTATGGCAATCATGGCGTGGGCACGTTGCTGATTTTCAGCCAGGTCGTCCTGTCGCTGCAGCTACCCTTTGCGGTCATCCCGCTCGTGATGTTCGTTTCTGACAAGCGCAAGATGGGTCAATTCACGATTGGCATACCCATGAAGCTGCTCTCCTGGGGCGTCGCTGGCGTGATCCTGCTGCTCAACTTCAAGCTGCTCTACGATACGCTCATGAGCTGAGTCCGGCACTTTCCGCAGCGTCATGGCGCAGCCTGCAACGCAGCGAGCCATGACGCCTCGGCAATCCCGCGTCTTACCGCCTCCATTCGTCTATTGGCCTCTCAACCCTGCTCAGGACCCTTTCATGCCTCGTCTCGATTTTGAAGTTAGCAAATGCTATAATAGTGAGTATATGGGATTTAGTAGAGCACTCACTCATAATGCAGGCTTTTTTCGCCGCCCTGCGTTCTGGGTTGGCCTGCCGACGGCCCTCCTTCTTATGTCGGGTACAACCCTTGCCGATCCCGTGCGAAAATCCCCATTGGCATCACCGCCGGAACCGCCTGCGCATCGGGATCGCCCGGCACCGTCTGCCACGCATGCAGGCCGCCAATCTGTTGCGACGTCAAAGGACAGGGCAAAGCCGTCGAAAGCAGGCAGCGAGCCTGCCGTGGCAAGTGCCGCCCCTCCCCCGCATCGGGAGGAAATTACTGTCACTGCCCATATGGATCAGGCCCGTGGCCGTCTCGCACCGGGGTTGGGGGCGGTTTCCTATGGCATCGACCAGCGGCAGATACAGGTCACTCCGGGAGGTGAAAACGCCGCATTCAGCCAGATCCTGCTCCGGCTCCCCGGTGTCGTGATGGACAGCTATGGCGAGGTGCATGTGCGTGGCGAGCATGGCGGCCTCACCTATCGCGTGAACGGCGTTCTGTTGCCTGAGGGGCTGAACGGCTTCGGGCAGGAACTCGATAGTCGTATCATCCAGTCGGTGGACCTGCTGACAGGCACGCTACCCGCCCAGTTCGGTTTTCGCACGTCGGGCGTCATCGACGTCAAGACCAAGAGTGGCGCAACGCTGAGGGAGAACCAGGTCTCACTCTATGGCGGGAGCTACAACACGTTCATTCCGTCGCTGCAACTGGGAGGATCGAAGGGCCGGTGGGACTACTTCGTGACGGCCTCCTACAACCGGAACGACATCGGCATTGAAAACCCGACGAACAGCTTTCGCGCCACGCATGACACGACCCAGCAGGGCAAGGCCTTCGGTTATGCCGCCTATCAGATTGACGATGAAAGCCGGCTGAGTTTCCTGACCAGCGCTTCCTACGCCGATTTCGAGCTACCCAACACAACCGCCCTGCCCATCCTCTATCAGTCCTCCACCATTGCGCCCGATGATCCGGACATCCAGTCGCGTCTGTTGCGCGACGGCCAAAGCGAGCAGAACTACTATGCCGTGATGTCCTATCAGCGCAGCACAGAGAAATCGAACCTGCAGATCTCGCCCTATTTCCGCTACGGACGCATCGGCTATCGCAATGACCCGAACAGGGATCTCGCTTTTTCAGGCATATCGCAGCACGAAGTGAACGATTTCACCACGGGCGGTCTGCAAATCGACAATTCCTACGATATTGCCCCCCATCACGTGCTGCGCTTTGGCCTGCTCGCGCAATATACCTCAGAAAAGCTCGATACCGACACGCTGGCCTTTCCTGTTGATGAGACCGGTGCCCAAAGCACGATCGACCCGAGGCGCATCATCGATCATAGCGGAAACTGGGCCGTCGAGGCCGGGGCCTATATCCAGGATGAATTTCATATCACGCCGCGCCTGACGTTCAATTACGGGTTGCGTTATGACCGCTTTGCCTCGTCTTTCAATAGCGAGGGACAGGTCAGCCCGCGTGCCAATATGGTCTGGAAAGCCAGCCCCTCGACCACGGTACATTTCGGCTATTCCCGTTACTTCGCGCCGCCCTCGCCGCAATACATATCGGATGCGACGCTTCAGAAATTCGCGGGCACGACCAATGCGCCCGATACGATGCTGAACACACCCACACGGGTCGAGAAATCGCATTACGTTGATGTCGGCATTCTTCAGCATGTCACGCGCGACTATCAGATCACGATCGATGCTTTTGGCAAATGGGCACATGACCAGGGCGATCTGGGGCAGTTCGGGCGCGCGGTCATTCTTGCACCGTTCAGTTATCGCCGCGGCCGCGTTTACGGGGCGGAAATCGGCAATTCATGGCGTCACAGAGGTTGGTCGGTCTATGGCAATTTCTCCTTCGTCAAGACCTGGGCGAAGGACATCAATTCGGCGCAGTATCAGTTCGAGGCAGCAGAACTGGCCTATATCCAGCGTCACGGCATACAGCTCGATCATCAGGGGGAGTTCACCTCTTCAGCCGGGGTTTCCTATGCCAACAGGCATGATATGGCCTATCTCGATTTCCTGTATGGCTACGGCCTGCGCAGCGGCTTTGCCAATCTTGAGAAGCAGCCAGCCTACGCCATTTTCAACATTGGCTACGCCCATACCTTCACGAAGGTGCCGGTTGGACATTCCCTCAAGGTCAGGGCCGATGTGGTCAATCTGTTCGACCATCGTTACCAGCTCCGTGACGGCAGCGGCGTGGGTGTAACCCAGGCCCAGTACGGCCAGCGGCGGGGCATGTTCTTCTCCATGGTCAGCAGTTTCTGAACTGATCAGCAACGCCGGGACTGCAGCGTGAGGGCTATCCTGCACCCCCTCACGCAGAAATGAGACCGCGATTTCGACGCTGGCAAGGTTCATGCGTTTAAGGTGAGGTTCTGCCCCCTCATCGGAGACCCGTCCATGTCCGAAAGCAAGACCGTTTATCGCCCTTATCACCATCCTGCGGGTGGCTGGGGTGCGGTCAAGGCAACGGCCAAGGCTCTGCTGGAGCAGAGCGTGGTGGGCAAAGGGTCGCGGGCGCTTCTGGCCATGAACCAGCCGGGCGGCTTCAAATGTCCGAGCTGTGCCTTTCCGGACCCCACGCGGCACAAGAAGATCGAGTTTTGCGAGAACGGTGTGAAGGGTCTGGCGGTTGAGGCCACCAAGCGACGCGTCACACGGGAATTTTTTGCGCAGTACAGCGCCAGCGATCTTGCCGCACAGAGCGATTACTGGCTTGAGGAACAGGGGCGCCTGACGGAACCCATGCGCTATGATGCACAGACGGATCACTATGTTCCGTGCAGCTGGCCCGAAGCCTTCGCCCTGATCGGGCAGCATCTGCGGGGCCTTGCCTCGCCACATCAGGCCGAATTCTACACCTCGGGACGAACCTCGAACGAGGCGGCGTTTCTCTATTCCGTCTTTGTGCGGGCCTATGGCACGAACAATTTTCCCGACTGCTCCAACATGTGCCATGAGCCGACAAGTCGCGGCCTTCCGGGTGCCATTGGCATCGGCAAGGGCACCGTGGTCATGGATGATTTCGACCATGCCGAGGCTATTTTCATTATCGGGCAGAATACCGGCACCAATTCACCACGCATGATGGGGCTTCTGGCCCATGCCCGCAAACGCAACGTGCCGATCGTTGTGGTCAACCCCATGCCGGAGCGCGCCCTGATACGCTTCACGGAGCCGCAGGATGCCGTGCAGATGGCAACCGGGGGATCGACAGCGATTGCGACCGAATTTGTCCATATCCGGATCGGCGGTGATCTCGCTTTCTTCAAGGGCATGATGAAGGCATTGTTCGAGCGGGATCAGGCAGGCGAGAGCGTGCTGGATCATGACTTCATCACCACCCATACCGAAGGTTTCGAGGCCCTGCGCCAGGAGGTGATGCAGCAGGACTGGGCGGAAATCGAGCGTATTGCTGGCATCGACAAGGCCCAGATCGAGCGCGCAGCCGACATCTATGCGCGATCGAATGCCACGATCATCTGCTTTGGCATGGGCATTACCCAGCATCAGCAGGGTGCCCGCATGATCCAGCAGATTGCGGCCTTTCTCATGCTGCGGGGCAATTTTGGCAAGAAAGGCGCAGGAATTGCCCCGATCAGGGGCCATTCCAACGTTCAGGGCGATCGCACCGTCGGCATTGATGAAAAGCCGAGTCAGGTCTATCTCGACCGACTGCGCGATGTCTTTGGTTTCGAGCCTCCGCGGGATCATGGCCATCATGCTGCTGATTCGGTCGAGGCGATGCTTGCCGGTACGGCCCGCGTCTTTATCGGCATGGGCGGCAATTTCGTGCATGCCATCCCGGACACACCGCGCGCCTATGAGGCCATGCGTCGTCTGGACCTGACCGTGGGTATCGCGACCAAACTCAACAGAGGCCATATCGTCCATGGGCGCGATGCGCTCATCCTGCCGGTCGTGGCCCGCTCGGAGATCGACCGTCAGGCGACCGGCGAACAGTTCGTGACGATCGAAGACGCCATGTCGAATGTGACTGCCTCGCGCGGCGTGCTCGAGCCCGCCAGCCCGGACCTGCTTTCGGAAGTCGCCATTGTCTGTGGCATGGCGCAGGCCACCCTGCCGGACAGCACCATCCCATGGGCATTGTTCCCGACTGATTACAGTCTGATCCGCGACAGGATTGCGGCGGTCTATCCCGACATCTATGCTGATTTCAACGCCCGCATACGCAACCCGCAGGGGTTTCATCTCGACATTCCGCCCCGTCGTCGCGCGTGGAAAACCCCGACTGGAAAGGCGCAGTTCTTGCTCTTTCCGGGCCTCGCCGTCGATGATGCGGTCGATGATCCTGACATGTTGCGTCTTTCCACCATACGCTCTCATGACCAGTTCAACACGACCATTTACAGCATGAATGATCGCTATCGGGGCATCTACAACACCCGCATGGTCGTGTTCATGAATGATGAGGACATGGAAGAGCGCGGCATTACGCAGGAAATGGTCGTCAGTCTGGAAACGATCTCGACAGACGGCATCCATCGCCGCGTGAACGACCTCGTGGCGGTGGCCTATCCCATGCCGCGTGGCGCAATTGCGGGCTACTATCCCGAACTCAACCCCTTGTTGCCTCTCAACCATTTCGACGAGATCAGTGGCACACCCGCTGCCAAATCGATCCCGGTGCGTGTTTTCCTCGCGGAGGGGACATCATGACCACGAGACCGGATAGTCTTGCAGCAGCCCATGTGCTGCGCCACGCCATCGAAATCGGCCCCGAGGGCGTTCAGGAGCGGATTGAGCTTGGCATTGCCGAAGAGATACCGCTCACCCTGATTTTCAATGAATTCCATGTTCATGCCGTCATGATGGTCACACCGCTTGACCTGCATGATTTCGTGCTCGGTTTCGTGCTTACCGAGAAGATCATCGCTGCACCGAGCGATATGATCTCCTGCCATATCGAACGTCATGAAGAGCAGCTTACAGCGCATATACGCATCACCGGTGCCGATTTCAGCCGGTTGATCCGTCGGGGTCAGCGCCTGCTGACCGGAGGCAGTTCATGCGGGCTTTGTGGCGTGACCTCGCTTGACGATATTGCCACTGCAACACCGAGCCTTCCCGCGCATAGTATTCCGGTGTCATCCATACGTGCGGCGCTCAATGCCCTGCCAGACCAGCAAGTCCTGAACCAGCAAGTGCATATGGTGCATGCTGCGGCCTGGGCTTCACCTGATGGTATCATCCATTACGTGCGTGAGGATGTCGGGCGCCATAACGCTTTGGACAAGCTGATCGGCATACTAAGCCAGTCACCAAGGGATCCGGGGCGAGGCTTTTGCCTGCTGACCAGCCGTTGCTCATACGAAATGGTTGAAAAGGCACTGACCCTGGGTATCTCGACACTGGTAGCGGTCTCCTCTCCAACCGATCGCGCCATCCAGATTGCCCGCAAGGCAGATATGACCCTGATCGGCAATGCGCGGCGGGACCGCTTCTCTGTATTCTGCGGCGGCCATCGCCTTGTCAGACCCGAAACTCTGGAAATGATGACCACATGACACCCAACTCCTCACCGGCCTCACAGGGAATTTTCGGTTTCGAGCAGGATTTTGCAGGATCGTTACGTTGCATACCGATGTGTGTGCGAATGAAGCTCGATCTGACAGGTATCAAGCTAAGCCTGCGCCAATGGAGCCAGTTTCTTCCGGACGAACGTCGTGAATTGCTGGAACGCGCCTGCATTACACCAGACGAGCAAAGCCGCTATCATGCTCATCTTCTGTCCCTTATCGCGCAACGCTGTGACGCGCCACCAAAGCCCCTCCCCGCAAATGAGGATCATCTCTGGCGTGATAGCGCGGCGATTCCTGACTGTGTTCTTCAGCAGGCCGCTTCAGATAGGGTCTCACCGCCAACACCTGAGGCGTGGGGAACGCTGACATCGCTGCAACGCTTTGCCTTGGTCAAGCTTGCCCGCTCACGCCATGAAAATGAGAATTTTGTTCCGGCATTGCGTGAGTTCGGCCTGTTGATGACTGAGCCCGCGTAATCACGCTTCAAGAAGCGTTGTCAAAGCCAGCAGATCATCCGGCGTATTGACGTTGAAGAACGGATCCGGCCCCTCATCATCAAAGGGGATGGGGGTCATATCGATGCGTCGTGCAAAGTTCCAGACGGCAAGCTGACGGTGATCGCCCGATGTCACGCCCGCGCTCAGGTAGTCATCCAACAGGGGCAGAGACGATACAGGCCAGAGCGCAACGAGAGGATGGATGCGTCCTCGGCTCATGGCACAACAGGGCGACACGTCCAGCCGTTTCACCAGATCGTTCGGGACAAAAGCTGTATCGACCGGTACGGTCAGAACGACCGACCTGCCAAGACCCTGTGCCCATTCAAGTGCCGCGAGCACGCCGGAGAGCGGACCGGCCCCGGTGTATCGATCCTGAAGCAGCGGCAGATCACGGCCATAGGCAGTTTCGCAGTCGCGTCGTGTCGAGAGCGCAACCGGACCGACCTGTGGCCGTAACCTGTCAAGGAGCTGATCGAGCAAAGCCCCCTCCCCGGCTGGAATGAGCGCCTTGTCCCGATACCCCAACCGACTGCCTTGTCCCCCTGCCAGAATGACGGCAGGGGTCATGGGCAGCACCTGCTCAGCGTGGACCGCCGGGGGGAACAGGTTGCATGGGTCTGGGCGGTACCGGGTGCGGATGATAATGATGCCTGTGCGGGCGTACCGGGGGTGGGGGTGGCGGCGGTGGCTGCATCTGCACGGGCCTGAACGGCGGCGGTGCCTCTCCGCGGTTGTAATAAGGCCCCTTGTAGTTGTTGTTCAGCTGGGAGGAATTCAGCTGCTCAATCATGTTGTTGCCAGTCCCGTCCGCATAGCGGTGGGGTGCCGGGCCTTGCTGCGCGAACGCGAGCGAGGGGGCAGCAAGAGAGAGCGCCGAAAGGGCTACCCCCAGAATACGCTTTGACCCGAAATGACGAATCATGGTGTCTTCCCTTTGATGACGAGCCCGTCCGAGACCGGCTTGCCGCGCTGCCAGACCTGAGAAATCAGGTCGATGTCAGATATGGTGCGGTCTGGCGCGCCGTCAATGACGAGGAAGTCAGCTCGTTTCCCGACAGCCAACACGCCACGATCCTGCAGCCCCAGAAGAGCCGCTGCTTTCTGCGTCGCCAGATTGATAGCCTGCAACGGCGTAAGGCCTGACTGCGTCAGCAGGACAAGCTCGCGATGCTCGGCGTAGCCCGGCAGGCGAAGCGGCGTCGCTCCGGAGTCAGTCCCGAACCCGATCTTTGCTCCGGCACGATACAGGGCGAGAACGTTGCGTTCATTCATTGCCAATGCGGCGCGTGCCGCGCCGACCGAAGGCTTCGCCAGACTATCCTTGCGCCATTGTTCATCGGCGATCCTATCGCGAAGGGCCGGTGACATGGCATCATGTGCCACGGGCTGCCCCAGTGTCTCCGGATGCTCGGCAAAATAATAGGTCGACTCATCCAGCGACAATGTCGGGATATACCAGGCTCCGGTGGATCTGATCTGGGTGATGAAGCCCTGGTCGACCGGCTTGTCCCGCACACCATGCGCCAGAATATCGGCCCCATGCTGCAGGGCCGTTCGGGCGAGATCCAGATCATGGATATGGACCGCCACGCGCAGGTGACGCCGGTGAGCCTCCTTGATGGCCGCATCCCAGACAGACGCGCCGAGCAGCGGCAAGGGCGGTTTGCCCGGATTGGTCAGACGCAGATCATCGAGCCAGATCTTGACGAAATCCGTCCCCTCATCAGCCATCCGGTCCACAGCCTGTCTTGCCTGTTGCGGGGTGGACGGGCGGAAAATCTGGTCACGCCCCATGCCGTCAATCATGGCTTCGGGCGGCATCCCGGCAGGCGCGCCGATACCCTGATCGACACCGAAAAGATCGGCCCCCTCATTGGCCCCTTCATGCTGCTCGTGACGCAGCTGATCGAACAGGGGAGATTTGTTCAATCCGAGCGCCGTCACGGTCAGGACCCCGTAGCGCATATACTGGTTGAGCGCTGCCAGGATATTGGCGCGTGTGTAGTTGGCCGAAGCGGCGCTCATCCCGTCCACCAGCCCGACATGACTGTGGTCACTGATCAGCGCAGGCATGATCGTCCTGCCCTGCAAGTCGATAATCCTGACCCCCGCAGGCGGTGTCGTGGCCAGGCCGATGATCTGGCCA
This sequence comes from Asaia sp. As-1742, assembly GCF_011753235.1. NCBI lineage: Bacteria > Pseudomonadati > Pseudomonadota > Alphaproteobacteria > Acetobacterales > Acetobacteraceae > Asaia > Asaia sp. As-1742. The sequence continues at coordinate 436,396 of NZ_VWWA01000002.1, read as the reverse complement.
TGATCGACCACCATCGCAAGATCCGTGCGTGCCGGTGCGCCTGTGCCATCGACAACACGCGCGTGAATCAGCGCAACCGGCTCGGCTCGTGCCGGTTCGCCGCTAGCGATCGAAACGCCAAGGGCTGCGATGAGGGAGAACGCTGGAACCGCGAGCCGACTGCGCCTGACCGGTGATAGCGGGGCCTGACCGGAATATCGCATGAAAGCTCCTTTATCGCATTCCAAGACCCGCCACGCCGCGACAATCCGGGTGGCATACAGGCCGTTCGAAGCCACCTCCCGAACGCTGCAAAGCGGCACAGGATCCATCGCCCGTGAAAACGATATCGCATCTGTGAAGACTTGTTGGCGCTGCAAAAGAAACGGAGCGCCCTCGCGTCAGTTAAACAGCGGTATGATGGTCGCCCGGAAGCTCAAAAATGACGGGCATGACAGTAAAACAGGAGCGTTGCATGTCACTTACGCCGCAGGTCAAAGCGATTCTTGCCAATTACGAGTCAGATAATCCCGGCACCAAGGCCAATCTTGTCCGCCTGATGAATACGGGCGTTCTGGCTGGCACCGGCAAACTTGTCATTCTGCCCGTCGATCAGGGGTTCGAACACGGACCTGCCCGCTCCTTCGCGGCCAACCCTCCGGCCTATGACCCGCATTATCATTTTTCGCTGGCGATCGAGGCCGGACTGAATGCCTTCGCCGCCCCCCTCGGGATGCTTGAGGCAGGTGCTTCGACCTTTGCCGGTCAGCTGCCGCTTATCCTCAAATGCAACAGCTCGAACTCTCTGGCGACAGAGAAGAACCAGGCCGTCACTGGTACGGTTGCCGATGCCCTGCGTCTGGGCTGCTCGGCAATCGGCTTCACCATCTATCCGGGTAGCGAATACTGCTTCGATCAGATGAACGAACTGCGTGAGCTGGCCCAGGAGGCAAAGGCCGCTGGTCTCGTCGTCATCGTCTGGAGCTACCCTCGCGGCCCAATGCTCGACAAGGCCGGTGAAACCGCTATCGATATCTGCGCCTATGCAGCGCATATGGCCGCCGAATGTGGAGCGCACATCATCAAGGTCAAACCGCCGACAGACGCGCTTTCCTTGCCGGCAGCCAAAAAGGTCTATCTCGATCAGAAGATCGACATCTCGACCATGGAAGCCCGTGTACGCCACGTTGTGCAGTCAACCTTCGCAGGGCGCCGCATCGTGATCTTCTCGGGTGGTGAGCATGAGAGCACCGAGGCCCTGCTGGACACCATCCGTGGCATCCATGCTGGCGGCGGGTTTGGCTCGATCATCGGCCGCAATACTTTCCAGCGCCCGCGTGAGGAGGCTCTGTCGCTCCTCTCGACCATCACTGGCATTTTCAAGAGCTGACTTATTGAATGCAGTGTGCGCCATCGTTTTCCGACGGGGCGCTTCACTGATACACAATCCCCAAGCGGGATCATTCCTGCCCCCGGCGACATCCTGGGGGCAGGTCATTGCTAGCCCTGTCCTGCAGCCTCGTAGGCGGCAATGACCAGGTCAGGTGGCCCGTCCATCCGGATCCGCCCCCCCTCCATCCAGATGATCCGCGTGCACCATTTTTGCAGGATGGGCAGAGAGTGCGACGTGACCACAAGAATGCGAACGTATTCGATCAGGCGCGTCAGTCTTTCTCGCGCTTTCTCCTGGAAATGGCTGTCACCCGCCATGAACCATTCATCCATGAGGAGGATCTCGGGGCGGGGTGATGTTGCGAGCCCGAAGCCCAGGCGGATGGCCATACCCGAAGAGTAATGCCTGACGGGGAGATCCAGAAAAGCTCCCAGTTCGGCGAATGCCTCGACGTCCTTTTCGAGCGCCACGGTTGCCTGCGCAGTCATGCCCAGCACACGGGCATACAAGCGGATGTTCTCCCGGCCAGTGAGTTCCGTATTCATCCCGGCCTGTGGGCTGAGAAGTGCGTGGACCTCTCCCGTGACGTCGAACTGGCCGATCGAGGATTCGTAGATTCCGGCGAGCGCCCGCAGAAGGGTAGACTTCCCAGCCCCGTTATGCCCGATCAGTCCGACACGTTCCCCAGATGCAATCGTGAGCGAAATGGCATCCAGCGCCACAATGATTGTCGTGTCATCCTGGCTGATGATGCTGCCACCAACGGCCTGGCGATTCTGGATCTTTTGTCGGACGCCTTTGAACAGGCTCTTCTTGAACGAGCGCGCACTCCCATGGAACATGGGATAAATCAGGGAGTAATCCTTGAGAGTAATGGAGGACATCGCTCTTACACCCAGAATGCAAGACGCTCACGCGTTCTGACGAATGTCAGAAAGCCAAGCAGACACCAGACGAGGCTGACACCGCAGGAAACGGTGATGACGTCCAGACCGGGAAGGAGCCCCAGAATCGGGCCACGCACCAGCTCGAGAAGATCGTAGAATGGATTGAAAATCAGGTACCGGCCGCGCGGTCCCAGCTGGCTGGGTTGCCAGATGATCGGGGTGACATAAAAAGCGATCTGCATGAAGGCCCCGACAACAGACGTTATGTCGCGGAAACGTGCGCAGAAGGCACCCAGGAGCAGGCATGCCGCATAGCCGTTCAGAGCCCACAGTACGAGCCCGGGCAATGCAGCGAGACTGATCAGCCCCGGCCAGACACCGTAGAGAACAAAAACCCCGATCGGCACGATGATGCTATGAGCAAACACGATAAGATTGCGCACCAGCAGCCTGATGGCATGAAGCGTGTAAGGCAGCTTCATCGCGTGAATGGTTCCTTCTGCTTCAACGAAGCAGGTGCAGGACTCGGTCAGCAGACTCGACAGGCCAACTTGCCAGAGTGCGAGAGAAAGCGACAGGAAAGGCAGATAATCTCGTAGCACCATATGGAACAGACGAGCATAGATCACCCCCATTGAAGCAATCATGATAAGGGCAGAAAGGGTGAGCCAGAACGGGCCAAGCACCGAACCGCGGTAACGCAGTCGTATATCAGTCCAACCAAGAGTAGCTGCCAGTCGCCACATACGCAGCCCTGATAGTATATCCTCCCATGCGAGGGCATAACGACGCTGGCTCATGTCTCTCCGGGAATTGCTGACAGTCTCTTTTGGGACAAGCGCCTGAAAACACATGACGCGCTGGACAATTCGCGTAGCGGATCAGACTCGGTTTCGCAACTGCAGCGCGATAGACCGGGCCAAATCATCCAGGGCAGCACGATAACGCCACTTTTGGCTTCCTTTCTCTTGCTGCACTCCGTAGTTTTGCCTCATTCTCGCCCCACATTACGGATCACGCTCGGTTGCATCAGGTGAAATCCATCATGGCCCCTCCCCGTCACTCGACCATTCAGGCCGGACAGAATGAAGTCGGCTGGTCCCGTCTTGCGGGAATGCCACCAAAGCGCGTTCTACTGATTACGGGGATAACGGCCTTACTCAGTGCCTGCGCCAGCACACCTCAGCGCCCGCAGGTCCCTGTTGCCCAGGAAGCCGCGCATTATCGCGAGCATGCCAAATCCTATTACGCGCCTCCCGGCCCGGCAGACGATCCGTGGGGACCCTATATCGAGGAGGCATCTCAGCGGTTCGACGTACCGACAACCTGGATACGCTCTGTGATGATGCAGGAGTCGGGCGGACGGCTATACGACCGGAATGGCCAGTTCACTACATCGGCACCGGGAGCAATGGGGCTTATGCAGCTCATGCCCCCCACCTATGACGACATGCGCATGCAGTACAGCCTCGGTGATGACGCTTATGACCCGCACGATAATATCATGGCGGGCACGGCTTATATCAGGCAGATGTACGATATCTACGGATCTCCGGGTTTTCTGGCAGCCTATAATGATGGTCCCGGCAGTCTGGACTCCTATCTTCGCCGGGGGCGGGCTCTGCCGCGCGAAACCCGTCGCTATGTAGCCCATGTGGGACCGCAGATTGCGGGGATCTGGCCGCGTAACCGCTCGGCTGCCGATCTGCTGGTGGCCCAGCACGACCCCTCGGCTGCGACGATGGTCGCCCAGAATGACAGTGAGACTGCCTCGGTTCGTGCAGCATGGCGACATCAGGCGCAGGCAGCTACTTATAGTGCCGACCAGCAGGACATGCAGGTGGCCGAAGCGCCTGCACCATCCTCGAACCGCGATTCTGTCAGCTCTGCCTGGGCTGCCCGCGGTATCACAGCAACGCCTTCACCTGCTCCTGTCCAGATGGCAAGTCTGACGACCTCCGCCTCGGATACATCTTCTGACTCCAGCACCGACAGCGTGGCGCAGGCCTGGGCGGGGCGGGCACCGGTACAGCCTATCCCCGTCGGTCGACATCTCTCCGCCGAACCCGTACTGGCGGTCATGACACCCCGACCCGTCCGCCAGACTGCTGTATCCCGCGCGGCCCCGGCCATCACACCCGGCAATTGGGCTATCCAGGTGGGCGCGTATAATTCTGCCGTGCAGGCCACACGTGCTGTGGCCCAGGCCCAGAATCACGCTGGAACTTCGCTTTCCGGTGCGCGTAGTCAGGTTTCCACGGTGCAGTCGGGCCGGGCGCATCTGTATCGGGCGCGTCTGGTCAATCTCTCCCATGACAATGCCGTGGCCGCCTGCCGGAAAATGGGCCGTGACACACCCTGCGTCGTCGTCTCTCCGGGATCATCATTCTGACCAAGCTCCCTGTGGAGACATCATGAAACGCTGTTTTATCCCCGTTTCCGCCGCTCTCCTGTCACTCTCGATAGCGACGGCGGTCCCCTCGGCACACGCTGCGCTCAAACAAGGGGGTGAAGCGCCGGATTTCACGCTCCCCGCCACGCAGAATGGGCAGGAAACCAGCTACACGCTGCACGATGCTCTCAAGAACGGCCCCGTCGTGCTTTACTTCTACCCGGCGGCCTTCACCAAGGGCTGCACGGCCGAGGCGCATGGTTTTGCGGACGCCATGCCCCAGTTCAAGGCGCTTGGCGCCAGTGTCATTGGCGTATCGATGGACAACATTCACAAACTGGATGATTTCTCGGTCAGCCAGATCAAGGGACAGTTCCCCGTAGCGTCCGATACGGATGGCAAGGTCACGCGCCTGTATGATGCCAAGATGCCCATGCTCGATATTGCGCAGCGGATTACCTATGTGATCGCACCCGAAGGGCAGATTATCGACACAATCAGCACGGACTCTCCGGGCAATCATGTCAGCAAGGCGCTGGCAGCGCTGAAGAGTTTCAAGGCCGATACCATGAAGAACCGCCGCAAATAGGGATCGGGCCACATGCTGTGACGGGTGGCCGCTTCGTTCATGACTTCATCAGACAAGACCCACCATGTTGGTGCTTCGCGTCCCCTGCGCCTGCAGGGTGACGTGACCAGCACCGCCCTCTACGATGGCCCCGGTGACTGCTATCGCTACCGCCTGCACAGGGTATGGGCGCCTGAAAAGCCCAGCATCATGTGGCTTATGATGAACCCGTCTGTGGCCACCGAGTATGGCGACGACCGGACCGTTGCCAAATGCCAGCGCTATGCCCGCGAGTGGGAGTATGGCGCGATGTTTGTCGGCAACAGCTTTGGCTATCGCTGCACGGACCAGAAGCGTCTGCTTGAAGTCGAGGACCCTGTGGGGCCAGGCAATGATGCGGCATTGCTCGATATGGCGCGGCAGGCCGACAAGGTGATACTGGCCTATGGCTCACCCACCCACCCGTCATTACGGGCACGCGGCAACCATGTCGCGCAAGCCCTCCACGCCGCCGGGATCCCCCTGTTCGTTCTGAGGCTGAGCAAGGGAGGCCGACCCGAGCACCCCCTCTACCTTCCATCTGCCCTGACACCAGTCCGGCTAGACGAGGCCTTCTTCAAGGCGCTGGATGGTCAGCCCGCCCCTTGATGGGAAAAGTCAGGTGATTCGGCTGGCAGGGTACCGCGGTACCCTGCGCCGGTTGATAGCGAGAGACGATATCGGACCGCTTTATTTCTCGGTGATCTGATAGGTCAGCACGACATGATTGTCGTGATTGGGCTGGGTGGCGACTGGCTGGATCTGCACGCCCAGATCATGCTTCTGATAGACCTTCTGGATAGCTTGCGTGTCAGCGGTTGCGGCCTCTGCTGTCACAGTGGCACCGGGACGCAGCTTCGTCACAGCTTCAAGTTCGGCGGTCGGCACTTTTTTGTTGCCAACGAACTCGACCTTGTCGAGCACGAACGGCGCGGGGGCTGCGGCGGCCTGCGGTGCCTGCTCTTCGATCACGAGATAGAACTGCACCGTGTTTTTGACAAAGCGCTCCTTCTCGCTGAACTTGGCACCCATATTCTTGGCCTTGTAGAGATCCGCCACTTTCTGCACGCCTGCATCGAGCTGATCGCGCGTGACGGTATCACCCACATGATAGGGAAGTGCGGCCATGATTTCGTCAGTCGAGACGGCCTTGTTGCCCTCAACCTTGAGAATCTTGAGCGTCAGCGGTGCGTCGGCAGCCGGGGCACTGGCAGCCAATGCCGGCGAAACGAGCCCTGTGACGGGCAGGCAGGGCAGAGCCGCCGTACCGGCCATGAGAGCAAGACCGGCGAGAGCGAGACGGGAGTTCGGCTTCATGTTGTCGTCCTTCTGAACAGGGTCATTCTGAACGGCAGGATCATAGGCATCATGCGAAGCAATTGGCAAAACCCGCGCGTGCGGTGCCATTCTGCGTCTCATCTTTCAGGGATATCATGATGTCGGAAACAGGCCTGAAGCAGGTTGCCGGGTCACCGCTCAACCTCTTACGCGCCGGAGGCGGCGTCTCGAGAGCAAGGGGCGCTTGCAAGAAATGCCTGCTCTCAAAAGCATTAGAACGGCACGTTTCGGCCTTGAACCTTTAGCTGGGAAACAGAGAAGCGCCTCTGCCGGGAGTAGAAACGATACGCCGCGGCAAAGCATCAAATGCTCCTGCCGTCCCCTGCGACCTGCAAAACATGAGTACAGATGCGGGTCGGGGCGGCCCAGAGAGACCGCTCCGACCCGGGAAGACTAGCCTTCCATTTCGGCAGGCATGGCGGAGCGGGCATCAGGATGGACGTGCGGGCCTGTCGCCATAACGTGCTCACGATCCCAGCGCTTCGCCAGCGGCAAGAGGCACACGAGAACACCTGTCAGGATCAACCCTGCCACGAACAAATCGCGGAAGAGAGGCACATAGAGCGCCGCCGCCGCAGCGCCCGTTGCCGGTGTGCCCGTGGCCGCAGCGAAATTGGCAACCAGGCTGCCAGCGTACATAGCCACGCCCCATAGCAGATAGAGCGACCCCATCATGAAGCCACTGCTTTCGGGCAGTGTGTAGCGAGCGATAATCGCCAGCCCCAGCGCCATGGTCAGAAGCTCGGCAATCGAGATCAGACCGTAACCCAGAACCATGACCCAAGCCGAAACCAGAGGCTGGGCATGAGAAGCGGCAATCCACCAGATAAGGAAGCCCAGCGTCACGAGGCCAAAGCCAAGCACCATCTTGTGCGCAAGTGACAGGTCGCGCCCCTGGCGGGCCAAACGATTATACAGGGCCGCCAGAACCGGGCTCGCCAGCATGATCCAGATCGGATTGAGCGCCTGAAACTGGCCAGCGCTGAGATGCACCAGGGTGACGCCACCGATACGAAGATCACCATCGACAGCGCGCAGCGCAAACAGCGTGAGCGATGTCATCATCTGCTGATAGAAAATCAGATAGGCCATGCTCTCCAGACAGAGCAGGAAAGTCAGGCGCAAACCGGGTCGGGCTGCATTGCCCGAGCGCAAGTAGAGACGCCCCCACAGGAAGGCAATGGCCGCCGTAGCGCACCAGACGCAGAGCCGCGCGATCCCGGGGCTCGCGATGATGCCTGTCAGCACAAGCACGGTCAGTACAAACCCGCCAAACACAGTCAGAAACGGTTTCAACTGGAAAGGCCCCTGATCCAGCGCTGAGCCAGCGTGATGGATCCAGCGGCGACGCCAGAAATAATAGGCCAGCCCCACGACAAGCCCGCCCGAACAGGTCAGGAAGGCGCTTGCAGGTCCATAGCGATCCTGCAGCAGCGGCGTGATGAGCATTGAGACGGTCGAGCCCACATTGACCGACATGTAATAGATGGTGAACGCGGCATCGAGCGCAGCGTCGTCGCCCTCATAGATGCGACGTACCAGATTGGCCGCATTGGGCTTGAACAGGCCATTCCCTGCCGAGATCAGGGCCATGGCGAAAAACAGCAATGAGCGATGCTGGTCAGCAAGCGCAAGCGCTGCATAACCGAAGACCAGCGCAAACGCACCCATCAGCATGGTGCGCCTCGGGCCAAGGATGCGATCGCCGGCAAAGCCGCCAAGAACGGGGGTGATGTAGGTAAGACCAACAAAGGCGGCGATCATGACATTGGCTGCCACGTCGCTCAGCCCCAGACGCTGAACCAGATAGAGCGTCAGTACGGCCTGCATGCCGTAATAGCCAAAACGTTCCCAGAGTTCGATCGCGAAGACGACCGAGAAGGCCTGTCGTCGCGTCGGAAGCTCTGTGAGAGAGGATGAGCTCATGAGGGGGGTCCGGGTCAAGAAATCAGATCAGTGGACCCGAGATATCACACTCCCCCGTGATGGAAAGACTAAAGTCCGGCCCAGATCCCCGAGATCCTCATGCCGCCATAGCAAAGGACCACGAGCAATGCGGTGGAAAGAAGGGCAACAATCGCCCCCATCACCTCACGGGTGAAGATCAGCTTCCAGTCGAAAAAACCGGGCCTCGCCACCGTTATCAGGCCTCCTCAGCCTGCTGCGCGCGCTGTTCGGCAAAGAACGCTTCGAGCTTGGGATCGACGTCACCGATCCTGACCTGAAGCGTGACGTACAGGTTTCCCGCCTTGTGCTGGCCGTGCTCGGCGACACCACGGCCACCCAACCGCAGCACCGTACCGGTATCGGAATGGGGAGGCACCTTCATGGTCACCTGCCCTTTGGGCGTCGGGATCACGATCTTGCCGCCAAGAATGGCTGTTTCCAGATCAACCGGCACATTTGCCCTGAGATCGCGACCATCGCGGGTATAGATCGTGCTTGGCGTCACCGAGATCGTAATGAGCGCATCACCGGCAGGGGCATTCTCTCCCATACCGGCACCGCCCTTGCCGCTCAGGCGCAGGGTCTGACCATCCTCGATTCCGGCGGGTATCTTGACCTCGACCGTTCCCGCCTCGGGCAAGGTCACACGGCTTGTCGTGCCCAGCACGGAATCCTCGAACGAGACTGTCAGTGTATAGGAGCGGTCTGCCCCGCGACGCGTCCGACGACGCCCGCCAAATGGCCCTCCGCCAAAATCGGCACCGGTGCCACCGCCGCTGAACATGTCGGAGAAAAAGGCCCCCAGATCTTCCTGATTGAACTGGTTACCGCCGCCATGGAAACCTTGGCCGCCACCGAAGGGCCCTCTCTCATTCCCCTCGGCATCGATTTCACCGCGATCAAAGCGCGCGCGCTTCTCCTTGTCGCCCAGAATGGCATAGGCGGCACCAACGGCCTTGAAGGCCTCCTCAGCCTTCTTGTTGTTCGGATTATGGTCCGGATGATGTTCCTTGGCGAGCTTGCGATAGGCGCTGCGGATCTCCTTATCCGTGGCGCTACGCGTCAGGCCAAGCGCTGCATAAGGGTCTTTCACGCCTGTATCTCCTTGCTTTTCGTGAATACTACAGAATTCATACGTTGTATATTGTGACCATCGCCGGCAATTCAAGTGAGCTAGCGCGAGAAGGCCTTTGCAAGGATACTTTGCTTTGCCGCATCGATTGGCAAGTCCGTATCGCGCATCGCCACACCCTGCCACCCTGCGCCCATCGCGGTATAGAGCGCCACGGAATCGTGCAGTCTGGCCGTACGGGCCACTGCCTCACGGTCCTGAGCCCCCAGCAAGGTGCGCTGCGTCGTCAGAACATTCAGATAATCGGTCAGACCCGCGGCATAGAGCCGCCTTGCCCTGTCCGCTGCCAGACCGCTATCGGTTGCTGCCTGATGCAGCTGGGCGACATAGTGGTCGTTATGCAGCCATGATGTCATGGCGTCCTCGACCTCGCGGAACGCATTGAGCACGGTCTTGCGATAGGTCAGACGGCTGGCCTCGGCCCGTGCGCGCGCCTCGACCACCTGCGAGGTGAAACGCCCCCCGTGCATGACCGGCAGGGTTGCCAGCATCATGAAAGACCAGCTCATCGCATTGACCTGAAACGCCTGATACATGGCGGAGGCATTCGGGTTGAATGTCAGGGGAATCGAGAATTTGGGGTAGAGCTGGGCCACGGCCACGCCGATGCGAGCCGTCGCCTCGGCATAGCCCCGCTCGGCGGCACGAATATCGGGGCGATTGGCCACGACGATCGAGGGCAATGTGGCCGGAAAGCGTGGCATGACCGGCAGGGAGGCTGTCCCATTGGGCAATGCCTCAAGCTCTGCCTTGAGATCGCCCGGCATATCGCCCAGCAGCACGCTCACCCCGTGACTCAGCGTGTCGATCTGGGCCTTGAGAGGTTCGAGCGAAGCCAGTTCGCTATCAAGTTCGCTCTGCGCCTGCGCGGTCTGAAGCGTGTTGCCTATGCCCTCCAGATAAAGACGTTTGGTCAGATCGACCTCACTCTGGGCATTCTTGACGTTGGCCTGCGCGATCGAGAAACGTAGCTGCGCCCCCCGGAGCGAGATATAGGCGCGTACCAGATCCGAAAGCAGCGTCATCAGCGTGGCGCGTCGGTCCTCGATACTCACATCGATGGCGCGCTCGCTCGCCTCGACCTCGCGCCTGATGCGTCCAAACGCATCGATCTCCCAGCTGGCCTGGGCACCATAGGTCAGGACCGACGCCTCTGGCCGGTTCTGCGGATTGCCGGGCCTGATGGGCCAGTTGTCGATATTGATGGAATATCGACTTGAGCCACCGCCTGCGTTGACATCAAGCTGCGGGTACCAGGCCGATGCGGCCTCTTCACGCATCGCGCGACCGGCGATGATACGCTGGTCGGCAATGAGCAGGTCGTAATTGCCCTTGATGGCCTGCGCCACGAGCCGGTTGAGCAGCGGATCGTTATACTGCCCCCACCACTCCTTCATCTCGGCCTCAGTGCGGGCGATTTCCTCTGCGGTGGCCGCGTGATCGGTCTCGACGAAGCCATCGGGCAGTTTCATGCGGTCGGGCTTGTAGGCGGGCCCGACCGTGCATCCAGCAAGAAGCGAGGCAGCAAAAGTGAAGGCGCAAAGCCTGCGGGAGAGAGACACCATGATCAGAGATGGTTCTGCAGCCAGGTGGTCAGACGGCCCCGCTGCCCCTGTGGCGGGGTACCGACCGTGACCGTGCAGGTCATTCCGGCCGCCAGGATGACCTCGGGCGGCACGCGATCAAGATGGATACGCACGGGAATACGCTGCGCCAGACGGACCCAGGTGAAGATGGGATTCACATCCTGCAGCCCCAGCTTGTCCGGCGATCCGTTCTGATCGTTGATACCCCGGGCAATGGAAACGACATGGGCCGGGATGATTTCGCGATAGCCCATGAGCTTCACGCGGGCGACGTCGCCCACATGCACGCCCCACATCTTCGTTTCCTCGAAATAGGCGTTGATCCAGAAGCTGTCAGCATCGATGACCGCCATGCGGGACTGCCCTTCATGCGCGTAGTCACCCACGCGCAGATTGAGGTTGGTCACGTATCCTTCAACCGGCGAGTAGACGATGGAACGTTGCAGGTTCAGCCTCGCCACATCGAGCGTGGCACGCGCTGCATTGACCGCGTCCTCCTGCGTCTCGACATTGGAGTTGTAGATTTCCTGCTCTTCAGCCGAGACGATACCGCTCAATCCCATGCGGCGCTTGGCATCGTTGCGACGGAGCTTCAGATCTTCCTCGGCGCTCGCCAGATGGGCCTCCGCCTCCTTGATCGCGAGGCGGAACCGTACCGGGTCGATCACAAAAAGCGGGTCGCCACGATGAACGAAATCATTGTCATGCACCGGCACACTGACCACTGTTCCCGACACTTCAGGCGCTGCGTCGACCACATACACGCGAACGCGTCCATCGCGCGTCCAGGGTGCGATCATGTAGGTCTCCCACAACGTGTAGCCCAGCAGGATCGTCACTCCGAGCACCGCGAATGTCAGAAAGACCCGGATCAGTGTACGAGCGAGCAACACGGAGGCATTTCCTTGTGTGGGACAGATTGCAGGACGAGATACACGAGGCCTGGAGAACTGCAGACAAGGCCAACCAAGGCCATCTCCAAAGCTGCCCTGCGCTCACACATAGAGCACCAGCAGGCAGAAAACGCAGACATAAAGCGCAACCTCAAAGAGGGCGACATGCCAGAACCACTCAATGGCGCCTGTACGCCAGAGCAGGAACCGGATGAAAAGGGTGACGGGAATGGCGGCGAGGAAATAGATGGCCATCGGAGATATGAATACGCCGAAAAGATCGAATTCCGCGAGCATCAGCCTCCCTTCTCCTTCCACTATCGACCTTGCGGGATCAGAAGGAGGAGAGCCAAGCCCGGCAACATGAAGTGCGGGATTTTCCGCCATGCTGTAGGGGCGCAGACACCGGATGTCCTGACCGAACCCGGAAAAGCCCCAGAACTGACGCCTGAGGCAACTAAGGGAAGGTCATAGGGTAAACCCAGGCTTGCCGCCAGAAGGCAAACCTGAATTTTGCATTAGATTTAGAGCAACAAATTTCACAACGCGGTTAGCAGGTTTACCGCCGGGTGAAGATATTACGCAGAATCTCGAGGAGCTGCTTGCCTGTAAAACGGCCAATGGGGCCAACCAGCAATCCGGCAATGGTTGACAGGGCCAGTGTCTGCTTGAACTCGATCATCTTGCGATCACGACGCAGCCTGGCTTCGAACTCTACGGGGTCAGCAATGTTACGCGTGCCGAGCAACCCGAAGATGACCACAAACAGGAGGTCAAGACCAAGCACCGAGCAGGCCGCAGCAAAAGCCGAGAAGTGAAGGACACTGTATGCGAAAGCCCACAGTACGGCATGAAACGAGACGAGGGCAAAAAGCCCAAAAATGGCCGCGATGACGAAGTAGGCTACACGGCGGCCGAGGCGCATCGCCACGCGCTGCAGAACTTCGCCCTGAGCCTGAAGGGCTTCCTGCCCGACATCAATGACCTTCATGGAGATTCGCAAGCCTTTACGGTGTAGTCGTGCCAGTGCTGGACGTGCCAGAGGCGAACCCGCCAGAGATCAACCCGGGCAAGCCGGCCACCGAACATCCAACCCTGAAACGGATTGGAACAGGAGGCCGCCTTATCCAGGAGGGAAGACAGCCTATTTGGAGACACGTCCTGCAATAAAGCCAATGACTGCAGAAATCAAAACCGCAGCGATGGGGCGAGCACGCACACGGGCCTCGGCGTTGTGAAGCTGCACGTCTGTGATCTCGCGGGCATTGGCCACTGCCTGATCGGCGCGCCCTGCAACATCAAGCAGCGCAGGGTTGATACGATCCTTGAGCAGCTGCTCCAGCTGGTCCTTCAGGCTGTCGATCTGTTCCTGAGCCGATTTGCTGGCATTATCTACAGACTTCTTGACGTCGGTCTTGCTCATGTCACAACTCCTCAAACGGTCTGAACCGTATCTTATGGTTTCGGATACAACGCTTAGAGTTCAGGCGAGGTTTCATGTCAGGTTCATCGCGGGAACATCAGCCGCCACTGTCGATACATGCGCTTTCGATGACGGCGGGAGCACCCGGCTTCTCTCTCGAGCTGGGCAGAGGCGAGGCCATCAGCCTGCTGAGTGAGACAACCGACCAGCTAGGTCTGTTCTGCGATGTTCTGAGCGGCTTTGCAGCTCCGGCATCGGGGTGCGTCATGATCAACGGTGAGCCAATTCTTGAAGAGCCGCCCGAGAGGCGTGATATCGCACTGGTTTCGGCGCGCGAACCTGTTTTCGGCCATATGGACGTTGCCGACAACATTGCTTTTTCCCTGCGTGTGCGGGGGATGCCGCTTCATGAGATGAACGCCATCGTCAGCAACCGTCTCGCGCTTCTCGGGCTCGATGCTTTCTCCTCGACCCGTGCTGACAGTCTGTCCCCCGAGTATGATCTGAGGCTGCGGCTGGCGCGGGCGCTGGCCTTCAATCCCTCAGTCCTTGTGCTGGATGATATTCTGTCCGGGCTGGACTTGCGCGCCATCATCCGAACGCGTCAATTGATCACGAAGCTACACAGAGCGCTCGGCCTGACCCTGCTCTACACCGCGAACAGTCGTGAGGATGCAGTTTGGCTGGGGGGACGCATCGCGCTGTTCGACAAGCTGACCCTTGTCCAGTGCGCCAACGCCAGCATTCTGCTTGATCGCCCAGCCACCCCCTGGGTTGCTTCCCTGTTCGCGGAGGCGAATCTTCTGGTTGGGCGCACGCTGACAATCGAAGATGATGTTGCCACTGTGCATCTCGCCAGTGGCGGGATTGTAGAGGCACTTGCCGACGCTGATCTGGAGGAAGACAGCCTTTGTGTGCTTTGCATACGCCCTGATCGCATAACGCCGCTCTTCTCGACTTCTGTGCTGGATGATGACGGCCCACAGCCTCTCGTCGCGACCTTGCAATCCGTGCTGAATACGGGGGAGCAGATGCGTTTGAGGCTTCGTCTCTCCGACGGTGTGGAGATAGAGATGAGACGCCCGCTCCTGCAGTCCGGCCGCCACCTCGCGCCCGGCACGCCCATGCAACTTGCATGGCAGGCAAGTCAGGCTGTGGCCTTTCCGATGAAAGACGATCTATAAGGGATGTTCCGTATTTTTTTTCATAGAAAGGCCGTTTCCTGAACGCGTCGCCCACCCTTATCCGACATGGTCGTTTGACACGCGACGCTTGTAGCAAAGCCGTATACTCGTTGTTGGTATCGCTTTGCCTGTCCGTAGCGTTGCCTTCATCCTCATGTCAGGCCGTCGCGACGACCCATCACGCCCGCCACGTTGCACATCATGCGTCAGGAAAAAAGGCAGTACATCCTTCCAGATCCCAGTTGGGTCTTGCCGTGCTATCGGGCAGTCTGGACGCACATTCGCTCCTGATGCCCGACCAGCCTTACCCATTGCAGGAGTGGGACGGCACGCTTCCGACGCTGCGGCTGGCTGCACAGACACATAAACCAGCGTGGCTGGCCGCGATGATGGATAACATGACGCTTTACGCCGCCTGCCGCGATGGCGTGGTGCAAACCTTGCCCGTATCGACGAGTGCTGCGGTGGCAAACAATCCCCCGGCTTCACCTTGTGGCATTGCTGCTGGCGAGGACAGCCTTGTGCTGGCATGGGATCGGGGGAGGCTGGGAGACGAAGCGCCTAGCTGGAGCGATTTCTGGGACATAGCCCGTCATCCCGGCAAGCGCGCCTTGCGCCTTGACCCGCGTGGCACGCTTGAAATTGCCCTCATGGCTGATGGCGTTGCGCCCGGCGATATCTATACTGCCCTCGCCTCCCCTGCCGGGGTGGATCGCGCATTCCGCAAGCTCGATCAGCTGCGACCTTATCTGGTCTGGTGGCGCACGCCAGAGGAAGCATCACGTATCATGAGCAGTGGGGCTGCCCTTATGCTTTCCACCCCCCATGATCGGCTGGCAGACCTTGGGGATAAAGCGAGTTTTGCGGTGCAATGGCGGCAATCCCTGCGCCAGAAAGTTTCCTGGGCAATACCGCGCAACGTTTCTCCCGAGCAGGCTGAGGCCGTTCTGAAAATGTTGCGCGATCAGACGCCACTGCATGACGATACGCAGGATGCCCCCCAGGACGGGCGAGATATCCATATGCTCGCTGTAAACGATGGTTTCTGGGCGATAAACTATTACGCCTTGCAGAAGCGTTTTCAGGCATGGCTGACGGCAACGCCATGATGATCTCTTTGCTGGCACTTATTGGCGGTTGGGCGCTTTGCCTGGCTCTGATTGCTCTTGTTGCTCCCCGCGTTGCCCACCTCAGACGACAGCCAGCTCAGGAAACCTATTACACACACGCGGCCTGGGCATCCTTGATCGGGGCATTCTGGTTGAGCAGCGCCCCGCCGCCCTGGCCTTTTCACAGTGCGATGCTCATGAGCGGCGCTCTCTCAGCGCCTTTCTGCACCTTGCCGATCTACAGGAGGCTTGTGGGTAGAGTTGAAGCGCTGAGCCGCGCAGCATCCGGCCTGGGGGCGGGCTCCCGCGCACGCATACGCCTGCTGTGGTTTCCCCTTTTGAGAGGTCCGATCCTGCTCTCCTGCCTGATTTCTCTTGTTGCCCTCACCTTCTGTTTCATGCTTGCAAAGCCTGTCCATGTCTGACTCCGAACATCCTTTCTGGCAGGTGATCCCCTTGTCAGAGATGACCAAGGCGCAGTGGGAATCTTTATGCGATGGCTGCGGCAAATGCTGCCTGCACAAGCTGCGTGATGAAGAGACCGACGCGATCCATTTCACAAATGTCGCGTGCCGTCTGCTCGATCTGGAAACCTGTCAGTGCTCGCAATATCCCACGCGGTTTCGCAAGGTGCCTGACTGTGTCTCGCTCACACCGGAAATTCTGGCCGATATCGACTGGCTGCCTCCAAGCTGCGCCTATGTGCTGATCCGCGACGGGCAGGACCTCCCGGCCTGGCATCATTTGCGCACGGGCTCGGCTAACTCTGTGCACGAAGCGGGAATCTCGGGAAAGGGCCGCATGATCAGCGAGCGCGAAGCCGGGATGCTGGAAGACCATATCGTTGAGTGGCCGGCGGAAATTCCCCCCGGCGTGGCGAAAAAACGGCGCAAGCGACCTTCAACCAAACGACGCTGGTGACAGACCCCGCCTACCCGGTGACGTGGCGACACTCTGCGCGTGCCAAGCGCATTTCGCTTCGCATCGACAGCGCCAACCGTCAGGTCGTGGTGACCTGCCCCCGCCATTTATCGCTGCACCATGCGCGACGCTTTCTGCTCACTCACGACAGCTGGGTGCGCGAACGACTCAATGCCCTGCCAGCTGTGACGGCCCTTGTTCCGGGAAGCACCATCCTGCTTGATGATCACCCGGTCACCCTGATTCATGCGCCGGAGCAGAGACAGAGCGCCGTTATGGAAAAGGGTAGCCTACGGATCAACGGTCCTGTTGAGCGCTTCGAGCAACGGGTTCTGGTTTTCCTCAGGCATCGGGCCGGGTTGATGCTCCCCGCCGAACTCGCCCATGAGGCAGAGCGAATGTCGTGCCAGATCTCGCGTTTCGCTTGCAGCAATGCTCGCACCCGCTGGGGGAGCTGCACACGAACCGGACGGGTCATGCTGAACTGGCGCCTCATCATGATGCCTGAACCTGTTCGCCGTTACGTGATGGTGCACGAACTCGCCCATCTGACGCATTTCGACCATAGTCCGGCCTTCTGGGCTTTGGTGGAGCGGTTTCATGAACACCGCAAGCCGGCACAAGCCTGGCTCAGGCAGCATGGTACAGCGCTGATGGCGCTGGGATAATGGCTATGCAGCCCGCAAGGGATTTTCACCCCCTCGCCCACGTGCTAGAGCCTGAGCCGTGCTGTGCGAACTTGGCGGAATGGTAGACGCACGAGACTTAAAATCTCGAGTCCGTAAGGGCGTATGGGTTCGAGTCCCATAGTTCGCACCACTATCTCATTGAAATTGATGGGTTTTTTGTCTCTCATCGCGTCAAACCGGGGTTTTCCCGGAATTCTTCCCAGAATGGGAAATTTTGATGCTGCGTCTGATCGGGTCCCGCTACCATTTTCGCAGGGCCGTGCCGAAGGATATTCAGCCTCTCCTGAGGCGGTCCGAGATCTCCCTTTCGCTTGATACTTCGGCTAAACTCGAGGCTCGCAGACGGGCGGCACAGCTATATGACCGGACCGGACAGTTCTTCGACAAGGTGCGCGCCATGAGTGACTCGAAAGCCCGACCGCCCACACCGGATGAGATCATCACTTTTTATGAAAGCTTCGTTCGCGATACCGAGTCTGCCCATGCCATCGAAATGCGCCTGCTCGAACTCAAGCATGAAAGGGAAATGACAGAGGTTCAGGTACGCTTCCTCGAGTTCAACAACCTTGTAACGCGTTTTCTCTCCATCATCGGCCCCTATCTTGCCAAGGATACCGAGCGGCTCGAAACGATGCGGAAAATCGTGAAGAAGGATCTGCCTGAAGCGCGTGCGGAGGCCGCCAATCTGGCCGCTCAGGTCGATCTCTTGAAAAGCATCGTCGTCGACATTGGAACCGCTACGAAGAGCGAACCTATCGCCCCAGTGCCGCTGACTGCTGAACCAGACCCACGCAAACCATCCACGCCAAGGAAAAAGCTTGCAAGCTCCGGCTCCCGCTCAAAGCTTCTGACGGTCAGCATGGCTGCGGAGCGTTTTATTTACCCGGATACCAATCGCTCAGAGGATACGAAACGCGGCACGCGCAAAGCGCTTACTATGTTCATCGATGCCTTCGGCGACATGGAGGTTGAACGGATTACCGGAGAGACCGCTGGCGAGTTCCGTGATCTCCTCTTCCGTCTTCCCTCCACCCACGGCAAGGAGCGCAACGGTCGTTCGATCCGTGACGAGGTCGCGCGCGCTGAAACCGAGAAGCTCGAGACCATCAGCGCCAAGACGGTCAAGAACCACTTCTCTCGTCTCTCCGCTCTTTGGGCGCTCCTGTTGCAGCGTGATCTGGTGTCACGCAATGTCTGGGCAGGCTGGGACTACCATGTTACGAAGAAGGTCGAACGACGCTGCTTCAGCGATGCTGAGCTGGCGCAGCTCAGTACGACACCATGGTCGAGCCGCATTCCCTCTGCACGCACGGCAGCCGCAATCATCAATATTGCGGCCTATACAGGTATGAGACTCGGTGAGATCTGCAACCTGCGCTGCGCCGACATCAAGAATATCGAAGGTGTCGCCTGCTTTCAGATCCGCCCGCACGACGAGAATGGATGGTCCCCGAAGACACAGGCAGGCACACGCATCGTACCAATCCACCCTGAGCTGATTGCAAAGGGTATTCTGTCTTTCATGAAGCCCGATCAGGTCTGGCTGTTCCCGGATCTTGTCGTTACGAAAACCGGCGACCGCTCGGCAAGCTTCTCTCAGGCCTTTGCGCGCCTGCGAAGCAGAGCCGGACTCCCCAGGGAAGTCTGTTTCCATAGCTTCCGCCACACAGTCTCGACCAAGCTGCGCAATACCGGGCATGAACTACGGGAGATCTGGATTGACCGTCTCCTGGGGCATGAGGCGACGCATCGCAGCCAGGGGACCATGAACTACACATCCGCGATTGACGTCCCTAACCTCAAGCGTGTTGTCGACGCGATCGGTTACGAGACGCTTGATTTAGCAATTTCCGAAAGTTGAGCGGAGACTCATCTTTAGACATCAGTTCGTCCGCTTACGCCCCAATGCAGACATCGAAGTGGTGATGGTGGTTGCCCGAAAGCCGACATTGTTATGTGAACCGCGATAGACCGCGTTTGGGACATTTCTACCTTTTTCCAGCGGCAGGGCGAACGGAAGCTCAAGTCAGGAGCTAATATTCGGCGGTTGTCCGGCTAGCATGGCAAAGAGAGAGGAACCCCAAAAATCAATTACATGTATTTCCGAATGTAAATCGTATATCTGCCATTCGAAAATCATTTTAGGTCACCCTTTTGGTCAGTAAAACATCGCATCAGAAGCCTTCGAGTTTACTATAGATTGCCACTTGGTCATGATTTCTAACATAGCCGTCACGGCATTATATTGACAGGCTGAAGCTCAGCTGCATCTGCTTACCAATTCTCAAAACGCCGACACAGCCCGCTTGGCGATGTCTGCTCACCAACCTATGGTTCGGGCGACAAGCTTGGGCGCATTTTTGCCTAACAGAATCGGATGAATATTTTGCCGCAATCATCAGAACTGGCCGGGGGTGAAGGCTTCACCTACGAAGGTGATGCTGCCGCATTCTATATGGCATCTCTCTTGGCCGAAGTCGGCGCGCCAGGGATCGAAGATCGTGTCGTGCATCAAGTCGCAGTCCAGCAACGTGATTTTGGCGAGCCGCTAGACGACGTTATTGTCGACTTTCGAAGCGAGACAGGTGAGATCGCTCGCCTCAGCCTTCAGGTGAAGCGGTCTCTTACGATCAGCGCGGCCACCTCGAACGCAGACTTTCGAGATATCATCCGAGACGCGTCCGCCACTCTCGCGAAGCCAAGCTTTCGCAAGAAGGAAGATCGATATGGCGTCGTTGCTGGGATGGTGACGCCAGCTAAGGCGCGGGCACTGACGACGCTGTGCGAACTGGCGCGCGAAAGTGTCGATGCCGCCCACTTCGCTGCCCGATTCGCCACTGGCGGCAATGCCGGGCCGTCAGTCAAAACGGTACGAAACGACATTGTCACGCTTCTCACGGAGATGATGGAGAGGCCCCCCAGCGACATTGAAGTTCATCAGTTCTTGGCTCATTTTGTTCTGGTCCAGTTCGATTTCCTGCACGAAGGTGCCGTCGATCCGCCAGCTGCGATCGCCAATATCCGAAACGCATTGGCGGCACCGGACATCGGCAAGGCGCCGCTAGTCTGGTCAAAGATCGTCCAGCTTGCGCGTAACTCAGCTGGAAAGTCGGGCGTGTTTGACCGCGCTCGCCTGGTCCGCGCAATTTCGGCGGTCGCCCGTCTCAGCGGGGCTCCCAGATTCCGGAACGACATCGAGCATCTCAGCGATCTGGCCGCCAGCCTCGCACGAAACATTCCCGACGATGTCAGCGGCACACGCCTCCTGCGAAACGGGCTTGTCGCGAAGGTCGATGCGATGCTCCAGAATTTCCGCGTCGTGCAAATTAGAGGGCTGCCGGGCAGCGGAAAGTCGGTACTGCTAAAGCGGTGCGTCGAGCGAGCGCTGTCGGCGGGACCGGCGCTCTTCCTTCGAGGAGATCAGCTCGAAGGGCGAAGCTGGCGAGCTTTTGCAACGACCCTCGGACTATCAGGCGGCAATCTGCGTGACTTGCTCGTGGAGATTGCGGCCACTGGTACGGGCGTCCTGTTCGTCGATGCGATCGATCGCGTTGAAAAGGAACATCAACCGATCATCCTAGAGTTGCTCAGGACGATCATAGAGTTCCCTGTGCTCGATAACTGGCAAATCGTGCTTTCGCTACGCGATACCGGCATTGAACCAATCCGCAATTGGATGGGTGAATTCACGGACTCCGCTGGCGTCGGAACAGTCGATGTCGGCACGTTGAGCGACGAAGAGGCAGAACTGCTAGCCACCGATAAGCCGCATATTCGCTCGCTATTGTTTGGCCCTTCCCGGGTTCGCGAGATCGTGCGCCGTCCATTTTTCGCTAAGATTCTTGATCAAGGTTTCGCGGCCGATGCGACGGGCAGTTTATTCATCCCACAGTCCGAAGTCGATCTGATCGAAAACTGGTGGGAGCGGGGCGGATATGATGCCGCCGGACGAAGCGCGATCGAGCGGCAACGAGCGATAGTGGAACTGGCAACGGTTCGGGCGCGTAATCTCAGCCAACCTATCAAGTTGAACCAGATTAATGCGGCTTGCATCGTTCAGGTTTCCCAATTGATTGAGGACGGCATTCTTCAACAGGCCCGAAAGGGACACTCGGTTCGCTTCGCTCATGATATCTTCTTCGAATGGGGCTACTTTCACGCTCTCGCTGATCGGAGCGAAGATTGGCTAGACGAAGTTCGGTCATGTGGAGAACCACCTGCGGTGGCCCGGGTCGTCGAGCTTTTCTCTCAATCCGAATACACCCATTCTCAAGAATGGGCCGGGCACCTCAGTCGGGCAGCGGCGTCCGGAATGCGTTCGCAATGGACCCGGTCTTGGTTGCTCGGGCCGGTCGGTGCTGCGGACTTCGCCCAGAAGGAGGACCAGTTCGCCGCTGCAGCCGCGGCGGACGACTTTCACTTCCTCAAGAAGGCGCTGGTCTGGTTCCAAGCTGAGAAGACCACGCCGAACCGGAACATTCTGGCTGGTAATCTCTCTAAGGAGCAGCAGCTGCGAATTGCCGATCTTCTGGGATGGCCATCGGATTTCGCCGCCTGGGAACGATTCATCTCCTTCCTGCTACGGCGCATCGAGGATGTCCCCACGAGGCTCTATCCGGACATCCTATCGGTTTTCGAGGTTTGGCAGAACGCACTGAAAGACGTCCAAAATCCGCTTTCCAGATCCATTCTCGTCCAGTGCGCGAAATGGCTCGAAGAGCTGGACATCGAGAACAAGAGCAAAGGCCGCACTAATCGATCCGCAATTTGGGGGACCCTCCCTCAATCAGGAGATTTCCGGAAATCACTCGTTACTCTGATCCTCCGATCCGCAATGTCGGAGCCGAGTTTCACCGAGGATTATCTGAAGAGGAAAATCGCTTCGGAAAGCTTGAGGGAGGAGCGTTTCGTCGAGATAATACCTTTCTCTCCGACGCTGGCACGAACCCATCCGGTGTTGCTGGTCGAACTCACCCTGAAGCACCTTCGCAAAGAGCTTCCGGATGAGCGTGTCGCAAGGGAGGAAGAGGAAGCTCACCAGTCATCGGAACGGCGAAGGCGAGCCCTCGCCAAGCCAGAAGATGAGAGAACCCGTGAGGATCAACTGGCAGTCCAGGGCACATTCTCGTGGATAGGACATCATCAGTTCGACTATCGCGATTGGGAAAGGCTTTCCCTCGATTGTAACTCTCGCAATTTCTGGCCCGCGTCCCCACTCCGAGAGCCCTTTCATTCGCTCTTCCAATCCGCACCGGATGAAGCCCTTCGGTTGCTGAGAGAGCTGTGCAATTTCGCGATGACGGCCTGGCGCCAGCTTCATCATCATGTGCGCGACAGTCACGGGACACCGCTTCCTCTCGAACTCACGTTTACTTGGGGAGCCCAGACTTTTTGGGGTGGCGACCGTGAATATTGTTGGTTCCGTAACGCTTGGGTGCCAAAGCCAATTGGTTGCGCGTTCATGGCATTGGAGGGATGGTGCTTTTCCGAGCTAGACAGAGGCACGCCAGCTGATGCGCTCATCGAGCGGATCGTGCGAGGCAATGAATGCATCGCCATTCTCGGTGTCGCCGCGATGATCGCCCTGCATGACGATACAATTTCAGATACCGTCCTCCCGCTCGTGACGTCGCAGCGCTTACTCGTCGCCGATCGCAATCGGCTGACGCAGGATTTGACGCCCGGCTCTGTGAGTTTCTTCGGTTTTGATGACCGTTCCGATCAAGTTCACATCGAGGCTATCCAAGCGGCCGAAGCCAGATCCGTTCGGAAAAAACACCTGGAGTGGCATCTCCAGCGCTTTTTCATGGTCGGCGGAGAAGCCGTAGCCAGTAAGGTGCAGGTGGCTGTGCGCGGCTTCAAAAGCCAACTTCCTTTCGAATACGAAGAACATCGCAATGTTGAAGCGGTGATCGACGATCTGACCGCCCAGGCGATGAAATTTGAGGAGCTAGTTCAGGCCGACAACTATCGTGCTTACCAAACGGAGGAACCCGGCCAAGTCGCAATTGTTTACGTCAGTCCCTCGGCCTCCGATCCGGAGCAAGTTGCGAAGACGGAGCGTGCCAAGCTTGACCTGCAGGAAGTGAATCTTTGGGCTTGGGGTGCAAAGGCGTTCGAGACGGATGCCCTCGGAGCAGGCTTCACGGTTCGATCTGCTCTTGAACTGGCTCGAACGCTAGATGCTCCCGATCTCTTCGAGAAAGCTGAACAAGAAGACGACGGCACACGTCGCGGGGCTGTCGCGGCAGCGGCGGCGATCGTGCTTCGCTACCGCGACGAAGCGCGCGCAGAAGATCTCGTTTGGGCCCGCCAGATACTCCGCCGCGCGATTGCGGCTCCCGAGCATGGCGATGCGATGTGGCCAGCAGGCGCGATCATTCCTTGGCATCACGGAGCATTCACTGCTCGAGGATTGGCCGCTGATTTGGCTGCCGGGACGGCAGAGGCTGACACACCGGAAAATCTGCTCGGATTGGTTGCTCATCCTCTTGAAGTGGTTTCGTTAGCTTCCCTAGAAGAGGCCTCGAGATTATGGAATTGCGATCCAAGGATGAGCTGGGCCGCCCTATATCTTGCTTTTACGCTTTGTCACGTTGCACCGATGCCACGGGATCGTTCGCGTGGTCCAAGCGAACCCATCCATTCGTCGGCGGAGATATCTGAGGCGGTGAACGCCGCTGTGAAATTCTACCGCGACGATTCTGTATGGCCAGAGCTTCCATTGCCGCCGCCAGCATGGATCAAGATGAGCGAGGCCGAAGCGAAAGGCCAAGTCTACCGGCGCTTTGGAGAGGATGAGACGCGGCCCAAAGACGGGTCAGGCGAAGTTTGGGCCGAACCTAGGACATTCTGGCACGATCCTTATGCCGACAAGATCCTTTCCCGCATTCCACTGGACGATGTCTGTCGCAGCCAAGCGCGCGGGAGCCTTCTAGACTTTGCGTCAAGCTTGCTGGGATGGACGAACCAAAAGAACCAACCTCCCTGGGTCAAGTCTGGGCGCCGTGACCAAACTGCATCGTCCCTGTTCGAATGGACCCACGGATTGGGAAAGGTTCTTGGACGGATGTCGGGACTGATGTCGCTCGATGAGGTGCGAGACCGGTTCTTAGCGCCGATTTCCGCGCTGGAGGGCAAGGCCTGTTGGTCGGTTCTGGCGCCCTTCGTCGATTCGTATATTTGCTCGTACGTTTTGGACGCTCCTATCATTCCCGATGGTGCTTTCGACATTCTCGGTGCGTGTCTAGAACGTTTTCTTGCCGCTCCCGAACTTGATCCGGACTCATATCGTAGCGGAGAGTTTTCCGGCTTCGATCAGCCTCGGCTGGCGCAACATTTGATGTTTATCTCGGTCGAGCGATCTACCCTAGCCGCCCGCTACGTCAACGGCGACTGGACCGAGATCGACCGGATCGAGCCGATCGTCGATCGTTACGTGCGCGTGGCAGGTTGGGCGGCGTCCGTAATGGGGTCGTTTCTCACCCTTTGCGAGAGGGCAAAGGAGAATTATCGCGCGGATGCGTTCGCCGACCAAGTGCTAGCCACCTTGCTTGAGACGACGGTACAACTGAAAGGTTGGCACGGCACCTTGCTGCCGGCCCGTATCGCGGGTCTTGTCCAGCATTTCGCCGACAGGGACTCGCCTCTTCCTCTACCTCTCGCTCAGAAGTTCTTAAGGATACTCGATCTGCTGGTGGACATGGGTGATCGCCGTAGCGCCGCGTTGCAATATAGCGAAGCATTTCGCGAGATTCGCGTGGCGAAGTGAGTTGGGTGGCCTATTTCAGGCCGCTGCGCGAGTGCAGATTAACGAATGACAGCACTCGAATTGACGAATCCACTACTCAGAGACCCAAAAAATGAAGACGCCTTGTCGAACGTCGCCTCGGGCGCCGAATTGGCAGTTTGGGGTCAGGAAGCGGACATTGATGGCGATGGGTGGGAATGGCCGGCTCTGGTCGACAGCTGTCATGAACGTGAACATTGCGAAAGGCTGCTTTCGGTCATCCTTTTCCTATAACCGACATTCCGCTCTCCCCCTATAGCCGACCTCTCGCACCGAACCCCGCGCCCTCCACCACGTTTTCCGTCCCGGAACCGGTCATTATCGTGTCGGTGTCAATCGGACCGGCCAGGCGGCCCGGGCGGCCGTCCCGGAACCTCCGTTTCTGGAACGCTTTCCCCCGCAGGAAACCGCGCGCCAGATTGTGGTTTTCGAGACAGCCATGATCTGCGCAATTTCCTGCAGAGATTTTCCTGATGCATGCAGTTCAACCACATGCCTGCGTTGCCTCTCGGTCAGCCGCGCAGGCCGTCCCAGCCGCGAGCCACTCCGTCGTGCTGCCTCCAGCCCGGCCCGCGTTCGCTCGCGGATGATCTCGCGCTCGAACTCGGCAAACCCGGCAAGGATGGTCAGAAAGAGCTGCCCGTTTGCCGTGCCGGTCTCGATCCCGACATCGAGAAGCCTCACGCGCACCTGACGTTTCACAAGACTGCTCACCAGCCCCATGACATCGAGCATGGTCCGCCCCAGCCGATCGAGACGTGCGGCAACAAGACTGTCGCCCGGCTGCAGCTTCGCCAGCAGCTCCGACAGACCCGGTCGTGACGCCGCCGGAACCCCACCCGAGACTGTATCGAACACGATCTCCCGCACCCCTTCCCGTTCGAGTGCCAGAAGCTGCGGATCATGCGTCTGCTCATCGGTCGAGATACGTGCATAGCCATACCGTGTCATGAAAACCCCCTCGCTCATTTCGGAACACGGTTTGGAGACAGGACACCCGGCCCGATGCCGTGCCGTCCCGAAACCGACGGATTGTGAACCGGTCATCACAACCGGCCAGGACACGATCGAGCCGCCGAAAAGTCAGTCAGGGCAAGGGTTTTGCAAGGTCGGGCTTCCGCTCACCCATAACCCCATCATTGCCCTGTCATGTCTCCTCAGGTGGCTCTGACTGACACCTGTCCCGGCCCTGTGTTGGCCTGCGTCACATCACTTCGGGGGAAACCATGAAACGCGTCATCGCCTGCCTCTTGCTGTCTGCGGCATCAGCGCCGCTCGCTCAGGCCCAGGATATGGAGGCTTTCCGCCGCAACATGGTCAATGCAGCCAATGCGCTTGGCCAAGGACACGTCACGGAACCCCCGACCGCTCCTGCGACACAGGATAATGGCGGCGTCGCACTGACGCAGAAGCTCACCTATTCCAGAATAAGCAATGCGCTTGGTCAGGCTTCCATACTCGGATTGTCGCTTGGCATGTCCGCCCCCGAAGCCACTACCGTTCTGCACCAATACTGTCAGACAGAACCGAGCCTGCGGACCGAAACTTTGCGGACATCGCATAAGGGCGTCGATATCGAGAGCCAGCCCTATCCGGCATCGCTGGGCTGCCAGCGCGAGAACGACAGGATTGATGTCACCCTCGCCCCACCGGTCATGGGCGGCGTGGTGACCCGCATCGAGCGCACTGTCTCCTACCCGCCCCTCAATGCGCCGGGATACGATGCCCTCAAGGCCGAACTCACCGCGCACTACACGGCGCATCTGCCCCCTCTGTCGGCTGGGAGTGCTGCGACCGCGCTCTACGCTCTCAAAAGCGGCAACGTCATTGAGAAAACTGATGGCACCGGGATTGATCCTTCGCCCTCGTCAGATCCGCGCGCTGCCACCACACAGGCCTGGCTGCGCATCGCTGTCAGCGTCGTCCCGCAAAACCCTTCCGCCGTGCGCAGCCTGAGCATCACGACCGAGGATATTGGTGCCGAACAGGCCATCACAGCCGAGATCATCCGGCAACTCAATGCAGCCATTGACGCCAAACTCGCGCATGCCACCGCGAAGCCCGCCCTGTGAGGACAGACCGATGAACCATCCCTCCTTCTTGCCCAACGCTGGCAATACCCATGACGCCAGCTCTTCAGCCCATGCACCCACTGATGCACAGCCGGGCGTTGCCAGTCGTGGCACCATCATCCGCATTCCCGACGCCCAGCCGGGCCTCCTCGTGTCTGACGGGAAACAACACGCGTTCATGCTCTCCGGAATCTGGCAGGGACCAGCAGCCCCGGCCCTGAACCAGAAAGTCAGCTTCACCCTGACACCGGAAGGACGCATCGCGTCCATCCATGTACTGGGACGCGATGTGCTGGCCAATGAAACGCTGAGCGCATTCGGTCAGACCCTGCGCAGCAATGGCGGCTCACTGGGAGCTGTGTTGTTGCCCTACCTGCGCCTGCAGAGGGACCGCATGACCCTGCCTGGCTTGGTCATGTCAGGTGCCTTGCTGCTTGGATTCTACGTTCTGCCGGGTTGGACGCTCGATGCGGGTAACACCATGCTGGGCATGAGGCTCGATTACACGCTGAACCAGCTGCTCGGCGTGCAGACGGGAAGTGCAGGCATCACTGTGCAGTTCGGCTTCTGGCGCCTGCTCGGCTGTGCCATCACGCTCCTGCCCTGGGTGACACCCTGGCTGGGTTTTGCCCGGGCGCGTCTGCTCAATACCCTGCCGATACTCCTGCTGCTGGCCCTGCCTCTGGTCGTACATGCGCGGCTGCATCATCTCGCAGCCGAGGCAGCCCAGAGCACCGGTCAGCTGCTTGGCGGTTTTGGCGGTAGTGCCGCCATGCAACATGATTTGCAGGCTATGGTGCAGAAACAGGCCACCGCTCTGGTTGATGCCACCTCATGGAACAGCGGCTACTGGATTGCGCTTGCCGCCGCCTGCGGGCTGGCGGGTTTCACGCTGATGCAAAGGCCCCGTCACTGAAGCAACGCCCCCCGGCGTCAGGCTCAGGCTGCGGCGCTGGAGGATGGCCCGACCCGCTGCGGACCAGCCTCGTCCTGCAGCGCTCGATGCACGGTCGCGCGCCCGACATTCATGACGGACGCGATGTCCCGGATGGACAGTCCCTGTGCCGCCAATGCCCTCACGTGCCGGGTCTGCGCCGGTGTCAGCGCACGGGGCCGTCCGATGCGACGCCCCGCCGCCCGTGCTGCCGCAATCCCCGCCCGGGTACGTTCTCGAATGAGTTCACGTTCAAACTCCGCTATCGCCATCAGGATAGTAAGGAACAGGCGGCCATTGGCCGTGCCCGTCTCGATGCCCAGCGCAAGAATACGCGCTCGGATGTCGCGTGCGTCCAAGGCGGAGACGAGCTGCAGCATATCGATTGCATCGCGCCCGAGCCTGTCGAGACGCACCACGACAAGACTGTCGTGAGGCTGGAGCCGGTCCAGCAGCAAGGCGAGGACGGGACGCTCTCTGGCAGGCACGGCACCCGACACGGTCTCGACGAAAATCATGTCCAGCTTCTCGGCCTCGAGGGCGGGAAGCTGGGCGTCGACACTCTGCATATCGGTCGACACACGGGCATATCCATAGCGCGCCATGACTGCGTTCTCCTTCTTGAGACGACAGATAGCGGCGTTCCTAGGTCATAGTCAACGTATTTGGACTCCAAGCCATATATGGACTCCCTACAATCTCTTTTGGACTCTTTGTGTCTACTTTCGGCACACTAAGCCACGCAAAAACCCCGGCTTTTTTGCAGAAAACCGTCCGAGCGTCTTTCGAAAGCGACGCATATGAGGCAGTATAGGCATCAATATCCCTGCCCTGCTTTTTGTCCCTATCGCCTGTCTCTCTTCCTCTTCCTCCCTTTCTTTTCTTCCACCCACTGCCCTTACCTCTACGGAGCCCTCCATGACGCTTGTTGCTTCACAATGCCGTGCCGCCCGCGCCATGTTGGGGCTCTCGCAGCGTGACCTCGCCAGAATGGCCGAGATGGCGCATCGCACGGTGGCTGATTTCGAGACCAATGCCCGCACACCCCATATCCGCACGCTGCGGGCCATGCGTGAGACTCTGGAGGCCTGCGGGGCGGTGTTCATCCCGGCCGATGCGCAGTTCGGCCCCGGTGTGAGACTGAAGGCCGTCGAGGAACCGAAGACTGCCGCCGATGCCGCTGCTAATGCTGATACCGCCGAGACTGCCTCACAGGAGACCGCGGAAAACTGAGGAAAGTCCCCCGGGAGACCGGAGGGGACAGCCCGCGAGAGAGCGGATTTTCATCAGACGGAAGGTAGAAAATTCCTCTCATTCTGCATGGGGTTTGTCAGAGGCCGCCTGTTCTGTCCGGCATCTGTTCTTGTCCTGTTCTATCATGAGGACATGGGTTGGCTCCCCTGAGCCAGCAGTGCTTCGTGGCTACCCGTTGGGTGCACGAAGCAGCTGGCAAGGGGGCTGTCGCCCCCGTTGACCCCCTTGATGGAAAGCGCATCCCATGTCTGCTTCGCCGCATGTTCCTGTGCCCGTGACGCCTCCCGTCTCCGGCCACTCCCGCCCTGCCCGCTCATCCCGCCTGTCGGTCCGTGCCTCGCCTGAGGAGCTGGCCGACTGGGCCAGGGCAGCACGTCTTCTGGGCCATGAGACCACTGCCCTCTGGGTACGCTCCCTGCTGAAAGAGGCCGCCCTGACCGGGCATGACGGGATGGCTGTGTGTGCCTCATTGCGCAAGCTGCGGGGCGAGCTCGGGCGCATTGGCAACAACCTCAACCAGCTGACCCATTCTGCCCATTGCGGTGACGCTGTCCGGGCAGGGAATGTTCTGGATGCGCTGGAAGCGACAAAGAACCGCGTCGATGTCCTGCTCAAATCCATGCGTGTGACGAGGCCAAGGAGAACGTCCCGACTGCGAAAAATGGTTGAACCAGAGGCAAGGATAAAGGCCAGAGCAGGAGTGTCCCAGCCAATAGCGACCTCGCCCACTACGCTGCACTAAGCGTCCTCGAACTCCGGAGGGGGACGCATGATTGTGCAGGAAACCCGCATCCGGACCAGCAGCGGCCATCAGGCCGTCTCACGCCATGTGCTTCGGGGTGCGAGGAATGAGGCGATACGCATTCTGTATGGCAGTGACTGGTGTCTTGCAGACTGGATGAAGGAAGCAAGACGCGAAGACATACGCTATGGCCTGCGTCACATAGCCTTCAACCCTGCCGAGCCCATGAGTGACGAGGCCCTCGCCTCTTTTGCAGCCAGGCTATGTGATGAACTGCAGGCGGACAGGGAACGCATGACGCTGGTCGTGCATCAGAAGGATGGCAGCACCCATGGCCATCTGCTTCTGCCCGAATGGCAGGACGACCATGTGCTCAGCTCGCGCTTCTCCTGGCAGCGTCTGGAGAAATGTGCCCGTCTCGAGGAAATCCGTCTGGGGCATCAGCTGGTGCCGGGTCGGCATGACCGGGCCATTGTCAAAGCCCTGCGTCAGGAGGGAAAGGCGGCGGAAGCGGAGCGCGTTGAGGCGATCCTGCAGGGGCCTGCAGCCGATACTGCAAACCTACCAGTTTCTACTCCTCCACCTCAAAACAACCTATCTGCTCCCCCGGCCTCGGAATCCGCATCACGGCCCCTTCCACGCGCAGCCTACACATCCCAATCACGTCGTATGGCCGAGCGACAGGGCCTGGACCTTGTGGAAGCAAAGAAGGTCATCGCTTCCCTGTGGGCGCAGTCGGATAATCAGCTGCACCGTTTTCGCGCCCTGCTGAAAACAAGGGGCTGGGTTATGCGTGCCGGAGACCGGCATGATACCCGTAAGGACGCGCATATCATCGAGACGTCAGACGGCGTTCTTATCGGGTCTTTCACGCGCCTGACGAAGACACGCATGAAGGATTTCCGCCAGTTGCTGATGGATGAGGCGATCAGACCGAAATGCGGAGATATCCGGACAGCAGTCGAACCGCTCCTGGAGCGTGCTGCTCTGGCGACGGCTGCGATGGAACGTCATGGAGAGCAGAGCGGTCTGCTTCTGCCGCCATGCGAGCAACTCAGGCGTGACCCTGAAGCATTTGCGAGAGCGGCTGCGAGAGTAAGGCCGTCACATTCCTCGCCCAAAAAGCCGAAAATCGTTTCGCTGGATCGTATCGACGAACTGCCACCGAACTTTGCTCACTACATCCGGCAGTGGAAATGTGAAGCCAGGGCGTGCCGCACGGTACTGAATGCAAGACCGCCTCTGGAGTATGGTCCACGGCGCTCCGTGGAAGGACAAGGCGCGGCTTTGTTTGCGCAGATAGAAGACGTGCGCAGACAGCTCTGGCAGACCGGAAAACGGTTGCAGGAAACACGACAGGAGCGTGATGCCTTGCGTGAGAAGGTGTTTGTCCTCTCGAAGAAAAAACGCCTCTCTCATCTCGATGAGGAAATCGAACGGCTTTCAAAAACACTGGCCGAGATCCTGCACTATCTTCTGGAGACCGTCTTCTGGCATCTTGGCCTGCGTACCACGCCGCCCGAGCCGCTTTGCCTGCCCGTGCCGACGGAACGCGAAGAGGCCAATGCACGGCTGAGGAGAGAGAACCGTGAGCTGCTTCAGCAGATCGTCAGGCGGGATACATGCAAGGAATGGCTTGTCACGCTCTGCCGCGAGGCCGACAGGCGCAGGCAGGAGAAGATCGCCGCTTGGAAAGCACGCCATGTCACCCAGTGCGATAGGGCCAGACGAGATCTGGATCTGCTGAACGCTAT
This sequence comes from Asaia sp. As-1742, assembly GCF_011753235.1. Lineage (NCBI taxonomy): Bacteria > Pseudomonadati > Pseudomonadota > Alphaproteobacteria > Acetobacterales > Acetobacteraceae > Asaia > Asaia sp. As-1742. The sequence goes on along the minus strand of NZ_VWWA01000002.1, from coordinate 404,371 downwards.
CTGGGTGCCGCCAGCAAAACTGCCTCGCGCCACACAGGCGGAGATCATGAAATGCAAGCTGACCGGCAATCTTGAAAAAGCCAAATATGTGACGCGTGCCGCTTTGAGGAAGTTGGACGCGGCTGAGGCGCCACAATTAACAGCCGAATTAGTTAGCAAGGAACCCATGTTTATCGCTTTGAAACCCAACATCCTTCCCAGCAATATGTTCCGAAACTAAAAGAGTCTATAAGGGCTGTATATAAATATAGACAATATTACCATGAGGCCAATATTCACAAAAAGACAGGTTCTTAGACAAATTCACATCAATCTACATCCATAATTAGATTGTGTCCTACACCTGCCCACAAGGGATGTCGTATTCTCATAATTATCCTCTCATTTTGACGAGACGCATTATAGGAATATTCTCCAATCATCCTGCAGTACTTCGCCTCGCATAACGATTATGATGTCCCCACATATATCGGGGACGTACCGAAGGACCTATAATCTCGCAAAAAATAGTTTTCCAGGTTATTATCACTTGCCATTCCGGCCCGCGCCCTTCGCCACGTCACTATCATTCCTCTAACATAACGCGTAGCTTCTCAATCCCCCTCCAAGAGCACGCTGATACGATCATCTTGCGCTTTAATGGATGTCCCGTATGGATGAGAAAGGCGCATCAATTCATTAATGACACGATCACGGTCCGCGCCCTCGGCAACATACGGCAGACCGCGAATATGTGGCTTCGCACCCAACCCTAATGTGACTGGCACAAGTTCAATGTCGAGTAGACGTCCCTGATCGAACCGACATATCGGCACGACGCTGTCCCAAAAGCGCTGATCGGAGGGGAAACCCTTGGTATCATTCTCGCTCCGGCCATTATAGAGCTTGAATGGTGTTAGTTCGGGACCAAAGCGGAAGGCCTTGTATGAGTCCATAGGCAGACGTGCGACAAGTTCGTTTTGGCCGATGAAATTGCCAAGCCCATGAAAGATCGGTTTACCCCTGTAAATCTCGATACCCCGCATCAAATGGGGTCCATGACAGACGACAATGCTTGCACCAGCCTCTATTGCCTCATGCGCGAATACGGTGAGGAATGATGCCGGTATCTCGATATCAGGAGAGCCGGCCTTATTATAATCGCTCTCATGAGCATGGATACTAAGAACGACGACGTCAGAGACCATTTTGGCCTCTTCCACCCACTTTAGGATATCCTCACGATCCTCGGAATTAGTCGATGTTCGAATACGGGTATCCGAAGCTTTACGGAAATTAATTCCTTCGAACGGGAGGATGCCCTTTTGAGGTGGGAAAGAAAAACCCTGACGAATCTTTTCGTTCGAAATGGCCTCAAGCCCCAATGCACTATGAAGGCCACATAGAGTGTGGAACATGTCATGCGACACATCGAAAAATCTCTGGAACCGTAAAGGACTCACACCAGGTCGCCCGGCCATTAGAGATGTCTGAGCCCCAGCCTCCTGCCCCCGTGCAAAAGTAGAGGTGCAGGAGAGAAGCGCCACCGTTCCAGACGGAGTGCTCAGATAAGCAGGCTGGCGAGCTTCCTCCAGATTGACACCAATACCAGCGTAAACAAGTTCTCGCTTGTCGAGCGATCGGATCATCTTGCGTAAGCCCGAGGTACCGTAATCAAGACTGTGATTGGTTGCGGCAGCAAAGAGATTGAACCCGGCTTCCCGCAACTCATCGAGCACCCAACTTGGTGCCCCGAAGTGCGTACCGCCGTGATCCAGCACGGGGTCGCCTTCGTGATCGTTCGCCACCAGTTCAAGATTGGTGAAGTTGACGTCACATGCCCGAATGCGATCAAAAAGACCCTTGATGCGCGGGTCAGCAAGGCTGTTCAGTCGACGGAAAAGGATCGAATCTCCTGTAAGTGAAAGGCGCATAGCTTAAATCTCCTCCGCGCAGCACTCGAGAAGCTCATCGAGAACCGTTGCGGCGCGCGCGAAATCCTGCATGTCGAGGGATTCATCGGGGTTATGACTGCCATTCGCATTGCGCACGAACAACATCAGTGTTGGCACACCCTGCCCGGCAAACGTGGCCGCGTCATGACCCGCGCCGCTAACCATGGTGATAGCAGGTATGTGTCGCGAACGGCTCAGTCGCAAAGCTTTGTCCTGAAGGCCCGCATCCATTATGGCGGGCATGCTGCCAGTGCGTGCGCCCAGATCGAACCGGACACCGTGTCGCGCTTCAATTGTCGTCACAACAGAACGCAGATGCTGCTCCACTTCTTCAAAAAGGCCGACATCCACCCCACGCACATCCAGCGCAAAAGAGACATTCCCCGCAACTGCGCTGAAATTCGCGATCCCGTTCTCGGTGCTGCAAACTCCAAAAGTCAGAGTGATAGCTTTACCGGCGCTCTCCAGTTCCTCCCAATATTGCGTCATTGCGACGACAAATTCGGACATAGCGACCACCGCATCCGCGCGAAAGCTGCGCGGTGTAGCCCCCGAATGAGCATACCGACCGATAACCGAGGCATGTCGATATCGCATACTGCCGCATATGGCAGATACAACACCAATAACGGCGTCCTCTTCTATCAGCACCGGGCCTTGCTCGATATGCAGCTCTACGAAATTTGCGATCGTCTGAGCATCGAGCGGTTTGCGGCGGTCTAGCGTCAGATCTGCCCCCGATTCCCGCATATGCGCCCGAAGGGAGCGCCCCGTATCGCTTCTCTCTGCCCGCAGGTCATCGTCAGAGAGCAGATTGAACGCGGTACGACTGCCGATATAGGATACCGGGAACCAGACACTTTCTTCCGCGCGTGTGACAATCAGCGTAGTATCACGCAAGGGCCTGTACCCACACGCCGCCCAACGACAAAGAACGGACAGTCCCGCCACGACCCCTGCTGCTCCGTCGTAATTACCCCCGACCGGAACCGTATCGACGTGAGATCCGGTCATGACTGCTGGTAGTGTACGATCGACACCTGGTAGAGTGATAAACAGATTGGCAGCCCAATCCCGGTAGACCTCCAGACCGTGCAGATCGGCAATCCGTTTCAGAATACCATGCGCAGCATCCTCTTCAGGGCTATATGACGGGCGGGTCACTCCCCGACCGTCCTCGCTCATCTGGCGCAGTTCCTCAAATAGGGACGCTCCAAACTCCCGATGACGTACCTCTATGTCAGTTGTGCACTCTGCCGATGCCATCATGACAGTGTTTCCATTCCTGATTCATCTGCCATGTACTGCACAAACGCATCGAGCGACGCCCGCCTCTTGCTGCGATATGTCATAATTCCTATCTCCCTCTTCTTGGCGAACTCCGGGATCTCAATCCGCCTCACGGCCGGAAACCGCATGATTTCGCTGCAGGACGGAATGATCGCCACACCTGCGTTACGCGATGTCATATCCAGGATAAGACTGATCTCTTCAGTCTCTGTCACATCTGCGGTGGTAATCCGGTTTTCCTTGAGAAAGGCACTTATCGTGCTTCCACCGAAGGATCGGCTGTCATACCGAATGAACGGATTCTGGCGCAGAATATCTCTCCATTCTTCCCCTTTCACCTGCTCATGCACGACAAGCACATAGGATTGCATTGCGAGAGTGGACCATTGCATATCCGGCATGAGGCTGAATGGAGGTTTGACAATGACGGCCACATCAAGGTCGCGTGCTTCCAGACGTTGCATCAGCCCCATGGAAACACCCACACTCACGGAAAACAGAACGTCGCTGTTATCCTTGATAAACCCAGACATGGCCGGGGCGAGAAGCGATGCATAGGCTGTCGAGATCACCCCGACCTTGATCGTACCGCTGATTACGCTCTCGCGCGAAATGTCGCGCAAGCGATCAAATAGTGCCACAATCTCCGCTGCGCGCTCCATAGCGACCAGACCTGGCTTACTTAGGTGCACAGCACGTCCGGTGCGGTGGAACAACGCATAGCCGAATTCCAGTTCCAGACGGCGTATCTGCGCGCTGACCGCCGATTGCGTCAGTCCAACCTTGTCCGCCGTAGCGGCGAAGCTCTCTAATTGTGCGGCTACCAGAAAGGTGCGAAGTTCTGCGATCATTTTCCAACAATTTTCTTGTGGCTCAGAAAGAAAAATTATCGATTTTTTTGTTGCTTTAATTCGTTCTATAATCGCAACATCGATGATGCAAGGAATTTCTAAGTGTCATAAATCATTGTTAAAAAACGATTTATGTTGGCTGATTGTCATATCGATACGATATAATATCGTTCCGATAGCTTCATGCATCCTGACCGGAAGGGGAGCCATGCAAATGCCGCGACGACATCAGGCGACCCTCCCTGCTTCAAGAGCGCTATGGAAAAAATATACCTTGCCAATCTCAGGAAGGGAAAGCGCTCTGCCTCGATTAAGCATATTCACGATCACCATTCTCATGTGTGTCATCTGTTATGGAGATCGCGCGGCTCTCGCGGTGGCCTTGCCCGAGATCATTCGTGAATTCCATCTGACCCATGGTGAGGCCGGACTTGTTCTCTCGAGTTTCCTATGGTCTTATTTCTTCCTCAATCTTCCTTCCTCCATCCTGCTTGATCGTATCGGGCCGCGGCGTGTTGGGTTCTGGGCCGTCGGCATCTGGTCCGCGGCGATGATCCAGGGGGCAATCGCCTGGACCCTGCCCGCTTTCATTCTCTCTCGCATCGTGCTCGGCGTTGGCGAGTCACCCACATTTGCGCTAGGCGCAACGGTCATGCGCAAGTGGGCGCCCCCCGCTCAGTCAGGCCTTGCCATGACCGCCTTCACAAGCGGCATCTCTATCGGCCTAGGCCTTGGCGCTCTCGCCTCCGGCTACCTCGTCAGTCGTTTTGGCTGGCGCCCGGCTTTCATACTCCTAGGTGTCATTGGCTTTGTCTGGTGCACCTCATGGCTCGCCATTTATCCTGCCAGGTCGCCACAGCCAGTCCAGCAAGACCATGCCAAACGACGTAACTTCTCAATCAGGCCCTTTTTCGCATCCCCGTCATTCTGGGGGGTTGTCGTCGCGCAGTGCTGCGTCAATTACGCCAATTTCCTCATGATGTCCTGGCTGCCTGTGATTCTAGGCCAGAAAATGCATCTCTCGCTCTTTGATGCGAGCTGGTACACAGCCTGCTGCTACGCAGGTGCTGTGATCGTTTCACTCGCCGCTGGCAAAGCCGGAGAACGCTTCCTCAGCGGATACGGCCTCCAGAGCGGTGCAAGGCGTTATATGGTAGCTTTTTGCCTTGTGATGGTTGCGTCGGTTGGCCTACTTCCGTTTCTGCAGTCAGTTCCCGCCTCAATGATTTGCCTTATCGTGAGTATGGGCTTCGTCACGGCCGGAAGCGGGGCCAATATGGCTCTGCTGGCAGATCTGCTCATTCAGCATGAAAGCCTTGGGGCCGCCAATGGACTAGTTCTGACCTTTAGTAACGGGGTCGGTATCCTTGCCCCGATCATGACGGGATACATCCGCCAGATCACAGGAAGCTTCCAGGATGTTTTCTTCATGGTTGCCTGTGTTCTGGTTGCGGGCGCCATCGCTGCCATGCTGTTGCCACGTCGCGTGATTGCCGTCTCTAATGGTGCTGAAAGCTAACCCCATGCGGATATCCAATGCGGGTTCCTGTGCCCTTTTGCTCGATATGTCGAATGGTCCCTTTGAAGACGAAATTCAAAGCCGGATCTGGGCTTATGCCAAGCGTGTGTCGGATTTGTCTTCCGTCACAATGGCCTTGCCCGGTGCCAACAACCTCCTCGTGGTTCATGATCCCGATCTGGAAGACCCCGACGCGCTTTGTCTGACGCTCCGTCAGGAATGGGAGAGTGTCGATGGGGATGCTCCTGCGCCGCGAGAGCATATCATTCCGGTGACTTATGACGGGGAAGATCTGGATTTCATCGCCTCCAAGACCAGGATGAGCGTCGAGAATATCGCGGCGCGCCACCAATCAGGCACCTATAGGGTCGCCATGCTCGGCTATTCGCCGGGATTTGGCTATCTGACCGGCCTGCATTCCTCTCTGAATCTGATGCGACGCGATACGCCGCGCCTGAACGTGGCACGGCACTCGGTCTGCATTGGAGGCGGATTTACATGCATCATACCGAGCACTGCGCCATCAGGATGGCATATCATCGGCACTGCGCATTGCGCCCCTTTCTTTGATCCCAATGCACCCTCTCCCTGCCTTCTCAAGGCAGGCGACATCGTGCGCTTCGAGAGGGTATAATGCTCGAAATCCTGACGAACGGCCCCCTGAATACAGTGCAGGATCTTGGACGGCCCGGAGCCATGTCCATTGGCGCATCCGGTGGTGGTGTCATGGACCGCCAGGCTTTCATGCATGGTAACATCCTGTGCGGAAATGTTTGTGACGCTGCGGGAATAGAGATTGCCTATTTCCCGTTCAAAGTACGCTTTCACGCGGCCTGCCTGTTCGCAGTCACCGGGGCCAGAAGCCCAACCATACTGAGCGGCAAGATTCTGCCAGACAACTGGTGCCATGCCGCCTCACCGGGAGACATACTGACGCTTGCTGCGCCTGACAGGGGAGTGAGAGCCTATCTCTGCGTCTCCGGTGGGATCGATCTGCCCGTTCTTCTTGGCGGGCGTGGGACGGATATCAGGAGTGGTTTCGGTGGCTATCTTGGCAGGGGGCTGCAGAAAAACGACAGACTTCCGCTCAGCGAGAGCATAGTCATGCCCGCCGTTCCACGCGACGGCCACGGCCTCTCCACCTCTCTGTCTCTGCCAATGGGCGGTACAGAAACCCTGTCTCTCATTCCGGCAGCAGAATACGACGCCTTCACCGATCACGCCCATCAACTCCTTGCCGATCAGGAATGGTCGATCACACCCAGCGCCAACCGCGTAGGATACCGTCTTGAGGGGGCACAACCTCTCAGTACAACACGCGCGCTGAATCTGCTGTCGCATGGACTCCTGCCGGGCACAGTGCAGGTTCCCCCATCGGGGCAGCCCATTGTGCAGATGGCCGATGCGAATAGTTGTGGAGGCTATCCCAAAATCGGGATCGTCATCGAGGATGACCTCGACCGCCTTTCGCAGATGTCGCCCGGCACTTCGCTTCGCTTCTCCCTGATCTCGCGCCCGGAAGCCCTCGAGCGCCTGCGTGCCAGGCGCTCCGGGTTCACCACTTTGAAAAAACAGCTCGGTACGGCTCGCACGCATCTGCTCGTCTGATTGCCAGTCTTGCCCCACCCCTCCTTGAATCAAGCACAGGATACAGCTTCATGAGCACATCATCTATCGATATGAATGCGGATCTCGGTGAAAGCTTCGGTCACTACACGATCGGGGATGATGACGGCCTGCTCGATATCGTGACTTCCGCCAATGTCGCATGCGGGTTTCACGGCGGCGACCCTGATGTCATGGCCAAAACCTTTGCGCTGGCTTTGAAGAACGGCGTATCGGTCGGGGCTCATCCGGGCTACCCCGATCTCTGGGGATTCGGGCGGCGCCTCATTCCATTCTCGGCTGAGGAAACCGAACGCCTCGTCGCGTATCAGATCGGCGCAGCTCAAGCCATGGCACGCTACGCTGGCCATCGGATCACTTATGTAAAAACTCACGGTGCGCTCGGAAACTTCAGCGAGCAGGACATAGATACAGCGAATGCCGTGCTGAACGCCATTCAGAAGGTCGATCCCTCGCTTGGCCTCGTCTCAGGAGCCTTCGGCGCCCTCGGTGAACTTGCGCGCGCCCGTGGAATGACTGTTCATTCGGAAATATTTGCCGATCGCGCATACACGGAGGAGGGATTGCTTGTATCACGCAAGGAACCGGGCGCTGTGCTTCACGATGCCGAAATGATCGCAGAGCGCGTCATTCGCATGATCAGAAAGGGCGCGATAGAGACGGCGCGCGGCTCTTACCTGCCTGCGAAGATGGATACAATCTGCGTGCATGGTGACAATGCGGAATCTGTGCTCGTTGCCAAAACGGTGAAAAATCGGCTGAATGAGGCAGGTATTGTCGTGCGGTCCTTCGCATGAGTGCACCTGTTCCGCCAGATACTCTCGACGACGGGTCGCTGCGGGCGTTGATGGCCGCTATGCGGACGCTGGGTATCGAACACCTTTCCTATGACGGGGCCGATGGTGCACGCCTTGCCCTGCATAGCTTCCCCGAAGCGGACATACAGACAGATGATCTGCTTTCATCTCCTGCCACAGCCCCCCCCTCTCTGCCGCAGGAATCCAGAATTTGCGCCCCCATGCACGGTGCTTTCTATCTGGCCGGTGAGCCGGGTGCTCAGCCTTTCGTCACCGTAGGCAGTCTGGTCACCGAAGGAACACCTCTTGGCATTCTGGAGGCCATGAAGACACTCACCCGCCTGGAGGCTGAGTATTCATGCAGGATCTGCGCGATACTCGTCGAAGACGGCACCATCGTATCACCCGGCACCCCATTGTTTACCATTGAGAGGTTGGATGACTGACACCCCTCGCGTTCTGATCGCCAACCGTGGAGAGATCGCCCTCCGCATAGCGAGAGCTTGCAAAGTCCTCGGTATTGGCTCGATCGGCATCTTCTCCGAGGCCGACGCCACGCTTGCCCACCTCGAACTTGTCGACCAGCGTATCTGCATCGGTCCTGGGAGCGCGCAGCAAAGCTACCTTGATATGGAGCGGGTGCTTCAAGCCGCCCGCTTATGCGAGGCGACCCATATACATCCCGGCTACGGCTTCCTGTCTGAAAATCCCGTTTTCGCAGAACGGGTCAAACAGGCAGGTATGGTGTTCATCGGTCCCTCCGCCGAGGTCATGCGCCTGATGGGGGACAAGATCAGCGCAAAGCGTGCAATGCAGGCAGCCAATGTCCCATGCCTCCCCGGTTCGGAAGGCGCGCTGCCAATCGACCTCGATGCGGCACAAGCCGTAGGAGATGCGATTGGCTATCCACTGATCGTCAAGGCATCAGCGGGTGGCGGTGGCCGGGGAATGCGCATCGTGCGCCAGAGGGAGGATCTGCATGGTGCCGTAACCGAGGCTCGTAGAGAAAGCGCCCTCGCCTTCGGGAGCGATGCGGTTTACGCTGAGCGTTTTCTTGTTGCACCACGACATATCGAAATACAGGTCATAGCGGATCATTATGGTACCGCTTTATGGCTCGGGGCAAGGGATTGCACAACGCAAAGGCGCCATCAGAAGCTGATTGAGGAGGCACCGCCCTATGGTATTGCCGACGATGTAATCGCCACTCTGGGTGCCCAGTGCGCGACGGCATGTGGCCATATCGGGTATGAGGGCGTTGGCACTTTCGAATTTCTCTATGAGGATGGATGTTTCAACTTCATCGAGATGAATACACGCCTCCAGGTTGAGCATCCGATAACGGAGATGACCACAGGCATCGATCTCGTCCGCGAGCAGATCCGTATCGCCCTTGGAGAACCCTTGCTTCTGACCCAAGAGGACATTGCCTGTCATGGCCATGCCGTTGAGTGTCGGATAAATGCCGAAAACCCCCTTACCTTTGCGCCGAGCCCGGGAGAAATCACAGCCTGGCGTGCAGCAGGTGGCCCGGGTGTCCGGCTCGATACGCATATCTACCCAAATTACGTTGTCCCGCCATTTTATGACTCGTTGATTGCCAAGTTGATCGCCCATGGATGCGATCGCGCCGACGCTCTGCAAAAAATGAGAGCTGCGCTGGATGAGATGCGCATCGGCGGCATCGAGACGACCATCCCATTGCTCGGTCGCCTGATCAAAGACCCGCGCTTCACCGAAGCCAGGATGACAGTACACTCTCTTGACCGGGAGCAGACGCCTTGAGCCTCTTCCAAAACATCCTCCAACACCTTCCTACGCTGAGCGCGATGATGCGTGAGGAGGGAATTGATGAATGCACCTTACCTATCGGTACCGGAAATCTCACGCTCGTGCTGAAAGGCAATTCGCTCCCACGCAGGGCAATCCCATCAGCCGACACGCAGATCAGTCAACGACGTGGCGACGATACGCCAGTCAACGTCCTGAGCCCTGAAATGGGCATTCTCTCGGAGCTTCGTGTATCCGATGGAGACAAGGTCTCTTGCGACACGATACTCGGGTTTATCGCCTCCGGGCCACTACGCCTCATGATCCGGTCACCAATTGCCGGAATAGTATCGCAATGCCAGGCCAATCCCGGAGACGTGGTAGGCTTTCACCAGCTGCTACTCTTCGTCACCCCCGAACACTGAGCCGCAACGTCGGAAAAATCTGACCGTCCTTGCGTCAGCGCACAAGCCGTTCGGATATGCCATGACGACGCCAACAGAGAGAACCTCGAACGTGGAATGTTTCCTGACGCAGCCGGTCCACCCCGTGGCCCTAACTTATCTGAAAGACCACGGAATCAGCACCCGCTTTGCAACCCGACTGGACGCCGAAACTGTCGAGAAGGAGATCGGCGACGCAGATGCGGTGATCACACGGGATTTCGGGCTCCACCGCGCAGCAATAGACGCCGCACCACAGCTGAGGATCATCGCCTGTCATGGCGCAGGGACGAACCGTATCGACATGGCTGCGGCGCGCGAACGCGGTATCATCGTGACCAATACACCCGGCACCAACAGTCAGTCTGTCGCTGAACTGACCATAGGGCTGATCCTTGCGAGCGCACGCCAGATTGTTGCAGCCGATAGTGCAGTCAGAGAGGGTGACTGGGCCTATCGCTATCGGTGCAATGGCATGGAGCTTCATGGCAAGACACTGGGCCTGATTGGCTTTGGGGCGATCGCACGCAAGGTCAGCTCCATTGCCCGCCTTGGTCTGGGTATGAATGTATCCTCCTGGTCACCCAGTGTTCCGCCCGCGCTCATGCTGGAACATCAGGTAGTTTGCCATTCGACCCTTGAGAGCCTGCTTGCGACAAGCGATGTCATCTCCATCCATCGCGCCGGGACAAATCATAATACGCCCCTGCTTGATGCGCAGATGCTGGGAGCGATGCGTCCGGGTGCGTTTCTCGTCAATGTCGCCCGGGGCTCCGTTATCGATCAGAATGCTCTGCTTGCTGCGCTTGAATGCGGAAAGATTGCCGGTGCGGCACTCGACGTTCTGGCTAGCGAGCCCCCTCCTGCGGATGATCCCCTGCTCAACGCCCGCGCCGTCACCCTGACACCCCATCTCGGTGGCACGACAGAGGAAGCATTGCAGCGAATGGCCCTCAAATGCGCAATGCAGGTTCGGGACGCGCTCGACGGATCCGCACCGGAGCACCGCCTTGCCTGAGGGCGCGCATGACACTCTCCTGCGAAGTGCGCATGTCGATCTTCCTGGCAGCACGCAGAACTGGGCGATGGGCGCAATCTGTCTGTCGATTTTCCTCTCCATATTCGACTACACAGCGACGAACATGGCACTTCCTGTTATGGCGCGGGATCTGCATGTCGGGGACGAAAGCTCGCTGTGGATCCTGAATGCCTATCAGTTTTCCTCTCTGGTAACCTTGTTTCCTCTCGTCGCCATCGGGCGAAAGATTGGCTACAAGGCGCTGTGCATGACCGGACTTGTTCTGCTCGGCGTCGCATCAATCTGGTGTGCCCAGGCTCAATCCCTAGTTTTTCTGACGCTCGGACGCGTGGTCCAGGGACTGGGAGGCGCCTGTATTATGGGTGCCAATCTTGCCCTCATCAGGATTGTAAGTTCGCCCGAGAATCTGGGGCGCCGTATTGGCATGAACAGTACGGTTATCGGTCTTGCCGTGGCTATGGGACCTAGCCTGGGTGCTTTGATCGTTGCTTGGTCAGACTGGCACATGCTTTTTTGGATCAATGTACCGTTAAGCAGTCTTGCCCTATTCTACACATGGACGAAGCTGCCGCGGACTGAGGGCGCTTATGGTCCAGTAGCCATACCACGACTGATTGTTCTGATCGGATCGCTTAGCCTTGTTGTTGGTGGTTTGGATATGGCGATCCATGATGTGCAACGGCTCTGGGCCACTGCAGCGCTTTTTGCAGGTGTGCTCTCAGGAGTGCTCCTTTTCAGAGATCAGCTTTCGTCGTCACATCCTGTTTTCCCTGCGGATCTTTACAGGCATCCGCTCATGGCCAGACTGTCTCTTGTCACCATCGCTGCGTTCATAGCGTCAAACCTGTTCCTGATTTCAATCGCATTCACTCTGCAAGGAGTTCTTCACCGGACGGCACTTGTATCGGGTATCGCCATCAACGCATGGCCTATGGGAGTTATCACCACATCCGCCGCTTCAGGACGGAACGCGAACAGGTTTCCCGGAGCCGTGCTGGTCACTATCGGGCTTTTGCTGATGGGAAGCAGCTTCTTGGGATTATGGCTGGTTCTGCCCGTCGATAATCTCGGGGTGATCATGCTGTGTATCTTTCTGGCTGGCATGGGCTCTGGCATCTTCCAGCCCCCGAACAATCGGATGATCATGCTTATGTCCCGACCCGGCCGCGAAGGCGGAGCGAGCGCCATAGCGTCCTTTTCCCGTCTCTCAGGGCAAACACTGGGAGCAATGGCTGTCGCATGGATCTTCCGCTTAATTCCGATACAGGGTGGGAAACTGTGCCTTGTCAGTGCGGCAGTCATTTCCTTGCTGGCTGCCGCAGCAAGCTTTCCCACAAAAGCGAGAGTGACGCGGCGACAGAGCAGCGATTATTTTCGTTCTTAGATCAAAAAAACAGCGTTTAGCAAAAAAAGGAGTGTGGAATATAGGATAGACTTCACTGCCGAAAGTATCCTGAAATGACAAATACGGTTCCTCCATTTCATCTTGCCTTTCCCGTTGATGACCTCACCATTGCCCGGAATTTTTATGGAGAATTATTCGGCTGTCCTGAGGGACGCAGCTCAGATGAATGGGTCGATTTCAACTTCTACGGGCATCAGATTGTAGCCCATATGGCAGATTGCTCGCAAAACCGCGTTCATCATAACGAGGTGGATGACCACGCTGTTCCAGTTCCACATTTTGGCGTCGTCCTGAACATGATGCAATGGGAAGCGCTCGCGCAACGCCTCAGAGACGCCGCAACAAAATTTGTCATCCAACCCTATGTCCGGTTCAAAGGGCAAGTGGGCGAGCAGGCCACCATGTTTCTGTACGACCCATTCGGAAACGCCATTGAAATCAAGGCTTTTGCGAGCCTCGAAAGCCTTTTTGCAAAATAAGTGCCGGTAAGATAAGCGGCCCTCAGACAGACGATCAGGGCGATACGTGTAGCGTTCGAAGCGTCTCATGTATCGCCCTGATCTGTATTAAAGCGCCCCAGCGCGATCATTGGTGGCAACCCGATCGCCAGACAACGAGCATGTCAGCAAGATTTATATTGTTGCTCTGACGTAAAAAATATTGTTTTGATAACGATATAATTATCTCTATCTTCGATCGTAACGATTTTTCTGAGAGCAATGCCCGTAGGGATTATGATCACTTCGTCTCGAAATGATCGTCCCGATGCGGCGAGAAATCACAGAAGCTCTTGAGCATGTCGTCGTCTATGGAGAGAAAAACCGATGCGAAGTGCGCCTTGTTCACGCAAAAAAAAGCTGTTGATCAGTTCGACCATTCTCGCCTCCGTTTTCCTCATGACTACCCCTGTCAGAGCCGCCGAGAACGATAAGAAATCTTCTGCCGAACACCGTGCCGTCCTTAACAAGAAAGGCGTGCCTGCTACAAAGACGCCAGCAAGACCGCGCACCTCTCATGCCCTGTACAGTCATGATCAGGAGGAAATGACGATTGCAGCCTCCCGGCTGACCGCCAAATCGGCGATCTCCCCGTCAACGCCCATCCATAGCACAACACCTGTCACGGTCGTCAGCGGTGCCGAACTTGCGCGCACCGGTCAGAGCAACGTCATGCAGGCCCTGGCGCAGCTTTCGCCTGCCATCACCTCTCCTGCTGTACCCGGTATCGGCGGAAATGCCTTTACGCAAACCATGCAGCTACGCGGCCTTTCCGCTGACCAGACCCTGATCCTGATCAACGGTCACCGACGTCATATCGGCGCCAATTTCAACGCCAATGCAGGGCCGAACTGGGGCACGGAGCCCGCTGATATTGGTCTTATCCCCATCTCCGCAATCGACCATGTCGAGGTTATCACAGAAGGCGCTTCAGCGCTTTATGGACAGGACGCATTGGCCGGAGCAGTCAATATTGTTCTGAAGGAAAAGACCCATGGGGGATCGATAAACTTCAAAAATAGTGGTTTCTATGCGGGCGATGGCCAGGCGCTTGACGGGACAGCCGATGCGGGCTTCGCCCTGGGTCATCAGGGAGGGTATCTCGATCTCGCTGCCCAGATCGTGCATCAGTTGCCAGCCTTCAGGAATGGCAATTATCTGAATGCCAGCCGTTATCCAAACGATCTGTATTATGCGCTTCCGAACGGTAGTACTGACCCACGATCGAACCGTGATCGCAATGTACAGCGCTCTAATGGCCTTCCGAAGAAAACAATAGAGACCTTGTCGGCCAATATGAGCCTGCCACTCACCGACACGATCAACCTCTATTCCACAGATACTTATGGGCATCGCAAGGTCGCCGTCGGTCAGGCCTATCGCTCGGCAGCTGACGATCTGACTGTGACCGCCCTGTGGCCAAACGGCATGCAACCCTATTACCTGATGGAGCAGAACGATTTTGAGGTCGATAATGGCTTCAAAGGCTTCACTCACGGCTTTGCTTGGGATGCTTACGTCAATTACGGCGAGGATATGCAGTCCTACAGCCTGAAAGATACTGACAATGCCTCATATGGCGTGAACAGCCCGACCCGCTTTCACACAGGCAGCGCCAATACAAGCCAGCTAACCGCCGGGTTCAAGGCGTCACGTAATTTTGCGACATTGCTTCTGCCGCGCCCCATCTCGGTTGAATTCGGAGCTGAGTATCGCCGTGACACCTTCACCCTTGGCGCTGGCGAATACGCTTCCTATGCCTCTGGTGGAGTGCCCATCCTCGATGGACCCGACGCAGGAAAGACAGCTACGCCAGGGGCGGCAACCCATGCTGGCAATCCGGCTTATGTCGCTGGAAAATATACACGCGATGTTTATGACGGCCATGTCAATGTCGACTTTTATCTGACACCGAAGTGGGAGTGGACACTCGGAGGCAGGACTGTTGCCTATCATAACTATCCTGTCGTCACGACAGGCTCGATTGGTACGCGTTACAACTTCAACAAGCGTTGGGCGATACGTGCAAACATCAACACCGGCTATCGCCCCCCAACGCTTGGACAAACGTATTATTACTACAACTCACCACTCGCGACCTACTCGACCCTGTCACTTCCCAATAACAGTCCTGCGGCTCAGGCACTCGGTGCAGGTCATCTGAAGGGGGAATACTCCCGGAGCTATACAGTTGGCGTCGATGCAACCCCGCTGAAAGACTGGCACGTCACAGGAAATCTTTACTACATTGCCATCAATGATCGCCTGGCCAGCACTACAACCCTCGGTGGCAGCTTTGTGGCGCAGACACTCCAATCACTGAACATGGGGAATGCAACATACGCGGCCTATTATACCAATCCGGTCAATACGAACACATGGGGTGGTGATCTCACGACAGATTATACACTCCACGCCCATCAATACGGCGACTTCAGGTTCGCCTTTGCGGTAAATTTCTCGGATAATGAAATACGCAGCTACAACCGCACCCCAGCAGTGCTCGCTGCGCATAACCTGACCAGTTTCAATGCCTATGCAGCTGCAGAACTCCTGCATTCAAGCCCTAAAAATCGCGAGACCCTCAGCGTCAACTGGAGCAAAGGTCCCTGGACCGTGTCCGTGGAGGAAATGCGATACGGCTCCAGCGTGTTTATTGCCGCCCCAAGTCTACCAACCAGCCTCTGGACGAAAATCAGACCTGCGTTCATTACGAATCTAGCAGTCGGATATCGCGTCAGACCCGGCTGGAAACTTTCGGTTGGCGCAGACAATCTAGGGAATAAATACCCGACAAGGGTAAAGACGGCAGCTGCTGCCTCGAACTTCAATCTCTATCGTTATCCCACCTCCTCACCATTCGGGTATTTCGGAGGGATGTACTACGTAAGTACCTCGATCGATTTTTGAACGGGGGATTGAAAGCCGCGACGAGATGGTTGCAGCGATATGAATGAGAGGAGAAACGACAGTCAAACACTTGTCATCGCCCGTGGCAAGGCGCCTAGCATTTTCTCCTTAACCCGAGCCATATCCTGCAACTGAGAAAAACTTAACAGCTTCCATAGGCGGGACCCGACCGAAGATGCTGTCGATGCGGTCCCAGCACTCGTCTCTGGTGCGTTGAGCTGCGCGGTGAGAGTGGCCTTGATTTTGTCTCCGGTCGCGTCGATCGCCGCCTGCGCACCAAGTCTTCCATTTGAACCCACGTTGTCCATATCGACGATATCGCCGGGGCGCGGATCCGGCACCGACACGCGCGGAAGCGGTCTATAAGCTGCCACTGCCAATAGGACTCCTGCCCCTTAAGACACTGCGCGAACTCTTTCTCCTCTTGTGCCGCGTTCGATCACGCAGCCCTTATTGATAGCAGCTCTTGCCTTCCCAGATCGTTTGTCCAAGAATGGGAATGGAAAGAAACAGGAAGAAGCGCGTAGACAGCGAGACACCTCAAATCATTGGAAATAGTGATGCGGACTACCCAGAGTATTGAGGTTCGAGTCCCATAGTTCGCACCACACAAGGCATTGGAATGATTGTGTTTTTCATGTTCCCACAACCTGAACCTGGTGTTTTGCACCATCCGGGTGCCCCATCATGGCCTTGCAATGCTGGTTCGACGCCCTGCCGGATATGCTTTCAGACTTGTCATTCCGACACATCTGCGTGAACAGATGAGACGACGTGAGCTTTGGGTTTCGCTCGACGCGAACGACAAATCGCTTGCGAAAAGCCGGGTCTGTTCAATCTTTCTGGCCACGGACAGGCTGTTTTCAGGAGTGCATCGCGTAACGCAGGGGCTCTTTCAGGACATCAATGATTTACTATGGGCAGGAAACCCAAGCTCAGCAGACAAGTCCAGCGAGCTATCCGCAGGCGCCGCGACGAAGAGACCAGTACCGCTGCGGCCAAAGAATACGGCGTTGGATTGCGAACCATCCAGAGAATGATGCACGAAGCCAAAGCGTTAAAAGGCGTTTGGTATTGGCTATCGTCACATCAAGCTGTCTAGTCCGGCGATGCCAATACGCTCACTCCAGATCGTTAGACCTGATGTAGCGATCTATCCTAGCCATCGCCTCCTCGAACACACAGGATTCATAATCTATAAATCTCTTGTAGGGCTTGTATAAGCCCAAGCCCATATCTCCATGGAGTATACAATTTCCTATTATATCCAGCTCTTCCCGACTGAATGGGTTGACATACTCTTTCTTGCCGAACTCGATGCGTGAATATACTTTTTTTGCCATGTCCAATATTGCGTTGGCTTCGTAACGCCCGATAGTTTCCATTTCTATAGCGTCAAAAAATTCAAAGACAGTTGCTATCAGAAAGCTTCGTAACGAAGCCATCTCATCGTGAGAGAGTATCAAAGTCTCCATTGCGTGTGTCCTTATCCTCGCGGTTCCAAGTATAGTTTCTACAGTTTATCGCACCATAGAAGGCTTCGGTGCCCCGCATCGCCTATAAGGGGCCGTCATAGTGCGCTTCGAACCTGTATTGTTTCAGCCTCCGTAGCGCGCGCCACATTATATATTGAAACTAATAGGTTTTTGGCTTTCTAGGCGTCGAACCTAGATTCCCCGAAAATTTCTCCGTAATGGGACAGGCTGATGCTGCGTCTGACAAGGTCCCGCTACCGTTTTCGCTGGGCTGTCCCGAAAGATATCCAGCCTCTCTTGAGGCAGTCAGAGATCTCCCTTTCGCTTGATACTGCGGTTGAACTCGAGGCTCGCAGGCGGGCGGCACAGGTATAAAACCGGGCCGGACAGTTCTTTTACAGAGTGCATGCTATAGACAAACCTAAAAGACTCCCAAAACCTACCGTCCACACTGGACGAGATCATCACTTTTTATGAGAGCCTTGGGCGCGACACCGTGTCTGCTCACGTTATCAAGATGCGTCTGCTCGAACCCGAACATGCGCGGGAAATGACAAAGCTGAAATTGCGGTCATTGGAATTCAGCAATTTACACAAAAATTTGCTGTGCATAATTGGTTCGTATCCAACCAAGAATACGGAACGGTTCACCATAATGCGGACAATCGCCAGGAAGGATCGGCCAGAGACTTATGCGGCAGCTGTCAATCTGGTCGATACCCTGAGAGGCGGTGTTGTTGACGTTCTGCAGCAGGTCGGAATTGCGTTACTCATACCGCATACTCAGACCTCATCCTGCCGCGCGATGGACCGCAGACGCTCCGTCGGCTTATCCGCCATCCAGAGTCGATCTCTCGATTGTAGTCTCCTCGTGGAATCCGACCCAGATCATGTCAAGTAAACGCATTGATCCTGAACTTGATCCTAACAGGCATACCGCTTGAGAAAGTCGTTCAACGAGGCGACTTGATGGTCCAGGTCTAGGCAATTTCTATTAACATCTTCGGTCATGCACATATTATTGCCGGCAACGTCCTCGATCGATCTTATGTTTTTATTGATTTCGCCAATACTACTGGCTTGGTTTTTGGTTGTATCTTCAATACTACGAATGAAATTGTTCACGCTCGCAACCTGACATGTTATGCTTTCCATGCCACTTGCAACTTTCTCAGTAAGTGCGACGCCTGTCTTCATGGTCTCCTGGGACTGGGTCACGAGCTCAGCGATAACCTGCGCGGCTTCCGCCGAGCGATGCGCGAGTGATCGGATTTCATCCGCAACAACGCCGAAACCCTTACCTTCCTCTCCAGCATGAGCGGCTTCCACCGCAGCGTTGAACGAGAGTAATCGCGTTTGCAGGCTGATATCCTCTATCAGTCGGAGGCTCTCGACCATATTGAAGTAGCGTTGGGCAATACCGGATATGGCCGAAACTGTCTCACCAACAATATCCTTGAACGAGCCCGCTTGTTCATTGATATCTGAAACGAGCCGCCTGGCTGAAGCCACGTCTTCTGCATTTACCTGCACTGCATCATTCATCTCTCTCACACTTGCGGCGGCAATCGTGAGATCCTGGGTTTGTTTCTGGGTATGCCCAGATAATGTGAGGCTTCCCTCACGAATAGACGACGATGCCCTGCAGACCGCTTCAACACTCGTGGAGATAGCCGCGATGACCTGACGGAGGTCTTCAGCCGTTTCTGCTGAACGTATGGCAGACGCTTCATTCTGCAGATTGGCAGCTCGAACCAGAGAGAGGGTCGAACCAACTCCAAGGTACCGCCCTTCTCGCACTATGAGGAAACCGCGATAGAGATCGTGTGCGTCCGCACCAAGGAGTGAACGAGTGAAATTTGCTATGGCCACATCGTATTCGACAACTTTGGTTGGCCCTCTGAGGAGTAAGCCCACCTTCCGTCGGGTGTAGAGTGAACGTCCGAAACGTCCTGACATAACCGCGAAGAAAAACTGTCTATCGATAATCCCGACCGGTCGCCCGTCTTCATGTAAAACAGCGATCATTGAAAGATTGTCGTCATCTGTGAAAAGCTGGTTTACCGTAGCTCCGATATCATCACCCCCCAATACCGGAACAGTTTCCACAATATCTGCCATGATACGCGGCGGAGTACTGGTTATCCCGGTGAATTCCGAGGATATCAACGAACCAGAAAACATATCCGACATGAATACAGACCGTTTATATGATAAATATATGACGTCACGTCATGGCTCTAGCATTGGTTTTCAAAGCTTTACCATGCGGCCATATTACACAATATACTCGCCTCGCGAGGTAGTACTCGCAAATTTCTTCATTTTTTCATATTTGAGAGAGTCGGTAGCCACGATGGAAATGGCTACCGTGCGGTCAGTCCGTTCTAGCTCATGCTCTTCAGAACGTGCCTCATTGTTCCAACCGGAAGAATGCGACCCGATCACGAAGTACGCTCGCGGCTTTGTCCAAGGACGAAATAGCTGCAGTATTTTCTTCTACCATGGCTGCGTTTTGCTGAGTAGATTTCGTCATCTCTCCAACCGCCAGGTTGATCTCCTGTATCGCCGAGAATTGACCAGTCGAGGAATAAGCGATTTCCGCGACGAGCTTGTCGATCTCCCCAACCTGACTCAGGATAATACCTAGAGCGCCGCCGGCTTCGCGCACCAGCCTTACGCCATCGGAAACAAAATCGCTCGAACTTGAGACCATCTCCTTCACGCGGCGAGCGCCTTCAGTCGACCGCTGAGCCAGAGTGCGCACTTCTGTCGCGACGACAGCAAAACCACGTCCTGCATCCCCGGCTCGGGCGGCCTCTATCCCTGCATTCAGTGCAAGGAGATTTGTCTGGAAAGCAATTTCGTCGATAAGTCCGATCACCTGACTGATCTGGGCGAAGCTACTCTCGATCTGGCTCATCGCGTTCACTGCGTTATGAACCATCGCGCCAGACTTTTCAGCACCCAGTCGCGTGTCATCAGTCACTGAAGCGGCTTTCTTCGCACTGTCTGCAGAGTCACGCAGCATGCTCACAACGCGCTCGATCGCGGCTGAGGACTGCTCTATACTTGCCGCCTGCTGCTCGGTGCGCCGTGACATGTCATTCGAAGCGACAGAGATTTCGCCTGTGCCAGAGCCAATGGCCATAACGCTTTGCTGGATCACCGAGAATGTCTGATTCAAACGCTCAAACGCGTCATTGAAATCCGTCTTCATGACCTGAAGGCGCTGCGGCAGTGCAACATCAATACGGTAAACGAGATCACCCTCGGCAGCCGCCGATAGCCCTTTGCGAATAGCCTCGACTGCGCGGGATTCCTCTTCAAGCTCTCTCGCAACACGCTCCGCGTTTTCGGCCCTCTCCTTGGCAACAGCTTCCCGCTCGACAGCCTGCTCGGCAGCCAGAACCTTTGCTCGTTGCAAACCACCCTGGATCGTGCTGAGCGCCTTGGCCATATCTCCAACTTCATCTCCCCGCTCAAGACAGGGAATGCTCTCGTCCAGCCGTCCTTCAGCAATACCGAGCATACGATCCCTCACCATCAGAAGCGGTGATACGATCGTTTTCTGGCTCATAAGCAGGGTCGCGAAAAGAATAAGAATCTGGATGAGCACCAGACTAATGACGCAATTACGGACAGAAACATTCACATCATGAGCGAGCTGGTTTGATGCACTCTCAACATGCGTAATACGGCGGCCTGTGATCGCCCCGATATCGATCGCCAGGTGAACCCCATCCTGATCAGATGCCTGGGCGATCTGGCGCATTTTGGCAATGTCGCCTTTATCAAGCGCAACCAGCAGACTGTTTAACTGCTGCTCGAAAGTGCCATAACGTCCCAATAGTGGATCCAGCGTGGAGACGAGACGAGGATCCACCCTCGCGGCCTCAGCAAAGATATCACGGGTTCCTCGCATATCTTTCTGGAACCGCGTTACAACCTCACCGACGAATGGGCTGTTCGCCTGATCGATGAGGAGATGAGAGGCGTAAAGGAGTGCATTGAGCTTGTCGCTGATGCGCGCAAGCATGATTGTGCCCCGGTCATCTGAATTGATGAATGAGCGATAGCGCTCGCCGGATTTTAACTGGTTATTGACTAAAAAACCTGAACCGATAAATGTAACCAACGTCAATGTTATTGCAACAAGTGCAATCTTGGCCTTGAACCGAAAGACACTGAACATGAGAGGGACGAGCCTTTTTTCCGCGTACCCTTTCATTGGTCCATCGGAATTATTAATAAATCCTCTCGATGCCCCTTCATATAACCTGTGGGCGGCTTCGTTTCAGATTTTGCTTTGCAGATAGGGATTGACAAGAATCTAGGCTGATCAGACCTGCTTCAAGTAGGTCGCTGTAATCATCAGCCAGACCCCGCGTCACGCCCTTCCCGAGTGTCCGTGGCGCGGAGGCGGCTTATCAAGCGAAGGAAAAAGAAGCCGGCGGCACACGAAAAACATATCAGGGCTGCTGTCTCGCAGATCGATGCGAGTCGTTCCAAGGAACCATCGAACAGCCCCAGATACACCAGACGATCGCCGATGAAGGAGAAAACCTTCACCAATATGGTTTCTACAACGCCTAAACCTATGAGAAGTATGATCAGCTTCAGAATCATGTAACGGCCCCTGTCCTCGGTTTTTGACGAGAACGTCGAGTTCTAGGAGCCAATCGTTAACAGAAGATGGGATTTAACACGCTCAATCCGCCTTGACGGCGCTCGCCTTGCATTCTCGATCAAGAGAATTTTCGGGGTCTATGGAGGGCTTTCATCAATGCGTTCAGCCATGGTGCGGCCATGTATTTCCTGCCTCTATGCAGAGGGCCGGAAAAACGCCAACACGAGAATATCGACCGTGATGAGTGAGGGGGTAAGCATATAAATAATGGCCCCTCTCTTACCCGTTCCTTCCGGTCATCGTTACTTTTTTTGACGCAGTTCCCACGAGCCCTATGGCGAAAAGCCGGAGGAAACGTGGGCAAGACGGAGCGTTGCTCGAAACAGCTTCGTTGTGGCAGGGCGCTGCGCTACGCGAAAGACACCACATTTCGCAAGATTAAGAAGCCGATAAACCAAGGCCTGCCAACAAGCATGTTGCCTGGTCAGAATGGCAGGACACCATTCATAATCTGCTGTCCCCAGCGCGCATTCTGGACAGTGGTCAGCTGTCCACGACCTCCATACGAAATCCGTGCCTCTGCAATACGGTCATGTGTGACGATGTTGTCTTCCGTTATATCCTGGGGTCGAACAACGCCGCTAACCATGAGTTGACGCAGTTCACCATTGATGCGGACTTCCTGCCGGGCAACGACAACGAAGTTACCATTGGGCAGTACCTGAGTCACCGTCCCCGCCAGGGCAAGGGTGACAGTCTCATTGCGGCGAATGACACCTGCGCCCGTATTTGCAGTCGCACTACTTGTGTCCAGCGCACTGCTACTTGATAGCACCTTACCCTGGGCTCCGAAGAAACTCGGGATCCCGAATGTCTGCGAGCCGCTTCCTGCGACGGTGGTATTGTCGTTGAGTGCCGCATTGTCCGAGATGTTGACGTTGATCGTTATCAGATCGCCAACCTGAGAGGCACGCTGGTCTTTGAAAAAAGCCCGGCTTCCTGAGCGCCACAGGCTCCCGACCTCGGTCGGCGGAGGTTGGAGAGGTGGCATCGGCATTGTCACCGGACGATAGTCCGGCGACTGTGTCGGATCAGAAGTGTGGGTCATTCTCGGTGGGTGACCGAGTTCCGTCAGATCAGAGAGAGACGTGCAGCCGCCCAGTAGCAGCAGCACGGTCAATGAGCCACGGGAGAAAAAACGCGTCATCGTATTCAGAGCCACCTATCGCCAGGAAACGTCAAGGCGCAGGATTGCGCATAGACGCCGAAAGCCGGCGCATTGTGTTCGGATCGGACGGGACTGGATGACTCGTCAACGCCACTTCCACGTTTGACCCATCAGTGACTTTCCCGCTGACAATCATCCCGCTCGACTCATTCAATGCGCGGACCTGCTGTTTGGCACCGGCATCCTCAAGAACCCTTCCAGCAATCGACAATCTGAGCCCTGGAGCTACGTAGGTGATCATGACGGGATCTCCCTTATGCATGATCACAGTGCGCTGCAGGTCCTGCGCAATGACCGCGGAGCCCGCCACGACACCACGGCTGATGGTCTGCCCCTCTACCTCAGCCGGATCGGTGACAGCACGCGACGGCAGATGACCAGAATATGCCTCGTCCACCCTGACATCTGCGGCACTAACAACGCTTCCTGCCCCCAGCGAGTGGGTGTACACGATCACGCGCTGGGTGGCATGGACAACACCCGTCAGCATGAACGAGTCGGTTGCCAGATCTCCTGTAGGGTGGGCACGATAAACAGTGGATGAAAACCACCCGCTCCGCTGATCCCATTTCACATCAGACAGAACAACCGGCTCGGCCTCATCCGCAGAGACTGTCATAGGATGAAAGTCGTGAAACGTAATTGAAACGGGGCCTTCGCCCAAGTCGGGCAGGTTTTTCCTGACGAGGGAAACGAAATAATTCTCGTCAAGAATTCTTCCCGCTCTGGTAATCGTCATGAACGAAGAGGAGGACTGGTCTTCCCACTCGACACCGTATTGATCGGCGATCGCAATCAGTTGTTGCCCGCTTACATGAATACTCGATCCAGGTGCCGGTCCAGGACCCAGAACCCGATCCTGCCCGGGCTCAAGACCAGAAAAAATGTCAGAAAGACGAACCATCCCGGACGAAACGATGGACGTATTGCGCAGGGTCGCTGCATCTCCCGATACGGAATAGCCTATCAAAGATAGCCCTATCAGAGAGATCGTGAGCGCGCGCATATTGGTATCACCGCAGATTGGTCAGGGTTTGCAGCATTTCATTCGAGGCAGTGATAACTTTACTGTTCATCTCGTAGGCTCGCTGCGCCGTAATGAGCGCAGTGATTTCGGTCACGACATTAACTGAGGATTCCTCAACAAAACCCTGACGGACCGAACCATATCCCTCGCTCTGCGGTGTACTGAGGTTGGCTGTGCCAGATGAGGTTGTTTCGGTGAACAGGTTCTGCCCCATCGCCGTAAGACCATTCTCATTCTGGAATGTCGCGAGCTGCAACTGACCAGCCACCTGGGCTGTAGTCTGACCAGACAGCGTGTACTGTACCTGTCCAGACTGATCGATCGTGATATTCTCCGCATTGTTGGGAACGGAGATATTGGGAGACAGGGGATAGCCGTCCGCAGTAACAATCGTACCGTCTTCCGAGAGCGAGAATGTTCCGTCACGAGTATAGGCATATTCTCCCGACGGAAGGGTTACTCGGAAATATCCACGCCCCTCAATGGCAAGATCCAGCGAATTTCCGGTCTGTTCCAGCGTACCCTGCTCATTGATGCGGTATATGCCGGCCGTGCGAACACCAAGACCAACCTGCGCACCCGCAGGAACAAGGTCCCCGGTATCAGAACTCATCGTCCCGGCACGACGCAGATCCTGATAGATCAGATCCTGAAACTCAGCACGACGACGCTTGTATCCGGTGGTTGTCATGTTGGCGATATTGTTGGAAATCGTCTCGACATTTGTGGTCTGGGCCTGCATGCCCGTATTCGCGATATCAAGCGATCTCATCATTTCAGGACACCCCTACCAAGAGCACTTCGAAGAGCCTCTTGAATCGACATTATATTTTCTTATCGCAATGAAATATCATTTCAATTGCGCACAGGACTTCAATATCAGGCAATCTTCGAATTATCTGGCATGCGACATAGAGGCAGCTCGATGCCCCCATGCCGATATATGATGGTTACAGCCTACAATGCTTTGTTGCACAATACGAGACCGGGAATATGAAACTTTTCAAAATTCTCGAATGCCTGCGTCAGCGCGTCTTTTGGGACACGCCTGTCTCATCGGGCTGAGACAGGCGTATGAGCATATTTCGTCTCAAGGAGAGCCGTGAGATCGTCTGTGAGCATGGCAACAGGCCCTCCCCAATCGAGGGGCTGCTTTTGCTGATAAAGCCGTATCGACTCATACCACGGTGAATCACGTCGCCCCGAGAGCCAACGCCAGCATTGATCATAGCGTGAAAGAAGCCATGTGGGCTTCCCCAGCCCAGCCGATACATGCGCAGTCGATGTGTCGACGGCGATAACGAGATCCAACGTGTCAATCAGCGCAGCCGTATCATCAAAACTGGCGATGTGGCTCGTGTGATCTGAAAGACGCATCCCTTCAGGCGGATTTGCCGCCTGCGCTGCGCGTTCTCCTATCTGCAGGCTATAGAACCTGAGCGTTTCAAAGCGTCTGGCGACCTGTCCTAGCGGTGCCAGATCCTGCAGATTCATGGAGCGGCGATGGTCAGCAAGAAATGCTGCCTGAACTTCGGGATGCGGTGCGCCCGCCCATACAAGCCCCACACGAAAGGTATCGTGCCAGTTATCAGCGTCCCCAGCCCGAAGCCGTTCGCGCCACAGGGCGGTCTTTATCGGGTCAGGCCGCAGATATCTGCCAGGAACAGGGATCGTCTCGAGCGTTATCCCGAGCACGTGAGGCAGGCTGAGAACCGGACATTCGAGATCGTGCTCGGGGAGGATATCGTCTTCCGACAGGACAGTGATTTCAGGGAAACTACGCTCCAGAAGCGAGACGAGCTCCGGCCTCACACGCAGAATGACCTGTCCGACCTTTTGCGCCGCAAGCGGAGCCAATCGGGAAAACTGCAAGACGTCTCCAAATCCGCCTTCGGTGAAAACCATCAGAGTTTTGTCAGGCGCCAGCTCACCACCCCAGCGAGGCACACTACTTTGCCCGCCAGAAGCACGCAGCGCTGTCCAGCGATGCTCATACTCACGAAAGCCTTCAGCATAATCGCCACTTTGAAGCAGCGAAACTGCGCGGTTGGTCCGGCTGTATACGTTCTCCTGGTTCATCTGGACAGCGGCATCATGAAAACCGCGCGCCAGTGCATGATCTCCGCGATGATCAAGAGCTACGCCCATGTTACTGAGCGCCAGAGCATGCGAAGGTTCGAGGCGGAGACTGTTGCGATAGCAGGCGATCGCATTTTCGTACTGGCTCAGATGTAGAAAGCTGTTCCCTATATTGGACCACGCGTCGGGAAGACCAGGATCAAGCGCAACGGAACGACCCAATAATGCGAGGGCATCCGAAAACCGGTTTTGCAAGTTGAGCAGGCCACCGTAATTGCTCAGGGTGCGCGCGTTGTCGGGAGATGCCTGAAGGCGGATTTCATATGCTTTCGCCGCTGACGCATAATCACCAGCCAGCTGAAGCGCTTCTGCGCTGCCTTCCGGATGGGTCATCAGAGATAATCCGCCAGTGTCATGCCCTTCATGTTTGAAATAAGGATATACGAGGCACTCAGGCTGGTTTTGATATTCGCTGCATTGGTTGCGACTGTCGCCATATCAGCATTTCGCGAATCGCCCAGCTGGGTTTCGAGCATTGTGGAAAGCCCAGTCAGCATTGTCGATTGCGAGGTCAGGCTGTTTTGCGTTGCGCCCACAGCGCCTTCCTCTTCGGTCAGCTGGCTAATCGTCGTGCCGAGCGACGTATAGATCTGCTTTGCGAGATCGGAAAATCCTGGTGTGTTGGACGACATCCCGTTCATTGCCGATACCGCCATAAGGTCTCGCATCAGATCCCTGATCGGCGATCCGGTGGACGTATTGCTCGACGAGGAGGTCATGGATGACTGAGTAGCAACGATACCGAAACTTGTTGTGGTATTGGTCCCACTCATCACGCTGCGTTGATTGTCGGCAGCCTGAGCCGGAGATACGGAAAGTGTCGACGAAAATACGGATACCGCCTGATCGGTTGACCCCGCCAGAGAGGTCGCACTGGCAAGAACAGACCCCGCATTGGATGCGTTGAGAGACTGAACGCTCGCCGCAATCTGCTGAGCCAGGCTGCTCGATGACAGGGGAGCGCTCCCTTTTATGGGGGCTGTGTTGCTGTCAGTGCCCGCAAATACGTAATTTGCACCATCGCTCGTATTGAGCACTGTCTTGAGATCACCAAGAGCACTCATTGCCGATGAGGCGGCGGCAGCAACCTGACTGGATGTTGCCGTGCCGGAAATACCGAGCAGATTAGTGGAAAGCGTCTGCGCCATTGAAACAAGTTGATTGAGACCGGTGGCCGTGACGGACAACGTGTTCTGAGCGTTGGTGATATTGGATTGCCACGCCTGCACCTGAGTGATTTTGGGAGTGAGGCTGAGCGCCGCGGAACGGGAGGTCCCCAGATCGGCGTAAGTCGACCCGATGATACCGGTGCTGCTCTGCCACGTTGCGGTCTCCTGCTGCGCAGTCAGAGTCTTTACGCTCGCCTCAAGAATGAGCGAGAGAGCCGATCCACCGTACTGACCTACCGCATTGCTCATGACCAATCTCCGGACCGCTTACTGGATTGCCGATAACAGCGCATTGAACATGGTCTGCACCGTGGAAATGATCTTCGCGTTCGCCGTGTAAGCATTTTGCAGCGCAACGGTCTTGGCCATTTCGTCATTGACGTTAACGCCCGAAACGTCTGCTACTTTGGTCTGCAGGAGCGTGAGAACGGCGCTGCTAGACGTGACACCCGCGCTCATGGAAGCGATGGTAGCGCCCTGATTGGAAGTAAGGGCGGTCGATAACGCGAGTAGTCCCTGATTACCGGCATATCCCGTCGAGATCGACCCACCTGGACCGAGATTGCTGGACGGCGCAGAAAGACTCCCGCTTACGTCTTCGGCGTCCGAGCCAAAGGTGGTGGAAAGGACATTGCTGATGGTGGTTGTGACACCTGTATTGGTGCTCCCATCACTATTTGTGGTGGTGGTGAGCGCCGACGGCGTCTTGGTATAGGTACTGTTGACACTCAGGCTGGCAGACAGCCCAACAATTCCCTGAGGCACCGGCTTACTGAGGTCACTGCCCTGAATCGAACTCGTCGCATTGGCGTCAGAGCCGGTAACGAACAGAGGTAATCCTGCGCTGCCAAAACGATTCATTACCGTGTAGGAGAATGAATCGAGCTGCGCCTGCATCTGAGGGTAAGTGCTATCGCGCAGGGTCAGGTTGCCGCCAAGGCTCCCCCCTGTCAGACTCGTTGTAATATCCTGGCCAGCAAGAGTAATTGCCGGAATGGAAGAGTTCGTGTTCTGCGCACTGTAGTATGAACTGCTCGACAGTGTAACACTCGAAGTCGAGAGAGGCCACGTGCTGCTGGGTAGTGTCTGGGTGCTATCATCCAGACCCATCTGATCGGGTCTGGTTGGCAACTGTGTTCCGTCTGCGGTGCGCACCGTCATATCGCCGTTCGCACTGGTGGTGAAGGACACGCTCAGATTGGAAGACAGGTCCGACATCACGCCCAAACGCTGGTTTTCCAGATCAGCGGTACCCTGCCCCAGACTTTTAAATTTCATGATCTGCTTCGACAGGGCACCAATCTGTGTCAGGTCGGAGTTGATGGAGGACACATCGGAAACCGCACCATCAGCCGCCGCCTGTCGCTGTGAAGCATAGGTCGAGGCAAGAGTCTGCACGGTTGTCACCAAGGCAGAGGCCTTGCTGACGACTGCACTCTGGGAGACGCTCTGGGTAGGAGTGGACGTCAGGGAAATCAGGGCACTTTGCAAATTGCCGAGTTGGTCCGAAAGGCTAGACGTACTTCCGGAGTCCTGAGAGGTAGATCCTTGCACGGAGGAGACGGCAGCCAGCGAATCGCTCATCACTGTGTAGGACGAGGCCTGGGCATTCTGCTGATAAAGCGATGATTGAAGCGCTTGATTGATCGCAAGCTGGGTATTGCCAAGCCTGACCCCTGTACCATACCCCGCAGCCACCGAAGACAACGTCGCAGCCGTCTCTTTCACGTAGCCGGTGGTATTTGCGTTCGCGACATTGTTTGCCGTCACAGCATACTGGGCCTCGATAACACTGAGGCTACCCGTGGCGATCGAAAGAGAGGCCAGGAGGTTCATGCAATTCCGTTCAGCAAGAGAATGCCGCAGTCACCCACGACGGGCTTCAACACGCCACCCCGATAAAAAAGGGGAAACCAGCACGGACAGACCTAGAGACAAATAGTTTCGTAAAAGTTTCCAACCACCTCTGATGGCAGGTGGGAAATAGCGCGAAAGGATATATACTTTCCGCCGATACGGCGGCTCTGGCTCTGGAAATTTGGCGCCATGAGAAGCTGGCACATCCGGGATAAAAAAGGCTGTAGCCAGGCAAGAGCGCGGCCTTCGGAAACCGCACCCGCCCCCCGCATCAGGCAAGCCGATGCAGGGTGGTGCACTCAATCCACGTCTATCGTGCAGACCGGGCCACGCATCGTGAAAAAACGACGTGGAATGAATACCTAGCCAAATAGCCGTGACAAGCCCGATACCCTAGACAACCTCGCTCAACGTGAACTCATCAACAAGCCCCTTGAGACGCCCCGCCTCGACACCGAGACTATTGGCCGCCGCAGTTGCCTCTTCGACCATTGCCGCATTCTGCTGGGTCACACGATCCAGTTGACCCACAGCCTGGTTGACCTGCCCCAGCCCCTCCGCCTGGTCTTCGGATCCCAAAGCGATTTCCGACAGAAGGCCGTCAATTCCGGATATGCGTTCGACAATCCCACCCAGTGCAGATCCGGCGTCCGTGATCAGCTTTGCGCCACGGTCAACGTGCGTCGTACTCTCTGAAATGAGGAGACGTATCTCCTGAGATGCCTTCGCAGAACGCTCCGCCAACGCGCGCACTTCTGTAGCCACCACGGAAAATCCACGACCCGCCTCACCCGCGCGGGCGGCCTCGACGGCAGCGTTCAAGGCAAGCAAATTGGTCTGAAAGGCGATCTGTTCGATCATCCCGGTGATCTGCGAGATTGCCTTCGACGCCTCACGCATACGCTCCATGGCATCGATCGCTCCATCGACGATCTGGGTCGCCGCCAGTGCATCGACTCTCATTGATGAAGCTGAACAGGCCGCCGCCTTGGCGCTTTCCGCCCCTTTTGATACGCGCGCAGTAATCTGATTGAGCGTAACGGCGGTGCGCTCGAGATTGCCCGCCTGCATCTCTGTCCTGCGGGCGAGATCATTGGAGGCAACGACGATCTCATTGGCTCCGTTCGCGACCGTGCCGACCGAGGCCGCAACACCGCCGAGCGTCATGTCCAGCTTCGAGATTGCCCTGTTGAAATCTTCGCGGAGCTTCTCGTATGTGGGATCGATCTCGCCATTGAGGCGAAAACCGAGGATGTTATCGGCCAGTCGCGCCAGGCCCTTACCAACGTCATCAATGGCCTTTACCCGCCCCGTGATGACCGTCGCGAATTTGACGACCTTGACCACCTCGCCTTTGATATCAAAAATCGGGTTATAGGAAGCCTGCAGCCACACCGGCTCCCCACGGCTATCGAGACGCTTGCATTCGAGCGGTACATATTCCCCTTTTCGCAGCTTGTTCCAGAACGCCTTGTATTCCGGGGTGGCAGCCATATCCGCCCCGACGAAGATCGAATGGTTACGCCCGACAAGATCTGGCAGTGAATAGCCCATAGCTGCGAGAAAATTGGGATTTGCATGCAAGATGGTGCCGTCGGGCGCAAATTCGATAACAGCCTGAGCACGAGAGATCGCGTCGAGCTTGCCCGCTGTATCAGCCCTGAGGGCCGCAGCCTCTGTCACTACAGCTGCAACCTTGACGATTTTATAGACCCGACCTGTAACGTCCCTGACCGGATTATAGCTCGCCTGCAGCAAAACCTCGGAACCGCTCTTTGCCAGCCTTATGCATTCCTGCGTACAGGATTTTCCCTCAGATAACCCGCGCCAAAATCCTGCATATTCCGCACTTGCGGCATAGGTATCGTCAATGAACAGGCGATGATGACGCCCTACGATCTCATCAAGCCGATAACCCATTGCATCGCAGAAATTCTGATTGGCCTCGAGGATCATGCCGCTCACATCGAACTCGATGAACGCCAGCGCACGATCAAGCGCATTCATCTTGGCTTTGGCATCTGCCCAGCCACCAGGCCACGACTTAAACATCGATTTTTTACTCCGGAGATTGCCTGAAGAGTACTGGAGACGAGGGCAGATAGACACTCACAAAGCCGGACTATACCAAAGCCGCGCCACGGGCGCTGATTGTCAGAACCACCCCTATCTTGTGCCGGATCAATGCCGGCCATTCATCTAATCGTGAAAATAGTTAACGAAACGTTTTTATCCGACGCCTGCGGCTTTTGTCTCAATTTTGTCATCCGGCATTCAGTTTGCCATCATCGCACCGCGGAAAACGTCTTACCGCGTTTCGGTATCGTGGGCTAGCATCCGGATAAACATCGTAACAAAGCTTGCGTTTCCACCAACACATGCTACCCATAGCCAAGCTGGGATTCACCTCGTTTCGGGATACTCTTGATTGCCGCAGGCGCGGTGAGAGACAAATTTCGATCCGGTCAAGGCATCGCGCAATTTTATGTCGTCTCGTTCATTCAACATTCGGACTCTTCGTATACCATGCCCATGCGGCAAGCGAAGCAGCTCGTGGCATATAAGGTCGGGGACACTCTGATGTCAGTATTTAACGCGCTCACGACGGCCGTCAGCGGAATAAACGCGCAGTCAACGGCATTTACAAATCTCAGTAATAATATCGCAAACAGTCAGACCGTAGGTTACAAAGCCGATACGACTTCGTTCCAGAACTTCGTTGCTGGCTCGATGATTGGCAGCACGGCCTCGGCCGATGTCTCGGATTCCGTATCCGCTATCACGGTGCAGCATGTCGATAATCAGGGTACACCGACCAGCAGCAGTAACAGTCTTGCCTCGGCCATTTCTGGGAATGGGTTATTCGTTGTCTCCAAGGCGAACGGCGCTGGCAATGCGAGCACAACACAGTTTTCAGATCAGAGCTATTATACGCGCAACGGTGAGTTCTCGCAAAACAACCAAGGTTATCTTGTCAATACCAGCGGTTATTACCTCGACGGATATATGGTCGATCCGTCGTCCGGACAGCTTGGCACAAGTGTGACGCAGATCAATGTTGGCAATATCACTTATCGTCAGCCACAGACGAGCAAGCTCACGCTGACAGCTACTGTGGGCACAATGCCTGCAAATTCGGCGAATTATACCGCCAGTGATGCCCAGACATACACGACTGCACCCGTGACAGTGTATGACGCGAACGCAACACAGCATCATGTGGCGCTCAACTGGTCTCAAAGCACCACAAATCCTCTCGTCTGGACTGCCAGCGCTTATGACGCAGATGGAACGGGCGCCATCAATCAGGCGGATAACACCTATAACGTCACCTTCAACAGTAACGGCACTCTGGCCAGCGTAACGGATTCGACGGGAGCTACAGTTGGCTCGACCACCACTGGCGCGGCTGTAACGCTCCCCATCACAGCGTCCTATGGAACGAATACCTCTCAGTCGATTAGCCTGTCACTGGGCACCATTGGTGGCACCAGCGGAACGATCATGGCACAATCGACGGGCACTGCGAGCAAAAGCGCAGTCTCGAGCCTGACGCTTGATCAGAATACTTCGACACTCACTGAGGACAGCTCTCAAATCGGTACGGCCACCGGCTCGAACCAGAGCTATATGACGTCGCCTGTTGATGTCGGGGGTACGCCCGTATCGCTTCGGTGGGCTCAGACATCTGCCTCGCCGCCAACCTGGAACGTGTCGGCCATCAACTCCTCTACCGGCGCTGCGCTGAGCTCGACGAGTTCGATCACCTTCAATGCGAACGGCACGGCAAACTCACCCCCGACGACTCTTGCCGCCACGATCAACGGGCAGGCCTATACGGTGAAGCTGCCAGACATGACCAGCACAACGAGCCCCCTGCTCTCGACTTCGAGCTCGCTTGGACAGGACACGACAGCTCTCACATCCGACGCTGTAGCCGCTGGCACATATCAGGGCGTTCAGATACAGAGCGACGGATCGGTCATGGCGCAGTTCAGCAACGGGGCATCCCAACTTGCAGGCAAGATTGCGCTTGCCAATTTCGCCAATGTCAACGGATTGAACGCGGTAGACGGGCAAGCGTACACCGCTACCGCAGCGTCTGGTAACCCCGCTGTCGGCACTGTTGGCGCCAACGGGACCGGAACACTCTCCGTAGGTTACACAGAGTCTTCAACCACAAATCTCACAAGCGACCTTTCTGCCCTGATCGTTGCTCAGGAAGCGTATTCAGCCAATACCAAGGTCATCACCACTGCGGACACTCTGCTGCAGGCTACCATTGCCATGAAGCAATAATATAAAAGGACGATTTTCCCGGGCAGCAGTCTGATGCTGCCCGTCGAAACAAGGCGACCTCGCAGGAGGATGCTCCTCCTATGGCGCCCCGGAAACTTCCGTCCGCGCATGAATGGCGCATTAATCAAACTAAAATCACTGCCAGAAGAACGTGAGCGAAAGATAAATGAGTGAATCCCGCCTGAACGACGATCTCGACATCAACGTTGTCGATGACGATCGGCTTGGGATGAAGGCTCAACCCAGAAAGAAACGCCTCATTCTCGTGGCAGCATCACTGATCCTGCTCACTTTAATCGCCGGCACAGGATATCTTGCAGTCCATAAGGGGTGGTTTTCGTCAACGAAGCAGACAGCAGAGGCAGCTGACCCGTCCACTGCCCAAAGCACCATTCTGGCGGTACCATCCATCATCTCGAGCCTCGATAATGGTGAAAATCGACCCGTCTATGTGAAGATGACAACGCGTGTGGAGATTGCAGGAACTCAGAATGAGGCCTCGCTGAGGCGGTATATTCCCCAGATCCAGGATATATTTCAGACCTATCTGCACGAGACGCGCCCTCAGGAGATAAGGGGAAACGGGGTGTACAGGTTGCGTGAAACTCTTCTGAGGCGGCTTAGAATTGAGATAGCGCCCCTCAAGATCACCAATTTTTATATTACCGAATTCCTCATACAGTGAGACCGGTTGAGATAAACATCGGTCCTTTCGATGCAGGCAGAGTTTCATGATGTCGCCTAGTGAACACCATATCCCGCCCATACCTGATGCCTGGGCCGACCCCAAGGTCGAGAGCGAGAATGACCCCTTTTCCGGCAGTGCCTCCGAGCCTTTCCAGGCGGACGAAACGCTGAACCAGATGCTCGACCAGTCGGAGATTGACAATCTCCTTGGCGGCGCATTCAGCGACCTGCCTGAACGGCACGAGACAGGAATGGAGCGTGTGATCAGGGCCGGCTTTGTCGCTTACGAGCGCATGCCGATGCTCGAGATCGTGCTTGACCGTCTGGTCCGCCTCCTCACAACGGGCCTTCGGAATTTCACGAATGACAATGTCGAAATCACCACAGAATACACGCGCTCCATGTGTTTCGGCGACTACGTCAACAGCGTGCCGTCATCCTCGCTGTTTTGCGTCTTCAAGGCTGTCCAATGGGAGAATTACGGTCTTCTCGTAATCGATTCCGCGCTGGCCTACTCCATAATCGATATTCTCATGGGTGGCCCGCGTGGGAAGGGTCATTCAGGCACTGAGGGGCGGCCTCACACCGCCATAGAGCGTACTCTGATCGAAAAGCTCATGAACCTGACCCTGCGGGAATTGTCGGTCGCGTTCAGCCCAGTATGCGAGATCGACCTTATCTTTGAACGGCTCGAAGTAAGCTCACGCTTTGCGGCGATCGCTCGTGCTTCAAATGCTGTCGTGACATCGAAGATGCATATTGATATGGAGGACCGGACCGGCAATATGGATCTTGTCATCCCTTATGCAACCCTCGAACCTGTGCGAGATCTGCTCTCCCAGCAGTTCATGGGGGAGCGATTTGGCCGTGATTCGGTTTGGGAAAACCATCTTATTTCCGAAATTATGGAAACCAATGCCGAAATCCTGGCTGTGCTTGAGGAGCAGACCGTCAGCCTTTCGACATTGCTCACCATGAAGCCAGGTATGCAGCTCGTATTTCCCCACAAGGTTAAAAACACCCTCCCTGTGACGCTGCAGTGTAATCAGACGACACTCTTCGAGGGGCATCTGGGGCAATCAGGAGGGAAAGCAGCCGTTAAGATCGATCATCGGCTTGTGCCCGAGGATAGCCCGCATATACACAACCCGAGTGAGGCCACCACTGACTTCGAGACTATGGACTGACATCCCGCAAAACGAGGCTGACGATAAATAACGGAGGATTGAGAGAGAATGCTCGCCCAAATTCAGGTATTCATAGAAGCGGCACTCTCGGTTCTGCTGCTGTTAGGCATCGCCTATAATTTTCACATCAGCAAGACCCTGTCAGCTTTGAAGAGCGACAGAGCAAGTCTCGTCAAACTTATCGAAAAGCTCGAGACCAGTATCAAAAATGCGCATGATGGTGTTGAAAAGCTGCGTGTTGCGGGTCAAGTCAGCGGACGACCGCTGAGCCGCACGATCGAGCAAGCCAAGATCGTCGGGGGTGAACTGGATACGCTTGTGGACAAGGCAGATTCGAAGGCTGAGCAGCTCAGCGTTCTGACACGAAAAGCGGAATCCAGTGAGCAATCCCTGGGAAAGCTTCTGGATGATGTGTCAGACGTCAAACTGGATATGCTTCGACAGTCAGAGGCACCTATCCTGCAAGACGACCCGGAAAATACCGAAGCTCCCCTCCCGGACAACCACACCCCAACGAAAGCTCCCATTCCCGAACCGGAGCGACACGAGCAACGCCCGGCCGTCACGCCCGTGGTTACCGAGGCCCGCAAGCCGGTGCCAGAAGGTCATCATGCTCGCAAACGTATGGGCAGCAAGTTTCTCGGCGAATAGAGAACCGAGCCGTTTCTACCACGCAGCCCCGGTTACATATCGGGGCTGCGTAGCACCGGGGTCTGCAAGACTGGACCAGGCGCTCCAGTCCCAGACACTGGTATTGCGTCGATTTTCAGCGGCCATCGATGCAATCGAAGGGACATTCTTGATGGGCAAGTGCTGATTTCGAACGACAGGGGTCGAATTCAGAAGATAAACGAAAGCCACGTCTGATCCCATGTAAACACAGCCGCATCCGATCGGATCTGCGTAGAGATAGATGGGGCCGCTAGGAGCAGGCCGATAGGTCATCACACCAGGCGGGAGCGAATTCATCATTGCGTAACGTGCGGTTGTATCTGCGGGATGGGCTATAAACCCCGCATCCGCTATCCGTTTACCCATGGTGAGATACGGCTTTGCTGGAGACTGACAGGCAGTCAACGCCAAGCTTACAGACAGACCTGTCGCCCTCATCAGTCCAACGCGCATACGGTCTTTCAACTCTCAGATTTCACTGTGAAGGGTCAAGGCGGCGCTCTCTGTCGTCGGCGTGACGTAGTGACCTGACGGACTGTATGCCTGCGTGATTTCTTCAACGGGCGCGGCACATATCAATTTCAGGAATTCGGTTTGCACCACTGACATATGCTCGAGCAAAGCCTGGTTCTCCGCAACAAGCGAGATCAGGTCCCCCATGGTCGGCATCAAAGCTGTTCTATCGCCCCCCTGCTCCTCAAATTGAGTCAGTGCCTGCTCCATTTTTGACAGTAATTTCGTTTTATCCGCGAGCAGTATCTCGATCTGTTCAGGCTTCCCCTGACGGAGCTGTTCATTTTCCACTTTCAGCAGGGCCATAAGCCGCGATGCCGCTTTTATGACCGGCGAGGTCTGGTCTGAGCGCATACCGATCATGTCTCTTCCTGTTCCTGCATCGCGAGTATTTGTCGATACACACTGTCGGCAATACCGATCCCGCCATTATTGGCTATCTGCTTTCCCATCTCCAGCACTTGCAGGGAACGGAACTGCTTTTCAGCCGCGCCTCCACCAAATTCGTTGTCTGAGATGTCAGCGGTGTCAAACATGGGCTGAAGCAACTCACCCAGCGTAAGGCCCTCAAAAGATCTCGCTGTTTCGCGTGCCTTGTCAGCTTTTGCGGTTCGGGCAGCCTCCTGCGCTTTAGCCAATGTCTCATTCTGCGCAGCAGAGAGAGAAGAGAGTGTTGCAGGCGTCAAAGCCGTCATGTCATCGAACCTCCAGATCTGCTTGGAGAGCGCCATCGGCCTTGATAGCCTGCAAGATACTGATCATATCGCGCGGCCCCATTCCCAAGGCGTTCAGCCCGGCAACAAGGCTCGCGAGCGTGGGACCTTCACGAAGAATACCCAATCGGTGAGAACTGTCTGTACTGGCATCGATCTGCGTTCGAGGCACGATCGCCGTCGTCCCATTGGAAAAAGGGGCAGGCTGGGCGATCAACGGAGTCTCCGTCACCTGGATCGTCAGGTTGCCTTGCGCAATGGCAACCGTGCTGATGCGCACATTATCGCCCATCACGATGGTCCCACTTGCCTCATCCACAATGACTTTGGCCATCGTATCCGGTTCGATCATAAGATCGCCGATCCGATAAAGAAGCGAGGGCGCGTCGCGCCCGGCCATGTTAACTGAAACCGTGCGCGGGTCATCCATTTTGGCCGTGCCATATCCGAGAGAACGGTTAATGGCATTGACGATTCTGTTTGCCGTCGTGAAATTCGGGTTTCGCAAGGAGAGATGGATCAGCCCGCTTCTGCCCAGGGAAACCGGCACCTCGCGCTCGACAACTGCGCCATTGGCGATATGCCCTGTCGTTGGAATATTGCGGGTAGCCGAGGCCGCCGTCCCTCCGACTGAGAAAGCATTTGTGACGAGGGAGCCCTGCGCCACAGCGTAGACCTCACCGTCTGCTGCCTGGAGCGGCGTCACCAGCAACGTGCCTCCTGCCAGGTCACGGGCGTCGCCCACTGCCGATACCGTAACATCGATATGCCCACCCCCGTGAGAGAAAGGAGGCAGAGTCGCGGTTACCATGACTGCAGCAACATCATGAGTCTGTAACTGGACTTCTCGATCGCGGATATTCACTCCAAGACGATTGAGCATGCTGATGAGGGTCTCGCGAGTGAAGATCGTATTTGTCAGCCGGTCGCCCGTTCCTCGCAGACCGACAACCAATCCGTACCCGACCAACTGGTTGTCACGCACACCCTCATAATCGACAATATCTTTGACGCGTACTGCGGTGGCGTTTGACGCCGGCGCATAACCCACGATTCCCAGGCTCATACAAAAAAGGAGCGTCTTTATCAGGCAGCCAAACGTCTTTTTCCTGTTACGACAATGCATCGTATGATCGTCCAGCCCAGTTCCCGGTGTGACGCGGAGTGCGTATCGAAATGTCTTTGTCAAATGGATAAGCCTGCACCATCGATAGCGATCTTGTACGACAGGCGCCAGCAATGACACCCTACGACACAGGCCTGTCACTTACAACCACAACAAGGTTAACGCCCTCCGACAGAGAGACAGTTTCACACCGGCATTGTTGCAAAAGCGATAATGATTGTCATAACGCCTGCTTATCCTGTAACGGGAAGACCTTTGATATTGATCTATGCCGCACCACGGCGAACCGTAATCCCGCTGTCACATAGACGCCGATGAAAGACTGCCATGGATTTCGCTGAGAGGCGCAACGGACCCATGATTTTCATGAAATCACGCCTATCGAAATCAGCCAGCGCGTCTCTCGCAATGTTGGGTTTCAGCGTTGTTCTCGCTCCCGTGCCGGCCCTGTCTCAGACGATGGAAGCCGAGCGCTGCCGTATAGCCTCCAGCCAGGCTGAAAAAGTCCTCCGCATTCCCGAAGGTTTCTTATATGCCATCAGTCGGGTCGAGAGCGGCAAGACCGACGCGCAGGGGCGACTGTCATCCTGGCCGTGGACAATAATGGCCAATGGGGTTGGCCATTATTACGATTCCAAACAGGACGCCGTCGCGGCGGCAACCGAATTTCGCAATGCGGGTATTATGTCGATCGACGTCGGGTGCTTGCAGGTCAACCTGCAACAGCACCCGGATGCTTTCCATTCACTTGATGAGGCGTTCGATCCAACCTCGAATGCTCTCTATGCCGGGCGCTTTCTTAACCAGATGCACGACAAGATGGGAAGTTGGCCGCGTGCGGCGGCGGCCTATCATTCCCAGACCCCAGGGCTCGGAGCCCCGTATCAATGGAAGGTGCTCGAAACCTGGGCCATACCTGATGACGAACGGATAGGCCCGTCAGGGGACGTTAAACACCCGCCTCAGCGTAAGGGCGCGATTGATTTGGCGGCGCCACGAAGCCAGTCTCCCTACGGCGATACAATCGTTGCTGATGCGCGTGAGGGAGCACAGCCTGCTGTGAGGGCATTTCATCCTTTCCAGGGTTTCAGCCATTTCACCCAGCCTGCCCCTCATCATTCAGGCATGAGCGGCATGAGAGGACGCAGCCTCGCATCATACCGAAGCAGCCCTACGCAATTGGCACGCCCAACAGGCTGAAAGCATCAGACGCCTCGCATATCGATCCAGAGTCGCAGCGCTTTTCCGACTTCTTGAAGGACAGGAAGGAAAGAGCGCTCATTCGAACGGAAAATTCTCATCGTAGGGTACCACGGGCTCC
This sequence comes from Asaia sp. As-1742, assembly GCF_011753235.1. NCBI lineage: Bacteria > Pseudomonadati > Pseudomonadota > Alphaproteobacteria > Acetobacterales > Acetobacteraceae > Asaia > Asaia sp. As-1742. Next base: position 364,247 of record NZ_VWWA01000002.1, on the reverse strand, counting down.
CTGTTCCGGAATCCCCCCAGCGCCAGCACGCATCCCAACGGCTTATCAACCATACGGGACAACCAAGCGCTCCGGCGAGATGCGCGGGTGACGTATCGACCGAGATGATCAGATCAAGATTACGCATGATGGCCGCCGTATCCGCCATGTCTTGTACCTCGCTCATGGGATCATGAATTGTCTGACCGGTCCAGCTCTTCAGCTCTTCCCTTGGTGTCCCGAATTGCAGATTGACGAAGGTCGCCTCAGCCGGGAGGAGCGCCTCGGCGAGATCGCTGAAGGAAATCGAGCGCCGCATATCAGCCAATGCGTATTCTGAGCGGAGACGACGCTCGCCTGCCCATACAAGACCGATCCGCGGTCTACCCGCAGGCAGCAGGGCCGCCATTTTTTCTCGGTCAGCGGGGATATCGGTAATGTATGGAATGCAGGTTGGAATATCGTGCACCGTCCGCACCCCGCTGATAAAGGGCAGATCCGGCACGGGGCACGCGTAATCATATGCGTGGTTCGTAGCAGCACTCACAGGGTCCAGCACCGTCAAAGCCGGGTAGGACTGACGCACAAGGCGCACCAGAGAGGCGGGCACACAGACGTGGATTTCGGCACCACGCGCTGCAAGGGCGGATAGGTGACGTATAAACTGGATCGTATCGCCCAACCCCTGCTCCTGAAAGACAAGGATACGCTTCCCTGAGAGGCCGGTATCAGGACGGAGCCGGGGAATGCTGCGTACCCAGCCCTGCTGTGGGGTTATCTGCAATTCGCGCTCGAAATAGAGTGGCCAGCCTCTCTCAAAAAGACCCGCCTTGATCAGGGTGCAGGCATAACCAAACGCGATAGCTTTGCGTTCAGGGCTGATTCTGAGGGCCTTTTCATACCACGGCAGGGCTTCAACGGAGCGATTGAGCCGCTCGAGCGCACAACCGGCATTATTGAGCAGTGACGCTGTTTCATCTCCGTCGTTGAACAGAGATTTCAGCACCGCAAGCGCCTCAGCAGGATACCCGACCTCAAGCAGGGACATGCTGATGAATTCCCCGATCTCCGCTTTCTGCCCGGGATAGGTTGCCATCATCTGTGCAAAGCTTGCGCAGCCGCCGCTTACGTCCCCGCGCACGATCTGCAAATGGGCGGAGAAAGCCTGGGCGGGCACATTGTCAGGTTGCAGGCGTATGACATTGCGCAGCAGGACCCCAACGATGTCGTAACGCGTTGTGAAACGCAGGATGAGCGACGCTCCCGCCATAGAGAGCTTCCACTCGTCCTGATGGACTGCCATCGTTTCGAGTACAAGTTTTAATCCGCTGATCCCGTCACCTGAGCCCAGCAGGGCCTCGCATGCCTCAACAAACTTCTCGACATCCGGCGGTGCACCCGGGATTTTCCACCACTGCTCAGCAGGCGATGAAGCATGTGTCAGATCTCGCGGTTCCGGACTAGCCGTGTCTTGTGTCATGCCATCACCGATCAAGTTCAGGTCATTTCGAAAGCAGGTTAGCGATCCATGAACGCGTAACGCTTAATATCTTGCCTCATCTACGCGAGACGGGATACCTCTTGGCGCGAGATTCAAGCGCCTGCCGCAACGATTGGCGTATCATTCATTTCAGGACGACAGGTCGGGGCCCGTTGCGCAGCAATGCCGTCGGCATCATGACCCAGGCTAGGAAAGCTGACATTTTGGAAAGCGCAAACGTCTCTCCGGTCCGTGCCCCTTCCTCCAGCAAGTCGCGCACGGGTGGCAACGCTGCCTCAAAACTTTTTTCTTCCTTGACCGGGCAAGTAACGAAGGCATCTCAATCCGTCAGAGATGGCAGTTACAAGACCTCCTGGCGACGGGCGATCCCCGGCACCGATGTCGGCCTTGCGCTCGGCGTGTTGCTGCTGCTGTCGATTCTGATCATCCCTCTGCCGACGTTCATTCTCGATCTCGGTCTCTCATTGTCGATCACATCGAGCGTGCTTGTTCTGATGGTTTCCCTGTTTTTGGAGAGACCCATTGAATTCACCTCATTCCCTACCCTGCTTCTCCTCACGACACTGCTCCGCCTCTCGCTCGAAATCGCGACAACACGCCTTATCCTGAGCCACGGCAACGAAGGCACCTTTGCTGCAGGGCATGTTGTCGCCGCATTCGGAGGGTTCCTGATGGGCGGTGATGTCGTGATCGGGGGAATCGTCTTCAGCATTCTTCTCGTCGTGAACTTCATGGTCATCACGAAGGGCTCGGGACGCATCGCAGAGGTTGCAGCACGCTTCTTTCTCGACTCCATGCCTGGCAAACAAATGGCCATCGATGCCGAGCTGTCGTCAGGAGCCATTAACGACAGGGTAGCACGCCTCAAGCGCAGGGAGCTCGAAGACGAAAGCTCGTTTTACGGCGCCATGGACGGTGCTGCAAAATTTGTCCGCGGTGATGCCATCGCAGCGCTGATCATTACAGGGATCAACATTGTCGGGGGGTTGGCTATCGGTGTCCTCCGCTACGGCATGCCTATCGGCGATGCGGCAAGTACGTTCACAACGCTGACTGTCGGTGACGGACTTGTTTCCCAGATTCCTGCCCTGCTCGTTTCGACAGCCTCCGGTATCGTGGTTACCAAAGGGGGAACTGCGGGGTCGGCAGACGTCACGCTTGTCCGCCAGCTCGGCGGAAACCCGAAGCCCATGGCGATGGCCGCGATTCTCTCCGGCTGCTTCGCATTGATGCCTGGGCTGCCTGCGTTTCCGTTCCTCATCATTGGTGCCCTTGCCGGCACCGCTGCATGGTGGCGCTGGAAAGTGCCGACACCAGATGAAAATGACAGTGACGTCAGCGAAGCGCCCCCGGCCCCTTCTGCGTCACCCATCTCTGATGTGCTCAAACTGGATCTGCTTCGTCTTGAGCTCGGGTTCGGGCTTCTTCCAATGACCAATGGTGAGAACGCGCAACTGACCGAGCAGATCAAGGCACTGAGAAGAACAATCGCAGCCGAGATGGGCTTCATTACACCGCCCATCCGCATACAGGACAATATCATTCTGCCGTCTGATCGCTACGTTATCAAACTGAAGGAAATCACCATCGGTAGTGGTGAAGTCCGGCCTGGCCGCCTTATGGCCATGACGCCATCGGGGGGCGCTCCCGATCTTGAGGGTGAGAGGACGTCAGAACCCGCTTTCGGTCTTCCCGCCGTGTGGATTGCACCGGCCCTCAAGCCGCGAGCCATGGCCCTCAAATGCACGGTCGTCGATCCTGCGAGTGTTCTGGTCACACATCTCAGCGAACTTGTGAGGCAAAATCTGCCAGATTTGCTGACTTACGTAGCGACCCAGAATCTGCTCGATGAACTGCCCCGGGATCAGCAGAAGCTGGTGGGAGACCTCATTCCGTCACAGGTTACCCTGAGCACGGTGCAGCGTGTGTTGCAGTCGCTTCTCGCCGAACGGGTCTCCATACGCGACCTGCCCACAATTCTAGAGAGCATCCAGGAGGGTAATGGTCTGGGCTTGCGAGGCATCCAGGCCCTCACCGCTCATGTGCGCGTCCGCCTCTCCCGACAAATCTGCAGCGGCCTGGAGGGGCCCGCAGGTTATATCCCGATGATTACCCTCTCTCCGGAATGGGAAAACGACTTCGCCGCTCATATAGCCGGACAAGGCGATGACCGGCGACTTGCCATGCCGCCATCCATGCTCAATCGCTTCGTGATCAAACTGCGCGACGCCTTCAACGCCGTTTCAGCAAGTGGCGAGGTGCCGGTCATCGTCGTCTCCTCGACTGTACGCGATTCAATGCGATCAATCGTTGAGCGCGTACGCCCTGCGGTCCCGGTGCTATCCCAGGCAGAGATCTATCCCCGGGCACGTATCAAAACCATCGAGACGATTACCTAGACCTCGCCTCGCGCCCCATAAGCCAGCCCGAAAGGCCCCGCACGACCAGATCATTGACAATGACAACAAACAATCCTCTCTTCACGCTCTCTTGAAGGTTCGCTCAATAGAGGGCGCACCGCACCGTCGGGTACCAACGAACAAGCGAGAAGCTGCAACATGACTGAAACCCTACTCTCTGATCTGGCACGCAGGCAGGATTTCATTGGTATGGGACAGAGTGATCTTGCCTCGTTGCGCTCGATGGCCAGTCTCATAGAACGGGAACTTCCGGGAGTACTTGACGGCCTCTACCGGAAGATCCGTGAAACACCGCGCTCACGTGCATTCTTTACTGATAACGCCCATATGGAGCGTGCTAAAGAGGCGCAACTCGCCCACTGGCAACGTATAGCCAAGGCGCGGTTTGACGAGGATTACGTTGCACATGTCACAAAGATAGGGACAACTCATGCCCGTATCGGGCTGGAACCCAGCTTTTACATCGGTGCATATGGCCGGATCCTTGTTGCTCTGATGCACGAAATCATCTGCGATGATCAGCCCCGGGGCATTCTGAAAAAGCTGTCTTCACACAATGTGAATGACATGGCTGGACGCATCGAAAGTCTGACCAAGGCTGTCCTCATTGAGATCGATCTTACAATATCGGCTTACCTCGATGGCATGGACCAGGCCCGTCTCCGCCTACAGGAGGAGCAGACGCAGCGTGCGCAAGAAGATCAGGCAACGGTTGAGATTCTCGGTCAGGCCCTGAGCGCCCTGGCGAATGGTGATCTGACCCTCAGGATTGAAGATGGGGCAGTCCCGGAGCGATTGGACGCTCTTCGTCTGCACTTCAATCAGGCTGCGGTCACGCTCCAGAAGACGATACACCATATCAGCAACGAGGCCGTGCATATTGGAACAAATGCCACCGATATCGGTCACGGCGCCGATCAGCTTTCCAGCCGTACCGAACAACAGGCCGCGGCTGGGGAGGAGATGTCCGCAGCGCTTGGCCAGATAGCCGGCAGTGTGAAGCAGACCGCTATCGAGACGCGCAAAACCGAAGAGATGGTTCTCGTGGCCCAGCGTGAGGCAGAACATGCCGACATCATCAGGACCGATACGATTGCCGCGATGACTGCCATTGAGTCTTCCTCACAGGAGATCGGTGGCATCATCACCATCATGAACGAGATTGCATTCCAGACCAACCTCCTTGCCTTGAATGCGAGCGTGGAAGCCGCGCGCGCCGGTGATGTCGGTCGCGGCTTTGCCGTGGTGGCCGAAGAGGTCCGGGCTCTCTCACAGCGCTCTCGGGAGGCAGCAGAGGCTATAGGACGGCTGATCGCTCAATCGGATGCCCATGTGCGTCTCGGCGTTACGAAAGTGCGAGAGGCCGGACTGGCGCTACAAAAGGTGATGGATCAGGTTCGGGAAATCAGCAGCGCCGTCACAGTCATCGCGTCATCTGCGCAGAGACAGTCCCAAAGCATCGGCGAACTCAATGTGGCAATGAGCGACCTTGAGCAGACGACCATGCAGAATGCAGGCGCGGCCGAGGAAAGCGCAGAGGCAGTGAAGAGCCTCGTGTCAACAGCAGACTCTCTTGCAGAACTCGTATCACACTTTGCCTTCAGTGATATCGAGCGCAATTCGGCATCAGAAGGAACGTCCCCTCCCCCGGCGGGAGGGGCAGGGCGCCCGGGGAGAATGATCGCGGGAAAGGCTCATCTGGAAACCTCTTCGTAATTTTCTCCCGTTAGGATCGCGCAAGAGCGGAGGAACCCCGGGAGACGTGTATGGCCATAACAAACATATCACCGGTTGCCAGCTACCTTTCAGCCCTCAAGGACGAGGACCTGGCCGCATCGAATTACGCCAAGAGCGATATTGCAACGAAGCAGGCAGTCGCTGCCTTTGAAAAAAAAGCGCCTGCGATAACCTCTGCTGATGCCCTCCTGAAAGATTATTCCTCTCTTCAGGTCGTACTCGGGGCGTTTGGGATGGGGAGCTACGCCAATGCGACAGCACTCATTAAGGACCTGCTGACCCAGGACCCCAGCTCCAGTAAATCTCTCGCCAAGACGTCTCAAAACGCGACATGGCTTGCCTTCGCCGACGCGTTCAAGGTCTGGGGGCAGAACAAGGGTAGCTCTAGCGACACAGCGTTCATCGCTGGTAGCGGTTCAACGGCGCTCAGCACAACCTATACGCCGACCAGTTCTATAACGATGAGCGCAACCCTCCCCTCTGCAGGGGCCTCTGGCCAGACATATGTTTCGCCCGCCGTCGATGCGTATGACGATGTTTCCGGGGCTCACAAGATCGCGCTTCAGTGGACACAAAGCAAGACGAACCCTTTGAGCTGGAGTGTCTCTGCCTTTGATGCCGAGGGCAATGCATCGGTCGCGAGCAATGCGTTTCAGGTGACATTTAACAGTGATGGTACGCTTGCTTCCGCGACCAATACGACTACCGGAGCGACTATTGCCTCGGGTGCAGCCGGACAGGCGGTCGAGCTGCCCATCACGCTTAACGACGCGAATGAAAAGGGTCAGGCAATATCAATCTCGCTGGGCACGCTCGGGGGCAGTTCAGGCGTGATCATGGCTGGCAACAGCTACCAGGCTACCAGCCCAACCCAGTCGGTGCTGTTGCAGAACGTCGACTCTTCCAGCACCTCGCTCTCAATGCCCTCCGCGACAATCGGGTCGCTTTCCGGCACCGGACAGACCTATATCACGGCCCCTTTCAATCCGAACCAGGCGTCTGACGATACGAACAATGTCACGCTCGGTCGGACGTATCTGTCGGTCAAATGGGCGCAAAGCAGCAGCGATCCGAGCACCTGGAGTGCCTACGTCGTCGATCCTTATGGTTCTACCGTCAATAGCACCGTGGTGTCAGTGGGCTTCGATGGCTCCGGCAACGTGCTTCAGGTCAATGGGCAGTACACCCATGACATCCCCTCGCTGCAGGCAACGGTCAACGGAGTGCAGTACAGCGTCGCTCTCCAACCACCCAATCTGTCACAGAGTTCCGAGGCCAGCCAATCGGTGCTCAAGAGCGACAGTAAGGTCTCCAGTACGGTTGACGGTGTGTCGATCGATCAGATCGTTTCGAACTATCAGAAACAGCAATATGAATCGAACGACGCCAACACGGATAACGGCGTAGGCAACGCTCTGTATTTTACGCGCAAGATGGCCAGCGTCACCTCGCTCAGCCAGATCATGTCCGATACCAAGTTGCTTCAGGTGGTCGAGACCGTATCAGGCTACGATCCCTCGACGTTTGGTGCGCTGAGCTACGATCAGCAAGTGCGCATGCTTACGAAAAAGGTAGACTTCTCGAAACTCAAGACTCCCGATCAGATCCAGAAATACGCCGAGCAATATCTGACCCTTCTCCAGATCACTCCGCAGCCAGCGGACAAGCCTGCAGACATGCTCGATCTGTTTGGTGGTGACGACTCGAAATCAGGCATACTCGCCTTGTTCGGCGATGATGACAGTTCTTCTTCATCCAGCATTTATTCTGGTCTGTTTTGACCGATCAGATGCGCCTTGATGAAGACTTGACACTTTCCCGGCTCACACAAGAGCTTGGTGCCCTTGCACAGGCCGTCAGAACGCCTTTGCACGACCTTCCTGTTGCATGCCTAGAAGGAAAGGTCACTGCAGTTACGGGCCTTTCCGTCGCATTAACCGGTATGACGGGCTTTACTGGCGTAGGTGATCGGGTCACGCTCGCAGCCCTGGATGGACGTGAAATCGATGCCGAGATTGTCGGCTTTCGTGACGAGACGGCCATTGCGATGCCATTCGGTGCCCTTGATGGCATTGGGGCCGGTTGTCGCGCCCTTTTTCCGCTTCTGCCATCGGGTGAACGTCAGAAACGTTCCGGCGCAAATCTCGTGGTCAATGATCATTTTGTTGGTCGCGTGATCGACCCCATGGGCAAGCCCATCGATGGGAAAGCGCCCCTTTCCCCAACTGGCCTATCGTGCAACCTGCGGGCGTCGCCGCCAGATGCAGCATCTCGCGCACGCCTCGGCCCCCGGATGAGCCTGGGTGTTTCAGCATTGGACCTGTTTGCTACATGTCGCCAGGGACAGCGGCTCGGACTTTTTGCGGGTTCCGGCGTAGGCAAGTCCACGCTTATGGGAATGCTTACGCGCAACAGCGCTTGCGATATTGCCGTAATCGCTCTCGTTGGGGAGCGAGGGCGAGAGGTAAGAGAATTCCTTGAGGATGATCTGGGCGAAGAAGGGTTGTCGAAGGCCGTAGTCGTCGTTGCCACGTCCGATTCTCCCCCATTAATGAGACGGGAAGCCGCTTATACCGCCACGACGATCGCCGAGTATTTCCGCGATCAGGGAAAATCAGTGCTGCTTCTGATGGACAGCGTCACACGTTTTTGCCACGCCTTGCGGGAAATTGGCCTCTCTGGCGGTGAGCCCCCCGCAACACGAGGCTATCCTCCAAGCGTTTTCGCCGAATTGCCCAGACTCCTTGAGCGGGCAGGTCCGGGGCTTTCAACGCCAGATGGGCGTGCGGGACAAATAACCGCCATCTATTCGGTCCTTGTCGAAGGAGACGACCATAATGAGCCGGTTGCAGATGCGGTTCGCGGCATTCTGGACGGGCATGTGATAATGGATCGACGCATAGCGGAGGCCGGACGTTATCCGGCTATAAACGTGCTGCGCTCCCTTTCCCGCACGGCGTCAGGATGCAACACCCGTGAAGAGAATGCCCTGACGCGTGAGGCACGCGCGACACTGGCAGTGTGGGAGGATATCAGGGATATCGTTCAGCTTGGTGCCTATCGTGAGGGCAGTGATGCCAAGTCGGACCGGGCCATCAGGCTCGCACCGGAGATCGATTCTCTACTCCAGCAGGAACGCATGGAAGTCAGAGCCCTGTCCGACAGTTTTCTTGCCCTCAATAATCTGGTTGCTGCCTATGGCGGACCACAATGACCCATCGCCTGCGCTGCCTCGCCACTTTGGCCAAAATACGGGAACGCGAGAGACTTGATGCGCAAACGCAACTGATTGCTGCGCAGCAGCTGCAGGATGGGAAATCCGCGAGCCTGACTTATGCGACAGACGTACTTGCCGAGGAACGTCGCATTGCAACGGCGGGAAACGTGACCATGGAGACGTTTCGCGTCTGGTTTCCGTCTGGCCTTGAAAAAATCGCGTACGCCAGAGAAGAATATCATAACGCTTCTGCCGCGACAGACACTGCGCGACTTTTCGCTCTGGAGACGGCAGTCAGACATAAGGCTACAGAAACGGTCTTTCGGCGTTTGGAAAAAGAGCGTAATGATTCTCACACACGCCGTGAGCAAGCCGTACTCGACGAGTTATCGTTGCGTAAGCGCTAATTCATAGGCGAATGTCTTTGATACGTCGCTTTGAACGCCCGGGAGTTTGCGTTTTTTAACATTCGTAAACCTCGTCATTTCACTCCGCCAGTCAGGTGGAGACCTCATATTCCAATAGCGATCAGGAATGTTATGGAAGAGATACAGAACGCCAAGATATTCATTGCGACGCCCTGCTTTGGCGGGCTTGTCACGCAGGAATATATGGAATCGATTATCGCCTGCACAAGCATCATTCGTATTCCCATGACCTTGTCCCTCCTGGGCGACGATGCCATGGTGAGCCGCGCGCGCAACACGCTCGTTCATCAGTTCTATACACGCTCGGATGCAACGCATCTTCTTTTTGTAGATGCAGATATCGGGTTTCCCGCAGAGGCGCCCGCCCGACTGCTTGCTGCCGACAAGGATATCGTTGCCGGGATGTACCCTATCAAGGAGCGCTTCTGGGACAAGGGAACCCAGGAAAATCTGAACCGCGGTGAAAAGCTTGAAACAGCCTCGCTACGCTACGTCGGTGAGACGGATGCGATGCATTCCTCGTGGGACAAGGGGCCGTTATTCCGGACCCATTACGCGGGCACCGGATTCATGATGATCAGCCGCAAGGTGATTACAGCGATGATCAAACACTATCCGGAGACCGCCTACCGGCGCATAGATGCGGCGGGTTCAGGAGACGGAAGCATGTGTCACGCCCTGTTCGATGGCAGCATCGATCAGGAGACCGGCACCTATCTCAGCGAAGATTTCACATTCTGCAAGCGTTGGCGCGATCTGGGTGGCGAGGTCTGGCTGGATACGTCGATCGCTCTCAACCATGCTGGACGCGCCTCGTTTGAAGGTACACCCGCGTCCCGCCTGGGCATGTTACATCTGAAAGGACGATAACGGGACCCCTGAGCGCAGATGGCCAGAAAAAATCGCCCCTCCGTCATCATCCGTCGCCAAGATGAGGATGGACACGAGCCCCATCATGGTGGTGCATGGAAAATCGCCTACGCGGATTTCATGACGGCCATGATGGCGTTTTTTCTCGTCATGTGGCTCCTGAATGCAACGACCGACGAGCAGCGCCGGGGGATTGCCCAGTACTTCAACCCGCTGGCTGATGAAAAATCGGCAATTCCGCCAGAAAAAATCGTTGATACTCCCCCCGCTCCTATGATGGGCGGGAGCAGTTTTGATCGTCTCGAAGACAATGAGAATATGGATACGGCGGGGCCGGTGCCCGTTCCCTATGAAGGGCATGGCGCTTCGTCCCCTATCGAGGCAGTTCCGGCCTCCCATCATCAATCCGAGCATGAATCGCTGCCGGCCCAGGCGGCAATCGTTCCCATAGGGGGCCCGGAAGCAGGCTCGCGTCATGACAAACCGGGCCCTGTCGGGTCCGAGGCATCGAGAGCCGAGCAGGCCAACCTGCATGATATGACACGCAATCTGGAACAGGCGCTCAAAGCAGGCAAAGATACCAGCGATCATCTCGACAATGTGGCGATCTCATATGGTCGGGATGAAATCAGGATTGAGCTTCACGACACCGAAAATGTGCCAATGTTCGAGCTTGGAGCCTCTGCACCAAACAAAGCCGCACGCGCCATGCTAGGCGAGATAGCAAAATGGCTCGCGCCGATGCCGGAGCGTATCTCAATCGTCGGGTATACGGATGCAGCCCCTTTCAAGGGCAAGGTTGCAGGAGGAATGTCCAACTGGACCTTGTCCGCCTTGAGAGCCGATCAGTCACGCGAAATTCTCGTCAAGTCGGGATATCCCGACCCCAAGATCCTGGACGTATCAGGTGGCGCAGATCGGGAACTTGCCGACCCGGCAGTACCGTCAGCCGCAGCGAACCGCCGGGTCGTTATCATCATGCATCGCTTGCATCCCGATATAAATCAGGTGGAGGCCGGATCAGGCACTCTGACAGGCGAGCACGAAAAACCCGTGGATAATAGTCCCGGTTCGCCTAAGATCATGCCACAGGCTGGGCACAGTGCCTCTTCTCCAAACCCTTAGCATCCTCCGACATCACATCAGATACCTTTCAACATTCAGCCTCGAATAAGAAACGGAATTCAAAAATGCTTTTTATCGGGGGGCTTGTCTTTTCCCTTCTGTGTGTTTTCGGCTCGTTCGCTGCTTCAGGCGGTGTGATGGGGCCACTGCTCGCATCCATGCCCTTTGAACTGATTACAATTCTTGGTTCGGCGCTTGGCATTTTTGTCATGTCGAATTCCATAGGTGCCCTGAAAGAACTGCCGCACAACTTCAAGCTTGCGCTCAAAGGGCCGCAATATGACAAGGCCGCCTATGTGGATCTTCTCGTTGTTCTTTTTCGCCTGACCCGTCTCGCTCAAGCCAAAGGGGCAATGGCACTCGAGGAGCACGTAGAAAATCCGCAAGATAGTGGTATCTTCGCGCTCTCTCCAAAGGTCCGTGACGATACGGAAACCCGCGATCTTATTTGCGATTATCTACGCCTGGTGAGTCTCAATCTCGAGGACGCCTACCAGCTTGACGACGTCATGGCCCGCGAGCTTCGCAAAAATCAGGCCGAGAAACTGCATATTTCAGAGTGTCTGACGAGTATTGCAGATGCCCTGCCTGCGCTGGGTATCGTCGCCGCTGTGCTTGGCGTGATTAAAACCATGGCCTCAATCAGCAAACCTCCTGCCATTCTGGGCGAGATGATTTCCGGGGCACTCGTCGGGACATTTCTGGGCGTTCTGCTGTCCTACGGGGTGGTGGCCCCTCTCGCCTCAAGAATCAAGGCGGTGATTGTGCAGGATGGCCGTTATCAAGGCATCATCAAGACGGTCCTGGTTGCCCATCTCCAGGGCAATCCCCCGCAGGTTAGCGCCGAAATCGGACGAAAAGAAATTCCACCGGCTGCCATGCCGAGCTTTTTCGAACTCGATGTCGCTCTGACCGAGTCTCAGGGAGTTGCTTCATGACACTCCTGACCTGCGAGATGACGGAGTGGTCAATATGAGAGTGAGAGAGAGACAGGGCCGATCTGTGGCGAGTGATGAGGTATCGCGGTCAAACCTGCCCGGCAACGCCCCACAACTCACTTCGGGCGCCGCAGTGTCGGGTGCCCCCCTGCCGTCCCCCCAGTCATTTCGCAGTCAACTTTCGTCGGCAACTCAACCACAGAAAGCTGTTTCGGGTGACCTGACGCCTCCAACTGACAAATGGTCAGATGTCGTCAGCGGTGCCTCACTGGCCGTGGAGGCGGGGTCGAGCGGTTCAACGTCTCTGGCCAATGCCCCACCCGACATACTCCCGACACTCTCGAGCAGAGGGCAACGCACCAGCTCCGGGAGAGAGGATGAAGGCTCGATCAGCAATGAAGCCGTGAGCAGCCAATCATCGGTCGCAGTGATGCAAGGGGGCTATTTTTTAGCCTCAAGCCAGGTCCTCGCCCCCTCTGATCTGGGTTCTGCATCAACGTCCGGGCGGAGCGACATACGCACATTCGCCAACGGCTCGTCGTCGTATGGATTCGATATTCTCTCACACGCAGCGCCCTTCTCTTCGGTACAGGCACCAAGTGGGTCAGCAATCCTGCAAAATGCCGATATCTCCCTCCAGCGGCACAGCTCGGCGTTGTCGGGACAATCGGATACTGCCTCGGCCCTTGCTCAACCAGTCTCCGCCGGCGCCCCCCCGCTCCCAAATCCGTTCGTTGGCGACGCAACGCAGCTGCCGATGACGCCTGACACAACATTTGGCCGCAGCGCCCTGACTAGCCTGCAAGGATTATCAACTCCAGCGATTGAGGCCTATGTCGCGCCTGCCTCCTCGTCAGGCGCTTCTGTCAGCACCGGGCGGGACGACGGGAGATTGTCATTACAGCCAACCATCAACACGTCCGCCGTATTCAATCCGGCAGCAGTAATGACCCAGACAAGTGGGATCACGTCGGCGGCGACCACACAGGGTTCAGCACCTCTCTTTGAGGCTGCCTTTGGCCTCGCTAGTCCAACCTCCATCACGAGCGATCAGACAACCCTTGGGCAGTTTCAGGCACCCGGATTCCTTTCTCGTGGCGTAACAGCTGACGAGATCGTCTCCTTGCCCGGAACCAAAGCGAGCAGCCCGGTCAGGCGCGCCGAGACTCTGTCCTATAATGCCTCCGAAGTGGCTCAGAGTGGCAAGCCAAGTCCAGGTAACCTGCCTGGACAAGCCAGTCTTGCGATCAGCAATGTGATATCAGGCACCTCCATGGGGGGTATGCAAACAGGGCAGATCACGTCAGGCGCAGGAATTGCCCCAGCTGAAGGCCACCTCGCAGAGGTGACCGTGACAACCTCGCCAGCGCGATCCGATACGCCCCTGCCATCCTCCATAAATGTCCATACAGCGATACAGTCCGCTGCTGTTATCTCTGGTACTGGCGGAGGTTCGTCACATCTGACGGATGGTACCCTCGCTCAAGGCTGGGTAGTCACGACCTTGCCAGACAATAGCCAAAGCAACACGCCCACTTCTCCGATCATCAATCAAGCGACCGTACAGCAAAGCGAAAGACAGGCGCATTTCGGATCTCTTTCCGACAGCGCAGGCAAACCTGCCGCAAGCGTCACGCCCCCGCAATCTGGCGCAGCAGATGAACCGGACTATGAAAGTGACTGGTCCGGCGTCGTAGCGTTAGGCGGTGCGACAGGCAGAACAGAAGGCGAGAGAGCATCGTCGAAAGGAGATAACCCGCCCGAGGATCACTCTGAGGCAAAGGCAGCGACGCCTTTGCTGGTCGCGCAACTTGCTGATGCCATCGGGGGCTTACACAACGATTTTGGATCGATGGTGCTCAGCGGCCAAAGAGAGGACGGGCAGCAAAAAACCTCAAGTCCTGTGGAAAGAGCGACATGGGACACCACGACGAATCAAGGTGACCAGACACAGACTGCGTCCAGCTCGACGACGACACTGACTATGACGTTGCAGACAACTGATACGAGTCCGATTCAACTAAGCCTCGAGGGGCAAAATGGGATAGCGACACGCATCATCCTTCAGAGCGATGACGATTCCACTGCGGAAAGCCTGAGCAAAACCAGACACGATCTTATTGCCTCCCTGCATTCTGCTGGAATTGATACGACTTCGATCAGAATCGACATCGTCTCATCCATGTCTGGCGGGTCCAATGCGCAGACCCACGACCATCATGCTCAGAATGGCATGAACCTGTTGATGCAAGGGCAAAACTTTGCTGGCGGTGGTCAGAATTCCAACCCCGGATACAGACAGCAAGAGAGTAGACTCGGGACGTCCGAACCCGATAACATAGGTGATACTGGCGTTACATTGCGGGCTTCAGAATCCGCCCTAGCAACCAATGGCCGCGTCAACATCACGGCTTGATGACAGACATTCAACGCTTCGACTTTTTTCACAAGGGCAACAACATTGGCAACCTCGTCGATCAGCAACGAAAGTGCATTGCTTCAGGCCGCTGAGGCCACCGCAAAAGCTTCGGCCAACTCTTCGTCATCGAGCACCTCATCGAGTTCGAGCGCTGCCTTGGGTCTCTCGTCCCTTGCGAATAACTATACAACATTTCTGACGTTGCTAACGACCCAGTTGCAGCATCAGGATCCCAGCAGCCCCATGAGTTCTGACTCGTTCACCTCTGAACTCGTTCAGTTCGCCGGTGTGGAGCAGCAGGTGCAAACCAACACCAATCTGTCATCCCTTATCTCGCTCAACGAGAGCAGCCAGCTCGGTTCGGGCAGCCAGTGGGTGGGACAGACAGCTACGGCGAAATCGACCACGTTGCCCCTTCAGAGCGGTGCAGCATCGCTCAGTTTCAGTGCAACTCAGGGCCAGAACGTGGCCATCGCCGTTAGCGATTCATCTGGAAAAATTGTCAAGACCGATACAGGGTCCGCTGTTTCGGGCACCAACAAATGGACATGGGATGGGACTGACAATTCGGGTAACAAACTGGCGGACGGCGCTTACAGTGTCGCGGTAAAAACGATCGACTCTACCGGCACCACATCCGACGTGCCCTTTACCGTAACGGGTATTGTGACAGGTGTGACGAAAGGAAGCTCCGATCTTGAGATTCAGATGGGAGGTGCCACGATCCCATTGTCGAACATCACCAACTTCAGTGGCAAGACAGCCTCGAGCACGACCCAGAGTTCTGACAGCTCAGATAACGTTGAGGCCTAAACAGGACCACGAGGTAGCGCGATACGCAATACCTCGCAGGCCACCTTCCCAAGGCATGACAAGTCAAGCAATGCCTTGGATACCCTGATTTGGCTCAGCTCTGAGCCCGTCCAGGCGATGCCATGGAACCAAGCATATGGATACCGCCCGTCACAGGGAGGCAATTTTCTCTTGCCGGGGTACGAACGTGCAATTCTTCCTGAGGCAGAACAATTGTCACTGGTGAAAACGCAGGCTCATTCAGTCGATAACCTATCCCCCATTGGGTTGTGAATGGCTCGTTTATTCCGAAAGCCCTTATCTTCTTTCTGATCTTGCAAATCATTACGTCGATAACCTTTCCGAAGGGCTCGTCTTCACCACTATAAAGGCTATCCAGCAGCACTTCCTTACTCAGGACCTGGTTTTTGCGCATGACGAGAAGGACGAGAAGATCATATTCCTTTCGGGTCAAGGGAACCACGGCCCCGTCGATGTGCACCTCGCGGCGGTCGATACCGACCGACATTCTGCCAACTTGCAATGTTGGGCTGTCATGACCGCCCGCGCGCCTGGCCACGGCGCGCAAACGCGCGAGAAGAACCCTGTGATCGGTCTCCTCGCCAACGCAGTCATCTGCGCCCGCAGAAAGCAGCTCGACCTCTCCTTCCGCCGAACCGATTTTACGAACAACGATGACAGGTACTGCAATCTTCCCTTTGCGTAATTGCCGGATGATGCGGGTATCCGAAGCGGCCTGCTGCAGAACCACGATATCATAATGCGTGCGCCGCAAGGTCTCCACAATCCCGGCAGGGCCGCTGGCCGTGATCGACAGGGACCCTGCTATCGCCGCTTTCGCGAGCTCGTCGCTCGGCCTTCCTGCCCCGGAGCTTTCAGCAACACACAATACGCGCATTTATGATCCACCAATAGTTTTACTTATGATTATATAATTTTGTCTGGTTATTTAGTTGGTCAATTATGGAAATCTTCCTTGACTACCCTACCTGCGTTCACAGACCGACATTACTGGTCGAGATCCCTCAAAGGGCACAGGCTGACCATACAGGGCAGACATTAACGAGACTACCAGTGGGTGACGAAATATGGCTGAACCGCGACAATTTTTTTCCCCTGTTGCCCAAAGTCACCGCGACATCGTCAAATTCCATCAATACCCCCTCCGGTACGCAGTTTCGGGATACCCGGAACGTTTCGACAAAAGCATGGCCCTGCCATCGGAATTCGTGCTAACACTGAGTTATGGGGCGTGAGGCGTTCTCACATGTAACAAGCAAAAACCTTAACGTTATTGTAATAAAGAAGGCGCATAAATTGTGACAAAATGTTTGGCAGCATAAGCCACAAGCCATTTTCACGGGGTCTTTGTGCCCCGTTTGACGATTTATAACCGGAAACAACAATGTCAGATATTTCAGCTGCCTCCTCGCTCTCCGCCGCGCTGCGCCAGGCGACAAGCACGAGCGCACACGCATCCTATGCTGCAAGCCGCCACGGTACCCTGTCATCTCAAGCTGTTGCCGAAACAGCCAAATCCGGGGCAGTACAATTCTCTGCTGACGGGGGCTTGTCCGCAACCTCTGCACGAAGCGGCTCGACCATCACCCAGATTCTCGATTTTCTGGCCTGACCTGATAGCGCCCATGTCCTGCCAGATAGAAAGAACGCCCGTTACCGCGGGCGTCTGCACTGGAGATATCGGCCACGCTCATTGGGCGGACCGGCTGTGTCGCATCTGAATTTCAAGGCAATCGGGAAAGCCCTGCGCCTCGCACCCGCCGCGTTGCTGCCAGGCCTTGTCTTTGTGGCGTCCGCAAGGGCCGATCATCGGCATACGCTTCCAGGACACAAAGAGCTGCACCCGCATACGCGGCCTGCCCAGCCGCGAGAAATACCAGACCAGAAAGAGCATCTGCCTGATCGGATTTCCGGGAGTGACCTTGTGCAAGGCCTCCCCCCTTCGTGGCGTGCAACGCTTCTGAATGCTCCTGCAGCCTCACCTACGGAAAAGACAGACAGCAGGCCCAAACCCGCCCCTGCACCCCTGCCCGCTGTCACAACGGCAACCGCGCCGTCAGGGGCCGATCTGCCCGTGGCAACGTCACAGGCATCCCAGGATCGGATCCTGCTGCCTATCCCGCCCAAGGCTGGCATTGCGGCATTCGAGAGCGGGGATCGCTTTATCATCATCGTTGATAACGCCATTCCGATAGACACGTCCGCGATACATGGAGACGGTGTTTTTTCGTCCCTGAGCGTCGATGTATTGCCAGACGCCACCATCATCCAGCTGCGCAGATCAGACAGCCGACCGCTCTTCCTGTCACAACAGAGCGATGGTTGGGTGCTGGGGCTCAAACCGCCGCTCGATATTCCCCAGCAGGATCGACGCACTATAAACCCTCACGTCGTCGCAACGGGTGTCCTGTATCCGATGCGCCGCAGCGGACGCGTTCTATCTGTATCTGACCCGGCCTCGGGCGCACGCCTTTTGATTGGCACCTCCCTTCTCGATGATGGGGGCGTTACATCCATGCGACGTACACCGGGATACGATGTGTGGCCGACCAATGAGGGCGTCGTCGTCTCTGCACGTGACGCCGAAATCACTCTATCCGCCGTCCCTTCTGGCCTTCTGCTCAATCGAGACGGACACAGCATGGTGGATGATGGACAGGCGGTCTATGCCAACGACATCGATCTCGAGTGGCTTGCCCTGAAAGATCTTGGCGATACCGCTCTGCGCCAGAGATTTCATGACGCTTTTCTCGCAGCAGCAGACTCCAGCCCCTCCAAGCGCTTCGAGGCTCGCGTGAAAGAAGCGCAGGCAGCCTTCAGCATGGGAGCATTTACCGAGGCGAGAGGTATACTGGCTGTTGCGCTCAGAGACGATCCAGAGGAAATCGGCCGTCCGGAAATAAGGTTCCTGACTGAAGCAACCGCGCTGATGAGTGGCGATCTTGAGGACGCCTCGGGATTGGATGGCCCATGGCCCGAGAAACAGCAACGAGCGGCGCAGTTATGGCGGGCACTCTATCTTGCTCAGGCTGATCAGATCGATGCGCGCGGCACCCATCGCCTCGTGCTTGATCTCGATCGGATCAGGAGTTACCCCGCGAACGTGCGGGATATTTTGCTTCCCCTCGCTGCCGAAACGATTGCGCGCAACGCTACGCCCACTGATCTGCCCGCCTTGAACAAGCTGCCGCAGTCATCTGGCTTTCAGTTGAGTCGCGCGCTCGCCAATATGCGGCTCGGTCGGACCGACGCAGCACGGAGAAGCCTTGAACACCTCAGGACCGATCGCGATCCTGTAATCGCCGAAAAGGCGGCGGAAAGCGAGATCGTGCTTGACCATATGCAGGGCAAGTTATCTCCCCAGCAGATGATCCGTGCCCTTGATGCCATCATCCTCGATGCGCGACTGGCCGGGCGCGAGATGGCGGTTCGTCTCACTCAGGCGGAGGCATTTCTGCAGCTGGGCGATTGGCAAAACGCTGCTCTGATGATCGATCAGGGCGTCCCCCCAGGGCGCCCCTCTGCCTTGATGAGCAAACGTAACACGATACTTCTGAAAGCCCTGAAGGGGCTGGCTGAAATTCCCGCCACCGGTCTGGACAACCAACAGGTGCTACGCAATGCAGCGCTACTCAGGGCCCATATTGCAGGACTTCCGAACGGTCCCGAGCAGGCCAGCCTACAAGCTGCCTATGGAAAGCTTCTTCTTTCTATCGGTCTGATCGATGACGGGTCCAAAGCACTCGAAACAGCCGTGCCGGCTCTGGAGAGTCCGGAAGACAAAGCCAGCGCGGGTCTTGCTCTCGCCAAACTCGCCATACAGCAACGAGACGCGGCCCGCGCGCTTCAAACGCTCGACATGACCGAGTCTGAGACGGTATCCCCCGAACTTCGCGCGCAGCGCAATGTCGCAAGAGCCGAAATTGCCCTTCTGGACGGAAACACGGCCAAAGGTCTCAACATCCTCAAGGACGCACAGGGCCAGTCTGCCAGACTGGTATCAGCGGCCACCTTTGAAAATCAGGGGGACTGGGCCGCTGCGACCCATGAGCTCAAAATTGTCGCACAGGAAAATCTTCCCGCCAAAGGTACTCTCTCGGATGTGGCGCAGGACCTTGCTCTCAGACTCGCATCCGACGCCGCACGTGCCGGAGATGACACAACGCTCAAATGGCTTGCAGGGCGCATCGACGGAAGAGCGATGAGCCCTTCCAGGGCAAGCATATTTTCGCTTTTAACCCAGCACGCCCCGCCGCCCACCCTGTCGGCCGGCAATCCATGACATACCGCAGAGAGGCGACGCAGAAATTTTTTGTTACGCATCGCGGTTCTGCTTCTCCGGGCCGCTTTTTCATACTAGAATGGGAACTATCCTGATAATGCTATTTATCGCTTCTGTCGGCGAAGAATGAAGGGCGAAATTTAATGCTCCAAGCAACGTCACCGCTTTCAGTCAGCGCTGATAAAGGGACAGATATTCTCGACCTCGCCAACCGCCGCATGCAGTGGTTGCAGTCGCGCGAGACGCTCATCGCAGGCAATATCGCAAATGCAAATACGCCTAATTATGTGGCCCGTGATCTTCCTGATTTCAAAGGCGCCCTGCAGAACCAGATGTCTGTCCAGCTTGCCCAGACTGAGCCAGGGCATATTGCCAGCAACACGAGCCAGAAAGGTTCGGTCAAAGCCGATAGCAGCACGTCGATCGATGGCAACAAGGTCGACCTTGAAAGCGAACTCGTCAAGATTGCGCAGACCGACGACCAGCAGCGCATGGCTACGAGCGCTTACAGCACCTATATGTCCATGTTTTCTCTCGCTCTGGGTTCATCCTGAGCCTGGTCTTTCGAGGTCGAAATGAACTTCACAGATACTATCGGAATTTCCGCGTCCGGCATGCAGGCTCAGGCGAAGCGCCTACAGGTCGCAGCCGAGAACTTGGCAAACTCTGAAACGACTGGCTCTACACCGGGTTCCGATCCCTACCGCCGAAAAACCATTACATTTAAGGAAATTCTTAATCGCGATACCGGCGTTTCATCTGTCTCAGTGAAGGAGATAGGTGAAGACCGGACAGCCTTCGAGACCCATTACGACCCATCCCAACCGGCCGCAGACAAAAATGGACTCGTCAAGCTTCCCAATGTCGATGCGATGACCGAAATTATGGATACCCACGAAGCACAACACTCCTATGAGGCCAATTTGAACGCCTTGCAGGTGACGCGTTCGATGCTCACGCGCACGATCAACCTGATGAAGTAATGGAATGGATTTCCATGGTCACGCGCAAGTCTACGCGCGTGATTTATTTAACATTCAAAATGAAAAGGCTGGTCGAGCGCCATGGATAGCACTGCTTATATTGCCTTGTCGCGCATCGACGTGCTCAAGCGTGAACTCGACGTTGCCGCCAATAATCTGGCGAACGAGAATACCGACGGCTTCAAGGGATCCCGGGAGCTCTTTTCGCAATATCTTGTCCATCAGAAAGGGTCCGGGGTGACTCCAGGGGATCGGGAGCAGGCGTATGCCCAGGATAAGGCAACGTTCAGGGATCTGGTCCAAGGCCCCTTGAGAAGCACAGGTAACGCGACCGACGTTGCGATCAATGGTGACGGCTATTTCACCGTCCGCACAACGCAAGGGGTACGACTGACCCGCAACGGACAATTTACACGCCGCCTCGATGGCACGATCATTGATAGCGCGGGCAATCCTGTGCTCGACAATAACGGTCGCAATCTTGTTCTGCGGCAAGAGAGCGGAGATTTCTCGATCGCCAAGGACGGAACCATATCGACCGAAGATGGTCCACTGGGGACGATAGGCGTTGTCACGGTCGATAACCCCCAGACACTCATGGCAGAGGGCAGCTTCCTCTTCAAACCTACAACGCCAACGCGGCAGATGCCCACTCCCGAGTTGCATCAGGCAATGCTAGAGGGAAGCAATGTCAATGCGGTAGCCGAAACGACCCGTCTGGTGCAGATCCAGCGCGATTACGATCTCACTTTTCAGCTCATCCAAACGGAGACGACGCGAGGCATGAATGCTATCGACAAGATTGCAGCCGAGCCTAGCAGTTGACGCTGACGAAGCGATTCCGCATGCCGGCCTCTCCCCATCGGTGATTGAAATGCTCCCCTCTCGATCAAGGATCGCAATGAGCTTCCGGTTCTGCGGTTTCTCTTACAGGCCCATGCTTCGTTGCTGCATACTCGGGATAACTGGTCTTCAGCTTTCTGCGTGCGCGGCTGATGACATCGCACGTCATCTTACCGGTCGTGAATGCAACGCCGGTTACATACAGCAGGGTGAAGACTGGTGCGCTCCAGCCGAGCGACCACCTGCGCCGCAGCCATATTGCACCCAAAGCTGGAACGGCGTGGACTGCTGGAGCAGACCTGACCTCATGCCAAATGTCGCTCGTCAGGTGGCGCAGGGCCCCACGGGCCTAACGCAGGATCAGAACGCGGACCGCCTCAATCTGCCGCTCAAGGAAACACCGCCAACGAATGCCTACATCCCATGATGAGCATGCTTCCACGCGGACGGGGAGCATTCGGGCTGGAAAAATTGACGCCTTACAATACGCTAAAATATTTGATGCATTATACAAAAATATACCTCAGGAAACACACGGGAGATTGGACGCCGACCATGAATAAACCAGAAAAAACCGATCGCGTCTGACGACAGTTATTTATGAAAAATCTCCTTACATCCATAAAGGGGCTGGGTCGTAACCAGCTGATTGCCCTGGGCGCCGCAGGGGCTCTGCTGCTCGGACTTCTGGGGTATCTCGCGCTTGGTGGCTCTGGGCAGCCCAACGCACTGGTGTACGGCAATCTGGACCTCAACGAGGCAGCCCGGATGGTCGAAGACCTGTCAAAGGCCCATATTCCGAGTTCGACCTCCCCGGATGGAACGAGCCTTTACGTATCCAGCGACCAGGTTGCAAAAGCTCGCCTCCTTCTCGCCAAGGATGGCCTTCCCAATGGTGGAAGCGTTGGTTACGAGCTGTTCGACAAGAGCGCGACCCTGACGAGTACCCAATTCGAGCAAAACATCAACGAAACCCGCGCCCTGGAAGGCGAACTCGAGCGCTCGATCCGGCTCCTTCAGGGAATACGCAATGTGCGGGTGCATCTCGTATTGCCTCATCGTGACCTGTTTTCGGTGCAGACAAACCCGTCTCAAGCGAGCGTCGTTATCGATATCGGCCACGGAGGACGCATCGCACCTGACGGCATACAGGCGATTCAGAACCTTGTTGCCGCCGCAGTGCCGGGGTTGAGGCCGCAATCCATCTCGATTGTCGATACACGCGGCGATGTTCTGGCGAAACCGGGAGAGCCGAACAGCGAGGACGGCCAGGAGAGCGCATTCGAGAAGTTCCGTCATGCCGAGGAGACACGGCTGTCTCAGTCTGTTGAGGAGATGCTCATCCCTACGCTGGGCACGGCGCATGTCAGGGCGCGGGCCGCAGTCGTCATCAACAATGACGAAGTGCACGAAACAGAAGAAAGCTTCGATCCGAACCAGCAGGTACTGCGGTCGCAACAAACCAGTACAGACAAAAGCGTCAACACTGAGTCGACCCCCAACACATCTGTCGCGAACAACCTGCCGAACGCAAATGCCGGGCAAACCGACAAAAACGGATCGAGTGATACGCGTGACGAAGAAACCAATAATTATGAAATTGGCAAGCGCGTCCGGGTCGTTAACCAAACTCACCCACGTGTGGCACGAATCAGCATAGCGGTCATGGTTGATGGTTCCTACACGAGGGATAAGAGCGGAACAGAAGTGTGGAAGCCTCTCGATGCAGCCGCAATCGACCGCATCACCACACTTGTGAAAACCTCAGTCGGTTATGACAAGGCCCGTGGAGATCAGGTCGAGGTCGTATCAATGCGATTTATGCCGGATGGAGGTGTCGAACCCCTCCCGGCTGCGCCAGGCTTCTTCTCGCGCGCTAACCTGATATATCTGGCAGAATGGATCATACCGATCCTCCTCGCTCTGGGTGCAGGGTTCTTCGCGCTCAGGCCACTCCTCCGCCGCAAAACGACGACACACCCTGCCCTGTCGCGATCTGGCCCCACCCATCTGGAAGCGCTTGGTGGCTCCGGTTCCTATAGGGAGGGAGAGCCTGATCACGCGGCTCTCGGACAGGGTTCGTCTAACAGCCTAGCTCTTCGCACTGATACCGATACCGTGTCGATAGATGGAATTGAGGGGAGAGCGCGTGCAGGAACGATTTCGAAGGTCGCTGACCGTATCGATCAAAACCCTGAAAGCAGCCTGAGCATTATCCGAAACTGGCTCGAGGCACCCGAGCCACGTCCGGGAGCTTCATCATGAATAACGCCAGCCCCCCCGATATGCCTCCCGCAGCTCCCATAGCGCCGGAATTTTCCCTCTCCGGCAAACAGAAGGCAGCAATTCTTTTCATGGCAATCGGTCGTGACCGAAGCGCCGCACTCATGCAGTCCCTGCACGAGGATGAAATACGTGACATCTCGATCGCCATGGCGGGACTGGGCGTCGTCAAGGCCGCCATGGTCGAATCGGTGTGTCGGGAGTTTGTCGAGAATTTCGAATTGGCCGATGGTCTCGTCGGGACTTTTGAGACAACCGAAGCTTTCCTGCGCCGCTCACTCAGTGCCGAGCAGGTCGAAAAGATCATGGACGAGATCCGTGGTCCCGCTGGCCGCAATATGTGGGACAAACTGGCAAATGTGCAGGAGTCAATTCTCGCCAACTACCTGAAGAGCGAGTATCCGCAAACGGCTGCGGTTATCGTGAGTCGTTTGCAGCCCGCGCATGCAGCACGTGTCCTCGCCTTGCTGCCTGAGGATTATGCGACAGATGTGATGATGCGTATCCTGCATATGGAAACGGTGCAGCGCGAAGTGATTGAGAGTGTCGAGGCGACCCTGAGATCCGAATTCATCTCATCCCTCGGACGGTCATCCAAGCGGGACAGTTATGAACTCCTCGCCGAGGTATTCAATAATTTCGATCGCAAGACGGAGGGGCGCCTTACAGAGCTCATGGATCGTCAGAGCCATGAGGATATGGAGAAGGTCAAATCGTTGATGTTTACCTTTGAGGACATCGCGCGTCTCTCACAGGAATCCCTCATGCGAGTTGTGACCGAGGTGGATCGGGATCGCCTCCCGGTTGCCCTGAAGGGAGCGACGGACAGCGAACGCAAACTCTTCCTTCAGTGCATGTCAAAACGGGCAGGCAATATCCTCCTGGAAGAAATTGCATCGCTAGGCCCCATACGTGTCAAGGACGTGGAAGCTGCACAGGCAGAAATCGTAACGACCATCAAGAATCTCATGAACGCGGGGGAAATCGATATAAGCGATAACTCCGCAAGCGACGAA
Source organism: Asaia sp. As-1742 (assembly GCF_011753235.1). Classification (NCBI taxonomy): domain Bacteria; kingdom Pseudomonadati; phylum Pseudomonadota; class Alphaproteobacteria; order Acetobacterales; family Acetobacteraceae; genus Asaia; species Asaia sp. As-1742. The sequence continues at coordinate 339,372 of NZ_VWWA01000002.1, read as the reverse complement.
TTCATCTCCTGATGCGAGACTTCGTTCCTTTTTCACTCAAGTCCAGACGAGAGGACCAGGCGAGTAACGCTGATACCGCCACCCTGCCGCTCGCCCGCCACCTTGTTGATTTCGATGCCAAGCCAATGCCCCCGGCACCGCCTCCCGCCACCGATCAATCGGATTCGGCTCCGGCAGACGGGCAAGCGAAGCCTTTGGTGTCCTTGGCTCAGGACGAGATTGATGCGCTGCAGCGTGCCGCTTACGACGCTGGTTTTGCAGCAGGCGCGGCTTCGGAGCAGGCCAGAGCCGAAGCCAACCTATCTTCTACACTGGCGGACATGATCCGTCAGAACGAAGATGTATGCGCCCGCCACTTCAGCCTGGCGCAAAAGGCGGGGGAAATTTTTGCCGAGGCGTTGGTCGACATCGTCAGCGCTCTGACCCGCCTCCCCCCGGAGCAATTGAATGGTATCCATCGCGATCTTCTGCAGGATGCAATCGATCTGATTCTGGGATCCGAGACAGTGGTTGAGGTGACTTGCACCGCAGATGACGAAGTCCGCCTCAGAAGCGCGATTACCCAGCCTGACAAAATAAGGTTTGAGCCTTGTGCTGTTCCCGGGGATTCACGTATCAGAATCAGCACTGAGACCAACACGATCGTCCTCGACCCGGAAGAATGGCGCAGGAAGGCAATTGAGAAGGTGCTGACCTCACTCAACTCTTTGCAGCGTTCACCAACTGCCTCACCCAAGACGACAAACGGACCGTAAATGATGAATGCAGATAACGGAATGATGGGGCTCGAGGATTTTGCCTCAGAGCCTCTCGATTCTTCAGGTTCCACAACCGAGACAGCAGCTGCCGGCAGCTCCACCGCGCCTCGAACCGAAGCCGTCTACGATATCCCGGTCAAGATTACTGCAGTGATCGGCACTGCCACCATGCCGGTCAGCCAACTTCTTAGGTTGGGGCGCGGCGCCGTGGTCGAGTTGAACAAGAAACTGGGCGAAGCTGTCGATATCTACGCCAATAACCGTCTCATTGCACGTGGCGAGCTGGTTGTCGTTGATGACAACAACATAGGCGTGACAATGACTGAAATCCTGTCGTCTTCGTCCTCCTGAGTGTGAACACCATGCTTGCTCAGGGCCAATGTAACGCATGCAACGGGCAGCACGGATGAGCCTCCTGTCATGGGTGAGCTATGGTGCATCGTTTGCACTGGTAATATCGCTGATATTCCTTTTGCGATTTGTTGTGCGCTATCTTGAACCCCGCCTGACCAGACGGAATACAACCAGAAGTTTACAGATTGTGGAAGCACTGCCTCTTGATCCGAAAAGGCGACTGGTCGTCTTTTCCTGTCGAGGGCGCGAAGGCCTTCTACTCACCGGGCTAAATGGAGATTCGTTCATCGGCTGGCTTGAGGGCGATTGCGGCTCGAACGACGGTCTCGTCCAGGCTAATCCTGAACCTGCCTCGGGTTTCAGCCAGTATCTCTCCGTCGAGCGTAGCTCATGAATAATTTTGTGATTCATTTAATCCGGGCGATAAAATCCCGCGTAGTGAGCTCATGTAATACCAAAGCTACGACCTCTGGCAAGAGTCGAACCATCGGCCATTGTTTCACGCTTGTTGCCCTCACAGCCGTTCTGCTTTGTGCCCCTTGCATCGCGCACGCGCAGTCTCTTTCTATCGATCTTGGCGGTAGTGGCGGCAGCCCTGGAACAACGAGCCGCCTGATCCAGCTTACTGCTCTCATCACTCTGCTGTCTCTGGCACCGAGCCTTCTTGTAATGGTGACTGCTTTCACGCGTATCGTGATCGTCCTGTCGCTGCTTCGGGGTGCAATTGGCGCACAAGGCACCCCACCGAACACAATCATCATCGGCCTCTCGCTATTTCTTACGTTTTTCGTGATGCAGCCTACTTTTGAACGATCCTGGTCAGAGGGGATCGCACCGATGATCAGTGGGAGCATGTCGGAGATAGACGGCCTCAAGGCTGCAGCAGAGCCATTCCGCGGCTTCATGGTTGCGCATGCCCGGCCTGGCGATCTCGCAACTTTCTATCATCTGGCCAATCTCACACCTGCCAAGACCGCTGCGGAAACCCCATGGCGGGTCCTGATGCCTGCTTTCATGATTGGCGAGTTGAGCAGAGGCTTCGAAATGGGCTTCCTTCTTTATCTGCCCTTCCTGATCATCGATATCGTCACATCAAGCGTGCTGATGAGTCTGGGCATGATGATGCTGCCCCCTGCAACAATCTCGCTGCCATTCAAGCTCATCTTCTTTGTCATGATTGATGGGTGGCAGATGGTAGCAGGCGGCCTGGTACGCAGCTTCGGCTCCTGACAGGCGCGTTTCAGCAATGACGCCACCAGCCGGCTATTCCCGCTCTAAACCGAAGCTCAGTCCAACCATTCACGCCGTAAGGGTTGAGACGCAAATGCCGTCGCATGCCTCAACCATGGAAGCCCTGACCTCACCCCTGCGCGCACCCCGATAAAGCTTAAAAGTACGGATTCCATTCGTTACGATCTGTCGTCGGCCACGGCAATGAGTACAGAACGCTGCTTCGCGGAATTCTTCTCACGCTGTTACCTGTTTACCAATCTGAACAAAAATCTCGTCCAGAATGAAACATAACGATGACGGAATATATTGACGCATAACATCCGGCGTGAATGATTAACCTGAATCTAACGTTGCGGGAGCGGGCTTGCCCGCAAACGCGCCTCATGCCCCAGCGCCCACCTTCACGCCCGTCGGGAGTCTCCGCTCTAGCAAATTTTATCGATGAGTCTTTTCACCCCTCCTTCCAGCCTCATGCCTCCAAAAACGGAAAGCAGTCCCCGTGCGCAGAAAATCTCTTCATCATCCTGCCTTCAATCTCGCCAGCAAAATCGTTCTGGCCTGCGGCATTTGCTTCGTAGCAATCCAGATCGTCGCCGTATCCATATCCGGGTTCATGATGAAGAAAGAGGTAGAGAAAAAAATCTACTCGCAAGCAATCCAGAAAAGTCAGATATTGGGTCAGAAGATCGCCCGATCAATAGCTGAGCAGAGCCTGGTTGTACGAGGCATTCAAAGCGCCATCGAAAGCGGCCATCAGACGGGCGTCTTGAACAAGCAGTTCATTGTTGACCTTCTGGTCGAGGATATGCGGCGTTTTCCAGCGATTTTCGGCATGGATTTCAAGGAGGTCCCACACGGTTTCGATGGGACGCAGCTTCCGGGCGGTCCAGGAACGAACCCGGAGGGAATATTCTTCCCTTATGTCGTGCGTGACGGTCATGGAAATATCGCCGTGCGGACCCCTTCCGCCCACTATAGCGATTTTTACAAGGCCATAATCAGAACGGGCAACCCGGATGGCCTTGAACCCTATATCGACCACGATTCCGGTGTTCCCATGGTCTCCCCGACCTTTCCTATCACGTTCAATGGCAAACGAATCGCCGTCGTAGGGGCGGATATCCCCTTGGACTGGCTTGCCCCTATGCTCAAGGAAGTCCAGATCGCACCGGGCACCAGGATTTCGCTTCTGTCCAGCCAGGGCTTCTGGGTCGTAAGCCCTACACCTGCCCAGATCATGCAGCACTTCCATGATGACGCCTCCAGAGCTTTCAGCAAGGCCCTCTCTGCGCACGATGTCACCATCATCCCCGGGTTTGACGGTGGGAGTGCAGACCGTATCCTGGTTCCCATCACGGTGGATGGTTTCGGCACTTACTGGACCCTCGTGGTCGACCTCCCGGGTGAGGCCATCACGACACCGGTCTGGCATACAATTTTCACTCTCGTCATTCCGGGCATCGTGCTGATCGTCATTTCGCTCGTCCTGATGTGGCTCATCTTCCGCAAGCTTCTCAGCAACCCGCTAGGCAGCCTGATTCATGCTGTCTCTGAATTGGAAAACCGCCACTATCAGGCACGTGTCTTCGGAACAGAGCGCCAGGATGAACTCGGTGCAATCGCACGCGGGCTGGACGCATTCCGCTCATCATTGCTGAAGGCCCAGGAAGCCGACTTGCTTCTGGAAGGGGAGCGACGCCGTAACGAAGAAGCGCAGCGGGTGCGGCATGAGCAGGATGAACGCAGGCTGGATGACATAAGAAAGGTCGTTGCGCAGATTGGCGGGGCGCTTTCGGCCCTTTCGAACGGCGATCTCGCCTCAGAACTGCGTCAGCCTCTTCCCGATGAGTTCGAAATTTTACGGACGGATTTCAACAGGTCGATCAGGGAACTCGCAAATACCATCTCAGGTATCTCGACTGCTGCACAGACCATCCGGGATGGGAGCGAAACCGTCCATGGCGGTGCCGAGAATCTGGCACAACGCACCGAACAACAGGCGGCTGCTCTTGAGCAGACAACGGCTGCGATCAGTCAGATCGCGAGCAGTGCCTCTCATTCGGAAGAGCTGATCACCAGCGCCCAGTCGATCGGCGAGGAAGCCTGCCACTCTGCCGCAGCTTCAGCCGATATCATGCGCCGCACACGTGACGCCATGTCGCGGATAGAGAACAGTTCGTCCCAGATTGTCGACATCGTCTCGATCATCGAGAACATTGCTTTTCAAACCAATGTCCTTGCCCTGAATGCCAGCATCGAAGCGGCGCGGGCTGGCGACGCCGGTCGCGGTTTTGCCGTCGTGGCTGACGAAGTGAGAACTCTGGCGCAGCGATGCACCGAAGCGGCCAAAAGTGTGAGTGCGCTCGTAGGGAAAACATCCGACGAGATACATATCGGCGCCGAATGTGTGCATGAAACAGAACATGCGCTTGCCACGATTTCCGGCCTTGTCACAACGATGGGTGAAAGACTGACCACCATCGTTCGAAATGCGCGCGAACAGGCGGTAAGCCTGAAGGAGGTCAATTCGGCCATCGGGGTCATGGATCGCACGACACAGCAGAATGCCGGTATCGCAGATGAGGCACGTTCTGCTTCCAGAAGCCTGTCGGATGAAACACACTCCATGCTTCACCTGATCCTGCGTTTTTCGCTCCCGGCAACGAGCGCGGCGACCTATTGAAGGTCACACCCTCCTGCCTTGAGCGCATCATGTTGCATCGAGGCGGGTGGTCTCCTTACAGGGCCAAAATATCGTCAGGCGCTTACCGCTCACACCTGGAGTGGACGCCCACAATCAGGTCGTCGCCGGGACTACAGGGTGACAAGCGACGACTCCCCATGGCGGCTGGCCTCTGACAGCCGCCCCCCTCAGCCACCAACGGGAGGTCGTCGATCCTCGATCAGGTTTCTTCAGTTCTTGCGCTGCACCAGAAACGCTCATTCAGACGACAGCATGAGACATGGGCGCTTTCTGATGATACGGCAGGATAACGCGAAAAGCGCGGAAAGCCTCTCTCCGGCAGATAGTGCCTGAGAGGTAATAACTCCCTGATATCATGACCCACTAGCCGACAATTTTCGGGATCTCATCATCGTACGCGATACGCTTAACTTGTTCTTAATGGCTTCGTGTGAGCGTAAAGTCTCTGATCTTTGCGGCCGAAGGATAAAGACGAGATCGAAAAGACACTTTGCCCGCCACTCATCATAAATGACTATCGAAACAATAATTTCATATAATTTACTTACGATCGCAGAGTAGGAAAAAATGAAAACCTGGCTGTATCGAGAAGCATCATTCCGGTCCAAGATTGGTACGGTCATGCTTTGCTCCGAAATCCTGCTTGCCGCGATCGTGCTCGGCGAAGTCGCTGCTTTTCTCGCCGGGGCCCTGACGTCAGTCGCCTTTTCTTTCCTGCTGCCACTCACACTGATCACAGCGGCAGCTGTTTTTGCAGGATGGCAGATACTCAACCAGACAATCTCGGTGCCGGTGGAGGCAATCCTCAATATGGGGGAGGCCCTCCTCCGTGGAGATACACGTACGCGCACGCGTTACACTGGCTTCAGAGATGATAGCGGCTCCCTTGTGGCTCTACTGGAACGCCTTCACAACCAAACGCATGACGATGCTGACCGGGCGGCAGCCCACAAGCATATGAGCGAAGAGATTGAAGAGCTGAAGCGCACCGCTGCCAACAGGCAGAAAAGCGTCGCGTCAGGGGCGGAGACCCTCGTATCCGCACTGAAAACCGTTGCGCAGGGCAATCTGGATTGCCGCATTCCGGCCGAGGCGGCTGAGGGAGAATTCGCGCCGATCCGCGAGGCTTTCAACGAAGCATGCCAAAGCTGGAAACAGATCCTGCAGACAATGGCAAAAAGCTCGGAGTTCATTACGACCGGGGCTGCAGAGATTTCCACGGCCTCGGACGATCTCGCCAGAAGAACGGAGCGTCAGGCTGAGAATCTTGGCCAGGCGGCTGCCTCGGTACGTACGATCAGCAACGGCATTCAGACAACTGCCGATGTCTGTTCCGATTCCAGCCTCGAGACCAAGAAAACGCTCGACAAGGTCAAGCTCGCAACAGAAATCATGGCGGATGCCAATGCCGCAATGGTCGGCATTCAGAAGTCCTCGACAGCAATAAGCGAGATCATTTCCGTCATCGACGGAATTACATTCCAGACCAATGTTCTCGCGCTGAACGCTGGTGTCGAGGCTGCGCGAGCGGGCGACGCAGGACGCGGCTTTGCCGTGGTGGCGCAGGAAGTACGGTCACTTGCAGAGAAATCGGCCAAGTCAGCGAATGAGATCAAACGTCTCATATCTGTTTCCGCAGAGCAGGTCGACAAGGGCGTAACTCTCGTTCAGCGCACGAGTGAATATCTCAGCGATTTCTCCGAAAGCGTTTCGAACATAGCCCAGCGTATTGATGGCCTTACGGTCACAACGCGAGATCAGGCAGCGCGTCTCGTAGAGGTCACGACGTCGATCAACGAAATGGACCAGGTAACCCAGCAAAACGCAGCCATGGTGGAAGAGGCTACAGCCGCCAGCCATAACCTCAGCGCCGAGACCCGCACTCTTTCAGAAACGCTCGGACGCTTCCACGTGGATACAAACGCGAAGCCGAAAACATCTCCTCCCAGACCGCCAATGGCCAGACCTCCGGTCGTCAAACCAGCCGTCACAACGAGGACTGCTGTCGTCCCTCCGGTGGTGAAAAATCCGGCGCAGCCCCCTTCCCCCGCACCTGCCAAACAGGCGGCAGTTCCCAGGCCTGCTTTGCAAGTGACGTCTTCTGACCAGGGCTGGGAGGATTTCTGATGTCCGTCATACCTGTACCCCCGGAGACGATGCCTCATCAGATCATGCTTCCTCCGCGCCTTGACACCAAGGCCGCCGCAGCGCTGCGCGATGATCTCATGGTGGATGATGGCACTCCCCTGGATGGATCGGCAGTCACTTATCTCGGAGGTCTTTGCCTCCAGATTCTCCTTGCTGGCAAACGCGAGATTATCAACCCATCCGAAAAGTTGGCTGAAGCTCTGGCACTCTTCGGTGTGCCTTTCCTCCTGCGGGAACCCCGCACAACATCCAGCGAGACCTAGACATGAGCGATACAAAGACTGTGCGCGTTCTGACGATTGATGATTCCCGAACGATGCAGAGTATGCTCCGCACAGCCCTAGAAGGCGCTGGATACGACGTTATTCAGGGGAATGATGGTGTGGAGGGTATCAGCGTTCTCGAATCAGCGACCCCCGCGCCGGATGTCATCATTACCGACATCAACATGCCCCGTATGGATGGTTTCGGCGTGATCGAGACGGTGCGCGGCCTTGAGCCGTTCCGTCACCTGCCGGTCATCGTCCTCACAACTGAAAGCGACCAGGAAAAGAAGGCTCGTGCCCGAGCCGCCGGCGCAACCGGGTGGATCATAAAACCCTTCAACTCCGAAAGCCTTGTCTCCGCCATACGTCGCGTCACAGAGTAGAGAAGCAGGATCAGCATGAGCTCAGACATGGACGAAATCCTGGAGATTTTCTTTCAGGAATGCGAGGAGCAGCTGCAGGAGCTGGAAACAGGGTTGTCTGCGCTCGATGCAGATCGTGCGGAGGCGGATACAGTCAATGCGGTGTTCCGTGCCGTGCACTCCATCAAGGGCGGTGCCGCTTCGTTCGGTCTTCAGAATCTGGTCCGCTTCGCTCATGTGTATGAGAACTCGCTTGACGGTGTGAGGTCGGACCGGATCGCCCCCACACGCGACGTCATTGCCGTATTCCTCAAAAGCATGGATGTTCTGAGCGACCTCGTCGTCGAGGCGCGCGGAGGCGTGGCAGTCGATGCGGTTCGCATTGACGAGAACCTGGGCGAACTCCAGCGTGTCAATGCCTCCGGGGCTGGCCATACCGAAGCGAGCCAGGCTACAGATGCAGGGGCCGTCGAGGACAGCTTCTGCCCCGTCCCCATGGAGTTCGAGCCTGTCGCCTTCAGCTTCGACGACGATTTCGGCGTTGAGGCTGTAGAAAGTGAAATACCGGCCAAATGGTGTGTCTCTTTCCGCCCCCATGATGAGATGTATCACTGCGGTGACGATGCGCGGAATATTCTGACCGCGCTCTCGAATCTTGCGAAGAGCAAGAATGAAACGGCTCTGATCACTTGCGAAACAGATTCTTTACCTGATCTCGATGCGATAGATGCTGAAAAATCCTATCTCAGTTGGGAGATCCTGTTGCCTCTTACGGTTGAAGAGGCAGCAATACGCGATGTTTTCGATTGGGTCGTTGACAGCTGCACATTTACGATCAGTCGGGACGACAGAAATTCTATCCCGACGGAGGCGCCCAAGGCGTACCCGGAGGCTGATATAGCTCCTGATTCGGATGAGGGTGCGATTGTCAGCCCCGAGGAACAGCCTGCTCAGCCCTCAGGCGCCGATCTCGCAATCATCCCGCCAACACGTACGGATGATGAGCAGACACCCCAGTTACCGGCGGTCGACATCCGTCCTCCGGCAGAGAAAATTCTTGAAGCTCTTGCATCGACTTCGCAAACGCTCAGGGAGGAAGAGCCTTCCACCGCTGCGGTGAGTGGGACACGCAAGACCGAGACAGCATCCATCCGTGTCGATCTTTCGCGTGTGGACGATCTTATGGATCTCGTAGGTGAACTGGTCATCGCCCAGGCTGCGGTGCAGTCACTTTGCCAAAAGAGCGCCGTATCCGGCCATCATGAGCTGATACAGAGCATTGAGGGCATGCAAACCCTTACAAGGGACATACAGGATGCCGTAATGTCTGTGCGCGCCCAGCCGGTGCGGAGCGTCTTCCAGCGAATGCAACGCGTCGTGCGCGAGGCTAGCGCCATGACGCGCAAGGCTGTCAATCTCGAGCTGGAGGGAGAGGATACCGAAGTTGATCGCACCCTGATCGAAAAGCTGGCGGCACCGCTCACACATATGCTGCGAAACGCTGTCGATCACGGCATAGAGTCTATCGAAGATCGCTTGGCTGCGGGCAAACCATCTGAGGGAAATATCACACTCTCTGCCGAGCACCGCTCGGGGCGCATTCTGATCACGATCAAGGACGACGGCGCGGGCGTCAATCGCCAGCGTGTATTCGAGACGGCGGTGAAGCGGGGGATCATCCCACACGACGCAACCCTGAGCGAAGACGAGATCAACAATCTCATCTTTACCCCAGGCTTCTCAACGGCCTCAGAAGTCTCGGATCTCTCGGGTCGAGGGGTTGGAATGGACGTGGTCAAGCAGGCTATCATGAGCCTTGGTGGCCGCGTAGTGATCAGCAGTGTGCCAGGCAAAGGGACAACCTTCAGTCTCAGCCTTCCCCTCACCCTTGCCATTCTCGACGGGATGCTTATCAACGCCGCTGAAACAACAATGGTCATCCCGATCTCGGCCGTCTCTGAAGCCATTATCGTTAGTGAGGGCGATGTATACGCATTGCCAGATGGTACAAGTATCATCTCGAAGCGCGGCGAATGTATCCCGCTTTTACCACTTGCCGCGACTCTCGGTCTTGCCGCGCCACGCAAGCAGGAGACGCTCGAAGGCGCTGTCGTGCTTGTGGTCGAAAATGAGTCGGGTAGCCGCGCAGCACTCATTGTTGATGAAATCTGCGGTCAGACGCAGGTCGTCATCAAGAGCATGGAAAAGAACTATCGCCATATTTTCGGTGTGTCGGCCGCAACAATTCTCGGGGATGGAAGCGTTGCGCTTATTCTGGACGTTTCGGCCCTCATCGCAGCAGCACTCAGCCAGACAGACAACAAATCGATGCTCGGATTGTCCGAGCTGGTAGCCTAGATCTTCATGAACATGCTCAGTATCAATCAGGAACTTCCGATGACCGAACAACTGACAACCATTGAAGGGCCCGGTGTCTCGTCGATCAAGATGATCGTTTTTGCAGTCGGTGCACAGGAATACTGCATACCCATCCTTAGCGTACGCGAAATCAGAGGTTTCGAAAAAACCACAACTTTGCCCTTCGCCCCCGCTTACGTATGCGGTGCGATCAACTTGCGCGGCATTATCCTGACCGTTATCGATCTCGCAGCCTACCTGAACATTGCTCCGGAACTTGAGAATGCCCGGCGTGTCGTTGTCATTGTCGAATCAAGAGGCGGTGTGGTTTATGGCCTTCTGGTGGACCGGGTTATCGATCTCGCCGATATCAAATCGACTGATATCCAGCCGACCTCCGATGAGGGTGGATGCTTGCACGGTCTGGTGCTGGTCGATAACCGGATGATTGGAATTCTGAAGCTTGATACGGTCGTCAAACAGCTTGTTGGCGAATCCCCCAAAGAATGACCGTCTCCATCACCCTCACTGCCCCTGAATATACAGACAGCGATTTTCGACGTCTGCAGGGAATCGCACAAGAACAAGCTGGTATCTGCCTGCCAGACACCAAGAAGGCGCTCGTCTATGCACGTGTGTCGCGACGTGTGCGCGAAATGCAGATGGGCAGCTTCGAGGCGTATCTGCAGTTTGCCACCAGCCCTGCCGGCACGGTCGAGCTCGAAAAGCTGATCTGCGCTCTCACAACGAACGTAACGGGCTTCTTTCGTGAGCGGAATCACTTCGATCATTTGCGCACCGAAGTCATGCCCTCCCTGATTCCCTTGCTTCGTCAGGGAAAGAAGATACGTATGTGGTCAGCGGCCTGCTCGACAGGGCAGGAGCCGTGGAGCATCGCCATGACGACGCTAGGAAGCTTTCCGGAAATAGGGTCCTTTGATTTCCGCATTCTGGCGACAGACATCAACAGCGAAGTCGTGGCCCGTGCCGCCGAAGGCATTTATGCTCGCGACGAACTCGAGGGAATTCCGGAGCGGGAACGTTCTCTCTATCTTGTGGACCACGGCGGTTCGGCAAGCATGAGCGCCTCGTTGCGTGCCCTACCAAGCTTCCGGGTCCTCAATCTGAATGCTGGATGGCCTTTCCGCGGCAGCTTTTCAGTCATCTTCTGCCGCAACGTTGTCATCTATTTCGATGATACAACGCGCGAAGCATTGTGGGCTCGTCTTGCCGAACGCCTCGAGCCGGGTGGCTTCCTTTATGTCGGTCATTCGGAACGCGTCGCCAATGCTGCGCAGTGCGGATTGATCAATATTGCACCGACCATATACAAAAAGGAGGGCTAGGCTTGTCCCCCCCGGTGAAAGTACTTGTAGTTGACGACTCCCGGACGGCGCGCGCGATGATACGCCATGCTTTTCAGGGGCATCCTGATCTGCTGATCACAGGCGAAGCCTCCAATCCCCTCGAAGCCAAGGCTATGATCATCAAGGACCAGCCTGATGTCATTACGCTTGATATCGAAATGCCGAATATCAATGGGCTACAGTTCCTGGACAAGATCATGCGGTTGCGACCGATCCCGGTCGTCATGGTCTCGAGCCTGACACAGCGGAATGCCGAACTGGCACTCACTGCCTTGCAGATGGGTGCCTTCGACTGTTTCCCCAAGGCAATGTCATCCGCCCCCGGAGTCAACGCCTATGCCGGCCTGCCAGGGATCGTCCGCCAGGCGGCAAAGTCCAAGCCGGAAACACGCGCCAAAGAGACGAAGCTGCCAGCATCGACACCTGAGCGCCTTGTCTGGTCTCAGAATTTTGCCGTTGTCGCCATAGGCTCATCGACCGGAGGCGTCGAGGCACTTGAGGAGGTCTTGAGCGGGTTCCCTCCTGACAGCCCACCCATTGTCATATGTCAGCATATGCCAGCATTTTTCACAGCAAGTTTCGCTGCCCGTCTCGATAAGAAAATAGAGGCGCTATCGATACGCGAAGCACAGGATCGCGAAGTCCTGCAAAGGGGCGATGTCCGAATTGCGCCCGGTGGCTCTCATCATGTGACGGTTACCCTCAACGCTCAAACTGTCACGACACGACTGTATACGGGTCCCGCCGTCAACGGACATACGCCGTCTGTCGACGTACTGTTCGACTCGGTTGCGGAACAGGTGGGCAAGGCGGCGCTTGGCATCATTCTGACAGGTATGGGGCAGGATGGTGCAGAAGGGTTGCTAGCGATGCGCCGTTCAGGGGCATGGACAATTGCGCAGGACAAAGCGACCTCGGTGGTGTACGGAATGCCCCGCGTCGCTGCTGAAATCGGGGCAGCGGCGCAGATCGTGCCGCTCAACCAGATCAGCCATGCCGCGATGACCGCTCGGGTACGTTAACACCATGATCCGCTTTATTCGCCAATTATCAAAGCCTGACACATTACCTTCTCTCAGCGTGAAGCCCTAAGGACCCGATATGCCCGCAGCCTCTCAAATTCGAGCTCTGATTGTCGATGACCAGGCTTCTATCCGTCAGGTTCTAGCCAACAATCTTGCCCAGCTTGGTTTCACGCAAGTAGCCCAGCGCAAAGACGGCAAGGAGGCACTTGAGTATCTGGGGCAGAATCCCACCCACCTGGTGATCTCGGATTTCAACATGCCTGTCATGGACGGCCTCGCATTGCTTCGCGCAGTGCGAGAAAATCCCAAGACACAGAAAACAGCTTTTGTCATTCTCACGAGCGAAGCGAGTCGTGATCTCGTACAAGAGGCAATCAAAGCGGGCGTGAATAATTTCCTCGCAAAGCCCTATACCGTCGCCAAGCTACGCGAAGTACTGGAGAAGGTCTTCGGACCTATCACCTGATGCAACAGCAAATGCTTACCCAAACCGTCATTCAGGGTGATGTCGTTGTTGCCGGGGGGGCTGACACTCTACTTACCACCCTGCTGGGATCGTGCATCTCCGTATGCATGTACGATCCACTTGCCGGGATAGGTGGCATGAATCACTTTCTCCTTCCTACAGGAGAAGGATGCGACAACAGCACGGCCCTTCGTTTTGGGGTAAATGCTATGGAAAAGCTGATAAACGGCATCCTGACTTCTGGCGGCAAGAGAGACCGCCTGTTGTGCAAGGCATTTGGAGGCGCTGCGATCGTGCCTTCCCTGGGCAAGATCGGTCAGGAAAACAGCCTCTTTGTGATGGGATACCTTGCAAACGAGAGAATATCCTGCGTCGCGCAAAGTCTGGGGGGCACCCAGGCGAGACGCATACGCTTTTGGCCAGCCACCGGGCGCGCACAGCAAAATCTTGTCGAGGATGGCCGCGCAATCGGTGTTCAGGAGCAGGCCTATAACAAGAAAGAAGCCGCTTTCGAAAGAAAGTGGAAAACTGACGACAAGACCCATGTCGAGCTATTTTGAAAGATCGCCGATCCGATCGTCCAGGTGCTGACGCGACACCCCCTCCAGTCGCAGCAAATGAGGTTCAGAGTTTTTACGCGCCTGCCAATCTACGGGAAATACCTCCCAGCTTAAGCTATTTGGGATTCATGCAATCGATGAACACCGAGCCTCGCGAATTTATATCCAATATTGTTGCGCAACTGGTTATCACACATGGCGATCTGCTAAGTGTCCAGGCAGCTATCGAGAGATCCGCGCTTAATATGAGTTTTCATGAAAGCGAGATCAGAAATCTGCAGAAGCTCGATCACGCGACCCAGTTTGTGGACGCGATCACTATCATACTACGCAACTTCATGCACACTGCGTGCCGTGATGATGACACACAGCTGAATCTCGAAGATCTTCTCAAAGATGTCCAACTTGGAAGTGTGCAGGGTCTCTTTACAGGCAGGAATGCCCCTTCACCAGCCGCCGCCGGCGAAATAGATTTCTTCTGAGAGTTATCTCTGGTCTGATCAGTGTGTTCGGGCTGTTGATCAGCCCGTCACTCCTGTTAATCCGTCAAGCACATCCCGGGAAATATCAATAAGGGGAAATAGAGTCAGCTTATCGTTCAGGATAGCCTGGATCCCGTATTTCTGAGCTTTATCCGCAAGGTTTACAATCAATGCCCGTTCATCATCCGGCGTATGGCCGCTGTCAATGATATTGGCCTTCATGATAAGCGACCATAATTTCTGGTGTCGGTCGAGAGCTTTGGCGCGCAGGCTCGCATCTGCCTCTGCATTTTGCAACTCTTCGATCATCATCGTGAAAGCGACCACCTCCGCTTCTCTACCGGACAGGCTTGTCTCTGCGACTGCTTTATAGGCGCGTAATCCAGGGTGCATGGCGTTCATTTTTCAGCCCTTGCGGCAGGTCGGTGGTGATTAACTCTACTATCTCAGTCAGGCTGAACATCAAGATTCTATGCGTAGGATCTACTCTTTCGGAACAGGTGGATGATCTGAGCCTACACTTGGGAGCCATGAGAGTGTGCCCACACTACCCGCATGACCAGCCACGCTGTCAGGACCACTCCGGTTAAGGTGGAAATTACGTACGCCAGCCAGATACTGCGACACCGTGTTGACCCGCTCGGGAAACATGTATCCCATAATCGCTGATATCTTCCGCGGGTTCATGCTGTTTGCAATCGACACGAGCACGTGGATATCCATGATATTGAAAACCGCAGCGGCCTCTCTCGGCGGCATTTCCTCGTAGATCTTCACGAGACGCGAGGTCTCTGCGACCATCATCTCTTTATGCTGCGCCTGTTTTTCAGCAAGTTCGGCCATCGAATTATCAATGGCGCGCATCTTCTCCTCAAGAACGATACGTGCCGAGTCCAGAACGTGTTTCTGCTCCTCAAGCTTGCGACGTTCATCCTCTATGGATCCCTGGTGCGACAGCAGACGCTTTACCAGTTCAGCCTGGGCCTGATCTGTGGTCGGTGTATCTGTCATGTCCGTAGCACCACCCGGCACACAGGATATGCCGATACAGGATGCAGCAGGACCATCGTTCTTCAGGAAGGCTGCGTCGACCGGAATTGCATCGTCGTCAGCTCGGATCCCTTCCGATGTCACAGGGATGGTCTTCCACCCTTCCGTATTCGCCGAAACCGCAGATACCGAAGGCTGCTCATGATGAGGTTTGGGAAGTGGTGCCTGAAGCTTGGCAGTCAGATTTGCTGTATCGGTGTTTTCAGGCTGGGTGCTGCGGTCATCTTCACCCATACGACTGGCGAGCGCATGCACATTCATCGCAAGCGCTAGTGTCATAAAGATGGTCGACACATGGAGTAGACGCCCAAGTGGAATTCGCGGCATGACCAAGAAACCCAAAATTCAAATAGACAGATCAGAAAAAATAATCCGATATATACACTAACTACTTAGCTACATTAGTTTATATATTTAAATTTGTCCTGCGATGATACTTTGCCCGTTAAAGGTCAAAATATCGATAACATTCGTATCACGTAATAGTTATGCCTGCCCGATTTGGCAAGCACTTTTATCACGAAGAGTTGCTACACTCACCTCGCCCGTCTCTCACCTGGCAAAGAGAGGGTTGAGACTGGGCACCCGCGAGGAGGCCGCACTCCAACAGGGATCGTGATACGAGACCTGCTGTCTCGGCGCCTCGTAGTGCACGGCCCTCCACGCAACGACGGGCTCAAGACAACTAATCTCAGATTAGAGCCTGCACCGCACCACAAGTCTTGGTCGTCTCGGGCGCTGCACATCCAGCCCCCCAAGCCAGCATTCTGACGAGAACAGTCGAATCGCGCATCAATCTTAGCTTCGAACCATGCAGTGTAACCATGATGATGGCCTCAGTAGCGCACCGAACCGGGCCCTCCGCGATGTGGTGTGATCTGCCTTTCATAAGACATGCCAATCGTCAGGAAACCCTCTCGCCTCGATATCGGTGATCGAGGCACCTTGCTGCGCTATATCGAAATTAACAACGCGCTTCATCAAAGCCCTTCCGGCCAACCACCGGTTATCTCTGTTTGCTGTATCGTCTGTGGTCTGATCGAACGTGATGCCTGTACGGGTATCATCTGGGTTCTTCCATTCTGGTAATCTTCTCTTATCCATTTCGGGTTTTATGATGCTTGCGTGGCCCGATATCTGGGCGAGCACCAGGAGAAATTCGATGAGCCTTTCAATCAACACCAATGCCTCGGCGATGGTCGCCGTTCAGACCCTGAACGCCACCCAGACGGCCCTGAGCAACGCTGAAAACACCATCTCGACCGGCCGCAAGGTCTCGAGCGCTGCCGACAACGCCGCTGCCTACGGCATCGCGCAGCAGATGCAGGGCAACGTCTCTGGCCAGTCCGCTGTGAATGACGGCCTCTCCTTCGCCGCACAGACGGTCAGCTCGACCAGCACCGCCGTCAACCAGATCATCAGCGTGCTCAACAGCGTCCAGAACGCAGTGACCACCCTTGGCAACAACCAGGGCAGCCCGGCCGCTCTCGACCAGATCGGCACCCAGATCACCGGCCTGCTCCAGCAGATCGATACCATCGCACGTAACGCAACCTTCAACGGCGTGAACCTGATCTCGGGCAGCACAAGCGACGGCCTGGGTATCACGTCCAGCAACCTCAGCTACATCACCGGCCTTCAGGGCGACCAGACGACCGTCACAGGCTTCAACGCCGCCATCGCTTCCTACATGGGCGGAAGCAGCGTCGCTGGCGCACCGGCCGTTTCCTCCTCGTTCTTCCAGAGCGGCATCGCCGGCACAAGCCTGACCGACGCACTGGGCCTCACCACGGGCAGCGGCACGAGCGGTGCAAACCCGACCACCAACGTGTTCGAGTCCACCGGTGGCGTACTCGGCGGCAACAAGAGCGTTTCCGACATGATCTCGCAGGTTCAGGCCGCCATCAAGGCCATGACCTTCGTGACCTCCACCCTGGGCGCAAACACCAACGTCATCAACAACATGAGCACCTACGGCTCAAGCATCTCCGACAACCTCACCAACGGTATCGGCTCCCTGACCGACGCAGACATGTCCGCAGCCAGCGCCAAGCTGACATCGCTTCAGACCAAGCAGTCCCTCGCCATCAAGTCGCTTACCATCGCCAACTCACAGTCGCAGAACATCCTCTCTCTCTTCCAGTAAAATAAAAAAGGCCCCTCGCCTCCAACGGCAAGGGGCCCGCCCTGACGGCACATCTAAAAAATCAACGTTGTGTCTGCACAGTGCTATTGGCCACATCGTTCTTGGCAAGAACGAGAGGTGGAAAAGCAACCCAGGCCTGCATCTTGTCGTAGCAAGCCGCCATCATATCATCGATGCCAGTATTTTCCTTGTTCTTCTCCAGACCAGGATAAAATGTCTGCATCGGCCGCAATGGCAGAACATGTGCCAGCATTTTGGAAATACCGCCGGGTGAGATGGAATAACCAATCAGCCCGTGAGCGCGCAGCAAGCCAAACAGCAATGACTGCCCCGATTTTTTTCTGAAATCTTCTTTGTATTTCAGAAGATTTTGATGATCAAAGCGCGACGTGCAATAAAACCCTGTCTCCGCATTTCTAAATGTGAGGTGGGCATCTGTGTTGTATCCCCACAATACCAGATCCCAATCTTCAGGCAGCGTGGCAAAGAGGTCAGTGCTTTTTTCATCGAAACTCTCGCTGATGATCGCATCATCTTCGAAAACTGTGCATCCCTGCCCTTCTTGCAGGGCGTTCGTCCATATCGTGAGATGAGACATGGCGCAGCCAAGCGCTCCAACGCTGTATTGCAAAGCGGGATCCAGGATCTTCTGTGCAATAAGCACTGCGCGATCGAGCCTCAGACCGTCGATTGCCTCAAAAACCCGTACATCTGTGAAGGTAGGATTGTCGCGGCGAAAGGCCTCCAGTCGTTCAGGCGTGCGTGCGAGTGTAATAAGCCATTTGTCCATACGTTCCGTTTCCACACGCTCTAAATCTGATGAACAGAAACTTCTTGAATCACGAAAACATAACCGCGAGTCGATGAAAGACGTGGACCGCGAAAGCGCATCTCCACCTGCGGCGCCCGAAGTCAGCTCTATCGTTATCTAGCCCGTTGCCGGACGATAGCGCACGACCTCAGTAAGGCCCGGAGAACCCTTGATTATCAACCTAGCCAATGTTTCGGTTGTGAAGCCAAAAGGCGGAAGTGAAAAATCGAGGCGACCACCTCGGATATGTTTGCCATCAACTTTGTCTTCGTTGATGACGGGATAGTCAGGCAGCATATAATTAACCAGAATTATTTCTCGGTATCGCGAGATATTACTGATCGCCTTGATGATCGACTGGTTTGAAAGGTGTTGCAATACATCTTTCACGATAACCAAATCCCCGTCAGCAACGGGAACCTGCTCGACAAGATTGATTACGCCGAAATGCACATTCGTCAGATTGGAGTAGGTACGTTTATTTACAGCAATAACTTCGTGCACAAGATCCATCGCGACGAACATTGTGTCCGGGCAACGCCGTGCGATTTCGGCCCCCACTCGGAAATCTCCACAGCCAATATCTAGCACTGTCCGGAATTTGTTGCGTATAATATAGTGACAGATAAAGTTTATATAATCACTACATTTATCAGGATCTGACCCAACCCCGGAATATACGCGACCGGAACTTCCCCAATCATTGTTTCTGTAAATCTGCTGAAATACAGATTGCAATCCATGATCTTCCGTCGATACGAGAGGAAATGCAGCGCACCTATCGCGTAGCTCAGCAAGGTGTTCGATATGGCCGTTGCAAAGAATCGCACGGCAGGCGAGCGAATAGGTATCGAACCGCGACCAGATATTGGCTTCGTCTATTTCCTTTAGGACTGGCCACGACATACTTTCCCACAGATGGAAAACGTATGCGTCCGGAAAAGCGACAGCCTGCTCGAAAAGCGAGGAAAGCCCTGCTCGGTCCCAGGAAGGTACAAAGAAAGCTTCCGGAGCAAGAATGGCCCCCAGACCAGGTCGCGCTGCATTCAAAAGGTGGGGCATCTTTGTCGAAGAATGCGCCCAATACCGGGAGTCGAAATGCTTGTAGCTGTCCCACCATGCAGCCATGAACGGGGCGTCTGGTGGGGAGAGTATAACTGAATTGCCCAGACTTTCGGCTTCCACCCTTGGATCTGTTGAGATGAGCTCGCGAGCCATAACAGTTTGCGTCGCGGAGAAGAGGGGTTCCAGACTTTTGAGGGTGATCGTATCCAGGTCGAGATAAATTCCACCGTATGCCCGCAAGACACTCATTCTGATGATATCTGACTGATGAGCAGGATGCATGACCGGATTACCAAAAATACGCTGCGGCGCAGGTACGATCACAATATCCGCTATATGCTTTACTGCCTCCCAATAGGGCCCTTCACGTTCGGCGATGCACCAGAGGACAATCCTGAACCCCGGATGATGAGTCGCTGCGGAAAGCACAGCCATATAATGACTGAAGCCAAAAGGCCTGATACCAGGCGGCTTTTTCTCGGAGAAGTAATTCACGTCATCAAAGACGACTTTTTCAGGAGTGGTCTCGACAAAATGAATGAGCTTGGGAAAAGCTCCAGCTTCATTCGAACAGATAGGACGACATGCACTTTTGCTCAGGCAATCATCGAAAAGCTGCCTGACATTGATATACGCATAGTCAAATGACTCATCGACAGCTCCAACAGACTTGAAAACGTCTTCTGGTAGCCGGCCAACAACCAGCGGGGGGAATGAGACATGCGCAGCCATAGCACCATGTTCGATCAAACTCGAAAAGAGGGTGCTGAGAGAGACGCCCCTCATCTCGCGCCCCGCCAGCTTGCTCCTGTAGCTATATTCTCGGATTGGCAGCGAATTCATCAGGATCGATGCGCCACGTGGCGAAACCGTATATCCGGACATTCCCTCGATTGCGCTCAGCTTCAAGAGCAACGCAGGGGTTTTACGGTCTCCCAGAGGACCTGTAGGGCCGGTTGATGGATGGTCGTCACATTTGAGGATACAGTCACCCATCTGATTGGGCATTTTGACAATCATCAGGCCGTTGTAATCAACGCCCCAAACAATCAGGTCCCAATCCTCGGGAAGCGTCTGCAAGAGCGCGTTCGCCAGTTCCCCAAAATTATCTGGTATCGATGATTTATCGCTGAAGATTGTGCGCGGCACACCGTCAGCAACACACTGACTCCACTGAATGACATGGGAAAAGATTTCGGCCACCTGATCGTCCGACGCCCGGATATTAACATCCAGAAGGCCGTTCTCCACCATATAACTGCGGTCGAGTGCGAGCACGTCAAATGACGGTACCACTTCCAGATTGTCAGCCGCAGGATTTCTTTTTCTGAACTTTCTCAGTGTTTCAGCATCTGCTTTGGAGATCACGCGAAGAACCATCGTCCTGCTTCCGTATCGACTCGTACTGTGAAAGTGCTGTCTGGCCATTGCCACATGGATCTCAAGACAGTCGGATTTGTCTTTGTATGACCGAGGATCACAGCCGAGACAACACTCCTCCACTCGGGCGCACGCCATGTCTTGATGATGGATTCCCCTGAGATCGTTAATGAGACGTATCGGTTATCTCTGTTTGCTGTATCGTCTGTGGTCTGATCGAACGTGATGCCTGTACGGGTATCATCTGGGTTCTTCCATTCTGGTAATCTTCTCTTATCCATTTCGGGTTTTATGATGCTTGCGTGGCCCGATATCTGGGCGAGCACCAGGAGAAATTCGATGAGCCTTTCAATCAACACCAATGCCTCGGCGATGGTCGCCGTTCAGACCCTGAACGCCACCCAGACGGCCCTGAGCAACGCTGAAAACACCATCTCGACCGGCCGCAAGGTCTCGAGCGCTGCCGACAACGCCGCTGCCTACGGCATCGCGCAGCAGATGCAGGGCAACGTCTCTGGCCAGTCCGCTGTGAATGACGGCCTCTCCTTCGCCGCACAGACGGTCAGCTCGACCAGCACCGCCGTCAACCAGATCATCAGCGTGCTCAACAGCGTCCAGAACGCAGTGACCACCCTTGGCAACAACCAGGGCAGCCCGGCCGCTCTCGACCAGATCGGCACCCAGATCACCGGCCTGCTCCAGCAGATCGATACCATCGCACGTAACGCAACCTTCAACGGCGTGAACCTGATCTCGGGCAGCACAAGCGACGGCCTGGGTATCACGTCCAGCAACCTCAGCTACATCACCGGCCTTCAGGGCGACCAGACGACCGTCACAGGCTTCAACGCCGCCATCGCTTCCTACATGGGCGGAAGCAGCGTCGCTGGCGCACCGGCCGTTTCCTCCTCGTTCTTCCAGAGCGGCATCGCCGGCACAAGCCTGACCGACGCACTGGGCCTCACCACGGGCAGCGGCACGAGCGGTGCAAACCCGACCACCAACGTGTTCGAGTCCACCGGTGGCGTACTCGGCGGCAACAAGAGCGTTTCCGACATGATCTCGCAGGTTCAGGCCGCCATCAAGGCCATGACCTTCGTGACCTCCACCCTGGGCGCAAACACCAACGTCATCAACAACATGAGCACCTACGGCTCAAGCATCTCCGACAACCTCACCAACGGTATCGGCTCCCTGACCGACGCAGACATGTCCGCAGCCAGCGCCAAGCTGACATCGCTTCAGACCAAGCAGTCCCTCGCCATCAAGTCGCTTACCATCGCCAACTCACAGTCGCAGAACATCCTCTCTCTCTTCCAGTAAAATAAAAAAGGCCCCTCGCCTCCAACGGCAAGGGGCCTGTTCATCCCATGGGTAGCTAGAGCCTTACTCAACCGGACCGTTGAGTATACGCGCCGCCACGATGACCGAACCCCCTTCGGTTTCAGCGCCGGTCCGGAACATCCTCCATTTTCCAAGAGAAAAAACCCACGTGCCGGTAAAACTGGCCACTTGGGCATGTGGTTTACAAACGCCATCAGGTTGTGATTCCTCCTGCCTGTTGCACTGCATGGCATCGGATTCCGTCAACGGAATATAGACGTTGGTATTGAGCTGCGCAGTACGGCCGTGAATCTGGATTGATCCGTCTATCCCGCTTTTCTGTCCCTGTTGACCATTGTTCGAAACGTCGTCAGGCGTGCCGCGTGTTATGATATCTATATATTTTGTCTCGTTATCAGAACACACCTCGATTGAGGCCGATCCGATCACCCTGTTTTTTGCTTCCTGCCCGACATAATCGACAATTGCCTGCACCTCGGCGATCCGAACAACTCCAGAGGGACAACGTATGCTGTCTCCATTCCCGGGCAACACTGTACCAGCGTAAGCCGGAGCCGACATTCCTGTTAACCCCGTCGCCAGACACGGTACCGTAGCGCACAAGACCGCGCGCGCAGAGAGGAACAAGCCTCGCGGTGAAACCACTTTCATATCCTTCGTGAAGGTTCGCTCGATGGTTGGGCCACGATACCCGAAAAGTCGCACAGCAGAAGCATGACACGACAAATTTCCTCAAAAAGCCCGACGCCGGAAAAGTGATGACACAGTGGGCGCACCGATAACGCTGCCGAAAGATATTGCTGTCATGATCGGTTCACGTTACGAACGACCTTGGCAACAATCTGCCCTCCCTGCGGCAGATGATTCGGTAGAGGCTCATGATCAGCGACGTCACCACCCGTAGTTTCGACGCCATGAACGCGTATGGAGAAGTTCAGCGTAGCCTGCAATCCGCAACGGGCCCGGCCAAACAAGCTGACACCTCCAGCATTGGTACCGGAAGTTTCAGTGACGCACTCAGTGGTGCGCTGCAGGATGCGGTGCATACCGGAAAAGTTGCCGAAACCCAGACCGCGGCCGGTCTCTCAGGGCATGGCGATATGACTGAGATCGCGACATCTGTCGCTGAGGCAAAATTGACGCTGCAGACCGTAACGGCAGTTCGTGATCGCTTTGTGCAAGCCTATCAAGATGTAATGAAAATGTCGATCTGAACGCAGAACGGCATGCAACATACGGTAGACATTCACGAGATCCTGCAGGAATCCCTGTTCGTAGCGGTCAAGATGGGTGCCCCGTCGCTTCTCGCCTCGCTTGCCGCAGGCATCCTGATCTCGCTTTTTCAGGCAGTTACCCAAGTCAACGAAGCAACGCTATCTTTTGTACCCAAATTTGTCGCTGCAATGCTTGCCCTTATGCTGACAAGCTCGTTCATTTACGCAACCCTGCATAATTATGCGATGCAGATTTTCGATCAGATGGTCATCGCTGGCGGATCATGAACAGAGCAATGTCGACACTGCGGGCGTTGTTCGGAATATTGCGGAATAGGTAGATGCTGGCTCTTCCATCCCCCGATGTGGTAGCCGTCTATCTGATGATCCTGTGCCGTGTCAGTACACTTGTCATGGTAGCGCCAGGGCTGGGTGAATCCACATCACCCATGACAGTGCGCGCAGGTATAGCTGTTACGATCTCTTTCCTGCTTGTCCCGCTGCTGGAGCCTGTGCTCACCCCCGTGGTGACGCCAGCCCTCAAGAGCCCGGCTCTCCTGATCGTCATGATTGCTCAGGAATTGCTTATAGGGACTTTCATCGGATGGATGGCGCGACTGATCGCGATGTCACTCATCATCGCTATGCAGTTCATTGCAACTTTCACGGGTCTGGCGAGTGTTTTACAACCCGACCCGGACTTGGGCGCCTCAAGTACCGCCATCAGTCATATGGCCTCTTTCCTCATCCCGGTACTTTTTCTGACGACAGGATTGTATATCCTGCCCCTCGCCGCGCTCACAGGCTCTTACAAAGTGTTCTTGCCGGGCCAATTCCCTTTTCTGAATGATATGGCGCAGGCTGCTGTCATGAGCGTATCACTGAGCTTCAGGCTTGGCCTTCAATACGCTGCTCCGTTCGTTCTTGTCGGCACCCTGTGGCCTGCGCTTCTCGGCGTACTGAACCGACTGATGCCTGCTATTCAGGTTTACGGAATTGCCATGCCTGCCCAGCTTCTGGGCGGCGTATTCCTGATCGCTCTCCTGATTCAGGTCATCACTGGCGTCTGGCAGGAACGTATGCAGGAAACACTTCTTCAGCTTCCTGGCATCCATGCATTCCAATAACCTAGCCCTCCCAACTCGTACTTCGCGCCCAGTCTATGGCTGAGGAAGGAAGCAGCGAAGATCGCACACAGGCCCCTACCCCGCGCCGCCTTGCCAAAGCAAGGGAAGAGGGAAATGTTGCCCAGTCGCGTGAAACACAGATGCTGCTCGTGCTGGGAATATTCCTTGCGGTATTCTCAATGACCGGGGCGACTTCGGGATATCGCTTCATCACCCATATGCATGGATTGCTGGAGCACTTCTCCACCCCGATCGACGATACAGCAACGATCGGGCGTATCGTCCATCAGGCGTTTGCTGAAGGAATCCTCCTGATCGCTCCGTTCGGTGGGGCATGCATGGCAGCTGTCATAGGTTTCGGTCTCTTCCAGACACAGTTCCTGTTCAGGCCTCAGGCGCTTGCTCCCGACCTCAAACGGCTGTCTCCTGCCGCCGGGGTCAAACGTGTGTTCAGTGCCCGAAATCTTGTCGAACTCCTCAAGAGTCTGGCAAAATTTTTGGTGTTTGGTGTTGTGCTATACAACGTAGCACGCGGAACGCTGCATATTGCCCCTGAAGCGGAGAGATGGACTATTCGTCGGCTGACACAGGAGCTCGTTTCCTGGTTTGTCTACGCCACCCTCGTTATCCTCGCTGTTCAGGTTTTAATCGCTGTACTCGATGAATTATGGACGCGATACAGTCGCCTCCAGAAGCTACGGATGAGTCACCAGGATATAAAGGACGAGACGAAGCAGGAAGACGGTGATCCCAAGATCAAGGCCAAAAGACATCAATTGAGGATGCGTCGCGCCCGACAACGCATGCTCCAATCGGTGAAAACGGCAACCGTTATTGTCACCAACCCCACTCATTACGCGGTAGCCCTTGCATATGAGAGCGATTCCACAGCCGCACCTAAAATCGTAGCCAAAGGCACCGACGAACTGGCAGCACGCATTCGTGCCGCAGCAGATGACGCCCGTGTGCCAATCGTCAACAACCCCCCTCTCGCACGCGGGCTCTACACACTGCCGCTGGATACCGAAATACCGCCAGAGTTTTTCAAGCCGGTCGCGGCCATCATCGCCTATGTCATCAAGTTGAAGACACCAGGGTCGAGGCGATAAACACTGCTGTTTGCATGCGCTCGGATAGTATTAACGGTTCTTGCGACTTCTCAGCAATTTTTGCGACGCTGCTCCGCTTTCCGGCAAGGCCAATTCATTACCGTCAATATTCTGGGAACTGCCTGATCGTCCACAGGTCGACACGGGGCACCGCTCAGACTTGGCTAGTCCCGGAGATGATGGAGCGCTGACCGAACATCGGAAGGTTGAACGCCCAGCTTCTTTCATCGCAAGCAGAACGAGGCGACAGATGATCCTGCCCTCCTGTTCGGACGGACAGCGGCACAGGCGAGGTTCACATATGTGATGCGAGATATCGGGATCACCCACCTATATGATAAGAGCGCTTCAGGCAGTTTACTGCCAGACCACAGACGGGCATGCACAACCGGTATCGCCCTCACCCAGATAGCCCGCGGCCTTTCGAGGGGTCAGGGATGAATGACATTCGATATACGTCAACCACCGTGAGACCTTCCAGCCCTTCCCAGACTTGAATAGGCGATTCCACGAAGCTTTGCGAAGTACCCCATGAGCAACGATTGTAATCACCAGATGCCCAAGAGAACCCCGCCGTCAGAAAATACGCGCAGAATGGGTAAATTGCGTCGTGCCCTGATGCTGGTCCATCTTCTGTCTGAGACAGATGAGGGGCTCACGCTCGACGAAATCGCCCATCATCTTGGTGTAAACCGGCGTACCGCCGAGCGTTTACGCGATACCTTGCGAAGCGAATTCGACATAGAGGAGCGTCTCGACGACCGCTCCAAGCGCTTCTTTATCAAGGAAAGCCTGCGACGCGTCTATGTCAAACCCTTGGTGAGCGAAGTCGCGGCACTGCAGCTCGAAGCCACTGCACTGAGCCAGGCCGGGGCTCAGCACGCCCCCCAGATTGAAAGCCTGTTAGGCAAGATAAAGTCATCATTCAATGACCGCGAACGAAGACGCGTTGCACCGGATCTTGAGGCCTTGGCACGCCTGCAACGCAGCCGGGTAATGGCCGGTCCCCTCAATGACTTTACAACAGATATCTTAACCACAATCCAATCAGCAATCCTTGCAGGATGCTGCGTCGAATTCGACTATAGCTCCGAGAGTACCCAGATTAGCCAATGGCGAAGAGTCATCCCTATGGGACTACTCTACGGGCAAACCACTTACCTGATTGGCTGTTTCCCGAGCAAGAATAATCAACCGCTGGACGAACCTGTCTTCTACCGACTGGATCGTATGAGCAACGCCTCCCTGTCAAAGCGCCTTGGCTGCGCACCCGAGGACTGGAATCTCGACGAGTGGTTGGCGCGGAGTTTTGGCATATGGCGAGAAGAAGATTATCTGGTTATTTTGCGGGTCTCGGCCGAGGCCCGCGACCGGGCCCGAAAATGGCGGTTCCATCCCGCCCAGCATCTCATCGATGATGGTACGGAGCTTGTGGTCAGCTTCAGAACGGGAGGCCTGCAGGAACTGGCAGACCATATCTTCACCTGGCGAGGTCAGATCCGGATTGAGGCGCCCGAGGAACTGCGAAAAACCATGCGCGAACGTCTAGAGAAGGCACTTCTGTCGATTTGAAGGCCCAGGATTTTAGCGCCGGAGACTTCGTTTCTACTTCCTATCTGCCCCACGAACGCAGCATCGACAATTTCATCCTGAACGGCAAAAAGTCGGGGATACACTCTGCGCCGAACATCAGGGTACGGAGATCTTCATCCGCATGCGGGGCCGTGTTTCCCCAGGCAATTTCGAGGCGGACACGATCTACGTCCTCGCCGGTCGAGCCCGCACATGGCTGATCCAAGACCTTTCGGGCTGGAACATTGGCGCAGGCAAGAGAACCACCCCGCATTCGAAAATGCAGGGTAATTTCGACAACAGTTCCTCACCCGGCCTGGAACCCGAAACGAAGGGGATCAAGCGCGAGAGGGCAATCATAGAGACCCTCATATTTTAGAGTATTGTTTTCCGCAGCGTTCTTCAGGACGGCACGCATGTTCAGTCTGTTCTGCGGGATAGCGTTCTCGGGCAGTATTGCCGTAAAAGCCACCACCACGTCCCAATCTTCATTTTGCGGACATGTATCTATAGGCTTGATTCCCATACGAGCACACTTGTTCGCCCATAGAGCTTCGGCACCAGCCCAACGTAGCGACGCTTCAGAAAACAGTTTAGCCGCAACGCCGGTGGTCGCCCCAATATCGCGTAACCGTCTTGCCTTGACGACTGCAGCAAAACAAACCCGGACAAGTTCGCCCTTCGGCGGCGTGGAGGAGCGTTGCAAATCCCGGTTGGGTGACATGCCAATATGATCCCTGACTATCTTGACGATGACACCACCCACGATCATTACCAGCACGCCAGCAATCACCGCCAGAACAACGCCCATATCCGCCGGGGTGGATCCTGATCCATTCATTCTAGTTCCCTTTGCAGCCAAACGCGAATGTCGTGTCGAATCATATGTCATGTCGGACGCAATCCTGCTCGTTTCTGGTCCAGCATGGAACATAAGGAGAGACATTCAGCAGTCTTCTGACTTTACTTCTATGATTACCGGCCTCGACGACATCTGCCTTATTCTTTTGATTTATCTCGTGCAAACTCTGGTCGATTGCCTGACGATAGCCATCGATACCTTTGCTTATTCTGGTTCGCAGGTTCTTGGAAAACACTTCCACGAGCGACAGAACGTATTCCTGCACGTCCTTCTGGCAGTGTGCAAAGTCCTGGCTTTTCTGGAAATCGGCGAACAAGTCGCCAAGCCCAGGAACATGAATGCCGCTGACCTGATACTCCTTCTGAACGGTCACTTCTATCCGATGACGCCAGAGAAATAAGGTACGTATCGATCTTTGATAGAGGATCTCCTGTTCTTCTCGCGTCTCGACCTCGCTCCAACGCTCAGCCTCACTGAAGAGATTGATCTTCCTGCCCTTGAAGGACGGGAACGTTATCTCACCTTCGAAAATCGTCTTCAGCCCGGTGAAATCTTGCAATTCATCCTTGAGCGCGACGGCCCCCCGTCTCTCTATCGCAGCCAGAAGCAGGGAAGCACACTCACGAAAAGCAATGACTGCACGATCTCCACTCCAGTTTGCGGAAAGCGGGATGACATAGCTTGCAATCTCGGACAGCTGCTCTGCAAACGCCTGAAGCGCCTTTTCCACCGCCTGAGCCTCTGCGCCATCATTGAATCGGCCGCCCGCGTAACAGACACGCCCGTACGGCGATGCGCGAAGGGCAACGATTGAGTCAGTGAATTCTGAAAGGGCCGGTGCCGCCGTCATCAGAGGAGAGATGACGGGTGTCTCTCCCATCAGGACGGCCTCCGTGTAGTCAGCCAATTCCCTAAAAGGACGAGTGAAGGCGCCTTCGTAGATATCCTTGATCGGCATTGTTAGCCGGAGTTCGCTCCCGGCCCGTTTTTCAATCTCCTCAAGAACCATGCCCAGAGTAAAGCCAGTCTCCTTGCCTCTCTCCGGCCCAGACTGAACCTGCTCTATCTTCCTAAGTACCGAAATCGTCTCATCGGCTTCCTGCGAGAGAACTTGCTCAATCACTGAGAGGCGTTGTTTGAGGTCAGCCGCCTCATTTTCGGACCGAAGCGTCCAGGCCTGTAGCAATTGGTCCAGATCGACCAGCAATTCACGGGCACGCTCTGTAACGTCGTTCATGGGCCCAGCCAGAGCGATCTCCGGGAGGTTCGCTGCTATGTGCTTGCCAAGCCTCTTTTCGAAGTCAATCGCATGGGAATACCGCAAGGTATCCTCAATCAGATGCCGGCGTTGATCATCCTTGAGCGTATCCAGCTTGCGTGGATAATCATCCCAGTATTCAGAGGGAAATATGGCCTTGAACCCGGCCTCTACCTTGCTGAAAAGGCTGCTCTGCAGGTTTTTGTCCGACCATGCGCTCGCAGCACTCGTAGCGAGGAGCGCAGGTAGTGAGCAGATGGTTCCGACGTCAATCTGCTCAATCACATCCGCCTCTTCCGGAAGCTCTGCCTTAAGGCCGCAACGCAGCTGATCCGTTACAAATGACTTGAAGCGGGCAAGACTGGCTGTCGGATCGCTATCGCTTCTCGAGAAAGCATCGATACGATTGAGAAGAAAAAGCATGCGTCCCAGTACGGCTGACGTCTTGCGCATGGACGTGACCTGACTGACGACCTGATTCAGCAATTCCCGTTGTTTCTTGTCATCAGTCTCTTCAGCATTATAAGCGACGAGACAAAGGGCATGCGTGATGTTCTCACGGATAACAGGGCCGTTGCGTTCATCATTCATGGCTTTCAGGCCCGGCAAATCGAGAATGGTTATCCTCGTCTCCTCAGGCAGGCCGAAATGCCGCTTCATCAGAGCAATACGAATGGGCCAGTCGATCTCGAAATGAAGCGCACCCAGCGACGGGTCTGTCCGCTCAGCCTCACGAAATGCGTCCATTGTCTCTTCGAGACGGCGTCGCATCTCTTCCGCATCCAGATTATCCCACTCTCCGGTTTCCCAGGTAGCGCCACGTGTGGACATAATCCTGAGCGTATGCCTATGGGGAGAATGCCGGATCTTCACCAGACCCGCACTCATCTCCTGCACGGCAGACGGCAGGATGCTGTCGCCAATCAGGAAATTTGCAAGCGTACTTTTGCCAGAGCTCGTTGTGCCCGTTGTCGCAATAACCAGTTCCGGCGACCGGGCATTCTCCAAAAGAGTCTGAAAAGCATTATCCAGCGCTTCGCGCTTTCGCGCCAGGCTCTCACGCCTCGATGGATCGAGCTCAGTAGCAAACGCGCTTTCGATATCCTGTGTGACAGCTGATATGTCCCTGACGCGCTGCTGCCAGTGCGTGGCGCAATCCTTGAACAGGTCTCTGAGATCGGGTGCTGGAGAGCTTTTGATTTCGTTCATTTCGTAATTTTCCTCTCTGACTTGTTTTCACGCGGCAGGATCGTTTCTGGACACAGGTGCGGCGGGCCATCACTCCAAACGCCCTCCCATGCGACAGGAAACAATCGCGGAGCCGCTCGATTTCCGGGCGTTAGCCAATTTCCGAAATGAGCAGATCATGGTTGTAAGCGATCATCTGAGGCGCGGCGCGCAACAGTTCGATCACCCTTCCGCCAAGAGGGACATCTGCCGGAATGCCCAACTGCTCGCGAAATACCTGCATGGGAATTTCATTGACGATCATCGCACGTGGCAGACCTGCGAGCTGACGCCAGCCCTCGCGCTCTTCCGATGTCCGGAGGCTGATGGTTGTCTCCGGTCGCTCATATTTGCAGGCTTCGAATACGTCACGAGCAACGTCCAATCCGTCGTTCCAACCCGTTACACCAAAAGAAGGCGCCGTCATTATGTCGTTGTCATTCGCAGACCACGCGAAATCATCCCGGGTCTGCGTGATCGTCGACAAGGTACGACGAAGGATTGCATATTGGCCAATCAGCCAAGCACGTTCCTGCGTACGCTCCCAAAATGTTGCCTTGCTCCAGAGAATACGAAGCTCATTGCGTGCAATATTTGCTAGTCTTTGCCCCTCAGCATGACAATCTGCCAGTTGTTCCTGCATCAGATTTTTTACGTCGTGACGTACGCTGAGCGCGATAGCCATGCCGCTCAGTAACGGAAAACGGCTTGCGGCACCCGCAGGCTGCTCACCAAGACTGGTTTCGTATTTCCCTGAAAGCACTGATGCGAGCTCATCAATAGCACCGAGCTCCCGCGAGGACGGCAACTCCCCTCTCCTCAACACCTCTGTGCAGTTGCGATAGCGTGTCATCAATTGGGTAAGCGTTT
Source organism: Asaia sp. As-1742 (assembly GCF_011753235.1). NCBI lineage: Bacteria > Pseudomonadati > Pseudomonadota > Alphaproteobacteria > Acetobacterales > Acetobacteraceae > Asaia > Asaia sp. As-1742. The sequence goes on along the minus strand of NZ_VWWA01000002.1, from coordinate 308,254 downwards.
CCTGGATCCCTCGCAAGGTGACGAGGCCTGCAGCATGGACAGCAGATTCCTGGATGGCGACCAGAGTCTTTTCGAAACCGGTCCGCATTTCTTGACGTATCTCGGTCAACATTGTCATCTGCTGATCCTGGTTGGCCAGAACGCAATGGAGCATCGCATTGCTTTCTTTCACCAGAGCATCGATATTTCTGAATCCCGACTGGATATTCGCCTCGAGATCCACGATCTTTGCTTCCACTCGTTCGACATGTTCGAGGGTTTTCGCCGTGTCCTCTTTTATCGCTGAGAGATGATTATACGCGGCAAGAGCAATACCCAACGGAGGGGCCGTGAATAGAACTGCCATATTAAATGCCGGGGATTTCCCGATCTCGCGTAATCCCTGCGTTGCAGACTCAAGCGCCTCCCACGTCATTCCGGCGTAGTGAGCAACCTGACGATATACCTCCTGCGTCAGTGCCCCGGCTTTTCGCGCAACCACCATAATTGCATGGACAACCGGCGAGTGATCAATGGCGTAAACCAAAGTCACGCTCACCAACCCGCCCACGGCAGCACCGGCAAATTCCGAGACAACTTCGCGCACAAATGCGGGGATAACCGTCGCGTGCGTCTCCATGAACTTGTTGAGTACTTCCGCAATAACCGGTTGGATCATGCCCCCCACGGCAATCGAAAGAATACGCATTACCGCCGCGAGACGGGCCTCGGGGTCCAGGTTATCCTTGTTGAAGAGGATAATTTCGACTGACTGCATGATGCCAGCCCAGAAATTCCTCATCAGCCGCATGACGGACTTTGCAGTTCCCTCGAATATATTGATAACCGTGGTAATAATTTCGGCGAGCACGCCGGCACCGAAGCCGCTCACTCCCGCCTTGAAGATAGGCCCCGCCTTCGCCTTGATGCGTTCCCATGCTGCTGCAAGCGCATTACCCAGTCGAGCGAGAAATGGCCTGGGGTCCAGCTTTGTTTTCCAGTCCGGAGCGGACCTCCAGTCGTGTAACATTGCAGGCACTTCCGCATAGACTGCGGCAGACAGTTCCATGAGAATCAGACCAAGTGCCTGACGTCTGGCCATCCTGACGCCGCTACTCAAAGCACTGAGCGCTGTTGTCCCCAGAAAATCCCGGCTGGTATAATATGCCCGGTTATGTTCACTCCTATGACGACGCTCTGCTGCCTTCTCGTTTTCTTCCATCCTCTTCTTGTCTACCAGAAGCTTCTGCTGCTCCTTGTGGAGTGTTTTTTCAGCCCCATCCGGGGCAGTCCCATTCTGGATTTCAGCTTTTAATCGACGTACATATTCGGTTCGGGCCTCGTACTGCCGACTCAACTTCTCGGCGTAAGAAGTCGCCGGCATATCCTTCTTTGAACGATTCACGGACCTGTCGGTCGGCACGAGATTGCTGTCCTGATTGGCCAGCACACGAGGATCGAGACCTGATAGTGCAAAACGCCCGTCGTCATGGAGCGTTTTAGCGGCAATCACATGATCTCGATCGAATTTTTGACCCGGCAGGATCGGCTGACCAGTATGACCATCAATCAGCTTGCCCTGATCACGCAGAGCATTGAATTCCTTGCCCTTGGCGATATAGGCCTTGTCGCTGTGATATTCAGCGCTGTTGTACTCGCCCCGCGCCTTATGGGCCTGGGCATGGGCCTCTTTCTAGAATATTGGTTCCTGGCCGTTTTTCTGACTTTCGGTCACGTTGTGCAATGTATCGACGTGTCCATTCGCCTCGTCATCGCGAAACAGCAGGGCATCAAGCCCGCAACTGGTGATGAGACTCGTAAAGAGAACCTCACGATACTGCTCGAGAAGGGGACGGGACAACTGACTTTCCTGCTGCACTCCCGCTCCCGAGCGTCTATCCAGACCGGAACCAAGGCTATCGGAACATGCAGTCGTCATCTCAGTCGTTTCCTATCTTGCTTCTTGGGCCGTCAAACCGAACTCACGGCAGTCGAGATACATCGAAATCGTTAATTGTCTAATATGGGGTACTCAATATTTGAAAAGATCTGCCCGCCAGACACATCTAAGCGTTTGATACGACAGATCCGGTCGTATCTTGAGCATGAAATGCCCCGTCATCCGGCAATGTGTGCTAAGCGTACCAGTCAATAAGGTAATCACCCCCTCGACAGGCATGAAAAAAGCCTGAGCAGCTGGTTGCTGCCTTCCCCCGTACCAACAACCCAACAACCGGAAGCAGCTGGCCGTACACATCAGGCGCAGACCCGGGCGTCGCGCCAAGGATGTCCCCAGTCCAGTGGGCAAAAGAGCAACGCAGGGCCGAATGGCATGGCATCACGACGTCAACGCTACCAACCCGTGCAGAGGCTTCTGACTACCGGTCCTGTCGTATCCGAATGTGAGATCGTGTTCCACGAGCCGCCCAGCGATCCATGTTTGCCCCCACACCAAGAATCGTGAGGCCGATAACCATAAGGAAGGGACTCTCAAGGCCGACGGTGCCCCATCCAGAATCAGGAAACCGGCGCCATTAGAGACTGCACGAAATCTGCAAATTGTCTTGCCTTTGCGGTCATCATTCTACCCGTGGGGAATACAGCCCACAGGTCGATATCAGGCAAAGACCACGCCGGAAGCAGGCGCGTTACGGCGCCGTTCTCCAGTTCAGGGGCAAACATCCAGTCCGAGGTGATGGTCAGGCCCATATCAGCGAGTATGGCTGCCCGCAAGCCTTCGGCAGCGCTGACCCTGAGACGCCCCGCAACGGACACCGAGACAGCCGAGCCATCCCTGTGAAATGACCAGACATTGGGGAGCTGACTGTAAACGATCGCGTTGTGAGCAGCCAGATCGGCAGGGACCAACGGCATGCCCGCACGCGCCAGATAGGCTGGTGTGGCCAGCACCGAACGTTTGCCCGTCGCCAGCTTGCGCGCGACCGCCGAGGAGTCGACCAAAGCCCCCATACGCAGCGAGATATCGACCCCCTCGGCCACGAGATCGATCATCCGGTCATCAAGCAGAATATCCACATCGAGCTGCGGATGCGCATCGAGAAACGCTGGCAGCCGCGGTATGATGTGCAATCGTGCAAATGTTGTCGCCGCCGATACACGCAGGCGCCCGGACAGGCCGCTCCCTGCACCGCGCGCGGCCAGCTCCGCTTCGTCGGCCTCCTGAAGCGCATTGCGTGCGCGTTCATAATATGCCTGCCCTGCTTCGGTGGGTGTGAGGCCATGAGTGGAGCGTATGAGCAGGCTGACCTGTAGCCTCGCTTCGAGCTGTGCCACGATTTTCGACACAGCGGGCTGACCAACATGAAGCTGCCTTGCCGCCGCTGAGAATGAACCCGTCTCGACCACACGCACGAACGTGGTCATCGCCTGATATCGGTCCATCCTATTCCTCCCGGGAATGATGCTTATCGCATCGAGCCATCTGCCATGCCCAGTGAAACAGAGGCAAACCAGGCCTGCAACCCGGTCAGCGTCGGGGAAGGATGGAGCAGGGTTCAGGATGATCGTTCATTTCACTAACGCCGTATCAACACGACCGGTGTCGCATTTCATCTCGGCCTATCAGCTCACCGGTGACCTGCCACAAGCCATGGTCGCTGCCCTTCTCCCGGCGCTCTCCGCTCTTCTTGCAAAACCTGATGGAGGAACCGCTCATGATTGAGGTCTACGCTTTCGCGACGCCAAACAGCGTCAAGGTCACCATCGCGCTGGAAGAGCTCGATCTCGCCTATGCGCTACACGGCATCAATATCCGGCAAGGCGAACAGGGTACCACGGCCTTTACGACGCTTAATCCCAACCAGAAGGTTCCCGTACTGGTTGATCACGACGCGAGGGATGAGAAGCTCGTCCTCACAGAGTCTGCAGCCATACTCGTGTACCTAGCTGAAAAAACCGGCCGCCTTCTCCCTGCAACCGGGGCCGAACGGGCGCGCGTTTTCGAACAGCTTTTCTTTCACGCCTCTGCCCTGAGCCCCGCCTTCGGCCAATCGGGTTTCTTCCAGCGTTTCGCCAGCGAGAACCTGCCTCTCGCGATCGAGCGCTTCGACAAAGAGGCAAAACGCGTCCTGCAAGCGCTCGACACCTTGCTGGCGCACCGGGATTTCGTGGCAGGCGATCATTTTACTATCGCCGATATTGCCCATTTCGGTTGGCTCTGGCGGCGCAGTTTTCCCGGCCTCACCCTCGATGACACCCCTCATATCGCCCGCTGGTACGAGCGGATTGCGGCCAGACCTGGCGTTCAGCGCGGTATCGCCCGGGTTGAGACGCTCGCCGCCCCAAACTGATCCTTTTCTGATCGCTCCGAGGTCATTCCCATGAACAAACTTTTTACGCCCTTCGATGCCGGGGCGCTGTCGCTCGGCCACAGAATCGTCATGGCACCCCTTACGCGCATGCGGTCGGACCATACTGGCGAGGCCAATGCCCTCATGGCGCTGTATTACAGCCAGCGCAGCTCACCCGGCGGTCTTATCATCTCAGAGGCAACACCCGTTGCGCTCGAAGGATACGGCTATGCCGGCGCGCCGGGCATCTATGACGACTCCCAGATAGACGGGTGGCGCAAGGTGACCGAAGCCGTTCATGCACGCGGTGGCAAGATTGTCATGCAGTTGTGGCACGTAGGGCGACAGTCGCATCCTGATCTGCAGCCAGGTGGTGCAGCCCCGGTCGCGCCCTCTGCAATCAAGGCAGAAGGCGACGCCTATACGCCCAGTGGCCCTGCCCCGTTTTCCATGCCGCGTGCCCTCTCGCTGGAGGAAATTCCTGCGGTGATCGAGCGGTTCAGGAAAGGTGCCGCAAGGGCAAAGCAGGCAGGTTTTGATGGCGTGGAAATTCATGGCGCCAATGGCTATCTGCCAGACCAGTTCCTGCAGGACGGTACCAACCACCGCACCGATGAGTATGGTGGCCCGATCGAGAACCGCGCCCGCTTTCTGTTGGAAGTGACCCAGGCAGTCATGTCCGTCTGGGGGGCAGACCGCGTGGGTGTTCGCCTGAGCCCAAGTGGCACCTACGGCTCGATGTCAGACAGCAACCCCAAAGAAACCTTCGGTTATGTGGCGGAGCAGCTGGACAGGCTCGGCATCGCCTATCTGCATGTGGTTGAACCCCGCATCAAGGGCACGGAACTCATCGCCGAGAGCGAACCTGTGGCCGCGCGTGATCTGCGCGAGAGATTTCGGGGCACGCTGATCGCGGCAGGTGGGTTCGACAAAAACAGTGCCGCAGCCGTGCTCGCATCCGGTGATGCCGATGCCGTCGCCTTCGGCCGGCATTTCATCAGCAATCCCGATCTGCCTGAGCGCCTTCGCGAGGACCTTGCTCTGACAAATTACGACCGCTCGACCTTCTACGGCGGCGATGCTCGTGGCTACACCGATTATCCCTTCTTCGACGCCTCGACAGCAGAGCAATAACCACCGCGGTTATTCCACCAGGGAATGACCATTAGTCGCCCCTGCCATCATCCCTCCGGTACGGCGACCTCCTATCGTTAGATCCGTCACCAGATTTCAAGGAAACGAACCCATGACACTTCAGGCAAAGCTCGACGCCTTCAAGACCGATTTCGAAGCCGGAAAGCCCCCCTATAACGTTCCGCATAGCGTCATCGAAACCATGCACCGTGCCACCGCCGAGCTGGTTGCGTCCGGCGCTGCGGAAAAAGCCCTCAAAGCCGGAGACAAGGCACCCGTCTTTACGCTGAACGACCCTGAGGGCAACCCTGTCTCTTCTGCTGATCTTCTGGCCAAGGGGCCCTTGGTCATCAGCTTTTATCGCGGTGTGTGGTGCCCTTACTGCAACATGGAATTGCAGGCTCTCGAAGCGGCACTTCCCTCATTTCGTGAGCTTGGCGCCCATCTGATCGCGATCTCCCCGCAAACGGCGGTGAATAGCCGAAAATCAGTCCGCCAGAATGAACTGCAATTTCCGATCCTGTCTGACACGCATAATGACGTCGCCGCGCAGTTTGGCCTTCGCTTCACCCTGCCTGATTATCTGATTGAGCTTTACAAGAATCTCAAGAACGATCTGCCCGGTTTCAATGGTGACGACAGCTGGACGCTGCCTATGCCTGGCCGCTTCGTCATTGGTCAGGACGGCGTCATTCTCTATGCCGAGGTCAACCCGGATTATACGCGTCGCCCGGAACCTGCCGACATGCTTCCTGCCCTGCGCCACGCTACCCAGTCGGCCGACTGATCGCTCCATCCATACCGCCCCGGCTCGCGCAGGGGCGGAGTTTTTCACTGAGGATACGGAGAGAGATATGCGCTCCAATGACATGAGCAATCGCTTCACACGCCATTTGATGGGTGACGAACAATCCGCCAAGCTCATTTCGGCATCACAGTCAGGCACTTTTGGCGCAGCCATAGCCGGGTATGCAGTCGATCATGTTTTCGAGGACATCTGGACACGTGAAGGGCTCGATCAGGCGCGTCGAAGTCTCATCACCATGACCGTCATGGTTGCGCTGCGCCAGCCCCATGAATTCGGCCTCCATATGGGTTTTGCGCTCGATCACGGTATGAAGCTGAAGGAAATTGAGGAGGCTCTGATACAGATGCTTCCTTATGTGGGCTTCCCCGCCATTTCGGGTGTCATGCCTGTCGCTGCGAAGATCATTGCTGAGCGTGGACTCGACAAAAGCGAAGAGTATGAAGGCCATCGCGGTCTGCTCTGATCCCTCACCCAAGTACTGCACCCTACCGGTAGAACGGGCCGCGTCTCGCGCTCCCGATGACATCCAGCCTGCGGCGTTCACGAACCTCTCTGCGCCCCTCTAGCGCTTCGTGAGTACTTCACGGCGATCTGCCTTCGAAAAGGACCAGTTATGACGAAACTGCATCGAAAAACGGCCCTTGTGACCGGAGGAAGCAGCGGGCTCGGGCTTGCCATCGCAACGCGTTTCATCGCTGAAGGCGCATTTGTCTATATCACCGGTCGGCGACAGGCCGAGCTTGAGCGGGCTGTAGCGGCATTGGGCAGTCAGGCCGCCTCTATACAGGCCGATGTCAGTCTTCCCGGCGATATCGAACGCATGGTGGAAACGATACTGCGTGAACATGGGGCTATCGATATCCTGGTCGCCAATGCCGGTATCGTTCTGCCTCAAACCCTCGAACAGGCAACACAAGCCAATTACGATCGGACGTTCGATATCAACGTGAAAGGCCTGTATTTCACGATCAGCAAGGCACTTGGCCTGTTGCGATCTGGCAGCTCAGTCATCCTTGTCTCATCCATCGCTGCCAATAAGGGTGTGCCTGGCTATGGCACATACAGCGCAAGCAAGGCTGCAATACGCAGCCTGTCCAGAACCTGGACGGCCGAACTGGTCGAACGCGGCATACGGATCAATACCCTCAGCCCCGGACCGTTCGACACACCGATCATGGACAGCCAGGCCGATACGCCGGAAGGTGCCGAAGCCGTCAAGCGTCAATGGGCCGCGGCCGTGCCCATGAAGCGATTGGGGCGTCCAGAGGAACTTGCTGCGGCCGCGCTCTTTCTGGCTTCTGATGAAAGCAGTTATGTTGCAGGCATTGACCTCATTGTCGACGGTGGTGCGGCCGCGGTCTAGGGCTCCGTGGTAACCACAGGATTGCGATCACCAGTACGGTGGAGCGTCAGCAGAACCCGCCCATACTGCCAATCAGACTGACATGGTTTCGCAAGGATGAGCTATCATGATCCGTTTTTATTTCCATCCCACGCCCAATCCGGCGAAAATCGCCCTTATGCTCGAGGAAACCGGGTTGCCCTATGAGGCCATACCGGTCGATACCCGCAAGGGTGATCAGCATGACCCGGCGTTTCTCGCGATCAACCCCAATGGCAAGGTGCCTGCCATTATCGACACCGAAGGTCCTGCGGGCCCGGCAACACGCGTGTTCGATTCCAATGCAATATTGATCTATCTTGCTGAAAAAACCGGGCAATATCTCGGGACCCCCGCGGACCGGCCTGAATTGCTGTCATGGTTGATGTTTATCGCATCCGGTCTGGGGCCCTTTTCCGGTCAGGCCGTGCATTTTCAGCATGCAGCGCCCGCCGGGCTGGACTACGCCGTCAATCGGTACAGGCGCGAGGTCGAACGACATTACACAGTTCTCGACCAGCACCTCACGGACCGCCGTTACATCGTGGGCGATACTTTCACGATTGCCGATATGTCTGCCTGGGGCTGGCTGGAGCGTGCGCCCCGTGTGCTCAAGGAAGATTATCCGCTCGAGCGCTGGCCTGCGCTTGATCGCTTCATGCACGACATCAATGCCCGACCGGCTGTGTCGCGCGTGCAGGCGCTCATGAAGAGGCACGCATTCAAGACAGATATGGACGATCAGGCACAACGGGCCCTCTTCCCATCCAATTTCCCTATCCACAGTCGGGAGCAGCGCTCATGACTGCTTCGGAAAACTATACACCGCCCAGCGTCTGGACATGGGACAAACAGAATGGTGGCAAATTTGCCAGCACCAATCGCCCTGTCGCCGGGCCGATGCATGAAAAGAACCTCCCCGTAGGGCATCACCCGCTCCAGCTGTACTCACTGGGTACGCCCAATGGGGTAAAGGTGACGATCATGCTGGAGGAACTCCTGGCCCTGGGACATGAGGGGGCGGAATATGATGCCTGGCTGATCAATATAGGGGATGGCGATCAGTTCGGATCGGGCTTTACAGCCATCAACCCGAATTCCAAGATCCCGGCGCTGGTTGACCAAAGCGGGGGCACCCCCCCTGCCCGTCTTCGAATCAGGATCGATCCTGCTTTATCTCGCCGAGAAATTCGCGGCTTTTCTGCCTCGGGATGTTCCATCGCGCACGGCCTGTCTGAACTGGCTTTTCTGGCAGGTCGGCAGCGCACCCTATCTCGGCGGCGGCTTTGGCCATTTCTATGCCTACGCCCCTGAGAAGATCGAATATGCAATCAACCGGTTTGCCATGGAGACCAAACGCCAGCTGGACGTTCTCGACCGGCAGTTTGCCAGGCATGAATATATAGCAGGCGACACCTATACAATCGCCGATATGGCAATCTTTCCCTGGTATGGCGGCCTTGTTGAAGGCTGGCTCTATAATGATGCTGCACAGTTTCTAAGCGTTCAGGAGTATTCCCATGTGCAGGCGTGGTCAGCCCGGTTGCTTGAGCGCCCTGCTGTCCAGCGGGGCCGGATGGTGAACAGGCTCTCAGGCCCGCTCTCTTCCCAGCTTCGCGAACGCCATGACAGCTCGGATTTCGAGCTTAGAACGCAGGACAAATTGCCGAAAGACAGCGCGATCTGATCGCTTCCACCCTGCCGCATCGGGCGATGCACCCCGCATCGCCCGGAACTACCAGCGTATCAGCCACGGCAATACCAGACGCGTGCCGCAGGCCACCAGCGCACAGGCCAATGAATACCAGACGACGAGATAAAGCGGGTCATCAAAGGGGCAGGCCAAAGCAAAGACGAGCGCACCAAAAGCCGCGCCGGCAATGCCAGTGACCCACGCCGTTCCGCGCACATCAACCGGTGCGCCGCGGCGCACGATAACACCCAGCGCGAGGACAGCGGGCAGAGCAAGCTCTACGATCTTGCGTGCACAGACCATGCCGTGCGCCGGATCAAGCCTGAGCCATAAGGCCTCTGGCCCAGCCTGAAGCGCATCCACAAGCCAGCCAAGAGCAAAAAGTACAAGAGCGGTCACGCCCAGCCAACGCAGCCCCTGCCGGGGCGAACGCGTCGGGTCGAGCGAGACCAGCGCCGAAGCAACGCCCAGCCCGACGATCAGCAGCAGCCCGATTGTCTTCCACCAGAAGCTCATCATGTGCATGGCATGGGGCATGTCAGGGCGCATCAGGCCAAACCCGAGCACTGCACCAATCTCGACCCCGGCGAGAACCGCGAGGGTCAAGGCATCGCGCCAGAGCGAGCGCCTCCGGACGGGGCGAAGATCGGTTACAAATTGCTCGATCAGGGGATCATTCACCATCATTGCCTCCTATCACCAGCGTGCTCATACGACTCAACCCACGATGGATATTGACCTTCACCAGCGTCGCGGATTGCCCTGTGCGACGTGCTGCCTCCTCTATGCTCAAACCCTGCAACTTCACCAACCTGATCGCTTCTGCTGGCCCCGGCTTCAACTGCGCCAGAAGCTTTTCCAGTGCATGAGCCGTGGTCACCTGTTCCTCGTGATCGCCCACAGCCACCGTCTCATCAAGCAGGGTCGTTTGTGTACGTCTCGCGGCCCGGAGGCGATCAATCCATTTGTAACGCGCAATGGCCGCAATCCACGGGCCGAATTTCTGGGAAGGATCGAAGGTGTGACGCTTCTCATGCACTGCCATAAGGGTGTCCTGCACGGCGTCATCGACCATTGAGGGCGGCAGGCGTTTAAGGAAAAAACGGCGCAGCCATGCCTGTGCCTCGCCCAGCACCAGGCGATAAGCCTGTGCATCTCCTGCCTGCGCGGCCTCCATCCAACGGCTCCAATCCGCTTCTGTCAAAAATCTGCTGCCTTCATGCGTGACCGGAGATCATTTCCTACCGCTATCATTTGACATACGTAAAGACCCAGGCGCCGTAGAAAGTGCCAGGACTGGCTCTGTCCGCCAGCTTGCCGGAAAGCTGGCACGCAGTGCGTCCAGCCGCGGGGCATCATAGGTCTCGATGTAGATATTATGCGGATAACGCGCGGCAAAATTCTGATGCTCTCTTTCCGCCCCGGTAAACGCCTTGTCAGGCTGAACATGCGTTGCGATGGGCTGGGCAAAAATGTGGGCGGCATCGAGTTGCGCGATATAGGCCTCTGCCTCGCGCGCCTGTTGCGCTGTGCGCGTGAAGATGACGGAACGGTATTGTGGCCCCGTATCGGGGAATTGCTGGTCGATCTGCGTCGGGTCCAGTGCCACGGTGAAGAATATCCGCATCAGCGTGCCAAAGCTGACAAGGGTCGGATCATACTCAACCTCAACCGATTCCGCATGACCGGTATCGCCTTCGCTGACGCGTTCATACTGGGCCGTGTCACGCGCTCCACCGTCATATCCAGCTCGAGTAGCCGTGACGCCTCGCACATGCTGGAATATGCTCTGCACCCCCCAGAAACACCCTCCCGCAAAAACGACGCTGGATGGGGTCATCCCCGGACGGGAATCATCGGGGGGTGCCGTCATCTGCCCGAAGGGTTTGTCGTTACCGGTCTTTGCCACGATAACGGGCTCAGGCAAGGTCGGATAGGCAGACGCCCTTGAGGTGACCTCGTGCAGAATTCCATAAAGGCTGAATGTGGCGAGCGCGACGCCAAGCACGTTTTTTCTGATCATCATGCGAACTTTCAGACTGGCCTGAAGGTAAGGGCTGCGCCGTTCATGCAGTAGCGCAATCCGGTCGGTTGGGGACCGTCATCAAAGACATGGCCAAGATGACCACCGCATGTCGCGCACCGTACCTCCGTGCGCTCCATGCCAAGACTGTCATCCCCACGCTCCTGAACAGCATGGGGCAGCGCTGCCGTGAAACTTGGCCAGCCCGTCCCGCTTTCGAACTTGCTGCGTGAGTCAAATGCCGGCGTTGCGCAGCCTGCGCAGGCAAACCGCCCCTGTCGGTGTTCGTTCAGGAGCGGGCTGGACCAGGGTGCCTCTGTGCCAGCCTCGCGCAGAATCTCGAATTGCTCCGGTGTGAGCAGGCGCCGCCATTCTGCAGCACTATGCGTCACGGGATAAGGTTCTGCGCCCCAGGCGCGGCCCGACAGAGCCAGACAGACTGAAGCAAGGCAGAATTGTCGACGCGATGTCATGAACTTCGCCCTTTTGCTGAATTTCACTCTATCCTTCGTGCTGCACCGTGCAGAGGTTACGGGCAGCCACACCGTTTTTTTTTCAGCCCGTGCCGTAACTTTTAGGGGCCTGCGCACGAAGGAAGCTCTGCCAGCCTCCAGAAGACTCAGGGAACGAACTGCCATGTCACGATCGCGACGCGCGCCCGCACCGATCATACGCCTCACCCATTGGGCAGGCGCGCTTGCCATGCTCGTCATGATCGGTAGTGGCTGGCAGATCTACAACGCCTCCCCTATCCTGCCTTTCGAATTCCCCGCTGCCATCACTCTTGGAGGCTGGCTTGGCGGCGGCATTGCCTGGCATTTTGCTGCCATGTGGGTGCTGATGGGGGCGGGGCTGGTTTACGTCGTGTATGGCGTCGCAAGCGGGCATTTTCGCAATGACCTGCGCCCCGCAGGACCGCGATCTGTGATGAGGGATATAGGGCAGGCCCTGCGCCTGAAGCTCTCCCACAAGGCCGGTCACTACAACGCCGTGCAACGTGCGCTCTACACGGGCGTGCTTGTGGTGGCTGTGCTGACGGTCACGACGGGCCTCTCGATCTGGAAACCCGTGCAACTTGGATGGCTGACCTGGTTGTTCGGAGGCTACGACATTGCCCGGTGCATCCATTTTGCCATGATGAGCCTGATTGTGGGCTTTCTTCTACTTCATGTCGCGCTTGCCCTGATGGTGCCTGCCACCTTGTGGGGCATGGTGTTCGGGCGACGCATGCCAGATAGCGACAAGGAGAGCGCATCATGAGCCCGCCGAAAATCGACCGCGCCGGTGTCGCGCCTGAGTTGCGCAAGCTCGAACGCAGGCTCTTCCTGCGGAACAGTCTTTCGCTTGGTGGGCTTTCCCTGCTGTCAGGCTGCGCACTGGACGATAATGCGTCGGTGGAACACGCCCTCAGCCTGATGTCACGTTTCACCGACCGGATGCAGGCGCTTCTTTTCAGCCGTCAGCGCCTCGCAAGGGAATTTGACCCGTCACGCATCACACATCCCTTTCCATTCAATGCCTATTATGACGAGAGCGACATAAGGCTCGTCGAGACTTCATCCTGGCGGCTGGAGGTGAGCGGGGTTGTTTCAGACAAGAGCCCCTGGTCCGTCGCCCGGTTTCGTACCCTGCCGCAGAAAAGGCAGATCACGCGACATATCTGCGTGGAGGGCTGGAGCGCTATCGGAGATTGGTCGGGGGTTCCGCTCTCTGTATTCCTGCAACATGTCGGGGCCGATCTACGGGCAAAATATGTGAATTTCCGCTGTTTTGATGATTACAGCACGAGTATCGATATGGCGACGGCACTTCATCCGCAGACAATCATGGCGCTGGATTTCGGCGGGAACCCTCTCCCACCCGCCTATGGCGCCCCGATGAAAATCCGCATCCCTACAAAACTCGGCTACAAAAACCCGAAATATCTCGCCTCTATCGAGGTCACGAACCATTTCCCGGGCGGATATTGGGAAGACCAGGGCTATGACTGGTTCGGCGGCTCATAAAAAATCACGCAGGCATGTAACCTGCGGGCAGGCTGATGCGAAAGAAAAGATATCGGCAGAAGAAAACAACCGCCTGCCGGACAACCTGAAAAACACAGGATATCAATCATGTCTTACCGCATAATCGCTCTCGCCTCAGTCTTTTCAGCTGCCTTGATCCTTGGCGCTTCTGCACAGGCACAGGACACCATGTCGCATGATGCGATGTCACATGAGAGTATGGCTCATAATGCCATGTCCTCAAACGGCATGAAGAAGCACGCCATGACAAAAGACACGATGGCACCCCACGAGATGTCAAAGCAGTCAATGAGCAAGCATGGCAGCATGATGAAATCTGATGGTATGGGAATGGCGCATAATAATGCCATGTCGCATGGCTCGATGGGCAATAGCAGCATGGGGCATGACACAATGAATCAGAACCAGAAACCGGCTGAAACGCACGATGGCATGACCAAGCCGAACTGATCGGGACAAATGGATAACGTGACTGGGGGTGTTCGTGTCAGAACACCCCTCCGTCGCGCCCGCCCCTGACCATGATGGTTTGAAACCAAGGCACTCAAGCGGACCGCAAACGCTCACGCCATTCGATGAGCGCTCTCCAAAGGTAGCTTGTCCTTTTTAGCCAGCGACCAGCGCCCAGAGCGTGAGAAGCAGGCCCAGAAGCGAGATCATGAAAACCACGGTTCGCACAACAGGGACACCGGCGGCATAAAGCGGCAGATAGATCACCCTTGCTGCAAGATAGATGCAGCTGCCCCATTGCGTCTTCCACCCCGCATGACCCGCAAGCAACGCCGCCAGCAGCGTCGCAAGGAAGAGGGGTAGCGTCTCGAAAAGATTGGCCTGCGCGCGCGCCAGACGTGCCGGTACAGGCTGTAATTCCGGCATCTTGCCGTCTCGTGCGCCCATATTCCATTCCGTACCATACTGGCGCGTCTTGGCGGCTCCTGCCCAGAATATGTTCACCAGTGCCAGCAGAACCAGCCCCGCAATGACATAGAATTCGATACGCATGATCAGGGGTCTTTCCTTCAGTTGGTAGCTTCACCGCGCAGGACCGGAGAGCGGGAAGCCGGCATATTTCCGATGGCCTGTCCGAAAATTCAGGCGGGGATTTGCTCGATGCTGACCGGCTGGATTTCGGTTTGTCCGTTCCCACCGTGTCGAAAGGCAGATAGCGCTTTGTAGACCTGCATCCTCGCGCGCATGACCGAACCCAGTGGACGATGCGCACTCAGCCCCTGTGACGGGCGGAAAACCAGATGATCCTCAAAAAAGGCCGCGCGTTGGGCACTGAAGGCGTTCTGTACGGGGAAGCTCAGCCTGCCTACTGACCGAAAGGGTGCCTCATCGGCCGACCAGATGATTGAGGCATCCTCGATAGGTTGCGTTTCGGCGTTGTTCCAGAGCTGAACGCGAACGTCGAACACCACCTCACGCCCACCGAAATAGGTGACCGTCTCATGTCGGAACCCGTCCTCATCATGATGGGGGTCGAGCCGCCATGATTGCAGGGCCTCGAGGTCCGGCATTATCGGAAATGCCGCGATCTTGGCGACATAGGCACCATAACGCAGGGGGGCCTGACTGTAATATGGCTCGGAAAGCGGGTGGGAGTAGGGATGGCCAAGGAAATCCGCCATGGGGCTCTGCGCACCCACATGACCAAGGGCATGATTGAGACCACGCGCCACAGACGAGACCGCACTCTTCACCCCTTCAGGCAAAGCGGCGGCCTTGCCAATCACCCCACCATCACGCAGGAACCCCGCGGCCGTGCCCGATGGGAAAGTCGGGCCTGACGCCAGGATGAAATCCTGCGTCTCGGTGTCATGACCGGGCAGTTTCTCCCCCTTCACCCCGAACAATTTGAGGGAAAGGCCACGGTGAATGGAGACGCGATCGCCCAGTGTCTCGCCCGCCCCCTGGGCAAAACGTGCCGCTACGGGATACTGGCCTGGCGTGGCGAAAACGCCCTGGGCGAGTTCAGCTGGCAGATGCGCTGCAACATCGAGTGTGCCAACGGCCAGCGCCGTCGGTTTGGCATGGCTGGCACGCACCATGCGGCCCTCGCGTTTGCCGACCACACGGCTCTGCTCAATCATGCCATCAATGATGCCCTGAATGACATGCTGCTCGTCTTCCTCCGGCGTTTCGACATCCGGGGAAAAGCGCAAAGGCGGGTTGAGCATCATCTGAAGTTCCTGCAGTGCCAGTCTGCTCCTCCAACAGGCAGAACCTGCACAAGTTGCACGCAGGGAATAATGCCTGCCACTCGGTTAAGCCCTGCCGGGCAAGATCCCTGCAAGGTGCGCGGCTGGACTGCCAACCCTTAACAGAAAGTTATGGGTTGGGTGTCGTTCCGAAATCGACACGAGAGCAGCGGGTTGCCCATATTGGTTCGATATCGCAATGTTGCGATTGTTACCGGCCCCAGGAGCAGCGTCATGACATCAAGGCATCACATTCGCAGCGCGCTTCTGGCTTTCACTATCCTGTCCGTCCCCCATGAATTGAGCGGGGGCCTTATCGACACGGCACAGGCTCAGATCACGCCGCTTGCGCCGCAGGGTGCGCCTTCCGGCACAGTTTCAGGCAAGCGCGCCAAGGCGGGGACCGCCAAGTCACCCGCCATCGCGCAAAAGAGGGCAGACAAGGCCGGTGATCGCCCATCCGGCAATCGTGAGGTCCTGACTGTCACCGGCAGTCATATCGCCAATAGCCGTATCAAATCGCCCACGCCGGTCAGCACGCTCAGCGCGCAGGAGATACGTAATCAGTCCCCCACCAACAATCTGGCCGATCTGGTCAACCAGCTTCCACAATTTGCAGGCAGCACCACACCGCAAAACTCCACCCTAGCTCTCAGCTCGGGTCTGGCCGGTATCAATGCGCTGAACCTGCGCAACCTCGGCGCCGTGCGCTCGCTGGTTCTGATTGATGGGCGACGCACCGCGCCGTCTGCCATTACGGGTATCGTCGATATCAATACCCTGCCCCAGCAACTCGTGAAGCGCGTGGATGTCGTTACCGGAGGCGCCTCGGCGCAGTACGGGTCCGATGCTGTAGCGGGCGTGACCAATTTCGTTCTCGACAAGACCTATACCGGGCTCAAGGTCGATGCCGATTCAGGCATTTCCAATTACGGTGATGGCCAGAACGAGCATGCTGCCATTGCCGGCGGCTTCGGGTTCGCCAGGGGCAAGGGCCATGTCCTTCTCAGTGGCGATTACGCCCATCAGGACGGTATTTTCAAGATCACGCGCGGCTGGAACCAGAATGGCGAGCGCATTATTGCCAACCCCGCCTATGTCGCCGGAAACGGCCAGCCCTATTATATCCGCGTGGGCAATGCTGGCACGAACAACGCCCTGCCCGGCGGCATCATCAACGCCTCGACAGGCGCTGTGGCCAACAGCCTGCGTGGCGTCTATTTCGGCCAGGGCGGCAGCGTCAATCATTACAATTACGGCTCACCCTCCACTTCCAGCGTGTCGGTCGGCGGGGATGAAGGTCTTGCCAATAATAACGTCAATCTCGGCCTGCAACCGGAGAGCGACCGCAAGAACCTCTATGGGCGCCTGAGCTATGACGTTGCCTCATGGATGACCCTCTATGCCGAGGGTGCCTATAACCAGAGCAACTATGTTTATAACGCCGGGCCGCAATACCTGACCTCCATTGCGATCAAGAGCACCAACCCGTATCTGATCGACGCGCTGGGCGCGGATGCCCTCAGGAACGTGACGGGCGTCACCGTGGGCACAACCGCGCTCGACATGCCCTATCGCCAGATCACCAACACGCGCGATGTGCAGCGTTATACCTTTGGTGGCGAGGGTAATTTCACGCTTTTTGGACGCAAAGCCTCATGGACGGCCTATGCTCAATATGGCGTCACGCATTCGCATGAGCAGATCAACAATGTGATGAACACAGCAAAGATCGCCAACGCGACAGATGCGGTGCGCAATGCCTCCGGCCAGATTGTCTGTCGATCCAGCCTGACGGATCCCGGCAATGGCTGCGCGCCCATCGACTGGCTCGGCACAGGCGTCATGTCACAGGCCGCCATCAGCTATGTGCTGGGCAACCCATGGCGCGAGCAGCGTTTTCAGGAAATCGTTTCAGGCGTCAATCTCTCCACCATTCCGTTTGCCACCTGGGCCGGCGACGTGAATGTGGCGATCGGCGGCGAATATCGCGATGAGCGCGCCTCAGGCTATGTGCCGACGGAATATCAGAAGGGCTGGTCGGTCGGTAACTACCTGCCCACTTTCGGCAATTACAACGTCAAGGAGGCCTATGTCGAAACCGCTGTGCCTCTTGCACGCGGGCTGGCCGCCAATGGCGCGGTGCGCGCGACCGACTACTCCACATCGGGTTATGTCACGACATGGAAGATCGGCGGCACGTGGCAGCCGATACGCGATATTCTCTTTCGCGCCACGCAGTCCCATGACATCCGCGCGCCGAACATCAACGAACTCTATAACGCAGGCACGTCGCAAACGACCACGGTGCTTGACCCGGCCACGGGCAAGACCGACACGGTTTTATCCACCACGACAGGCAACCCCAACCTGAAGCCCGAGACTGCCAATACAACCGTGGTGGGTGCCGTTATCACGCCCCGCTACGTACCGGGGCTGGCCCTTTCCATCGACTGGTTTCACACAAAGATCAAACACGCTATCCAGCAATTCTACCCGCAATCGATCATCGACGAGTGTTATCAGGGCTACACGACTTTCTGTTCCGCCATTCGCCCCGACCCGAGCGGCACGCGTGACCTGCTGATCAGCGCCTCGCCCTTCAACTTCGCCAAACTCGAAACCAGCGGTATCGATATCGACGCTTCCTATACCTTCCCGCTGCGTCGCATCCTGCCCAAGGCAGGAGGCGCCTTCACACTGCATGGTCAGGCCAGCAATTACCTCAAATACGTTTCTGACTCGGGTGTAGGTTATGTGGTCGATACGGCAGGTGACATCACCAACGGACCACCAAAATGGATCTATCGTTTCTCGGCCACCTATAGCGCGGAGAGCTACAGCATCACAGCAGTGGCCCGCGGCATCAGCGCGGGGAATTACTCGAACAGTTATGTGCAGTGCACGACAACCTGCGGCGTGTATAACGCCAATTACCCATCGATCAACAATAACCGGGTGGCAGGCACCTTCTATTTCGACATGAACTTTACCTACAAACTGCCTGTTCAGAATATTGGCCAGATGCAGATTTTCCTGAACGTCACCAATCTGGGCAACGCCCCGCCGATCCTGCTGCCCACCAGCGGACTGGCTGCGGATTCCACCTATAGCAGCCTGCTAGGGCGGACCTATCGCGGCGGCATACGCATGGAATTCTGATGCTCATGCGCCCTGCCCTCCTGTTTCTCGCGCCTCTTTCCCTCACCTCGGCGCTCGGGCTCTCCGCCTGTGTGCCTGCCCCCGGTCACGACAGGCTGGCCGCCCACCTCGCCCCCCTGCTGGCCCCGATGGAGGCCCGAGGCGCCCGCTGGGGCATACTGGTCACTGACGATACGGGGCGCGTGCTCTACGCGCGCCATGAAGGGCAGCGCTTCGTTCCAGCCTCGAACGCCAAGCTTTTCACGACGGCTGCTGCGCTCGTCGCCTATGACACACTCACACGCCCGCCCTATCAGCTCGATACGGCCCTGTTTCTGGCACCACGCAACAACGGAGCGCCCAATCTCATCCTGCGCGGCGCGGCAGATCCGTTTCTCTCCGCCGCGCAGGATTGCGCGCAGCAATGCCTGACCGATCTTGCCGATTCCGCCGCCAGAGCTGGCCTCAAACACGTTCATGCCGTGATCGGTGACGACACCCTGTTTGCCGATACGCGCTGGGGCGATGGCTGGAGCTGGAACAATCTCTCCACCCGCTATGGCACAGCCATTTCAGCCCTGACGCTTGACGATAATGTCGCCTCTCTGATCGTGACACCCGGCCCAGGCGAGGGCGCACCCGCCACTGTATCGGTCATCACCCCGGCCTATCGCGTGGTGAACCATGTCGTGACACGTCGTGATGCGGCCGAGGCGCCGGCAATAAGGCTCTTTCCCGGCAATGACACGGAGCACGGTTCCGGCACCCTCACGGGCACCATCAAGCCGGGTTCCACTCCCCTGACTGTGCACTCGAGCATCATCGACCCGGCACAACTTGCCGCAAGGCAACTGGCGGACATGCTGGTCGCCCGTGGGGTGCGCGTTGATGAAACGAAAGCCCGTCATCGCCCAGAGGGTGAGGACGCAGCCCCACAGGACCTCTCGTTTGTCCGTCTGGGTGTCATGCCGCAAAGACCGCTTGCCATCGATATCAGGCATATCCTCAAGGACAGTCAGAACCTTCACGCCGAACTTCTTCTGCGCCGGCTCGGCCTTCTGGCCGGTAAGGGAACGGTTCAGGCCGGGCTGGAGGAACGCGAGAAGCTTCTGGCCTCAAGCGGCGTGGATTTCAGCCGGGTTTCGCTGGCCGATGGCTCTGGCATGTCGCCCTATGACCGTGCCACTCCACGCGATATCGTCTCGCTGCTGCTCTGGGCGCAACACCAGCGCTGGGGCGGTGAATGGGCCGATGATCTTCCTCTTGCCGCGACCGATGGCACGTTGTCTCATCGCTTTGAGGGCACCGTCGTCGCAGGCAGGCTCCACGCCAAAACCGGCACGCTCAACGGCACCCACGCCCTTTCCGGCTATCTCGTCACGACCAGCGGACACAGGCTTATACTGTCCATCCTGCTCAATGACGTGCCGGAACTCCTCTCCGTCGCAACCGTACCTGCAAAACCGCTGAGCGACGTTGCCCCACGCCCGGCGGTCGGTGAGCGTCCCACCGACGCCATCGACCGCGTGGTGGAAGCGCTTGCTGCCGTGGAGTGACAACAGCCGCGTTCTCTAGAGCCGCGCCATCTCGCGTGTGAATTCCTGACGCAGGATCTGGATGAAACTGCGGGCGATGCGTCGCAGGGCATGATCTTCGCGATACACGGCAGAACAGGTAATCGTCATGGGTGGATCAAGGCGACGCGCTGTGGGCAGGCTCGAATCATGCAGGGCGGTGAAAGCGTCCACAATCGCCCATCCTGCGCCGAGCCTTGCCAGTTCTGCCGCCATGTAATGCGTGCGCACCCTGATGGCAGGAGACACTTCCCAGCCCGCCTTTTTCCAGGCACTGCTGAGCGCCCATGATGTCGGGTCGTGATCGGCCAGCCCGATCCATCGCGCCGGGTCAATCGTCTCAAGCCGCACCGGCCCCTCGGCTGCCGTACTGTCGAGCAGCACCAGAGGTATCTCGGCCAGCGCCTCACAGATCAGCCCCAGCTCTTCGGTCACGCCGAAGATAATCCCGAAATCGAGATCGCGCTTGCGCAGGCCCGCAATAATCTCGGCCCCATGCAGCGTATCCACACTGAGCATGTTATCGCCCGATTTCTCGCGATAGCGATTGATCACGCGTGGCACTACGCTGAGCCCAAGGCTCGGCACGCAGCCAATCGACAACTCATGCCCTCCTCTGCCGGTGCGCAGGTTTTCGGCCAGACGGGAGAGATCGGCGAACTGATCGAACAGGGCTGTAATGCGCGGCAGCATGATCTGTGCCTCACGTGTGGGCACAAGACGACCTTTCACGCGATCGAACAGCGCAAAACCAAGAGACTGCTCAGCATAGCGCAGCGCCTTGCTGGCAGCGGGTTGCGACACGTTCAGCGCCTCGGCGGCCTGACGCAGCGAACCCGTTCGCATGACGTAATACACCAGTTCGATGGAGCGCAGGCGCAGTGCCATGATCAGCCCTGCACCCTGCCCGTTCTGTCGATGCCGAGCGCACGGGCGGCCTCCGTTGCAATTGCGCGCCGAAGCGCCACCACGCTGTGACCGCCTGAGGGATGCACACGATTGGTGAGGATCAGCACATAGCTGTCGCTCACCGGATCAATCCAGAGAGACGTGCCGGTAAAACCCGTATGCCCGAAGGAGCGGGGCGAAAACAAATCACCGCGCGGTGTGGAATAATGGGTGGCAATATCCCAGCCCAGACCGCGCAGATCGCTCTTGCCGGAAGGCTGCTGCGGCGTCGTCATCATTTCCAGCGTCTCACGACGCAACGGGAACGTGCTGGCACGAGCGGCCAGCCGGTCCAGCAGGGCCTGAGCGTACAGACACATGTCATGCGCATCGGAAAAAAGCCCGGCATGTCCCGCCACACCGCCCATGCGACGTGCGGTTGGATCATGCACCACGCCACGCAGCATGATGCCTTTTTCGTCGTACTGGGTCGGGGCGATCAGGGCACCCAGCGTCGGGTCAGGTTGATATCCGCTATGCGTCATGCCTATAGGCCCGAGGATATAGCGGGCGACATAGGTATCGAGCGCGAGACCGCTCAGCTTTTCCACCACCAGCCCAAGCGTGATGTAGTTCACATCGCTATAGACAAAGGCATTGCCCGGTATGGTAGCGGGGCGGATGGCCATGACGCGTCTCACCGCCTCCTCCTTGCCCTGCCAGGGCTGACTCAGATCGATATCGGGAGGCAGGCCGGAATAATGGGTCAGCAGCAGGCGTATGGTCAGAGCGCCTTTCCCACCAGCCTTGAAACCGGGCAACACGGATGAGACAGGCTGGTCGAGGCTGAGCCTGTTCTGCTCGACAAGCTGCATGATCGCGAGCGCCGTCATAGTCGGTTTGGTCAGGGAGGCCATATCGAAGCGCGTATCCCAGCTTTCGGCCTCACGATGGGGAACCAGCGCACGGGCACCATAGACAAAACGGTGAACGATGGCCCCCTGATGCCCGATAGCCAGCACGATACCGGGGCACTGACCGGCTTTCACAGCATCCCGCGCCAGGCGGTCCACCCCCGCAAAAGCAGAGGGCGCCTCACAGCCAGCAAGACCGAACAACGCCACGCCCCCGCACAGCAAAGCACGGCGGGGCAGAACCATTTTTGTCTCAGGCTTCGTGATCATGTCGCATCCGGTATGACGATCCAGTTCGGTTGCGCAACATCACCACACCCTGCGACATCGTGATAGCCCCGCAATACGGCACAAGCCCTGCCCGTGCGACACGCCGACAGGGTAGATTACCAGCACTCTCAGCCACTTGGATCGAATGACGTGCTCCGGGTCATAACCTGAGGTTAAGGGGGGGCATTATCTTCCCAATGGATGAGCCGCCCCATGCCCCCTAGGCTTGACCTGTTACACGAGAAACAAAGGCAGGGCCCGTGGCGCAGCGTCAGTCCGTTACTGTTATCGGGGCCGGTGTCATCGGCCTTTCAACCGCTTTTGCCCTTTGGCGCGACGGGCATCATGTCACCCTTGTCGAACGTCACGACACCCCCGCCAGCGGTGCCAGCCGGGCCAATGGGGGCCAACTCAGCTATCGTTACGTATCCCCGCTGGCCAGCCCATCGGCCCCGCGCGAGGCACTGTCATGGCTGGGGCGCCACGGCTCGCCTGTAGCCTTGCACCCCAATGCCAGCCCGGCACAATGGGTCTGGCTCGCGCAGTTCCTGCGGGCCTGCACCCCGGACAGGTTCCGTATGGGTAGTCAGGCCTTGCTGGCTCTGGCCCTCGAAAGCCGGAGCGAACTCGCGACATGGCGCAACGGAGGTCTGGGCGGTTTCGACTGGGAGAGGCCGGGGAAACTCATTCTGTTTCGCGATCCGCGCAGCATGCAGCGCAATGTGGCCAATCTGGCCGATCCGCAGAATCAGCGCGTCCTGTCGCCTGATGCATGCCTAGAACTCGAACCGGCTTTTGCCGCACTCCGGCCCAGGCTGGCTGGTGGTCTCTTCACGAAGGGCGAGGAGGTGGCCGATTGTCATGCCTTCTGCCTGAAACTGATCGAGACCATGCGCCAGTCAGAACGCTTCCGGCAGGTTCAGGGCGAGGCCAGTCTGTCACGACAGGGCACACGCTGCATCGTGCACATCGACAACAGGGCATTACCCTCGCGTCTGGTGGTGCTGGCAGCGGGGCTGGGATCAAGAGCACTGGCACGCCAGATCGGGCTCACCCTG
Source organism: Asaia sp. As-1742 (assembly GCF_011753235.1). Lineage (NCBI taxonomy): Bacteria > Pseudomonadati > Pseudomonadota > Alphaproteobacteria > Acetobacterales > Acetobacteraceae > Asaia > Asaia sp. As-1742. The sequence goes on along the minus strand of NZ_VWWA01000002.1, from coordinate 284,853 downwards.
CCGCTCTATCCGTTGCAGGGTTATTCACTCACCCTCACGCCCGCGCCAAGCCATCTGCCTGCCGTCAGCGTCACCGATTATGACCGGCGCGTGGTCTATGCCCGCCACGGTACAAGACTGCGCATCGCTGCCATGGTCGATATCGGTCAGGCAGGCCCGCGAGCCGATACGAACAGGGTTATGCAGCTGCGTCACCTCGCGCAGGAAGCCCTGCCCGGCGCAGGCCCTTATGAACAGGCCGAAAGCTGGATTGGCCAGCGCCCCGCCACACCAGACAGTGTGCCAATTATCGAACGCGGCCCGTGCGAAAACCTGTTGCTCAATGTCGGTCACGGGGCGCTCGGCTTTACCCTGGCCGCCGGATCGGCCCGCCGGATTGCAAGGCTCGCTGCCCAGACCACGTGATACGTGGTGCTACGCCCTCGCTCCCATAACCCTCGCTCTCGACCAACAACACCCTTGGAAAGGACAAGCGCCATGCCCTCTTCCCCCCTCACAGGTCGGCGCGCCCTGCTGCAGGCCAGCGCCTGTGCGGCTCTGGCTGCCTGCCTGCCACGCCATGCCCGTGCGAGCGCAAAAACTGCCTCCATGCAGGGTCTTGAAGGATTGCAAGCCCCGGTCACGGTCATCGAGGATCAGTGGGGTGTCCCGCACGTGCGTGCCGAGACGTTAGGGGATGCCTTCTTTGCCAATGGCTATCTGATCGCCCGGGATCGCCTGTGGCAGCTCGATTTTGGGTACCGGCAATCGATCGGTCGGCTGGCAGAGGTTTTCGGCCCCGATTTCCTACCTTCCGATCAGGCCAACAGGCTGTTTCTGTTTCAGGGTGATTGTCAGGCCGAATGGGCGCAATACGACCCGGCCATACGCGAGGCCGCAAGCGCCTATGTTGCCGGGATCAACGCCTTTATTCGCACCCTGACCGACGAGGAGACGCTCCCGCCGGAATTCGCGCTTTATCACTATCGCCCTCTGGAATGGTCACTGGATGACCTGATCCGCATGAGGGCTGAGCCCACAGGCAACACCGCGCTTGAGATCAGAAGGGCACGTCTTGCGGCAAGGGGCGAGGCACTCCTCGGTCTTGATAGCCTCATCACCCCCCGCGAACCCGACAGCCCGCTCGTTGTCCCGCAGGGGCTGGATACGAGCGCCGTGTCACACGACGATCTTGGCGCGCTGGGCGTGCTGCAAAAGCGCCTGCCCCTTGGAGCGATTCATGCCGCAACCCTGCATGGCGATATGGGCCATCGCCGCGCCAATGAGGGCAGCAATGCCTGGTGTATTGCCCCGCATCGCACGGCGACGGGGCGCCCCATCCTGGCCAATGACCCGCACCTCTCCTTCGGCGTGCCAGGCCCTCGTTATGTGATCCATCTCACAGCACCGGGTCTGGATGTGATCGGGGCAGGTACGCCGGGAATGCCCGGCATCATGCAGGGCCATAATGCCGATATTGCCTTCGGGCGTACCAATTTCCATATCGATCAGGAGGATCTGTTCGTTCTGAACACCCATCCCGATCATCCGGACCGCTACTGGCATGACGGAGCATGGCGGGAGATGACACGCAGGCGCGAGACCATTGCCATACGCGGTGCCGCCCCTCGGGAAATCGTGCTGCGCTACGCCGCGCAGGGGCCGGTGATTGCACAGGATCTCTCCCGGCGACGTGCCATTGCGGTATCCGCCACATGGCTGGCACCGGGGGCCAATGCCCTGCTGGGTAATATCGGCATCAATCTTGCCAGGGACTGGCCCCAGTTCCGTGAGGCTTTGCGCCATCACACAAGCCCGACCAATTTCACCTATGCAGACCGGCACGGTAATATTGGCTGGCAGGCTGCTGGCGGGCTTCCCCGCCGTCGCCCGCATCATGATGGCCTCATGCCTGCCCCCGGCGATGGAAGTTTCGACTGGCTGGGATTACGTCCGCTTGAGGACCTGCCCCACCAGTTCAATCCGGCCAAGGGCTGGTTCAGCACCTCCAATGAAATGAACCTGCCAGAGCCGCCGGGTTTCACCATCAGCCATGAATGGAGCCCGCCCTATCGCCATGAACGGGTCGAGCAGGTGCTCGATGCCACCCCTCGGGCCAGCCTGACGGACAGCATCGCTCTGCAGCACGACACGCTTTCGCTTCTGGCGCTGCGAATGGTCGCGCTGCTACCGGAGCATGACACGCGTGATACGCTCTCCCGGCCCGCGCTGCCCCTGTTGAAAAACTGGGACGGTCATGTGACGGCCAGCAGTGCTGCCGCAGCGCTTTACGAAGTCTGGGTGACCCGGCTCGGCAAGGCTCTGCATGAGCGCTTCATCCCCTCCGGACTCAACGATCTTCTCGCAGCCGAACTCAGCCCCGTGACGCAGCTTGGTCTGCTGGAAAACGCCCGGAACTTCGGTGGCACGTCACCAGAGCAGAGCCGCGAGGTGTTCATGCTGGGACAACTCGACCGGGCCTATGCCGAATGTGTCTCACTGATGGGGCCATTGCCCGCTGCCTGGCAATGGGGGCGCCTGCATAATTTGACCCTGCATCATGCTCTGGAAAACGACCCGGCCATCGCCGCCAGATTTCCCTCGCCGGGTGGTCCTGCCTTTGGTTCGGGCGGAGACCACTACACCGTCATGGCGCGTTGGTACGATCCCGGTCACGTGAAGGACAACCCCTATGCCGTAACGGGCGGGGCGAGCTTCCTGATGGTTTGCGATGTAGGTGCATGGGATAATTCGCTCTTTCTCAATTTCCCCGGGCAATCGGGCGATCCGGCCTCGCCCCATTATGCCGATCTGTTTTCGCCCTGGTACAAGGGCGAGATGCAGCGCTTGCCGTTTTCCTCTGCCCAGGTGGATCGCCTGGGCGTCAAACGCGCGCTTCTGACGCCCAGAGGGTAAGATTTGCCCGCGTGCCATGCAGGCCGGGCTTTTCAGAGGCGTGAGAGCCACGAGGTTGGCGGGCGGGGATAGGGCCAGTTTCTGGCCTGAAAATACGCAGCCAATCGTTCATCGATGCGGTCTGTCGTCTGCTGTGCCTCCTGCGCCAACCCCTGACGCAGGGTTCCGGGCACACCCAGCAACGGCCCTGCCATATGCACGGCTGTCCCCGCTGCAGACGCAGCCGACGCCACGCCAATACCGGCACCCGGCATGGCCCCTGTGGTGCTGGTCGTGACGAAGCTCAGCAAAGATGTGTGTCGACTGCCCACCTCCGCCAGAATGGTCCTGACCTGCAGCTCTGCCTTGCCCGCACCATAGCCGATCAGCAGGCGCGCCACGGTGCTGCCGGGCCGGATTTTGGTCAGTGTGCAGGTCAGGGTCATATCGGCGGGCTGTCCCGTTGCCACCACAGCAAGATGGCGGGCAGCCAATATTTTCTGCAAATCGTTCATCAGTGCCACGCGGGTTGCCGCCACCGCTGCGTCATGACGCCGGGCACGATCGGCCCTGCGGGGCGGCACGCTTTCATCGTCGATCACAAGGGCAATCTGATGGGGTGGCAGGAGGGAAGGATCACTGGCCGTGACTTCGGACGCCACATGCGTTCCGGCGCAGCCAGCCAGCAGGAGAAGGGGCAGCAGGATGGCAAGCCATTCCTGCAGCGCCCTGAGACACATCTTTACGGTATTCATGCAGCCAGTATCGCCAGCGCGTCGCTGGCCCGCTAACATGATCAGGGCATATACCAACAGGATCGGGCCATAATGGGTATAAACGCACCCCTGCTGATCGACCGTATCGGAAGCGAGGCTGATCTGTTTCTCGACCGCGATCGTGATCGCACTGAGAGTATTGCCCTTCATCGGCACCCGCACGGTGAACTCGGCCTGATAAGGCGCGGGCATATTGTCACGGCTACCGAACAGGCGCGATGGATGATCCCCGCCGGTCAGGCCTACTGGGTTCCACCTTACATGGCCCATGGTGGCGACATGGCCGGGGTCGATGGGTGCCGGCTCTATATATCCACTTCTCTCGCCCAGGCGCTCATGCCGGGTGAACCTGCTGCCCTGACCGCGACACCTCTGATGGAAGCGCTGATATCACGTTGGGAGCGCGATCTGCAGGCCCCCTGCCCCGTGCGCCCAATTGACCATCATCTTCTGGCTGTCATGCGTGATGAAATCGAGACCAATCTTGCGAGCCCCGTGCTTTTGCCCATGCCGCGTCATGCCCTGACACGCGCTGTGCTATCGGACTGGGCCCGCCATTGTGAGGAAAAACTGTCGCTCGATGACCTTGCATCGAAATGTGGCCTGTCCCGGCGGAGCTTCACGCGTCGTTTCCATGCCGAAACAGGCTTGTCGCCGGGCGCATGGATGCAGATTGCCCGCATCATACGAGGCTGCCAGCTTCTGGCAGCCGGATTACCGGTTACTGAAATTGCGCTCATGCTTGGTTATGAGAGCGTGACGAGTTTTGTCACGCTGTGTCGGGCCCATACCGGGTTCAATCCGACAACACTCCGGCAGAAAATCTGAAAGGCGACCTGCCCTGATACCTGCCGTGATTTTGGATCAGGGGGAGAGTGCTCTCCCCCGCCCATATCCCGTCCGATCAATACGGGATGACCTGTCAGAGGCGGCCCATAAGGATAAGAATCAGCAGAACGAGAACAATCAGTCCTACACCGCCGCCAGCGCCATAACCGGTCCAGGCCGTGCCATACCAGCCGCCATAGCCACCGAATGTGCCGAGCAGAAGAAGAACGATGATGATGATGACGATGAGATTCATGGCGAGCCCCTTTGATCGGTAGCCTTGATTGCGCCACCGTAATCCTATCACGCCCCAAAGGCTGGCAAGTTCGCCCTATGACCCCCAGCGGCCCATATTTTAGGTTTGCCGGGTATTCCTGCCACAGCTGTTACAAGATTGCTGGAAGAGAGCCCCATCGCGCACGGCGCATTTCATGCTGCGTCTCTCAATCATGACAGTGCTGGTTTACCTGATTCATAGCCGCAACCGGATTGTTCGTTAACGCCCTCCCTGTGTCACGATGCCCCTCCCCGGAATAAACACTCTGCTGATCCACGCGCCCGTATCGTTGAGGCTGTGCATCGGCCCGCATCCGGATGGGTATCACTGACCACGCCTCGCCCTCGCTCCCGAGCTTCGGCTGGGCAGCCCGTATCCTGCGGTGTTTCTCCTATGAGATTCCTATACGGCATGAGGTCTCTTCCTCTGTCATCCCTACGCCCCCCAGCCGGATAATGCCCCCCTCACTCTGGGAGCTTTCCTATGCTGGACAGTCTTTACTGCGCGCTTGGCCTCATGGGTTTTGCGCTGTGCCTCGGTTTCATTTCGGTCTGCAAGAGGATCTGACATGACGCCCGATTTCGTTCTGGCGGGCCTCGTGACCCTTGGCCTGCTGGCTTATGTCACCGCCGTCCTTATCCGCCCCGAAAGGTTCTGATCATGACCCTCTCAGGCTGGATCACCCTTGCGGTGTTCTTTCTGTGCGTGGTGGCCATTACGCGCCCGCTGGGTGGCTTTCTCAAACGCGTGCTCGAAGGTGAGAAGCATCTTTTCCAGCGGCCTTTCGGCGGGCTGGAACGCCTCATGTATCGCCTTGCAGGCGTTGATCCGAAGCGCGAGCAATCCTGGTCGCATTATGCGCTGGCCGTGATCCTGTTCAAGATTTTCTGCTTTGTCGCCGTCTATGCCCTGCTGCGCCTTCAGGGAATCCTGCCGTTCAATCCGGCGGGTCTGGGTGCAGTATCACCCGACCTGGCCTATAATACGGCTGTCAGCTTCCTGACCAACACCAACTGGCAGAGCTACGGTGGTGAGACCACGCTGAGCCCGCTCAGCCAGATGCTGGCCCTCACGGTTCAGAACTTCGTTTCCGCTGCTGCGGGCATCGCCATTGCAGCCGCCATCATGCGCGGCTTCGTGCGACGCAGCGCCTCCACAATCGGCAATTTCTGGGCCGATCTGGTGCGTGTCACTCTTTATGTGCTGCTGCCCGCCTGCATATTGCTCACCCTGTTTTTCGTGCTGGAAGGGGTTCCGCAAACACTGACAGGATCGGCCTCCATCTTCACGCTCGAAGGCGTGAAACAGACGATCGCGCTGGGGCCTGTGGCGACACAGGAAGCCATCAAGATGCTCGGCACGAATGGCGGTGGTTATTTCAACGTCAACTCTGCTCATCCTTTCGAAAACCCGAATGCGCTGACCAATTTCGTCCAGATGCTTTGCATCTTCGCGCTGGGAGCAGGGCTTACCAACATGTTCGGTCGCATGATCGGGCAGGAAAAGCAGGGCTGGGCCATTTTCTCAGCCATGTCGGCACTTTTTCTCATCGGCGCGGGCGTTCTCTACTGGTCGGAGGCCCACGCCAATCCGCTCTTTGCGTCGCTGGGCCTGGATGGCACGCTGGGGAATATGGAAGGCAAGGAAACGCGCTTTGGCATTGCGGCCTCCGCGCTTTTTGCCACGGTCACGACGGATGCCTCCTGCGGGGCGGTCAATGCCATGCATGAGAGTTTTCTCCCGCTCGGCGGCATGGTGCCGCTCATCAACATGATGCTGGGTGAGGTGATTTTCGGCGGCGTCGGTTCGGGGCTGTACGGGTTCCTCCTCTTTGCGCTCATTGCTGTTTTCATGGCGGGCCTGATGGTCGGTCGCACCCCCGAATATCTGGGGAAGAAAATCGAGGCGCGTGAAATCAAGATGACCATGCTGGCCGTGCTTTGCCTGCCACTTGTCATGCTGGGCTTCACGGCGCTTGCCGTCGTGCTGCCTGCGGGCCTTTCGGCACTGTCTGCCAGCGGTCCGCATGGTTTTTCCGAAGCGCTTTATGCCTACACCTCGGCCGCCGCTAATAATGGCAGTGCCTTTGCAGGGCTGACAGCGAACAGTTTCTGGAACGTCACGCTGGGCATCGGCATGATGATCGGGCGGTTTTTCGTGATCATTCCAGCACTCGCCATTGCCGGCTCCATGGCTGCCAAGAAAGTGGCTGCCCCCACACCCGGCACTTTCCCGACCGATAACGGCCTCTTCATTGCGCTTGTCGCCGGGGTGATCGTGATCGTTGGCGGCCTCACCTTTCTCCCTGCCCTCGCTCTCGGCCCGATTGTCGAGCATCTCGCCATGCTCCACGGCACGACCTACTGAAAGGCGCCCATACGATGATCTCCTTTCCCTCACCCGCGCCTGGGTCCAATGCCGAGGCACCATCGAAGCGCCCGCCCTCACGCCCGAAATCGGGTGTGCTGAATGCGGCGCTCGTGCTTCCCGCACTGGCTGAAAGCCTGCGCAAGCTCGACCCGCGTATCATGATCCGCAACCCGGTCATGTTCGTCGTCGAGATTGTCACCTGTCTGACAACCGTGCTGCTTTTCCGCGACCTCATCAAAGGTGTCTCCCATACCGGGTTTGCGCTGCAGATCACGCTCTGGCTGTGGTTCACGCTGCTTTTCGCCAATTTTGCCGAAGCCATCGCTGAAGGGCGTGGCAAGGCGCAGGCCGACTCACTGCGTCGCACCCGCACGGAGACGCGTGGCAAGCGCCTTCTGCCCAATGATACAGGCGCTTTCGGTCCTGCCGGGCTGTATGAGGAAATTCCTGCCCCCGAGCTGGTTGTGGGCGATGTGGTCCTGGTCGAGGCGGGCGATTTCATCCCGAGCGACGGGGAGGTAATTGAAGGCATTGCCTCGGTTGACGAATCAGCCATTACGGGTGAGTCAGCCCCCGTCATTCGCGAAAGTGGCGGCGATCGATCGGCCGTCACAGGCGGCACACGTGTGCTGTCGGACTGGGTGATCGTGCGCATCACGGCAGCCCAGGGCTCGACCTTTCTTGATCGCATGATCTCTCTCGTGGAGGGCGCGCAGCGACAGAAAACACCCAATGAGATTGCCCTGACCATCCTTCTGGCTGGCATGACGCTCATCTTCATCATCGCCGTGGCGACCATTCCGTCATTTGCGCATTACGCTGGTGGCTCGATTTCGGTCATGGTGCTCGTGGCCCTGTTCGTCACGCTCATTCCTACCACCATCGGGGCGCTTCTCTCGGCAATCGGCATTGCCGGCATGGACAGGCTGATCCGCTTCAATGTGCTCGCAATGTCGGGCCGTGCGGTTGAAGCCGCGGGCGATGTGGATACGCTTCTGCTCGACAAGACCGGCACCATCACAATCGGCGACCGCCAGGCCTGCGCTTTCATGCCCGTGCCGGGCGTGACCGAACAACAGCTTGGCGATGCTGCACAACTGGCTTCGCTGGCCGACGAAACGCCGGAAGGCCGCTCCATTGTCGTGCTGGCCAAGACGCGTTTCGGGTTGCGTGGACGCGAACTCAATGCCTCGGGTGCACAGTTCGTCCCGTTTACGGCACAGACACGCATGAGCGGCGTCAATATCGGCACAAGACAGATACGCAAGGGCGCGGTTGAGAGCGTCCTGGAGGCAGCAGGGCCAAACGCCCCCTCCACCGCCCAGATACGCAGTATCGCCGATGGTATCGCCCGTCAGGGTGGCACCCCGCTTGCGGTCATGGATGACACGCATCTGCTTGGTGTGGTGCATCTCAAGGATGTGGTGAAAGGCGGCATACGCGAACGCTTCGCCGAGTTGCGTCGCATGGGCATACGCACGGTCATGATTACGGGTGACAACCCCCTGACTGCCGCCGCCATCGCCGCCGAATCCGGCGTGGATGACTTCCTGGCCCAGGCCACACCGGAAGCCAAGCTGGCCCTGATCCGCAGCGAACAGGCTTCGGGCAAGCTCGTGGCCATGTGCGGCGATGGTACGAACGATGCCCCCGCCCTCGCTCAGGCCGATGTAGGCGTTGCCATGAATACCGGCACTGTCGCCGCCCGCGAGGCGGGCAACATGGTCGATCTCGACAGTGACCCGACAAAACTGATCGAGATCGTCGGTATCGGCAAGCAGCTGCTCATGACCCGCGGTGCGCTCACGACCTTCTCGATCGCCAATGACGTGGCCAAGTATTTCGCCATCATTCCTGCGATGTTCGTCGGGTTCTATCCTGCTCTGTCCAGCCTCAACATCATGCATCTGGCCACCCCGGAAAGCGCCGTGCTTTCAGCGATCATCTTCAACGCCCTGATTATTATCGCGCTCATCCCGCTTGCATTGCGTGGCGTGGCGTATCGCCCGGTAGGCGCGGCGGCGCTGCTGCGGCGCAACCTGCTCATCTACGGTGTTGGCGGACTCATCGTACCGTTCATCGGCATCAAGCTGATCGATCTGCTCATCACCCATATCGGTCTGGCCTGAGGAGGCCATCATGGTTTTGTCCCAGCTGCGCCCTGCGCTCGTTCTGTTTCTCCTTCTTTCTGCCCTCACCGGTCTGGCCTACCCTCTTGGGATGACCGCCCTGTCAGGCCTGATCCTTCCCGACAAGGCGGCGGGCAGCCTGATCCACGACAAGGGGAATGTTGTCGGTTCTGCCCTGATCGGACAGAATTTTACCTCCCCGCGCTATTTCCACGGTCGCCCTTCGGCCACAATGGGGCCAGACCCAAAGGACCCCGGCAAAACAATCCCGATGCCCTATAATGGGGCTGCCTCTCTGGCTTCCAATGCCGGCCCGACATCCCGGGCCCTCATCGAGCGCGTCACCCAGAGCGCCGCCGCATTGCGTGCCGAAAATCCTGAGGCCATGGCACGGGGCTGGCATATCCCGATTGACCTCGTCACCACATCGGCCAGTGGCCTTGACCCTGACATCTCACCCGAGGCAGCGCTGTTTCAGGTCCTGCGCGTAGCGGAGGCTCGGGGCCTTGATGAAGCCCGTATCCGTCATCTGGTGCTGCAGCAGACAAGCCAGCCTTTTCTTGGCTTCCTCGGTGAGCCCCATGTGAATGTTCTGGCACTCAACCGGGCGCTCGATAGAATGGCGCAATAGCCGGTCCAACCTGCCCAGATGCCAGATCGCGGCACCTGGGCAAGCCATGACAATCATCAGATTTATGAACAGGCGCAGCCGCTAGACCGGGCCAGGGAACGCGATGACGAGACAGGATTATGACCGCCCCGACCCTGACGCCCTGCTGCGTCAGGGCTGCGGCGAAAGACGCCGGGGCCGGCTGAAAATCTTTCTCGGCGCAGCGCCAGGTGTCGGCAAGACATTCGAAATGCTGAGCAGCGCCCGGCATCTGATGCAGGAGGGGGTCGACCTGGCAATCGGCGTAGTGGAAACGCATGGCCGTGCTGAAACACAGGCGCTTGTCGAGGGCCTGCCTGTCATCGCGGCCGGTTCCGTCGCCTATCGCGGTCAGATCCTGCGCGAGATGGACCTTGATGCCATTCTCGCCCGGCGCCCCACCCTCGCTCTCGTCGATGAACTGGCGCACAGCAACGCGCCCGGCTCCCGCCACCCGAAGCGGTGGATGGACGTCGAGGAGCTGCTCAATGCGGGGATCGATGTTTTCACCACCGTCAATATCCAGCACCTTGAAAGCCTGAATGATATCGTAGCCTCGATCACCCGGGTGCGCGTGCGCGAGACCGTGCCCGACCATGTGATCGAGAGCGCCGATGAGCTCGAACTGGTTGATCTGACACCGGGCGACCTGCTGCAGCGCATGCGCGATGGAAAGATCTATGCCCCCCAAACGGCAGGCCGGGCCCTGCTGCATTATTTCTCGCCCGGCAACCTGACCGCCCTGCGCGAACTGGCCTTGCGCCAGACGGCCCAGCAGGTGGACGCACAGCTGGTCGATCACATGAAGGCCAACGCCATAGCCGGGCCCTGGGCGGCCGGTGAACGCGTGATGGTTTGCCTGACCCTGCAGGATGGCGATGCGGGTCTTGTGCGCTACGGCAAGAGACTGGCCGACCGGCTTCATGCGCCCTGGATCGTTCTGCATGTGGAAACCAGCCGCGACCTGACCGAGGAGGCCCGCGCACGCATGGCCTCACAAATGCATCTCGCGCAATCGCTCGGTGCAGAGACGGTAACTGTGCCCGGGCATGATATCGCCCTTGATGCCCTGGCCTATGCCCGCGCCCAGAATGTAACGCAGATCGTCGCGGCGCATCCGGCGGGCACGGGTTGGCTCGGCCGGCTGAGGCAGCTTATCGGTCGATCAACGACCGAACGACTGATTCAGCGCTCGGAGAATTTTCCGGTTCATGTCGTACCCCGTTCAGGCGAGGCGATGGACCACCGGATCTACGAAAATGTCCCCCCGCGCCTTTCCCCCTATCTGGCGAGCACGGCCATCGTCCTCTGTGCTCTGGGGCTGGCCCTGCTGCTTCGGCAGGGTTTCGAGGTCAGTAATGTGTCACTGGCCTTTCTGACCGCCATATTGGGGGTGGCCGTGGCCTACGGGCTTGGTCCCTCGCTCTGGGCATCCATTTTCGGCATGCTGTGCTTCAATTTCTTTTTCTTGCCGCCGCTTTATACCCTGACCATTGCGGCCCCCGATAATGTTGTTGCGCTGTTCTTCTTTTTTGCGACGGCGTTGATTGCAGGCAATCTGGGCGCACGCGTACGCAGTCAGGCTGTTGTGGCGCGCCACCGTGCAGAGATTACCCAGTCACTCTATCGTTTCAGCCGCACCATCACCGGCATGTCCACGCTCGACGACCTGCTCTGCTCTGTCACCCGGCAGATTGCGACCCTGCTCGATTGTCATGTCGCGCTGCTCATGCCCGATGGCGGCAGGCTGGCCGTGCAGGCGCAATCGGACACAGCCCACCCCCCGGGAGAGGACGATCTGGCGGCGGCAAGCTGGGCCTGGAAGCATAGCCGTCTGGCCGGGCGCGGGTCTGACAGCCTTCCCGGCGTGCAATGGCTGTTCATTCCCCTGCGCACCGCACGTGGGCCCGTGGCTGTGATCGGCCTGTACCGCGAGAAACAGGGCCAGCTGCTCGATGCCGAGCAGCTGGGCCTGCTGGACGCACTGGCGGACCAGACGGCCTCGGCCATCGAGAGCCTGTTGTTGACCCGCGATCTCGACAGGGTCAGGCTGGAAGCCGAGACGGACAGGCTGCGCGGGGCCCTTCTGACCTCCATCTCCCATGATCTGCGCACCCCGCTCGCCTCCATTCTGGGAGCGGCATCGAGCCTGCGCGATTATGGCGAGGTACTGGGAGAGGATGGTAGAGGCGAACTTCTTTCGACCCTGACGGATGAGGCCGAACGCCTGAACCGCTTCGTGGGTAATCTACTCGACATGACACGGATTGAAGCCGGCGCCCTCCCCCTGCGCCATGACAGTGTGGACTGCGCCGAGGTGGCGGCGACAGCCCTCGCACGCGCGGCGAAACTACTGGAGCATCATCACGTCACCCTCGATACCGCCTCGACCCTCCCCATGCTCGATCTCGATGCCGTGCTGCTGGAGCAATGTCTGTTCAATATCCTCGACAATGCAGCAAAATATACTCCCGCAGAAACTGCTATCACCCTGCGTCTTACCACGCGCCATTCACGGCTCGTGATCGCGATTGAAGACGAAGGGCCGGGATTTGGTGATCGTGATCCAGCAGAGATTTTTGGCAAGTTTACACGCTTTGCCGCTGCCGATACGGCCCGCGCAGGGACGGGCCTCGGACTCGCCATTGCACGTGGCTTTGTAGAGGCAATGGGCGGCGACATTCAGGCTGCGAACCGAACGGACAGGCAAGGAGCAGTTTTTACGCTGCACTTTCCGCTACCAGCCGCACAGGCGATAAGCCCGATCATGGCCGGTGTGGAGACACGTGACACAGGAAGGTCCTCGTGAGAGCCCTCCTCTCAGGCGAAGCGGTTCCCCTGCGGGCAATCTTGTCGCAGGGTATGTCCCGTGAACATCAACAGCGCCAGAGACACGGCCCATGCCTTATCCGATCCTGCCTGAAGTACCCGCCTCATGAGTGCCCCGATCCTTCTTGTTGTTGACGATGAACCCGCCATCCGCAGGTTGCTGCGCACCACGCTTGCCAGTCAGTCATGGCGCGTACTCGAAGCCGGAACAGGCGACAACGCGCTGCGCGTGGCCAGTGAAACGCCACCTGACCTTGTCCTGCTGGATCTGGGTCTGCCCGACCATGACGGGATTGGAATCCTGCGCAGGCTGAGGGAAATGCACCCGGCGCTTCCTGTCGTGATCCTTTCCGTACGCGATGATGAGCGAGGAAAGGTTGCAGCCCTTGAGGCAGGAGCCGATGACTATGTGACCAAGCCGTTCAGCATGGCAGAACTCGTGGCCCGCCTGCGCAATGCGCTGCGCCATGCCTTGCAGCAACAGGGAACAACGCCCCTCTTCACCTCAGGTGACCTGTCGATCGATCTGGTGAAACGACAAATCTTCCGTGCCGGGGTTGAGCTGAAATTCTCCCCACGGGAATGGGATATCCTGAGGATGCTCGTGCGCTATGCCGGGCGCGTTCTGACGCATCGCACGATCATGAGCGAATTATGGGGTGCAAGCGGCGATGTGCAGCAATTGCGGGTCTATATCCGGCAAATCAGGCAGAAGATCGAGACCGACCCGGAACAGCCTCGCCATATCATCACCGAAACAGGCATTGGCTATCGGTTGGTTCAGACGGAATTGCTGTAGAGACTGGATGGCAGATCGCTGGCGGATCACGAGCGACCTGGTCGCGTATTCCACATGAGGGGCCTCTCCTTCTCAAGCATATTCACCCTCCTGCCATGAGACCTTTCTCTCTCGTTCCCGATACGACGAGAGAAAGCAGGCAGCCCTATCAATTTGTGCGACCGGGCAATCCTGCGCCCGATAGACCTCAGGAAACAGACGACATAAAGGACGAGGCGGATAGTGCAGTAGGCTCAATAAAATCCCCGGTTATAAGAGAAGATTGATCTTTCAGGGCTGATACATCGAGGCTATGCCGACCAAAAAATAACCGCATGGAACTGAAAAAGACGGTCCGCTGCGCGCAATCTGCTCATGGTTGGTCAGGTCCCGGGGACAAACGATCCCGGATCCGTAATTTCCGAACTCTTTCCCAGATTTATGCTCGTTGTCGACATGAACTGTGCCGCACATAAGTTGAGAGCAGGAGAGATAATTCCGCTCAGGCTGCACAGCCTGCAGTATCACCGGGTCGCGTATCTGACTGATGAAATTAAAGCTCCCCGCCATTTTGGCGTAAAAAACGGAGCCCTCCGACAACAGTGTCAAGACGACAGCCAGATTTTCCTCTCGTTATAGATGTGCCGGGAAACTGGAAGTCATCTTACATCCTGTCGCGCCTTGAAATCTTATTTCCGTTCGCGCTCCCCGCCTCCTGCCAAAGCCCGCGCGTACAGAGCGCACAGCGCTGCTGAATCAAGCCTCGCCTCAATGCTGTCGGCCCGGCTGGTCAGCAGGATGGGCACCTTGGCACCAAGCACGATACCGCCCGAACTCGCCTGCCCGAGAAAGCTGAGCGCCTTGACCACGATGTTCCCGGCTTCGAGGTCCGGTACAACGAGGATCTGGGCGCGGCCAGCGACGGGCGAGGTCAGCTTCTTGATGGATGCAGCCTGCGGATCCACCGCACCATCCATCGCAAGCGGTCCATCGAGCACTGCTCCCGTTATCTCGCCGCGTTCGGCCATCTTGCTCAGGCAGGCGGCATCGAGCGTACCCTGAATACGCGGATTGATGGTCTCCACAGCGGAAAGGATCGCCACACGCGGCGTGCCATAGCCAAGACCGTGATGAAGGTCGATCGCATTCTGCACGATGTGCTGCTTGGTCACGAGGTCGGGGGTAATATTGATGGCGGCATCGGTCACGAAAAGCGGGTCAGTGCGCCCCGCTACCGTGACCATGAACACATGGCTCATGCGGCGTGATGTCCGCAGGCCACTCTCCTGTGCAACCACACCGTGCATCAATGTGTCTGTGTGCAAGCTGCCCTTGGCGAGACCCTGGACCTCGCCTGCATGAACAAGGCCAATCGCGACCTGCACGGCGCGCTCTGGTGTTTCGGCCTCGACAATCCGGCAAGACGTCACCGAAAGCCCAGCCTCCTGCGCCGCACCGGCGATAAGGGCAGGATCACCCACAAGAACCGGTTCCAGCACGCCATGTCGGGCCGCCTCAATGGCACCGGCAAGGGCATGCCCCTCACAGGGCCACACAATCGCATAGGGTACGGCACCCAGCCCGGCAGCTTTGGCAATCATCCCGTCGAAAATCGTCCTGCGCGTAAAGGAGGCAGGGGTAAGCACTGTCGTCATCGCGCGACCTTCTTCCGGTTCGTTTCTCTGTCTGGTCTCAGGAGGGCAGGTTTGTGCGGTCACTGCACATCCTCCCAGTGGGGCAGGAAGCGCCTGCCATCACGTGAGGCCATGTCCTCATACAGGCGATAGCGTTCCAGCGCGGCGGCCTGCGCCTGATGCAGCAAGTGCTCTGCCTGCTCCGGATTGGTTCGCGACAGGGTTTTGTAGCGCAGTTCGCGATAGGCATATTCCTCGAACGGCAGACGCGGGCGTGTTGAGTCGAGCTGGAACGGGTTGAGCCCTGCCTTGCGCATGGCCGGATCGAAACGGAAGAGCGGCCAGTATCCGCTGGCCACCGCCCTGGCCTGCTGCTTCATGCCGTCGCGCATGTCGATGCCGTGGGCAATGCACTGCGAATAGGCAATGATCAGCGACGGACCGTCATGCGCCTCGGCTTCGCGTATGGCCGTCAAAGCCTGCTCGGGGTTGGCCCCAAGGGCGATCTGCGCCACATATACGTTGCCATAGGAGACCGCCTGCAGACCCAGATCCTTGCGCGGCACGCGCTTGCCGGAGGCGGCAAATTTTGCCGAGGCACCAAGCGGCGTGGCTTTGGAGGATTGCCCGCCCGTGTTGGAATAAACCTCGGTATCCAGCACCAGAATATTGACGTTCCGGTCCTGAGCCAGAACATGGTCGAGGCCACCATAGCCAATATCGTAGGCCCAGCCATCACCGCCGATGATCCATACCGAGCGTTTTACAAGGTGATCGGCAACCGACAGCAGCATGACCGCCGATTTATCAGCAGAGCCCTCGAGTTTTCCCTTCAGGGCTGCCACGCGGTCGCGCTGGATGGCATAGTCCCATTCATCTTCCTGCGGGGCATCGAGCAAGGCATCGGCAAGATCGCCACCGATCGTCTCACGCAAGCCTGCAACCAGATCGCGCGCCAGTTCGGTCTGCTTGTCGATAGCCAGCCTGAAGCCAAGGCCAAACTCCGCATTGTCCTCAAACAGCGAGTTCGACCATGCTACGCCACGGCCCTGCGCATTTGCCTTCCATGGATGGGCCGGCGTGTTACCCGCAAAAATGGCAGAGCAGCCTGTTGCATTGGCAATCTGGAGACGATCGCCGAAAAGCTGCGAGACAAGCTTGAGATAGGGTGTTTCACCACACCCGGCACACGCCCCACTGAACTCGAAAAGCGGCTCGAAAAACTGTACGCCTCTTACGGTGGTGGGATTGACCTGATTGCGATCCATTTCCGGAATGGTCTCGAAAAAGCTCATGCCGGCCCGCTCACGGTCGAGCAGAGGCAGCTTTTCAGTCATGTTGATGGCGCGCTTCTGTGTCTGTGCATCGATCGAGGGGCAATTATCCACGCACACGCCGCAACCCGTACAATCTTCAACATAGAACTGAAGGGTATAGCGCGTCTGCGGGTAACCACGAGCATTGACCGGCGCTGACCGGAAACCCGTGGGTGCCCCCTCCAGCTGGGCCTCGTCATAGGTCTTGGCCCGTATCACGCTATGAGGGCACACAATGCTGCACTGCCCACACTGGATGCAGGAATCCGGCTCCCATACAGGGACCTCGATAGCGATATTGCGTTTCTCATACCGCGTCGTGCCCCCGGGAAACGTGCCATCAACCGGCATGGCACTGACGGGTATCAGTTCACCGCGCCCCGCCATAATCTCTGCTGTGACCCGGTGTACAAATTCCGGGGCCTCGGCGGGCACAATGGCAGGCACCGGGCGCGTTCCCTGAGCCTGCGCCGGGACAGATACCTCATGAAGCGCTGACAAGGCGGTATCAACAGCCTTGTTGTTGAGGGCGACAATTTTCTCGCCCTTTGCGCCGTAGGATTTGCGAATGAAAGCCTTGATGGCGCTGATTGCCTCTGCTTCGGGCAAAACCTTTGCGAGATGGAAGAAGCAGGTTTGCAGCAGGGTGTTGATGCGTGGCCCGAGACCGATCTCGAGCGCGACACTGGACGCATCGATCACATAGAAGCGCAACTTTTTGGCAATAATCTGATCCTGAACCTTGCGCGGCAGGCGCTCCCAGACCGTGTCCGGACCGAAAGGCGAATTCAGAAGGAAAATACCCCCCGGATTGGCGGCACCCAGGATGTCGCGCCGAAACAGGAACTCGAATTTGTGACACGCGACGAAATCTGCATGCCGAATCAAATAGGGCGCGTTGATGGGGCTGGTGCCAAAACGCAGATGCGATGCCGTTTCTGCGCCCGATTTGTGGGAGTCATAATCGAAATAGGCCTGGGCATAATGCCCGTCGATTTCACCGATGATCTCAACGCTGTTCTTGTTGGCGCCCACCGTGCCATCTGCGCCAAGCCCATAAAACAGACAACGCGTCATGTTCCCGGGTTCGATATCGATCGTCTCGTCGAATTCGAGGCTGAGATTCGTCACATCATCGATGAGACCGACCGTAAAGACGGGGCTAGGGTCGGGCTTCGTCAGTTCGTCATAAACCGCCTTGACCATACCGGGGTGGAAATCGCGTGATGACAGGCCATAACGCCCGCCAATAACACGCGGCATGTGAGGGAATTTCCCCGTAGCCACCGCTTCGGCCAGTACACCCACGATATCCGCATGAAGCGGCTCCATCGGTGCGCCCGGCTCCTTGGTGCGATCCAGCACCGCAATACGTTCTACTGTCGGCGGTAATGCTGCAAGAAAGGCTGCCGCGTCGAAAGGCCGGTAGAGGAGCACCTGAATGGCCCCGCGTTTCTCCTCTGGGTAGCGTTCGTTCATCCATCGCATTGTTTCGCGCACCACTTCGGCACCCGACCCCATCGCGATGATGACATGGCGCGCATCCTGCGGGCCATCATAACGGAACAACCCGTACTGGCGCCCCGTCAGTGCTGCAAAGCGGTCCATGGCAGACTGCACGAGAGAGGGCGTGCGCAGATAATAGGTGTTTACCGCTTCACGCGTCTGGAAATACGTGTCCGGGTTTTGCCAGGTGCCACGAATGAACGGATTATCCGGCGTCAGAGCGCGGGCACGATGCGCGTGTACAAGCGTCTCGTCGATCATCGACCGGATCTGGTCATCAGGAACCAGTTTCAGCGAATTATACTCGTGAGAGGTTCGAAAACCATCCGTGAAATGGATGAATGGCACACGTGAAGCGAGCGTGGCAGCCTGGGCGATAATTGCCAGATCATGTGCTTCCTGCACCGAAGCTGCACCCAGCTGGGCAAAACCTGTCTGGCGAACGGCCATCAGATCCTGATGATCGCCAAAAATAGACGATGCGCCGGCTGCGAGGGCGCGTGCTGCCACATGCACCACGGTCGACGTCAATTCGCCCGCAATCTTGTACAGATTGGGGATCATCAGCAGCAGGCCCTGCGAGGCCGTGAACGTGGTTGTCAGCGCGCCGCTTTGCAAGGCGCCATGCACACAGCCTGCCGCACCGCCCTCGGCCTGCATTTCCTGCACGATAGGCACATTGCCCCAGAGATTTTTCAGCCCTTCACTGGCCCAGCTATCGGCTGTCTCGGCCATAGGTGAGGAAGGCGTAATAGGGTAGATTGCGCATATCTCGTTCACGCGATACGCGACGTGAACAACAGCGGAATTCCCGTCCAGAGTGGTCATTTCACCAGGTTGGGACTTGTCGGATTGCGGGGTGGTGTTTGCGTTATGGCTCATCGTCTTGTTCTCTTTTCCCGCCTTCAGGCGCGCACCACGAAGCGCTGCGGCGTCAGGGTGACCGCAGCCTCCGCGCACTCGGCATCATTGTGTTCAGGCGTCATCACGATGGCATGACACGGGCATTGTCCGGCGCAATCGCCACAGCCGGTGCACAAGGTCTCGTCCACGGCATAGCCCCTGCCCGGACCCAACCGGGTGATGGCCTGCTCGGAGCAGGCAGCAAAACAATTATCGCACTCAAAACAGTTACCGCATGACAGGCAGCGACCCGCCTCATGACGCGCCTGCGTCTCGTTCAGCCCCGCGATAATCTCCTCGAACCCAGTGCGAAGCGACGTGGGCAATTCGGCACCCTCTTCGCGCACGGCCATCAGCAGGGCCGGCATGTGGAGCATGTCAAAGGTCACGATCTCGGCCGGCGCGTCAGGCACCGGTTTTTCTGCCCGCAAATATGCATCAATCGCCCGGGCGGCCTTCTTGCCATGGCCGGTCGCGGTGGTCATGGTGCGTGCTCCCCGCACACAATCGCCACCGGCAAACACGCCGCGTGCGCCCGTCATGAAAGACGGATCGATCTCCAGCCTCTCGGCCTTGTCGATTGCGATGTCACTCATGCCAGAGCAGAGCGAGAAGTCACTATGCTGGCCAATCGCCAGAATGACACTGTCGGCCGCCAGTAACTCTCTATCCGGCGCATGCCCATCTGCTGGAGGGCATATGGCACCGGTCTGCGGATCGAGTTCAACATGCTCGATCTCGACACCATCATGCCCATAGCGGGTGACGACGCTGCAATAGCGTATGGTGACACCTTCGGCCTCGGCGGCCTCGCGCTCCTCGGGCAGGGCGCTCATATGGGCCTCATCCCGTCGGTAGACCATGAAGACCTTCTCCGCGCCGAGACGGCGTGCCGTACGGGCGGCATCCATCGCGACATTACCGCCACCAACCACCACCACAGTACGGCCAAGCTCGGGCCGCTTTCCTTCACGCACGGCATGGAGAAGGTCGATCGCCTCAACAGGCTGATATCCCGTCTCGGTGGCCAGCGGCATCGTCAGGGCGCGCGCCGCCCCAACGCCCAGAAAGACTGCATCGAAAGCGCCCTCTTTCATGGTTCGAGCGAGATCTGTTACAGGCGCATTGCAGTGCAGACTCACGCCCGGCATTGACAGAACATCACCCATTTCACGTTCGAGAATATCCATCGGCAAGCGATACGCCGGAATGCCATAGGCCAGCATGCCGCCCGCGTGAGCCGAGGCCTCGCGAATTTCAACCTGATGCCCCCGCCTTGCCAGATGATAAGCACAGGACAGACCCGCAGGCCCCGAACCAACAACAAGCACTTTCTTGCCCGTGGCAGGCTCACAGACCACCCGCCAGTTTTTCTCGGCGGCCATATCACCCAGAAACCGCTCGACTTCATGGATAGCCACAGCGTCATCCATCTCGGCGCGGTTACAGCTGCTTTCACAAGGGTGATAACAGGCACGACCGTGAATGGCGGGAAACGGGTTCTCCGTTTTAAGCAGATGCCAGGCGGCCTCGTAGGCGCCGCTCTGTGCCAGAGCAAGCCACCCCTGGATGTTCTCCCCTGCCGGGCAGGCATGATTGCAGGGCGGCATAAGCGATACGTAGTCAGGACGGCGTGACCGCACACTTCCCACCCCGACACGTGTGCCGACATGCAGCGCCCGATTGAGTTCACGCAGCTTAAGCGCCATGGAAGAACCTCATTCTCTCTTCCGGCCAGACTGATCCGGATGACCGCATGGCTCGGGAAATATCCTGCCTGTGAAGAGGAACAAGGCAACCATCCCTCTTGCTCAGGTTAACGAGAGCTAATCCGGGCACGGAAAACCGTCATTGAGGCACATCAATCCTTCAGCACATTATTGAAGGCGACATCAGTATTCATAAATAGGCCGATCAAATTTAACAGAACCAGCAAAGTTTCAAAAGAAATCAAAAATATTAATCAAGTTTTATTGTGATGATTTACCGAGCGAATATGCTTCACACCAGCCGCTCCTCGCCCATATTGGACATATTCGTTCGAAAAGCGCTTCCCGAAAAACGACAAGAATAACCACAACGGAGTTGCCCTCATGAGCACTGCACAAGACAACACAAAGCCGCTTGCCGGAATCAAGGTCATCGATTTCGGCGGTGTGCAATCGGTCCCTTCTGCTGCCCAGCTTCTGGCCTGGTACGGTGCCGATGTCATCAAGGTTGAGCGGACCGGCGTGGGTGACGTGACCCGCCGTCAGCTGCGCGACATCCCGAATGCCGACGCGCTCTATTTCACCATGCTGAACAGCAACAAGCGCTCGATCGAGCTCAACACGAAAACCCCCGAAGGACGTGAGGTTTTCGAAAAGCTTCTCAAATGGGCCGATATTTTGCTTGAGAATTTCCGCCCTGGCGCCATGGATCGCATGGGTTTTGGCTGGGACGTTCTCCATCAGCTCAACCCTCGCCTGATTTACGGCACTGTGAAGGGCTTTGGCGACGCCTCTCCCTGGTCGCATATCAGCGCCTATGAAAACGTCGCACAATGCGCCGGTGGTTCGGCCTCGACCACGGGTTACTGGAACGGTGCGCCGCATGTCGATGGTCAGGCCCCCGGTAATTCGAATGGCCCGCTCATTTCAGCCGCGGCTCTCGGTGACAGCAACACAGGCAATCACCTGCTGATCGGTGTTCTGACGGCCCTGTTTGCCCGCGAGCGCAGCGGAAAAGGCCAGAAAATCAGCGTTTCGATGCAGGATTCCGTACTGAATCTGTGCCGAGTCAAGCTGCGTGACCAGCAGCGTCTGGAGCGTGTGGGCTATCTGGAAGAATACCCGCAATACCCGGACGGAAAATTTGGCGACACCGTGCCGCGTGGTGCCAATGCAGGCGGTGGCGGCCAGCCAGGCTGGATCCTGAAATGCAAGGGCTGGGAGACGGACGAGAACGCGTATATCTACTGCACCGTGCAGGAGCAGAACTGGGGGCCGACATGCGAGGCCATCGGCAAGCCTGAATGGGCTACCGACCCCCATTATTGCACGACCAAGGCACGTGAGACCCACATGTTCGAGATCTTCGCTGCCATTGAGGCCTCGCTTGCCGACAAGGATAAATACCAGGCCGTAGCCCATCTCTCGAAATTCCGTGTGCCCTGCGCGCCGGTGCTGTCGATGAAGGAAATTGCCGAGTCCAAGGACCTGCGTGACGCTGGCACGATTGTCGAGGTCGAGCAGCCGGTGCGTGGATCGTTCCTGACGATCAATCCGATCAAGTTCAGCGACTTCACCCCGGAGATTACCGCTGCCCCGCTGCTGGGGCAGCATACGGATGAGATCCTTGCCGAGTTCGGTTATTCGGCAGACCAGATTGCCGATCTACGCTCGAAAAAGATCGTCTGCGCCTGACAAACTTACCGGAATGTCCTGAGAAAGACATTCCGGTCCTGTCTCCCCTCAAAGAATAGCAAGCCCTTTCTGCGCCGTTGCTTTTCGGGCCGGCGCAGGGAAAAGGAGTGAGTCATGGCAGACGCCCCCTTGGCCGCCAACGCATCGGCACCCGCACAATCCCCCCTCGCATCCAGCACGGACGGCTTTCACCTTGTCATTGAAGCCCTGCAGCGCAACGGTCTGAACACGCTCTACGGCGTTGTTGGCATCCCCATCACTGATCTTGCGCGCCTCGCCCAGGAGAAGGGGATGCGCTTCATCAGTTTCCGACATGAGCAGCCCGCCGCGCACGCCGCATCGATCTCGGGCTATCTCACCCGCAAGCCGGGGCTCTGCCTGACGACGTCGGCCCCCGGCTTTCTCAATGCCCTTCCTGCCCTCGCCAATGCCACGACCAATGGCTATCCAATGATCCTCATCAGCGGGTCCAGCGATCGCGCTATCGTCGACCTGCAGCAGGGTGATTACGAGGAGCTCGATCAGCTTGCCGCCGCCCGCCCCTTCGCCAAGGCCGCCTATCGCGTCAACCGTGCGGCCGATATCGGCATTGGGGTAGCGCGCGCGATACGCGCTGCGCTTTCAGGAAAACCGGGTGGTGTCTATCTCGACCTGCCTGCTGCCGTCCTGAGCGAGACGCTCGATTCAGAAACGGGTCAGGACTCCCTGATCACGGTTGTCGCTCCGGAATCGGCCCTGCCACCCTGCCCCGATGCGATCGCCCGTGCGGTTTCGCTTCTGAAACAGGCAGGCAAGCCCCTGATCGTGCTCGGCAAGGGCGCAGCCTATGCCCAAGCCGAGGGGGCCATACGAGATCTCGTTGAAAGCACCTCCATCCCGTTTCTGCCCATGTCGATGGCCAAGGGGCTATTGCCCGACACCCACCCTGCCTCTGCCGCCACGGCGCGCTCGCTGGTTCTGGGACAGGCCGATGTGGTGGTGCTGGTGGGCGCACGCCTCAACTGGATGCTTGGCCACGGCAAACCGCCGCAATGGTCGCCTGACGCACGCTTCATCCAGATCGACATCAACCCAGAGGAATTTGATAGCAACCGCCCTATTGCCGCCCCGCTGGCCGGTGAGCTTGGCCTGACGGTGCAGGCCTTGGCCGCCGCACTGAAACGGGAAAAGATCTGCGCGCCTGCAGAATGGCTGGCTGCGATTGCGGCCAAGCGTGACGTCAACACCCAGAAGATGACCGAACGTCTGGCCAACAAGACCACGCCGATGAACTTCTACACGGCGATTGGCACCATCAAGACGGGCCTGGAGGGGCGCGACATCGTACTGGTGAACGAGGGGGCCAACACGCTCGATATTACCCGCAACGTCATCGATATGGACAAACCGCGCCGCCGCCTGGACCCTGGCAGCTGGGGAACGATGGGCGTCGGGCTGGGTTATGCCATTGGCGCTGCCATCACCACCGGCAGGCCGGTCGTTGCAATAGAGGGTGACAGCGCTTTTGGCTTCAGTGGTATGGAGGTAGAAACAATCTGCCGGTACCGTCTGCCCGTTGTGATGATCGTGCTCAATAATGGCGGCATCTATCGTGGCGATGACATCAACCGCAGCGGGGGCACGGATCCGGGTGTAACGGTTCTGGAGGCCAATGGTCATTACGAGAAGATCATCGAAGCCTTTGGGGGCAAGGGATACTACGTGACCGATCACGAGGCGCTCTCGCTTGCGCTGGAGAACGCTCTGGCCTGCGGTGGCCCTGCCATGATCACAGCCTCCATCGACCCGCATGTCGGTACGGAAAGCGGCCATCTGAGCAAGCTCAACCCCAAAGCCGGTTCAAAGTGAGGCAGCTCCATGGCTGAAAATGTTCAACGCAACACAGGGGATGCAGTCGCAGGTTCTGCAAAGGCACCCGTGACGGCGTCCCGTCCCCCCAGCGGCCCTTTCGAGGGGCTGCTGGCCATCGACCTGACCCATGTGCTGAACGGCCCGTTCGGCACCACCATCCTGACCGATCTGGGTGCCCGCACGATCAAGGTGGAAGCGCCGGGGCATGGTGACGATACGCGCACCTATGGGCCTTATGTCGGTGATCGTTCGCTGTATTTCTCCTTCGTCAATCGCGGCAAGGAGAGCATCGTTCTCAATCTCAAGGATGAGAATGATCGGGGTATTTTCCTCGAGATGGTCAAGCGCGCCGATATTCTGTGCGAAAACTACCGCCCCGGTGTGATGGACCGTCTCGGCTTCTCCTATGAGACACTCTCGGCCCTCAACCCCAGACTGATCTATGCCTCCTCATCGGGGTTTGGACATACCGGTCCACTCGCCCATTATCCGGCCTATGATACGATTGTGCAGGCCATGAGCGGCATGATGGAGGCGACAGGGTTTCCTGATGGTCCTCCCACGCGGGTCGGCGGAACGTCGCTTTCTGATTTGTGTGGCGGCACGTTCATGTTCTGCGGCATTGCCAGCGCGCTTTACGCGAGGGAACGCACCGGCAAAGGGGCGCATGTCGATGTGTCCATGTTCGACGGCACGTTCGCGTTCCTGCAACATGCGCTCATGACATGGTCGGCTACGGGTGCCGCCGGGCCACGTATCGGCAATCGCCACCCATCCATGGCGCCGTTCGATGTCTACCGCACACGCGACAGCCATATCGTGATCTGCTGCGGCAATAACCATTTGTTTGGTGCCCTGTGCCAGACGCTTGGCATCGAGGCTCTCACAACGGACCCGCGCTTTCTGAACAACAGCGACCGCATGAACAATCTCGATGCGCTCAAGGAGGCCATTGAGGGGGCTCTGACACAGCGCGACGCGGCCTACTGGCTTGAGGCTATCGAGAAGGCCGGTGTGCCGGTTGGCCCGATGCTGAATGTTGCAGAAGCCGCAGCTCTGCCACAGACAGCCGCCAGAAACATGGTGATTGATGCCGGGGGGCTCAAAATGCCGGGCAACCCGGTGAAGATCAGCGGCTATGACGATCCGCTGACACGCCCCGGTGCGCCAAGGCTGGATGAACATGGCGCCGCCCTGTGTGCGGAGTTCGCCCCCGGGCAGCCATCATGACCACCATAAACGTGACAGTATCCACACCGGCCGCGCAGGAGGATTCTCTTGCCACCCTGCTGCGGCGCGTCTTCTGCCTGACCTTCGTGGTGGCTGTGGTGGAAGTCACGACCTATATCGATGTCGGCGGTATCTACCCCGGCATCATGACGGGTAATACCGTGCAGCTCGGCCGCGCTGTGGCACTGCATCACTGGTCGAATGCAGGATCGATCGGCACGGCAGTGGGTCTGTTTTTTCTCGGCTGTATCGGGGCAAGCCTGATCAAGAAATTCCTCAGCTGGCCCTATTGGGGCCTCCTGATCATGGCCGCCATTCTCTTTATCGTCAGTTTCATCCGGCTTTCCCCAGGGTTGCGCCTGCCGGTCGAGTTGCCTCTCGTCGCGCTGTCGCTGGGCATTCAGGGCGAGACACTGGCCAAATTCGGCGGGGTGTCGCTCCAGACGATCGTGGTGACAAACAACATCGTCAAGTTTTCCGAGGCTTTCACTGGACGCTACCTTCTGCTCTGGCTCGGCCGCGTGAAACCGGATGGAAAAAGACCCGCCCTGAAGGAAGTGGCTCTGCCTGCGTGTTCCTGGCTGACCTACGTCTTGTCGGCGATGCTGGGGGCCTGGCTGGGACAGTTTACCAATCTTGTGCTGTTCCTGACCACGATCATGCTGGTCCTCACGGTATGGGACCTGCATCGGGGTCATAAGATCAACCTTTGTGGAGCCCACTCATGACAGAGACACAGAACAAGGGTCAGCCTAACCTGTCAGCCTTGAGCAATAACGAGGCGCTCAACCGTTTCGAATGGCATGAAGCCGATGGAACCAGCTATATCACCTATCATCACGCCGGCGGTCTCCTTGTACTCGATCACAGCTTCGTCCCAAAGAACCTCGCTGGACGAGGCGTTGGGTCGCGAATGGTCAAGGCAGCGCTCGACGAACTGCTTCGGTCCGATCGAAAGATCGCTGTCCGTTGTGATTTTATCGAACACGTGATTTCCGGCAATGAGGCCTATCGGTCCCTTCTCGAACATTGAACCGGCAATCGAAGCGCATCACCCGCGAAAATCAGATTGTGGATAATAATATTTTCTGAAATCAAAAATAATTATTGTAAATCTTACCTCTCTGATAATGATGCATATCCGCCTGGGCGGGCCAAAAGATCAATAACAAAAATAATCAAGGCGCACTCACGGTGAGCGAACGTTTAAGGTTTACCCTCAGACTGTCTTTGCTCGGGGCGAGTCTGGGTACAAGCCTGTTTCCTCTCCCGGCGATAGCCTCGCCAGAGGACGAAGAACTCGCCTTGATCAAGGCACAGATCCGGGATCTCGAGAACCGGGTCATCAAAATCGAGCAACGCCGTCAGGCAAAAGCCGCAGGTCGACAAGGACCGACGCGACCATCCCACGTCGCGTATCAGAGCGTTTCACTCCTATCCTCTCCACGCCTGTCGACCCGCATCTCGCTCGCGCACCTGGTACCCGATCCGAACAGGCGGACACCAGGCAGTCGGATCCTGCTCAGGCAAATACCACACCAGCATCGAGCGATCTGGCAAGAAACGAAACAACAAGGCGCGGCTCCGCCATCGATCTGAGTTCGTCCAGCCCGCTCGCCATTACACAAACATCTGTTGATCATCTCCCGCCAATCTTCAGCATCGGCAATATCTCGGTGCGTCTTGGCGGCTTCATCGACATGTCGAATATCTGGCGCGACTCAAACCTTACGAGCGGTCCTGCGACTGCCTGGAACAACTTCCCTTACGCCAACAGCCCGAATCACGGGCTGAGTGAGGAACGCCTCTCAGCTCAGCTCACACGTCTGTCCACCCTGCTAGAAGCCAATCCGACCAACGATATACGCCTGCAGGCCTATATCGAGTCCGATCTCGGCGGAGCGGCAGGTACCACCAATTCCGTACAGATAAGCGGGTACACCCCGAGACTGCGGCAAGGTTACTTCACTTTTTCGAAGAAAGACTGGGGTTTCCACGTGCTTATGGGGCAGGCTTGGAGTCTTTCTACCAACTATGCAAAAGGTGTAACGCCCCGTAGCGAGCAATTACCCGCTGTGACCGACAATAACCAGATCCCGGGTATTACCTTCCTCCGCGTTCCCCAGATTCGTATCGGCAAAAACTGGGGAGAGAAATACTGGCTGGCTCTATCGGTAGAGGACCCGCAGGCAACAATCGCCTATTCAGCGGATCTTGCCTCTGGTGGCCGTCTTCCTGCCCTCAGGGGCTACACACAGGGGCCACGTGTATTCTATCAGAATGCTGGTGGCCTTCTGCTCAACCCGAGCGCTCAATATAGCGATAATCCGGTTCCCGACCTTATTGTGAAGGGCGCTGTCGATACCAGTCTGGGACATTATGAGGTTTTCGGTCTTGGCAGGTGGTTCCGCTCAGTCATCCAGTCACCTGATGACACCCATAGTCACAAGGATACAAAATTCGGCGGCGGCATTGGTGCCGGTCTGACTACATCCTTGTTTACAAAGGATCTGCAACTGACCGGCAACATCATTGCTGGTCAGGGTATCGGACGATACGGAGCCTCCCAGCTACCAGACGTCACATTCAATGGCCAGGGTGGCCTGTCGCCCATTCCGCAAATACGTGGTGCGCTTGGGCTGATTGGCCATCCCGACCCCTCGGTTCTGCTGTATGTCTATGGTGGCATTGAGGCGAGCAGTAAACGACGCTACATCGCCGCCGACGGGATGCAATATGGCTATGGCGTGAACGACCATAACCTGGCCGGATGCTCAGTCGAGTTCGGAGTTTGCACGGCACAAACCCGAACCCTTGCTTCCATGACAACCGGTGGCTGGTGGCATTTTCTCGACGGCACATATGGCAGTCTGATGGGGGGCGTGCAGTATACCTATATCCGCAAATTCGCCTTCCGCGGATCTGATGGCAAGGGCGGCTCGGTCTATCCAACCACATTCGGCAATACTGTATACGTTACCTTTCGCTATCTGCCGTTCCAGTAAGCATCACCTCGCCTCCTCGACGGGGCATACGATACTGACAAGCAATATGCCTGAGCAAAAGGCTTCTCCCCTGCGAGATCACGGTGCTGCGCCGGAGTGATCTCATCCTCCTTTTCGTATCCGTCTTGGGGATGACTTCATCTCCTCATGAAGATCGCCTCGAAGGGCAATCGCCCTCGCAACAGACTCTACGTGGCCATTCATAAACCGAAAACTTAACAATTATATCAATCAGATGGACATCACGTGTGACACCCTGTTGCCATTGTACAACAGGGCACCCTGTTTGCAGCGCTCTACCGCAATACACCTTCGCGTTTTGGAGACAGTGATAATAGGGGAAAGGGACTTTCGCCCGGTTACACTGTACAATCTTCCGGCGAAAGCACTTGTGCCGCATGGTGTAGCGCAAGGAGACGACAGACGAACGGACATGATGTGCCGGGTAACGGCACGCAAACGATGGGGTGTTCTTGATGCCATTTCCCGCAAGGGTGAAGACACGTGCTTTCACCCCCACACGGTCATTGCGTCTCCTGTTTACCCTGACTGCCGGCACAATGGCCTTTGTCCCTCTGTCTGCTTTGGCGTCCGAAAAAGCCAACGAACAATCCGACGCAGCTTCTCAAGATCAGAGGAAATCCCGTGCCCTGCGGAATCAGGCTCCTTTGCAGCACCCGCCACGCAAGCCTGCGCCATCGACAAGCGACAAACATGATCTGCCACATTCGGTGCCATCAAAGCGCGACGCGCTGAATGCGGACGCAGAACAGAAAGTCCTACCTGCAGAGACGATCTTCGTCACTGGCACGCGCCTGACGCAATCGCGTCTGACCAATGTCATGGCCGGGTCGTCACTGAGTGGCGAGCAGATTGGCCGCCGGGGCTATACCGATCTCGGGCTTGCCCTTCTGCGCGAAAACCCTGCCGTCAGCGTGCCTGACAATTCGTCACTTGGCACGCAGAACATGTTTGGTGCCGGGCAATCCTTTGTGAGCCTGCTCAATCTGGGCTCGCAGCGTACCCTCACCCTTGTTGATGGCATGCGCATGGGTGGCGGGGCTACGGCTTCGATCTATGGCGTGGGATCAGGCTCACAGGTTGACGTGAGCACGTTGCCGACTTCGCTCATCAAGTCGGTGGATACCCGTCTGGGCGGTGCTGGCGCAGCTTATGGTGCCGATGCCGTGGCTGGTGTGATCAACTATACGCTCGATGACCACTAAAAGGGTGTTTCGCTTGACGGTCAGGGCGGCTGGACACAGCAACTCGATGCCGCCAGCGAGAAGATTGCGTTCAAGGCCGGGACCGGTTTCGATCACGACAAGGGAGGGCTGGTTTTCGATGTCGAATATCGCAATCAGGCCGGTGTCGTCGCCAGTGATCGTCCGGATGTGTTCGGCGCCAATGCTGCCGCCTATCACCGACCAGCACTGGGTGAAACATCTCCTTACACTTATGTGTTGGCCCCTGACCTGCGTTTCATTCAGGCATCACTCACCGGTATGCCATCCCTGACCGGCGCCTATGGCGACTTTCCCGTGTATGGCGGCGCTTATGGTGCGACCTGGGCTGGGCTCGCTGCGTCAGGCATCGCCAATGCGAATGGCATTCCCCTGACCTTCAGCCAGAACGGCCAGTCGCTCGTACCGCTCAATGCGGGGATCTTGCTCAAGGGTGACACCGCTCAGGCCGTAGGGGGTGATGGTATCTCTCTGCGCAACTACACCCAGATCGTCACGCCGAACGACAAGCTCAACCTGACCTTGCTTGGCCATTACGATTTTGACCCTCACATCCACGCCCGCTGGCAAGGCTGGTACGCGCGCGGCAGCGCAGAAAACCAGGTGGGTCAGGGAACATGGAGCAGCACGCTTTTCAACGATGCGCTGACGGCAAACAATGCCGGCCCCTATAGCAGCAGCTATTATCAATACGGTGTCACAACTGGCGCTTACGCCCTGAGCACCAGCAACCCGTTCCTCACAAGTGCCGAACAGAGCACCATCAAGCAGGCTCTGGCTGAAAATGGCCTGCCAACCGATACATTCTATCTCAACCGCCTCAATCAGGATCTCGATCAGGGCCTGTTTCGCACCACATCGCAGATGTTTCGTTTTCAAGGCGGGCTGAATGGCGATTTCCGGGCCTTCAGTCGTCAGTTCAACTGGAAGCTGCAGGGCGAGTATACGCGCAATACCAATGCCACGACGGCCCCGTCGCTCGTTATTCCCAACCTGGTCAACGCGTTGAACGCTGTCACCGCCGCTGACGGCACAATCGAGTGTGCTCCCGGCTACCAGAATGCTCCGATTGCCACGCGCAGCGCGGTATGTGCCCCGCTCAACCCGTTTGGCTACAACCAGATGACGCCGGCCGCGCGCGACTACGTCACAACGGAGTCACGCTCGACCAACCGCAACACACAACGCGATCTGCAGGCCGAAATCAGCTCGACCGTGGCGAGCCTGCCAGCAGGGGCAATACGGTGGGATCTGGGTTACGAACATCGGCGCGAGGCCTATCATTTTGACCCCGGCGCCTATCTGCTTGGCTGGAAACAGGGCGATGGCAGCTATCTCCCCTACGGCAACAGCGCTTCGATCCCTTATACAGGTGGCGCCTATCATACGCATGAGGGCTTCGGCGAACTCGATATCCCCCTGATCTCACCGGCAATGCACCTCCCGGGTGCCTATCATCTCTCCCTGACAGCCAATGGACGCGTAACCTATAACAGTATCACCGGCACCTACTGGACCTATATGACCGGTGCGGCCTGGTGGCCCACACGTGATATCGGTCTGAGCGGCAATTACGCTGTATCGGTGCGCAATCCAGCCATCGGCGAACTCTACTCCCCTCAATCCTCAACCTATCAGAACGGTGTCGATCCCTGTTCCGATACAGGCCTTGCGTCTGGCCCCAACCCGGCCCTGCGAGCCGCCAATTGCGCACGCGCCGGACTGCCTCAGAATTTTGTCTCGAACTTCAATTCCTACGGCGTCGAAGGTACAGCCGGAGGGAACCGGAATCTTTCCAATGAACGTTCCAAAAGCTATACGGGCAGCCTTGAATTCAGGCCGCATTTCATACGCGGGTTCGATGTCAAAGCCTCATTCGTGGATGTCAGGGTTTCTGATGCCATCACCTATCTGAGCGCCAATGACCTGCTCAATGCTTGTTACGACACCGGCATCTACCCGAATAATCGCTTCTGCTCGACATTCACCCGGGATTCATCTGGCCAGATTTCCTCTTTCCGCTCCGGCTATTACAATATCGCCAGCTACGAGACCCAGGCCCTTCAGACGACGATAGAGTACAACACCCCCCTCTCCCGTCTGGGTCTGCCTGAGGGCTCGGGGGCAATCGACCTTCGGGGCAACTACGTGCATTACGTCAAGAGCACGCGCAATTATGCCGGAAGCACCTATCTGCTTTCGGGTGATATCGCCGCGCCCAATGACAATTTCACGCTTAACACCACGTGGATACGCGGCCCTTTCAACGCCCAGTGGCAGACCATCTGGTATGGCCCGAGCCTCGTGGCCCTTCAGGTACCGACCACGCGCTTCGAGGGCAACAAACGCCCGGCCTTCGCCTATTTTAATCTCTCACTCGACTATGCCGTAACCGAGCATTTCTCAACCAGCTTCGTGGTGAACAACATCACCGACGCCCTGCCACGCGATGCAGGCATCTATAGCGTAGGACGTTATTATGAGGCGCTTATTGGTCGCGCCTTTCAGATGCGCATTGGCGCCCATTTCTGAACGGAACGCCCGTGGCCGGTTGTGGTCTCGGCTGCTGGTGTGGCGAGACCATGAGTTCTTCGTCAGTTTTTGCGCCGTGCATCGACCCGGCTGAAAATCAGGGACAGCATCCAGGCCAGCACGAACAGCCCGATCACGATAAACCCGATCTGGTTGAAACTGTCGCTGACAGAGGCCACCATGCCCCAGAACCATCCTTCAAAACCGATCTGGTCACCCAGCAGGCGAAGCGTCTCGATACTGCCAATCCCGACAGCCACGATCACCGAGATCAGGGTAATGATGATGTTATAGCGCAGCTTGCGCAACGGATCGACAAAGGCCCAGCGATAGGCCCCAAGCATGAGAACCCCATCTGCCGTATCGACAAGGGCCATGCCCGCAGCGAACAGGGCAGGAAAGATCATGATCGCCGCAACCGAAACACCCCGGCTCGCCTGCGAGGCAGACAGCCCCAGAAGCGAAACCTCTGTCGCGGTATCGAAGCCGAGGCCGAACAGAAAGCCAAGCAGCACCATATGCCAGCTGCGCGAGACCAGTCTGAACAGCGGATAAAGAAGGCGCGACAGCACTCCGCCCCGGTTCAGAAGTGCTTCTGGGTCGACCTCCTCAATCGCCCCGCCTGCCCGTATGTGACGCCAGGCGCGCCAGGCGCCGCGCAGGACAATGAAATTCGTGATGGCCAGGGCAAACAGGAAGCCCGCCGAGACAAGCGTGCTGGCAATGCCACCGATATCACGCCACGCGCCAAAACGATCCTGCATCGCCTGTGACAGCAACGCCGTACCCAGCGCCGCCAGCACAACAATCAGGGAATGGCCGATGGCAAACCAGAACCCTGTCAGCAGCGGCTGACGCCCCATCTGGATGAACTTGCGTGTCACGTTGTCAATCGAGGCGATATGATCGGCATCGACAGCATGACGCAGGCCAAAACCATAAGCCAGCAGGGCATTGCCAAGCAGCAAGGGCCGATCGCGAAACATCACGAAGGTCCAGACCCAGAGCGCCATATTGGCCATAAGCAGACCAATCCCCAGCAGGGAAATGCGCCAGCGCAGCGACGGCGGAGACACCGGCAAGGTTTCAGCGCTCATCTCTGGCTCCCTCTGTGCCCGATCAAAGATCCCCGATGAGAACTCAATGCAGGCCTGACAGCATTTCGTGCACGTCGCGGCACGTCAGAAGGCAGGGTAAACTCGTTCACGAGAAGGGCTCTCCGCAACAACCGGATCATCCCGTCCGGTCTGGCCGTCAGACATGACAAGGGCAGGTCTCCTGGCTCACGGTTCATCGCTCCCCTGCCCCTTCCCGGATGACCTGCACCCAGTGGTTCCGGCAGGGCGCTCACCGCTCACAGTTGCGGGGACAGCTGCCGCCTCGTGCCCGATCCTTTCAGGATCAGCCAGCCCGTCCGACATTCCCTTTTCACTCACTCGCGCAAGACCCTCGACGGGCTCGACCCTACCGTTTCAACCAGGCGAAAGCCAGCATTCAACGGCCTTTATGCGAGTGTCTCTTCCATGCCCAAACCGTGCGTTTCAGGGGTTGCCCGACCGATATTGCTACTCCATCGAGGGAAACCATGCGCCTTTCCAGGCATTTGTTGGACCGTGACTTTGGTTCGGCCATGCGTCGGACATCAGATAAACGGGAGCAGAAAACGATGAGCGCCTATCGTACGATCAACCCCGCCACAGGCAAAACCGAGCGCGAGTTCGACCTTCACACCAAGGCACAGGCCTTTGAAAAGCTCGAGGCTGCCCATGAATTCTACAGAAGTGACTGGCGTCACCGCAGCTTTGCCGAGCGCAAGGCCATCATCAGCAAGGCGGCGCAGATCCTTGAGCAAAACAAGGAAAAATACGCCCGACTGATTTCCATCGAAATGGGCAAGGTTCTGCCTGAGGCCATCGCCGAGACCGAACTTTCTGCGAAGATCCTCGCCTATTACGCCGAAAACGCCGAGAAATTCCTAGCCCCGCGTGAGATCCCTGTCTCGGAAGGTCGTGCGACGGTTCTGAGCCAGTCTCTGGGTGTCATCTACTGCGTTGAACCCTGGAACTTCCCTTACTACCAGCTTGCACGCGTGGCAGGTCCCAACCTGATGGCCGGCAATGTCGTGCTCGCCAAACATGCACCGGGTGTGCCGCAATGCGCCCTCGCCTTCGAGGCGCTGTTCCTCGAAGCCGGGGCACCCAAAGGAGCCTGGACCAATCTGTTCATCGACAATGATGTGTCGGAAGAACTGATTGCGCGCCCTGAAGTGCGTGGCGTGGCCCTGACCGGCAGTGAGCGTGCAGGCAGTGCTGTCGCCGCACAGGCTGGCAAGGCCCTGAAAAAGACCACGCTCGAACTCGGCGGCTCCGATCCGTTCATCGTGCTCGACGATGCCAATCTCGATGAGGTCATCCCCCGTGCCGTGGCAGGGCGCATGTCCAATAACGGTCAGGTTTGCACCGCCGCCAAGCGTATGATCGTTCATGAATCATTGGCCGACGAATTCGTGCGTCGTCTCTCCGACGCCTTGGCCGAATTCCGCTATGGTGATCCGCTGGAACAGGGCGTCACTCACGGCCCGATGAGCAGCGAAAACGCCATGAAGCTCGCACTGAGCCAGGTCGAAAAGGCAGTGGATCACGGGGCAAAGCTCGTCACCGGCGGCAAGAGGCTCGACCGCGAGGGCTTTTTCATGCAGGCGGCCCTGCTGACGCATGTCACCAAGGATAACCCGATTTTCTACGAAGAGATCTTTGGTCCCGCCGCCATTGTCTACCCGGTGGCCGATGACGATGCCGCTATCGCGCTTGCCAATGACTCTCCGTTCGGTCTGGGAGGTTCCGTTCATACGGCTTCGGTCGAGCGTGGTCGCAAGCTTGCCGAGCGCATTGAGACCGGCATGGTGTTCATCAATGATGTGACGGGCACCGCTCCGGAACTGCCGTTTGGCGGGGTCAAAAATTCCGGCTATGGCCGCGAGCTTTCCTCCAACGGGATCGAGGAATTCGTCAATCACAAGCTGATCCGTTCAGCCTGATGAAAACCGGCCTGTCACGATCGTCCAGCTGATCCGTGACAGGCCCTCAGGATGCCCTGTGCAAGGCCTTACGAAAGCCCATTCCTGACCTCATGAGCGCCGCGACACGCTTTGCCATGAAACTAGACCTCACGTTTTCGCGATGAATAGGGTGCAACGCGCAGCCTGTGGCAATTGACCGCTGCCCGGAAAACGGAGCCTCACCATGACCGATTACGCAAAGCCCCCCTTCGATACCCCTCTTCAGGATCGCATCCCCGGTCAGACCAAAGCCATGACGCCCCTCCCCGATCATGGTGAGGAGAGCTACGAGGGCTCAGGTCGTCTCACGGGCAAGATTGCCCTCATTACAGGTGGCGATTCAGGCATAGGTCGTGCAGTCGCCATCGGATTTGCGCGCGAAGGCGCCGACATCGCGTTGTCCTATCTTGACGAGGAAGCCGACGACGCCGCGGAAACAGCTGCCTGGATCGAAAAGGCGGGCCGCAAGGTGCTGCTGCTCCCCGGCGACCTGAAGTCACGCGAGATCTGCAAATCCGTGATCGATGAGACAGTCTCGGCCTTCGGCCGCATCGACGTTCTGGTGAACAACGCCGCTTTCCAGGTCGAACGCCTCGCTCTTGAGGACATCTCGGAAGATGAGTGGGACGATACGTTTGCCACCAATATCGGCGCGACATTCCGTCTGACCCGTCACGCTGTTCCCCATATGAAGCGCGGCGCCTCGATCATTCATACCATCTCGGTCAATGCGGACAGCCCCAAGCCGCGTCTGCTCGCTTATTCTGCCACCAAAGCCGCCATCCAGAACTTCAGCGGCGGACTTGCGCAGTTGCTTGGTGAGAAGGGTATTCGCTCCAACACCGTTGCCCCGGGCCCGATCTGGACACCGCTCATTCCTGCCACCATGCATGGCGACCATGTGCATGTCTTTGGCGAGGACACCCCTCTGGGCCGCCCTGGCCAGCCTGTCGAGCTGATCGCGCCTTACGTCATGCTGGCCAGCGACGAGGCCAGCTATATCTCGGGTGCTACCATCGCCGTGACGGGCGGTACGCCTGTCATCTGAGGGATAGTGGGGCCTTGCCCCACACCCTACCAAAGGGCCGTCGCCCTTTGAAAACCCTGGATGCTGGAATTACCGAGAAGAAAGCTCTGACTTGGGCTGCGGCCGCACGCGGCATTGCGGTTATGCCGCAACCTGGGCCAGAGGCTCGTACGTCGGGTAACTTTACCTTATCAGCAGCCGCGATGGCATCGCCGCTACAGAACCCAGACGAATGGACTGGAAGAGGTTTCTACCTCCCTAGGAAGCAGGGCAGCGCCGCGCGCTACCCGCTTCCTGCACTGGTACAACCGAAGATCAGCGATGGCCGTTGGTTAGCTCATCGGCGAGTGTCTTCTCGTTATAGACCACTCTGAGCGCGGTGATGATGGCGCTCGTATCGGTCGCGACAGCACGGTTATTGCTGATGTCGTAATAGAGATCACCCGCAAGGCTCGGCAGATTACCATCGAAGATCAGGCCGACAGCCTTACCTTCGCGATTAATGACCGGAGAACCGGAGTTACCCCCCACAATGTCGTTGGTCGAAACGAAATCGAGATGCGTTGCCAGATCCAGATTGGCCTTCGCATCCAGCCAGCGCTTGGGCAGAGCAAAAGGTTCGCTGCCGGTGGCGTGACGGTACATACCCGCAAAATCCGTGAAGGGCGCAACATCCGTGCCATTCTTACGCCAGCCCTTGACGGTGCCATAAGACAGACGGGGCGAGAACGTGGCGTCAGGATACAACGCATCGAGGCGATTTTCGGCCTTGGCCTGAGCGAAGCGTGCGCGGGCGATATCGCCCTGAGCCTTGTGCAGCGGGGCCGCAACGTCGTCACGCATACGATCGTGGAGTGACGCATAATCGGGATAAAGCTTGCGGGCAAAGACGATCAGCGGATCAGTCGAGGCTTCGATGGCCTTCAGACCCCCTTTCCACAGAGCGAGACGTTGCGCCGGATCAGCCAGATGCGTCCCCTTGATAAGGCGCGCCGCCACATCTTCCGGTGCATCATTGCCAAGGGCCAGATGGACAAGACTGTCATCGGCACCTGCCACCTGACGCAGGCTGGTCAGGCTGAGTGCCAGAGAGGCGATTTCAAGGTCGGGATAGAAGGGCTCTTTCGCACCAAGGCTGGTCTCGATTTCGCCAAGCTGGGCATCATGGAAGCCCGCATGACGCTTGGCGTCGGGCTTGGCCCGCTCATGGGCCCCTTCCACCAGGGTCATGACGTCATCAAGGAAACCACGGAAAACCATACCGATGGCCAGATTACGCGTGAACAGATCCTTCTCAAGCGTAACAGCCTTGTCCACCATGGCAAAAGGCTGACCATAAGCAGCACGACGCGCCGGGTCGGCATCGATCCAGCGTTGCAGGGCGGCATCTTCCTTCTCACGTCGGCTCACAATATCGCCTGACTGAAGTGCTGCCTGAGTGCCGGAATAGGATTTCAGACCGTTCTGGATACCGAACAGCGTATTTTCTGCCTGTTTCGCGTGATCGGCGCTTTCACGGCTGTATTGCCACAGCATCCCCTCACGCACCGAAAGCATGGCGATAATTGCCGGGTTGGCGACATCACGCTGGAACGCAAGGGCTGCAGCAGGCAGCCCGCGCTGCGTGCGCCCCGGATTGCCGGAGGTGAAAACCAGATCATCCGCCTTGGGGCCGTTCGGATCGAACTGCAGGAACGGCGTGTTAACCGGCTTGCCGCCCTCATAGACGCGCAGCATCGACAGATCGATATCGTAGCGGGGATAGTCGAAATTATCCGGATCACCGCCAAAGAAAGCAATCCCCTGCTCGGGGGCCATCACCACGCGCACATCGTTGTAGCGGCGATAACGGTAAAGCGCGGTCTGTCCACCATGATAGAGCGAGACCATGTCGCAGCGCCAATGCGCGTCGTCACCGCCCACGCAATCCTTGGTCAGCTTGCTTTCCACTTCCTGCAGGGCTGCCGAATAGGCGGCTCCCTGCTTGCCCTTGGTGGCTTCAGCCACAGGGGCAGACACGTCTTTCATGGTGTCGAGGCGATCGAGCTCCATACCGGGGCACTGGCGCTCATCGGCTAGGTCCTTTGTGTAGAACCCGTCGCGGAAATAGTCGTGATCCTTGTCGGACAATGCTGCAAGGCATGAATTGGCGCAGTGATGATTGGTCATGACCAGGCCGTTGCCTGACACGAAGGAGGCAGAGCATCCCTCGGCCAGACGTGCCGAAGATTGCACGACGTGCTGGATCCAGGCGGCATCAGGCTTGAAATGATAGGTCTTCTGCAGAGCAGCGTTGGGCAGATGATCGAATGTCCACATGCCTTCATCGGCGCGTGCAGCGTCGGCAAGCGTTACGGCACCGAACAGGGCCGATGAGAGGAAAAGCGATAGACGGGCACGGGTCATGGGCAGCAGCTCAGCTCTGGATAATGATATAATGTATCAATCCATAACATACGATATTTTGCAAATCGCAAAGCTAAAGGCCGACACCCTTGTTGCTTGGGCCTCGAACGCCATAGCGAGCGGGCCAAGGATGGCCCACCCATGGTATCGTCCGCGCGGCGCGATTGATCGGCTGACTTTATAACACCGCATATCGAGGGGCAAAAAGCCTGTCAGCTTTCATGATCCAATCCATGACAAGTTTATGACATCCCACTCTGCTGCCCCACCGAGGTACAGCAAGACGCCTCCCAACTTGTTCAATCGCCAATCAGAATGAAAATATATTTACAAAGTAGTTACATGTTCGACACGACATCACGGCTTGTTTCATCAGTTCCTGACATGACAGTCCATGGCCAGGATGGGAACGAACACAGGCCTCAGGTATCGACGCAACCTGATCATGGCTTGACCATTCCGCCCCAAGACTTGCGTATGGAAATTATCCCATAATCTATACATGAAATTTATATGGGTGTTCTTATAGTATGATCCATATACAAATTGTCTCCGGACATTCAAATCTTCTGCAGAAACAGATGATTATACAACAGAAATATTTCGACATACTGCCATAAAAGCTTAACTTTACTCAAACGCTCCCGGTAACGCTTTTGCGACCCGTTACATCCAAGACACGTGTCGGAGAGACCGGTGAAAAGACTTGCCCTGTTCCTCGTTGCAACGACTGCCTGCACGCCCTTCGTGAGCCGCGCTGCCGATGCCGCAAGCGCCGCCGAGGCGCAGGACGTCGCACAGAAAAAAGCCGACAAGACCACGGCCCTGACGAAGAAAAACAAATTCGTCAAAAGCACCGACGATGCCGAGCAGGTGGTCGTGACAGGCACGCGTGAAAGCCATGTGAAGGCCCGCCAGAGCATCAGCCCCGTCGTGGTGATCTCCTCAAAGACGCTGGAGCGCTCGGGCGAGCTGAACGTCGCCAATGCGCTGACGCGCACCTATCCCTCCATCACCATGAGCGCGCGGGTCCAATACCAACTCGCTGGTGTCGTCCATCCAGATGCGTGGGCTGGGGCCGAACGAGACGCTGGTTCTGGTCGATGGCAAGCGTCGTCATTCCACCGCCAATATCGTGCAGAAGCCGGGGCCGCAATTTGCCTCGTCAGGCGTCGATCTGAACATGCTGGCTGGCAACATGATCGACCATATCGAGGTGCTCGAGGATGGCGCCGCCGCCATGTATGGTTCAGACGCCATCGCCGGTGTGGTGAATATCATTACCAAGAAAAAGGATCACGGTCTGACGCTCAGCGGTCAGGGCGGTGCCAATGCCTATCTCGGCAGTGGCGAGCAATACCAGCTTGACGCTGATGGCGGGTTCAAACTCGGCAAGGATGGTTATGTCCATCTGGGCGCGCAGTTCTATCAGACACAGCACGCTATTGCCTGGGGCCCCGATCATGCATTGCTTGGCTACTGGCCAGCCGGCGCCGATACCAAGAACTACTTTGTGGGCGTTAAACCAGGCTCCGAAAGCTGGCGCGGTCGCAAGACCGATTATCTGAGCACACCGAAAGAAACACGCGAGACCTTCGCGCTCAATTTCGGCAAGCCGCTTGCTGCCGGTATCGAACTCTACGGACAGGCCACGCTCGGCTATCGCCATGCCGAAATGCGCGCCTATAAATACCCCTATGTTGTTCCCGCCGCAGGCATCAGCGAACTCCGCCCCATCACGGGGGATGATGAACTGGATTACGCCGCCGAGCTAGGCCTCAAGGGCGAGAACCTGTTCGGCTTCGACTGGAATCTCTCAACAGTCTATGGCGGCGATAATTCGCGCATCAGCATCCGCGATGTGGTCAATCTGGGCGAACTTGCCCGCACAGGCTATTCACCCAGCAAGTTCTGGGACTACACCCAGAAGAACACGCAATGGACGAATAATCTCGACCTGCGTCGCGGGTTCAATATCTGGTCCATGCCGGTCAGCCTGGCGTTCGGCGGTGAGCACCGTCTGGACTCCTATCAGATCATCTCGGGTAATCCGGAGTCCTATCTCGATGGCGGCCCGGTGGAACATGCCGGTATCCCGCCCCAATCGGCAGGCACATGGTATCGCAACATCTACTCGGCCTATGTGGATGCGACCTTCCGCCCCACGCGCAAGCTCTCCATCGATGTGGCAGGCCGCTACGAATATTATACCGACACTGACAACACCGAAAACGGCAAGCTTTCAGCGCGCTATGATTTCACCAGACGCTTCGCGCTGCGTGGCACCATCGCCAACGGGTTCCGTGCGCCGACATTGCAGGAATCCCATTTCAGTCGTCTGAACATCTTTGCCGGTACCGGCAGCGTTGGCGGTCAGCTCCCGGTGGAGTCCACCGCCGCCCGCTCGCTGGGTGCTCAGGGCCTGAAGCCGGAACGCTCGGTCAATGCCAGTGCGGGTTTCACCATGGAGCCGGTACGCGGCCTGCATGTCGAAGCCGATGTGTACCAGATCAATCTGCGTGACCGTATCGTGCAGGGTGGCACGGAGCGCGGCGCACAGGCGCTGGACGCCATCCGCTCTTTCGGCTTCGATGTCTCGCCGACCGCTACCAATGCGGCAGCGTCTTCGGCCTACTTCCTGTCGAACGGGGCAAGCACGCGCACGCAGGGTCTGGATATCAAGGCCGATTATCTTGTGCACATGCATGATTACGGCAATCTGGCGCTGATGGCGGCGTTCAACCTCAACCGCACACGCCTGCATCACAATGGCATCTCGACCATCGGCAAGCCGCTGCTGAACGAGCAGACCATCGCCTACATCACCACCGCCACACCCCGCAGCAAGATCATTCTCAACGCGCTGTGGACCATCGGCAGGTGGGATGTGAATATCCGCCAGAGCCGTTATGGCGAAACCACCAACATGATGACCTATCAGGACTGGACCCCGGCCTCGGCAACCTGTGACAGCGGTGGCGCCCTGCGTTACTCCAATTCCTGCTTTGGCCAGTTCAAGAACACACCCCGCTGGCTGACCGATCTTGAGGTGGGCTACAAGATCACCTCGCGCGTCCATGCCTCCATCGGCGTGAACAACGTGTTCAACGTCCGCCCTCGTCGTCTGCCCGGCAATCTCGTGCCGGCAGGTGGGTCGATGTACGATCAGTTCTCCAATCAGGTGCCCTTCACCGGCGGCTATTATTTCGGGCGCGTCAGCGCAAGCCTCTGAGCGCAGCGCGACCAGCCTCATAGCGCCAATCGCCTAATCAAGCCGGGTGCGGAAACGCTCCCGGCCTTTTTGCCGCATGGCCCCGTCCTTACTTCCTTTTTCCTGCGCCGCCCGCCTCCAAGCGGGATGGGGGCCGGATTGACAGCCTCGCCCGATCTCCCGATCCTCCCCCGCGGCAGAGCCTTCTGCCCCCGGATGGTGGATAGGATACGTCACACGCAACCTCACATTCGGGTTCATCATCAGGAGATGAGAGTTCATGTTCAGTCATATCACGATAGGCAGTGACGACCTCGAAGCCTCGAAAGCGTTTTACGACGCCGCTCTGGGTGCGCTTGGTTGTCCGCCAGGTGAGATGGTGCCCCCGAACCGCCTGTTCTATACGCATGATGGTGGCAGGCTCATGATCACCACGCCGCTCAATGGCGAACCCGCAACCGGCGCCAATGGCGGAACGATCGGTTTCAAGGCGGACTCACCCGAAGCCGTCGATGCGTGGCACAAGGCCGGTGTCGCGCATGGCGGTACCGCCATCGAAAATCCCCCCGGCCCGCGCGAATCTCCCATCGGTACGCTCTATCTCGCCTATCTGCGCGATCCATACGGCAACAAGCTCTGCGCCCTTCACCGCATGGGCTGATCAACCTCCTGCGCCGGACGCGACGCATCCTCCCGGCTGAAGAACCGTGCATAGAGCAGCGGCAGCACAAGCAGGGTCAGGAGGGTTGATGTGATCAGCCCTCCAATCACGACGCTTGCCAGAGGGCGTTCGACTTCGGCCCCGGCACTGCCGGAAAACGCCATGGGGAAAAAGCCGAGACTGGCCACCGAAGCCGTGGCCAGAACCGGGCGAAAGCGGGCCTTTGCCGCGGCAAAGGCCGCCTCGGCAGCGCCCATCCCCGTCAGGCGGTAATCACGGATCTGGCTGACCAGCACGACACCGTTGAGAATGGCCACCCCGAACAGCGCGATGAACCCGATTCCGGCGGCAATGCTGAATGGCAGCCCCCTGATGGCGAGGGCAAAAATACCCCCTGTGGCGGCAATCGGCAGGTTGATGAAAACCAGCAGCGCCGCCCGGGGTGAGCCCAGAGCCAGCACCAGAAAAACGAAAATCATAACCAGAGCCACGGGCACAACCTGCGCGAGGCGCGTCATGGCTGAGTCCAGATTGCGGAACTGGCCCGCCCATTCGAGCCTGTAGCCCGGAGGCAGATGCAGCGATGCCCCGACCTTCGCCTGTGCAGCAAGAACGAAAGATTTGACATCGCGCCCGCGCACATTGGCCTGCACGATCACCCGACGGCGCAGACTGTCCCGGTCGATACGCGCCGTCGTTTCATCAACAGTAATATGCGCAACATCCTTGAGCAGAACCCAGCCGCGCCCGTCCTCGCGCCTGATCTGCAACCCGCCGATACGGGTTGCACTGGCCACTGCACCGCCGGTAAAGCGGATCTGTGTCGGTATAAGGGCATTATCGATAATCACCGGCCGCCCGATATGGCCACCTACCGCCTCGATGGTGGAGAGAATTTCCGGCACCGCAACGCCCAGTCGCGCCGCAGCATCGCGGTTGATGTCGATATGAAGATACGCCACCGTCCCCTCACCCTGCTGGGCGACATCGGCAGCGCCCGGCACCGAGGCGATCACGCTCACAAGATGCGCGGCCAGCTTGTCGAGCATCGACAGATCATCGCCATAGACCGAAATAGCCAGCTGTGTACGCACACCCGACAACAGGTCGTCCATGCGCATCTCGATCGGCTGGGTGAACGAATAGGCCGCATCGGGAAGGTCATGACTGAGCTTGGCGCTCATGGCGCTCACAAGCTTCGACTGGGTCATCCCCGCACGCCACTGATCACGTGGCCTGAGGAACACAAAGCTGTCCGTCTCGTTCGTTCCCATCGGATCGGTCGGGATGGCGGCGGTACCGGTATTGCTCACCACGGTCTCGACTTCAGGGAAACTGCGCAGCAGGCGCTCTTCCTGCGTTACCGATGCCAGAACAGTCGGCAGAGAGGCGCTTGGCAGGCGCATGGCATTGACCACAAGCGCCCCCTCCTCAAGCTGGGGCACGAATTCGCCGCCCAGCCGTGAGGCGAGCACGAGCGCGAGCAGGAAGATACAGGCTGT
Organism: Asaia sp. As-1742; assembly: GCF_011753235.1. Lineage (NCBI taxonomy): Bacteria > Pseudomonadati > Pseudomonadota > Alphaproteobacteria > Acetobacterales > Acetobacteraceae > Asaia > Asaia sp. As-1742. Next base: position 240,853 of record NZ_VWWA01000002.1, on the reverse strand, counting down.
TCCCATGAAAACACTGCGTGTATGCGCAGCGCACCAGTCCAGAGCCGGCTCATAACGGCGCCTGAGATACTGGACGACACGCGTTTCGCGGTCCTGCGGCGCATGACGCATCAAGAGCGCAGAGAGGATTGGCACGACAGCAAAGCAGTAAATGAGCGAGGTCACGAGCCCCATGATGATGGTCTGCGCCATGGGTCTGAACATACGGCCCTCCACCCCCTGCAGGGTCAGGATGGGCAGATAGACCATGATAATCACGAAAATGGCGAAGCTGACCGGTCGCAGCACGGTGCGCACGGTGTGAATGGCCAGTGAATCGAGGCTCTCCCCCGATCTGTTGCGGGCGCGCTCGACCATGAGATGCTCGACCACGACCAGCGAGCCATCCACGATCATACCGAAATCGATCGCGCCGAGGCTGAGCAGATTGGCCGAAATGCCAAAAACACGCATTCCGACAAAAGCCATGACGAGCGAGACAGGGATGACAGAAACAATCACCAGCGCGGCACGCCAGTTCCCCAGCACGACAAGCAGCGTCACAAAAACCAGACACGCCCCGAGGACGAGGTTTTCCTTGATGGTGCGTATGGTTTCGTCAGTCAGGGTCGAGCGCCGGTAAAATGGCTTTAGCGTCACGCCCGGGGGCAGCGTCTGCTGGATGGCTGGCAACGCAGCATCGATCGCATCGAGCGTCGCATTGGAACTGGCGCCTTTCTGCATGAGAACGACACCGTTGACGATTTCACCCCTGCCATCGCGCGTGACAGCGCCGAGGCGCAGGCGCGCCTCAAGCGAGACGCGGCCCAGATCGCGCAGGCGAATGGCCAGCCCGTTGGCCCCCATCGCCACAGGGATGGCCCCGAAATCGGCCAGCGACCCGACAAGGGCGCGACCCACAACCACCTGCTGCTCCGCCCCGCGTGCAATCCAGCCCCCACCCGATGAGGCATTATTGCTTTCTATCGCGGCATAGATCCTGCCAAGCGCGATGTCATGGGCACGCAGGCGGGCCGGATCAAGGGTCAGCGTATAGGTCTCCTCGGCCCCGCCATTGACATTCACATCAGCCACGCCCGGCACGAGCCTTAACTGCGGAGCCACGGACCAGGTCATGAGCCTGTTGAGGTCGAGCGGCGAATAACGTCCGTCGCCATCGATCTGCATCTGCATGATCTCGCCCATGCCAGTGGCCAGAGGCCCCATCGCAACACTCACCGGTACGGCAATGGCCTCACGGGCCTTTTGCAGACGCTCATTGACCCGTGTCCGGTCGAGATCGAGATTGGAGGTATCGCTGAACTGCAGATAGACGACCGAAAGCCCCGTACGCGAAACGGAGCGCAGATCGATCAGATCCGGCAGTCCCGTCAGGCTCGCTTCGAGCGGAAAGGTGATCTGCTTTTCCACTTCTTCCGTCGCAAGGCCCGGCGATGTGACCGAAACAAGCACCTGCTGGGGCGAGATATCAGGGACGGGCTCGACCGGCAGTCCCGGCACCACCATCAGCCCGGCCAGGACCAGCATCGCGCAAAGCGCGAGTATAGCAAGCTTGCTGCGCTGTAGGAATTCCCACATGGCGCGCTCAGTCCGCTGTCATGGAAGAGAGCAGCGCCATTGATTTGAGCGTGAAGCTGCCTTCGCCCACCAGCCTGTCGCCATCGTGCAAGGCCCCGCTCACAATGGCCTGCTCGTCGTCACGCGCCTTGACCTGCACGGAAACGGGCATGAAATGCGTGGCATCCTGCTGGAGGAATACCACATCCTCACCATCAATCTGCTGAAGCGCTGCCACCGGCACACGCAGCCCCTGCGTCCCCTCGCCGGTCTGGAAAGCCGCATCGAGCATCATGCCCGGGCGCAGTGAAGAAGGTGGATGATCGAGGGTGCAGACCACGCGCACAAGCCCTGTGGCAGGATCGGCGAGCCCCGCCACGGTGGTGATCCGCGCCTCGATTACCCGTCCCTTTTCCTGACTGGCCGGGCGAAACCGCGCCTTGCCTCCGGGCGCCAGTCCGGCAGCATCTTCGGGCGAGAGATCGGCGCTCAGCCAGAGGCGGGAGAGATCGACCACGGTCACGAGATTGTCGCCAGCATTGATATCGGCTGCGACAGAGGTGCGCACAGCCTGCACGACGCCATCGACCGGGCTGATCAGATCCGATGCCTCGTCCTGCACGATCCGCTCGGTTACGGAGGTGAATTCCTCCGTCTGCCTGTGTTCGAGCGTCGCAAGGTCCGCTTCTCGAGCTTTCACCAGTCCACGCTGCTGTTCGAGCACCATCCGGCGTCGTTCAAGCTCCCCGCGTGAGACCGCACTCCCGACAAGCGCCGCACCGCGACGATAGAGCATCGTCGCCTCCGCCTCACCGGCACGCGCCGAAGCCAGGGCGGCATCGACCTGTTCACGCTGAAGCTGAAGCTCATGCAGGGAGTGATCGGTGTAGGAAATCAAAGCCTCGCCGCGTTTGACAGGCTGACCGGGTGTCACATGCACCGCCATGACCTTGCCTGCACCGGCTGCATGGATATCGATAACCCGGCTCGTATCGGCATCGACCCGTGCCATCGCCTGCACTGAGGGGAACACCTCGCCCTGTAACAAAGAGACGATCACGACATGCTCGTTGCGCTGCGCCTCCTCAGGCAGCGTGAAGACATGACGCCAGGCCTCTGCTGCCTGTGCCGTGCCGCCGAGACACGATGAAGCCGCAAGACCTGTCAGAACGACAGAGACAGCCAAAATCCTGCTGCGCGTCGAGGCGAGACATCTGATCATGCGACGCCCCTGTCAGAGATATTTAACGAGACGGGCAAATTCGCGCATGGCATCGTCACGCCCGGTTCCGCCATCTTCCATCGCTTCAATCACGCAATGCTCGACATGGTCCTGAATCAGGGCACGCTTGGCATTGCGCAGGGTGTGTTCGACGGCCTGAATCTGCTGGGCCAGATCGGCGCAGCTTCGATCGGCCTCGATCATGTCGAGGATCGTCGCCAGATGGCCGTGGGCCTGCTTGAGGCGAAGGGCGATTTTTCGATGATTCGGCGGACTCATATACTCCCTATACCCTAGGGGGGAGGGTATAGGGAAGAACGTTTAGACATCGTGCGTCACAATTGACGCCGGCGAAGGGCGGTCCTGCCAGACTGCCTGGCATGATGGGTGCGATGCCTGCCCAAGCCCCATCATGCCCTTGATGATCAGTCGCGTGTTTCGACAATCACGATTTCCGAAACGCTGGCTGCTTCGATTGTCACGAGAGCCTCGTCACGCAGCGCAGCCCCATCGCGTGGAGCGAGTTTCACGCGCGATCCGGGAGTGAGGAGCGTGACATCGCCAGAGGCCAGAACGGCATAGCCCGACCAACCGGGCTCGAGCTGCCACTCAAGCGCGCGGCCCTTCTCGATCGTCGCTGCCCGGACCCGTGCCGTGGCATTGATCCGCAGCGCATCGTCGTCACCTTCAACACCAGAGGCCAGCGTCACCAGCCGATTGGCCCGTGCCTCGACCGGAAAAGGCCGTGTCCCCCACGTGGGCGCGTGACCACGCCGGTCGGGCTGGATCCAGATCTGAAAGAGCGTGGTGGTCACGGCCTCAAGATTGGCCTCGCTATGAACGATCCCTGTGCCGGCTGACATGACCTGCACCTGTCCTGCCTCGGTCCGGCCCTCATTACCCAGCGAGTCACGGTGTGAAATGGCCCCCTGACGAACATAGGTGATGATCTCCATGTCCCGATGCGGATGAGAGGGAAAACCGCTATCCGGTGCAATCTCGTCATCATTCCAGACGCGCAGCGCACCCCAGCCCATGCGGGCAGGATCGTGATAACCGGCAAAGGAAAAATGATGCGCGGCCTTGAGCCAGCCATGGTCGGCGTGGCCGATCGACGCAAATGGACGGTAGTCGATCATGAAATGATCCTCCTGAGTGATGATCGACCATAGGCAATTGGATGTACGTCAATATATAGAAATAATGGAAACAGATCGGTTCCATTTCATGACACAACGCTTGCCTGACTTCGAGGCTCTGGCCATCTTCGCCCGTGTGGTCGAGCTTGGTTCCTTCAGTGCTGCGGCGCAGGCTCTTGGCCTTTCGCGCCCCACCATTTCAAAGGCCATTGCGCGTCTGGAACATAGCACGGGCACCTATGTGCTAAACCGGACCTCACGCCAGCTCGCCCTGACTAAAACCGGGCAGCGGGTACTGACCCACGCCAACCGAATTCTCGGCGAGGGCGAAGCTGCCGAGGCCGAATTGCGCCAGGCGGTTCATCACCCGCATGGATTGTTGCGCCTTACCGCCCCGATCTCTTTCGGTCTGAATCATGTGGCACCCCTGCTCCCGGATTTTCTGACGCGGTATCCCGAGATCCATCTTGCCATGACCTATACGGATGCCCAGCTCGACCTGATCGGTGGGGGGTTTGACATCGCCATACGTATTGCGGCTCACGCCCCCTCATCGCTGCGTGCTTTGCGCCTTTGCCGCATACCGCTGTTTCTGGTGGCTGCACCGGCCTATCTCGCCCGGCATGGTGCGCCATCACACCCCAGAGATCTCAGGCAGCATGACGGGCTGATCTATGAAGGCACACAATCACCGGGAGCATGGCGCATGAGCTGCGACGGGGAAACCATGCAGGTCGATCCACCGACGAGCCGTTACCGCTCAAACAATGCTGAAGCCTTTTTGCCCGCGCTGCGGGCCGGGCACGGTATCGGAATATTCCCGGAATTCATGATCGCACAGGACATGCAAAATGGCACATTGATCAGGCTCCTGCCGGAATGGTCCCTGCCCGAAACAGAACTCTGCCTGCTGACACCTCCCGGACGTTCTCATCCCGCAAGGGTATCCGCTTTCCTCAGCCATATCGGCGGAGCGTTAAAATTATCTCCTTGGCGTGAATCCACATAATTTGACGACGCACGGGGTAATCATTTATTAACTTCAATGCTACGCTGATCAAGGGCGTGTCCCGGAAGAATAGAGACGAAGAAAATATGAACAGCGAACGACCCCAAAAGATATCACCAAGCTTTGCTCTCACGAGGCGCATTGCGATGCTCCGAAAAAGCCAAGGCATGAGCCAGCAACAGCTTGCCGATACATTGGGAGTATCACGTTCTGCTGTTGCTTTTTGGGAAACGGGGCGTGTCGGTAGTTTGAGAAAATATATTCCGAAACTCGCTGACCTCTTTGGCGTCTCGACCGAGGCCTTCCTGACCGGCATGATTGAGGAGGACATTCCTGCTGTTCTCACGCCTGACGAGGATGATCTGCTCCGTCTTTACCGTCTGCTCAATCCGGAAATGAAACTGACTGCCCAGAAGTGGATGGAACGGCAGGTTCACAAGCAGAACGCGTCCGAAAAAGTCATCGCCTGAGCGCAAACGGCTTTATTCGCTGGCGTGCATGCCTGATCTACGGGGCGCGCTTGTCACATGGCGAGCCTAAACATCTCCATATCGTACCGCGCGGACCAAAAGGCCCTCGCTCTCAGATCACCGGGCGCGAGGTTTCGAGAGGGATATTATCCTTGTTGCGCCCACGAAACCGCCGCTGATAATCGGGATCGTAGAGCGCGCTCTCCCGAAACATCCCCGGATCAAGGGCCCTGCCGACGAGTACAAGTGCTGTACGAGCCTCGGGCTCAGCCGCCATCAGGGGAATAATCGTAGCGAGCGTTCCCTGCACGCGATGTTCATCAGGCCAGCTCGCCCGCGCGACCACGGCAGCAGGACAGGTTGCGCCATAGAACGGTAGCAGGCGGCTCACAATCTCTTCCAGTCGATGCACCGCAAGATGGATCGCCAGTGTCGCGCCGGTCGCAGCGAAAGCTTCAAGAGTTTCTGCCTCCGGCATAGCCGAAGCGCGCCCTGACAGACGCGTCAGGACCAGACTCTGCGCTACACCCGGCACAGTCAGCTCGCGCCCAAGCGCGGCAGAGGCTGCGGCAAAGGCCGGCACACCTGGTGTCAGCGTGTAGGCAATACCTCTACGCTCCAGCCGCGCGACCTGCTCAGCCACGGCGCTATAGAGCGAAAGATCGCCTGAATGGAGCCTGGCGACATCCTCACCGGCCTCATGAGCCGCAACGAACAAGGCCTCGATCTCATCGAGACAAAGAGGCGCCGTATCGATCTGTCTGGCTTCAGGCCCGCAGAAAGCAAGGATCTCGGGTGGGATGATCGAGCCCGCGTAAAGACAGAGCGGCGCGCGTTCCAGAATGGCGCGGCCCCGCAGCGTCATCAGATCAGCAGCCCCCGGCCCCGCCCCGATAAAATGAACGGTCACTGGCTCAGCGATCCGGCCTTGATCATGGCAAAGGCGCAGGTCACGCCGTCTCCGGCAAGTCGCGCCCCCAGCAACTGGCTGTGCGGCCCCAGAACGGCCAGAGCGCAGCCTTCCGCGATTGAGCCGAACCCCATTGTCATACGGGCGCGCTCGGAGTGGGTCAGACAGCGCGGCTGGGCCGAGGCAAGAGACAGGAGATCGACCACCGTGACAGGCAATTTGAAAAGCTGGGCCACAGCCTGCACAGCGGCGTGGTTCTGTCGGAATGCCGGAACGGCAAAACCATGCGGCAGGCCCCAGCGCTCGATGGCCAGCCTCACCACATCAATCATGGCCTCGGGGGATGCCTCGAGCCTGCAACCCAATCCTCCCATGATCATGGTTTGACAGCCTTGTACTGTGTGACCGTCATGGCCGGCCTGAATCCATGCATGGTCCCTATTGGTCCTAGACGCTCCATGCTGATGCGCGATAGCGCACCGCCCCATGCTTGAAAAGCCTCGAAAAGCCGTTGCTCGCCCTCAAGCGTGACAGCATTGGCCACCAGCCTGCCGCCAGAACGAAGCGCAGACCACGCATTGTCGAGCAATCCGGGCGTACTGATACCGCCGCCGACAAACACAGCATCGGGCGGCGGCATATCAGACAGGGGCGCAGAAAGGTCACGCTGTTCCACGTGAAGCTGATCGACACCCAGAGCTTCTGCATTACGCGCGATACGCGCACAACGCTCTGCATTGCGTTCAACGGCAAAGCACTGGTTCGAGGAGTGGCGCAACATCCACTCGATACCGATCGACCCCGATCCTGCCCCAAGATCCCATAACATCTGCCCCGGATGGGGGCTAAGGGCGCTGAGGGTGATCGCGCGTATCTCCTGTTTGGTGATCTGACCGTCATGTTCGAAAAAATGGTCAGGCAGACCGCAGGCCAGAGGCAGCAATGACGCGCCCCTGCCGGCCATAATCTCCACCGCCATCATATTAAGCCGCGCCACATCGCCGGGTGCGCCTTCGCGGGCCCAAAACACCCGCTGTCGTTCTTCGGGTCCATCGAGCGCTTCGAGCAGATGGATCACGCTCTCACCGCATCCCTTCTCGTCCAGCCATGCGGCCAGAGAGGCGGGCGTTGTCTCATCTGCCGAAAGGATGACAAGCCTTGCACCCGGCTGCAAATGCGGCAAAAGGCGGCTTATGGGCCGGCCGCAGAGCGAGACGAGGCCGACATCCTGTGCTGACCATCCTGTTCTGGCGCAGGCCAGGGTCAGGCAGGAGCGTGAGGGTATGACCTGGAGCCCATCATAGCCAAAATGCGCAGCAATCTGCTTGCCAATCCCGAAGAAGAACGGATCCCCCGAGGCCAGAACGACGACATCGCGTCCTTCATGACGGGCCAGGGCCTGCATGGCCTGCGAGTAGGGCGACGGCCAGGTCTCGCGCAGCGCCTGCCCCCTTCCCTCCACGAGACTCAGATGTCGCTTTCCGCCGACCAGAACATCGGCCTTGAGAATTGCCCGTTGCGCCTTGCGTGAAAGCGCTTCAAACCCGCCCTCTTCCAGGCCGATGATCGTCAGCCAGCGTTTGGCGCCTGAACAAGGAGAGAGTGAGGGCAAGGAATGCATATCCTGATATTGGGGGGCACCACCGAGGCGCGCCAACTCTGTCACGCGCTGGAGTCCCAGGGGGAAGATGATATCACGTTTTCTCTGGCGGGTGTCACGGCGTCGGCAATGCCTGTTCCGTCCCGTATGCGCATGGGGGGGTTTGGCGGCATCGCCGGGCTGATCGCTTGGCTGACCCGCCATGAGGCTGACGTGGTGATCGATGCCACCCATCCGTTCGCTGCGCGCATGAGCCATCATGCCGTTGCGGCTACGAAGGCCTGTTCGCGCCCATTGCTGCGCCTCACCCGCCCGGCATGGCAAGCCGGAGAAGGCGCGATATGGCGCCATGCGCCGTGTATCAGTGCCGTTCCCGCCATGTTGGGAACGACCCCGCGCCGGGTTTTCCTGACGACAGGTCGCAAGGATCTCGATCCATTCAGGCATACGCCGCATCACTACCTCCTGCGCAGTATCGATCCGCCCGGCGATGCGCTGCCAGACGGCGCGACCGTTCTACTCGCACGCGGCCCCTTCCGGCTTGATGACGAACTCACCCTGTTTCGCGAGCATCGTATCGATTGTCTCGTGACAAAAAATGCCGGTGCGGCGGCTACAGCCCCCAAGCTGGAGGCGGCCCGACAACTTGGTGTTGAGGTCATCATGGTCGATCGCCCGCCTCTTCCGCCTGCCGAGGAACTTGATACGGTCGAGGCCGCCATGACATGGCTGGAACGGATCAGGCTTCGCGGCTCATGAGTCGGCGCAACCTGCGGCAATCCCGGCTTCAGGGCACGCGGCGCAACGTGTAGAGCCAGGGGGTTTCGCCGGGGCGTTCGATCAGATGAGTGAAGGCGCAGCCAATCAGCACCAGCGTGCTCATATCCGCATCCTCGCCTCTTGCCTGAGCCAGGGACACATGCAGGACATGCTCGCCGGGGCGACCTATGGCGCGGGCAAACACGACACGTGTCTCCCCTGGCAGCACCCGACGCAACACTTCGAATCCCTGATCGAGCTGGCCGGGGCGCGCCAAGGAACGGGGATTATAGAGCGCAATCACAAATCCGGCTTCGGCCGCAGCCTTCAGACGGCGCGCCACGATGTCCCAGGGCTTGAGATTATCCGACAGCGATATCACGCAGAAATCGCCGCCAAGCGGCGCCCCGAGCCTCGCTGCCGCGGCGAGCACGGCACTGATGCCGGGTACGACGCGTATATCGATAGCACGCCAGGCAGGTGGCCCGCCTGCCACGGCCTCGAACACGGCACTCGCCATGCCGAAAACGCCCGCGTCCCCGCCCGAGACGACCACAGGCAACCGCCCGCTCATCGCCAGATCGAGCGCATGGCGGGCGCGATCGAGTTCCTCGCGATTATCCGTCACATGGGGCGTTGCATGCTCGCCTGCACCCAACGCAAAGGCGCGGGTGACATAAAGCCCGTAACCCAGCACATCGGTTGCCGCAGCCAACGCCTCACGTGCCTCGGCCGTGATCTGACCCGTCGCACCGGGCCCAAGACCAACTACATACAGGACAGGCTTCATCGGGCCCGCTTTCGCCCCGGCACGAGGACCATGGAGAAATAAGGAGCTTTTTCCGGCGCCTGATCGAGCGGCAGGCAGACCTGCCCGGTTTGTGTGCCGCGTTCGACATACACCGCCTTCTCGTGGCGCCCGCTTTGCTGCAGGGCTGCACGCACTTTCGCAAAATTGCGCCCGATCTTCATGATCACATGCGCATCACCCCGTGCGAGCCACGCGGAGAGACTGGCTTCATCGAGCGTTGCAGGCAATACACTGAGAATATCATCACCATGCACCATCGGCAGATGAGCGGCTGACCAGCAGCCGCTCATCCCGGTAATGCCCGGCACGATCTCGCAGCGAAAATGCGGACTGAGGCGGTCAAACAGATACATGGCCGAGCCGTACAGAAACGGGTCGCCTTCGCACAAAAGCGCAATCCGACGCCCTTTCGCCAGCTCTTCTGAAAGCCTCTGGGCACAACGGTCGTAAAATGCGGCCATATCGACCAGATAACGCGGGTCCTCCACCGGCACAGCCGTGGTGAATGGATAGTCGAACCGCAGTTCTTCCGCGCCTGAGGGCACATGATCACCGGCGATGACACGCGCATGGCCCGGTTTGCCGCACGCAGCGAACCACGCCACCACATCCGCAGCCTGCAGGTAACGCACCGCTTTGAGGGTCAGCAATTCCGGGTCACCCGGCCCCATGCCAAGAATCTGGCAGAGACCGGTCATTCGCTCTCGCTGGCCAGCGCGTTGACACAGGCAGCCGCCATGGCGCTTCCCCCCTGCCTGCCCCGTACAATAGCCCAAGGGATTTCATTAAAGGCTGCCAGTGCCTCTTTGGACTCTGCCGCGCCGATGAAGCCGACCGGCATGCCGATAATGGCTGCGGGACGCTTGCCACCCTGCCGGATGAGTTCCAGCAGGCGAAACAGGGCTGTCGGTGCATTGCCGATCGCCACGACCGCGCCCTCCAGGTCGCTCCCCCAAAGATCGACCGCCGCCGCCGATCGCGTGTTGCCGATAAATCTGGCCAGCTCCGGTGTACGCATGTCACGCAAGGTACAGATGACCTGGTTATTGGCTGGCAACCGCGCACGCGTCACACCGTGAGCCACCATCTCAGAGTCACACAGGACAGGCTTTCCAGCCAGCAGCGCGGTACGCGCCGCGGCGACAAAGCCGGGAGCGAAGTCAAGATTGCGGGTGATATCGACCATGCCACAAGCATGAATAACCCTGACCGCAACGCGTGCCTCATCATGATCATAAGCCGAAAGATCGGCCTCAGCCCTGATTGTCGCAAAGGACCGGGCATAGATCTCAGCGCCGTCGCGGATATAGTCGTAACTCTCTTCGGTCATGCGCTCTCCCCGGTCATGGGCCGTCTCGTTTCTTCCTGTCATGCCCGACGCAAACGCCTTCGCACGTCCTCGATGTCAAGACCAGACTCGGCAGGTCGATCAGAGACACTCCCCTGCCAGACAAGATCATATCCTTTTGGCCCCGCCACCAGTGTCACATCATGACTACCGCGCGAAGCACATCCCTTGGCGCAGCCCGAGACATGGAGCCGTCTGCCGCGCAGTTCAGTCACTAGCGACAGCGCGTCGCGTTGTGTTGGCGCATGGGCCTGTGCGCAGCGCCCTGCGCCCGGACAGGCCATGAGGTCCGCTCGCCTGTCCTGAGGGTCGGTTATCAGGTCATGGGCTGCAACAGGGCGATCGAGCACCAGCCCCCGCCAGGGTGTCAGCCGTATCGCCGCGCCGGCAGAAGCGATGGAGGCAAGAGTCTGGGCACTGATTTCACCCAGCACCGCCACAGCACCAAAACACCCGGGCAGGAAGGGACCAAGCAAGGGCGGTATCGTCCCTCTAAATGGTGCCGCCCGATGCAATGCCCGATCTGCAATGGCCCGATGCGCAGAACGCTGGAGCGCCGCCAGCACTTCATCGACCAGATCTGTCCTGTCCGGTTGATGCCTCAGGGCACCTTCGTACAAAATCCACGCCCCTGCCTCGTGGCGCAGGGCCAGATCACCCCGCAGCGCCCCTGAGGGGACCAGTCCACCACCATCGACAGCAAGGCTGAATTTCTCCGGCGGACGCCATGAGGGCGGCAAATCCTGCATCGCCTGCGTGATTTCATGCGCGAGAGCCAAGGTGTCTTCAGCGCAATCGGGATCGAGACCAGCCAGAGGTGATGCAAACAGGATGCGGCGCCTTGCTTCCTGCTGTGGCGCCTCAAGGCCCAGACCATGCGCCACAGCAAGCGACGTGAAATCGAGCGCCGCCTGATGATCGAGCCCCCGAAGCTGGAGGTTGCCGCGCAGGGTGAGCGTGATGCGCGCATTGCCATGACGCGCGGCATAATCCGCCAGAAAGGTCGATTGCCCGGGGTTCAGTCCTGTGGGGTCCGGGGTGACACGCACCAGCCAGCCATCATGCGTTTGCATTGGGGCATGAAGGGCTGGACACCAGCCTTTGCGAATGGGGGCGGAACTCATGACCCGGTGATACCTCTCCTGACCGGGCAATGCGCATAAAAAAAGCTGCACGCCCGACGGACATGCAGCTTTCATCGACTTTCTGAACTGGCGGCCATGTAGTCGCCAGCTCGGGAGAGCCTTCGTCAGGGCAAGGTTGCTGGCGCCGCAGGGAGAGGCGGGGCCACAACCAGAGACTGGCTGCGCTGGACCAGCGTGCTGGGGCAAATGCCCAGCAGGATGGTGGCGCAGGCCAGCACAGTGATCAGTGCTGCATTGACCGGCGTAGGTGCCGTCAGCTCCGCGCGGGTCTCGCGATCTGCTGGCGCAGGCGTCAGCATGATCAGGATCAGGCGCAGATAGTAGAACAGACCGATCGTGCTGCTGGCGATCAGGACGAAGAGCAGAAGCGTGCGATGGGCCGAAACGCCCGCAGCCGCCACATAGAACTTCGCGAAGAAGCCGACTGCCGGGGGAATACCTGCCAGCGAAATCAGCATGATCGACATGGCCAGCGCAGCGGCAGGCTTGCGACGGAACAGCCCGTGCCATTCACGGATATCGGTACCCTGGGGCAGCACACCGTTCATGATGGCAAACACGCCAAGCGTCGAGATCGCATAGGCCGCCAGGTAAAAGGCAGCCGAAGCCACGCCAAACGGCCCCGGTGACAGGAAAGCCACCAGCAGATAGCCCACATGCGCGATGGACGACCCGGCAAGCAGGCGACGCAGATCCGTCTGCACCACGGCCATCAGGTTACCGCCCAGCATGCTGAGCACGGCCACGATCAGAATCTCGTTCACCTGTGCGCTGGGCACATAGAGATTGACGGCGGAGAAATAGCGCAGCATGGCCGCAAAAAGCGCGATCTTGGATGTCACGGCCACCAGGGCCGCCACCGGTACGGACGTGCCTTCAAGCACATCGGCCAGCCAGAGATGGAACGGCACGGCAGACAGTTTGAAGAACATGCCTGACAGGATGAGGATAACCCCCATCACACCAATGATCGGCTCGGGAACATGGCTTAGATCGGGGGCTGCGAAACGCAGCGATCCGGTCTCGGCGTAGATCAGCGCAAAACCGAACACCATCGTGGCCGATGCGACACCCGAAAGAAGCAGATACTTCATCGCGGCTTCACCGGCGTCGAGACGCTGGTTGTGGAACGCGATCAGGCCAAGCAGGGCCAGGCTGAGCGTTTCGAGACCAAGGAAGAACGACACGAAATGAACCGCGCCGGTCATGGCCACGCCACCCAGTGTGGCCAGTGTGAGCAGCAGGAAATACTCGCTGTTCACACTCGGGTCAGCGCTGATGGCGCCATGGCGCGACATCAGCACGATTGCCAGTGCTGAGAGAATGATCAGCGCACCGGCAAAAGAGGCCCATGTATCAGGGGCAAAAAGCGGGGTGGCACCCGTCATGACGAGCACGGTCGGCAGCATGATCGAGGCCAGCGACGCCAGAAGAACGATCACGCACAGAATGGCATCACGAACGACATGACGCCGCCAGGAGATGGCTGCGAGCTGCACCAGGCTTCCGAGGCACAGCACCAGCACCGCATTGGGGAGGAACGAGAAAGACATTACTGGGCCTGCTCCTGAGCGATGCTCACGACATGGGGGCTGGCCGGTGCCGACAGGTTGAGAACCGGCTGCGGATAGACGCCAAGCGCAAGGAGAAGAAGGGCTGCCACACCAAGGACAGCGAGATGCGGCACGGAAGGCGCACCAAGCGGTGCCACGGCATCGGTCTTTTTCGGGCCATAAAAGACGCGCAGCATCATGGTGAGCGAATAGACCGACGACAGCACCAGACCAGCCGCTGCGAAGAACGTCATGGTATGGCTGACCTGCCATGTGCCCATGAGCACCAGGAACTCACCGACAAAGTTGCCCAGCCCCGGAAGGCCAAGCGAGGCCGCAGCGAAGAACATGGCAAATGCCGAGAACTGCGGCATGGCAGGCCAGAGCCCACCCATACGCGACATGTCGCGCGTCCCCAGACGATCTTCTAGAAGCCCTGCGATCACGAAAAGAGCACCCGTGCTGAGACCATGCGCCACCATCTGGGCGATGGCACCCTCCATACCGATGCGTGTGCCCGAGAACACACCCAGCAGGATGAAGCCAAGATGGCTGATGGAGGAATAGGCAATGAGGCGCTTGATATCATCCTGCGCCACGGCAAGCCATGCGCAGTACAGGATACCGACCACGCCAAGCGTCATGGCGATGGGTGCGAGATGCGCCGCAGCACCGGGGAAGAGCATGACCACGAAGCGGATCAGGCCATAGCCACCTGTCTTTGCCAGAACACCCGAAAGCAGAATGCTCGCAGCGGCAGGCGATGCCGCATAGGTGTCTGGCAGCCACGAATGGAAAGGCACCATAGGCAGCTTGACCGCAAAAGCGATGAAGAAGCCAAGCATCAGCACCGGGGCGATGGGCGCAATCAGCGCCGTCTGCGACAGGGCAAAGTAGTCGAACGTAATGACGCCGGTGCGCTGGGCGTTGACGATGACAAGGCCAAGAATGGCCAGCAGCATCAGCAAGCCACTTCCCTGCGTGAACAGGAAGAACTTCAGCGCAGCGCGCTGGCGCCCTGCATCACCCCAGATCAGGATAACCCCGAAGAGCGGCAGGAGCATCAGCTCCCAGAAGAAGAAGAACAGGAACAGGTCGGTCGCCATGAAGACGCCGTTGATCCCGGCCACCGTTGCCAGCAGCAGGAAGTGAAACAGGCCTGCGCGATCTGCCACATTGCGTGCGCTGAGCAGCGCGCAAGGCAGGGAGATCAGCGCGTTGAGCCACAGCATGACGAGGCTCAGACCGTCAATGTCGAGCCGGACATTGATGCCCAGCATCGGCACCCAGGCCATGGAGAAATGGCCAAGCCATCCCCCGGCGCTGGCACCGCCTGACAATGCGCTGAGTGTGACCTGCGCAAGCAGGATCACCATCAGCACAAGCGTGATGAGTGAGGAAACCGACGCCGCGCGCGAGGCGCCGCGCAGCCCGACAAGCCAGGCTGCAAGACCCCCGATGAAGGGGATCAGAACAAGAGCGGGAAGTGCCAACATCATCATACCGCCAGACAAAGAGCTGCAACCGTTCCTGCTGCGATCCAGCCGGCATAGCGACGCACCTGGCCGCTCTGCAGCTTCGCAACAGCGTATCCACCGCCCTGGGTCAGGGCTGCAACCAGATCATAGAAACGATCGATGAAATCACGACGGTTCAGATGGGCAAGCACCATGAACGGCCGTACGAAAACCCGGTCATACAGCGTGTCGAAACCCCAATCGGCGCGCAGCGTCGAAATGGCAGGGCTTTCGGCAGCAACCGGTGCTTCGCCTTTCGGGCGCCACAGCGTCCAGGCGATGGTCACGCCGGCAATCGGCACGAGAGAGCCGAGAATGAGCAGGCTGGTATTGTGCTCTTCAGGCAGGGCACCGAGCACGGGGGAAAGAAGATTGGAGAAGATATGCACGTGTGCGATGGCATCCGGCATTTCCATCCAGCCGCCCGCAATGGCGAGCACGGACAGGATCCCCATGGGCAGGGCCATGGCGATGCCCGACTTGCCATGTGCATGGGTGCGATGACCGCCCCAGAACACGATGAACACGCAGCGGAAGATATAGATGGAGGTCAGGAAGGCACCAAACAGCGCACCGGCCCAGAAGATCGGGCTCAGATCATAGGCGCTGCCCAGAATGAGCTCTTTCGAGAAGTAACCGGCGGTGATCAGCGGCAGACCTGCCAGCGCAGCCGAACCAATCAGGAAGGCTGCAAACACCCAGGGCATGTCCTTGCGCAGACCACCCATCTTGAAGATGTCCTGCTCGTGATGGACGCGCAGGATGATCGAACCCGCCGCCATAAAGAGCAGAGCCTTGAAGAAGGCATGCGTGACGAGATGGAACATGGCAGCATGCCAGGCGCCGCAACCGAGCGCGAGGTACATGTAGCCGAGCTGGCTCATGGTGGAATAGGCAAGGATGCGTTTGATGTCGGTCTGGACCAGAGCACTGCCCGCAGCGAGCAGAATGGTCACGAAACCCACAATGGCGCAGGCGAACATCGCCAGCGGCGTGAGAACGAACAGACCATGCAGACGCGCCAGAAGATAGACACCCGCCGTGACCATGGTCGCAGCATGAATGAGCGCCGAGACTGGCGTCGGGCCGGCCATGGCGTCAGGCAACCAGGTCTGGAGCGGCACCTGGGCCGATTTGGCCATTGCACCACCCAGCAGCAGGAACATGCCCAGCGTCAGCGTACGCGGTGCGGCATGGGGGCCGACGGCCAGAAGCGTCGGGATGTCCAGCGAGCCAACGGCTGTTGCCATCAGCAGCATACCCAGCAGGAACAATGCATCGCCCACACGCGTAACCACAAAGGCCTTTCGCGCGGCGATGGCATTGGCCTGTTCGCCATACCAGAAGCCGATGAGCAGATAAGAGCAAAGGCCCACGCCTTCCCACCCGATGAACACGCCCAGCAGATCCGATGCCAGCACCAGCAGAAGCATGGAGGCAACGAACAGGGTCATGTAGGTGAAGAAACGCGCGATGTCCTCGTCGTCATACATGTAGGCACAGGCATAGACGAGAATGAGGAAGCCGACGCAGGACACCACCAGCATCATGACCAGCGAGAGCCGGTCGAGCGTGAGCGCGATCTGGGCGTTGAAGGAGCCGACATTCATCCAGTTCCACAGCACGACGTGCAGCGAACCGAGCGAGTCCGGACCGGAAAGGAAGCTATAGGCCGAAATGACGGCGAAAAGCGCACAAAGCCCCATACCGGCGCCGACGAGAAGCGTCGTCGCCCGTGCGGGAAGCTTGCCCCCGGTCAGCATCAGGATGATGGAGACCGCCAGGGGGCAGAAAATGACAAGCGGAAGCAGCATGGCCACGAGACTAACCCCCCAGACGATTGCCGGTATCGGCATCTAGCGTGGAGCGTCCGGCTGCATGCATGCGCAGGATGATGGCCAGGCCAACTGCGGATTCCGCAGCAGCGAAGGCGACCACCATGATGAACATGACCTGACCATCCGCCATATGCCAGCGATTGCCCGCCGCGATGAACGCGAGGCAAGCGGCATTGAGCATGATTTCGGTCGACATCAGCATGAAGAGCAGGTTGCGGCGTACAAGGACGCCCAACGCTCCGAGTGAAAAGAGTATGACGGCGACAATGAGCGCGCCATTGGGATCGGCAGCAGTCATATCAGGATTTCCCTCCGATCCGGCGGCCGATGTGATAGGCGCTCACAAGCCCTGCCAGAAGCAGGAACGAGGAGAGCTCGACGGTCAGGATATAGGGGCCATAAAGCGTCAGACCGACCGCCTTGGGGCCGATCGGCGCGCCAACAGTGCCCACCGCCATGGTGTTGTGGCTCACGCCATAGACCAGCAGACCCATCAGCAGCAGCGAAATCACGCTGGGGCCAATCCAGGCGCCACCGGCAAACCAGCCTTTTTCACGAAGCTGGTCGGGCTGGCCCAGATTGATCATCATGACCACGAACACGAACAGGACCATGATCGCGCCGGCATAGACGATGATTTCGAGCATGGCAGCAAAAGGCGCGCCCAGCTCTTCAAACATGCAGGCAAGCGCCAGAAGCGACACGACAAGGTAAAGCAGGCCGTGAACGGGGATGGTGCGGGTAATCGCCAACGCGGTCGCGCCGATGGCGATCAGCCCATAGAGTTCAAGCATGATATTCATGATCAGGGCATCAGTGCATGAATGTCGATAGGCTTGGCTTCATTTTCGGCTTCACCTTTGTTCTTGCCCGGGATCTTGAGCCCCGACACATTATAGAAGCTGTAATCATGTACCTTGCCGGGTCCGCTGATCAGGAGGTCTTCCTTCTCGTAAACCAGGTTCTGGCGCACATATTCGCTCATCTCGAAATCGGGCGTGAGCTGAATGGCGTAGGTCGGGCAGGCTTCCTCACAGAAACCGCAGAAGATGCAGCGTGAGAAATTGATCTGGAAGAATTCCGGATACCAGCGCCCTTCCTTCTCGCCTTTCTGCAGGCTGATGCAATCTACCGGGCAGGCCGCGGCGCACAGATTACAGGCCACGCAGCGCTCTTCGCCGCTCGGATCGCGGGTGAGGACGATACGACCGCGAAAGCGGGGGGACAGGTACGGTTTGACGTCCGGATACTGCACCGTTTCATTGCGATGAAACATGTGCAGGAACGTCATCCATATGGTGCGGAGAATACCAAGCATGGCGCGCCCCCTCTCAGACGCCCGCGCGCAGCAGAACGACCGCGCCGGTGACCAGAATGTTAAGAAGAGACAGCGGCAGCAGCACCTTCCAGCCGAAGGACATCAGCTGGTCGTAACGAGGACGGGGCAGTGCTGCGCGCAGCAGGATGTAGAAGCAGATCAGCAGGAAAACCTTGATCGCAAACCACAGGACGGGCGGCAGGAACGGGCCATGCCAGCCACCGAGGTAGAGCGTGGTGATCAGGGCCGAGCTGAGTGCGACACCGGCATATTCGGCAAGGTAGAACATGCCGAATTTCATGCCCGAATACTCGGTATGGAAGCCGGCACCGATTTCGTTTTCACCTTCCGGGAAGTCGAAAGGCAGACGATGCGTTTCGGCAATACCGGCAAGCAGGAAGATCACGGCACCCAGGCATTGCGGGATGATGAACCAGCAATGGGTCTGGGCTTCCACGATGTCGCGAATGCTGAACGAACCGGCCGCCATGACAACGCCCATGACCGACAGGCCCATGAACACTTCATAGGAGATCATCTGGGCGGCGGCACGCATGCCACCAAGCAGGGCGTATTTGTTGTTGGACGACCAGCCGGCGAGAACCACCGAATAGACGCCAAGGCCCAGCATGCCGAAGATGAAGAGCAGGCCGACATTCAGCTCACCCGCCACACCCCAGATGGGGGTGATGGGCACGACGCCGAAGCAGAGCAGAACGGCCAGAAAGCCGATGATCGGCGCAACAAGAAAGACCGGCTTGTCCGCAAAAGGCGGAATCCAGTCCTGCTTGAACAGCATCTTCATCGCATCGGCGATGACCTGAAACAGGCCGAACGGGCCGACGCGGTTAGGGCCGGGGCGATCCTGGAACACGCCAAGCAGGCGGCGCTCCAGCATGGTCGAGACCGCTGCGACGCCGAGAACGCCAAAGACGGTCACGACGATCACAAGAATTGGCCACACGATGGGCATCATACCGCGCTCTCCGTTCCAATACGCTCGGCAGGCGCCATGATTTCAAGAGAAACCCAGCCCGGTGCCGACCAGGAGCGGGACACCATATGCGGCGGGCATGTGGCGACACCTTCGGGAAGAGAAGAGTCAGAGACGGCATCGACCGTGAACACTTCGCCATTCAGCGACAGACGGACCTGAGCACCCTTGGCCACGGTACCGCCGATACGCACCACCGCAGGGGCAGCACGCTCGGCAATCGGCTGGGCCATCATGCTCATTTCATCTGTGCCGAATACGCGGGCTTCAGGCAGAAGCATGAACTGACCGGCACGCGGGGCGAAAGCCGACGGCACGTCCATGGCATAGGAGCCTGCCGCATTGGCCACCCCTTCCACCAAACGCACGCCGCAATCACCACCACGCATCTTGCCGCCAATTTCCTGCTGGAAACGGTTCAGCGACTGCTCAGAGTTCCAGCCGGGCACCTGATAGAACGGCACGAGCGTGCCGGGCATGTCGGTGCTGTAGGAGCCTTCCATTGTGGAATGCAGCGGGGTATCGGGCGAGCTCGGCGGCGGAATGTCGCGCACGCTGATATTGGCGCGAATGGCCGTGCGTCCGCTGACGCGATGCGTCTGGCTGCGCAGCGGCGTGCCTTCGAGTTCATAGTCCGAACCCGGTGCTGCCTCGGGGATGCGGGCGAAAACCGGCATCGTCGCGGCAATCTCGGCAATCAGATCGTCCAGCTTGCCCCATGGCTGCACATGGCTGAGGCCAGCGGCCTGCGCCATATCGGCAATCCAGCGCCAGCCCGCCTGAAGCGGGGCGTCGGGATAGACCACCTGGAAGAAGCGCTGGGCGCGGCCCTCGGCACTGACCAGCGTGCCGTCCGTCTCGGAATAGGCTGCCGAGGGGAAGGTAACCTGAGAGCGGATAGCCGTCGGGGTGACCGAATGATCAAGCACCACAAGGTTGGCCGCACTCCCCACCAGTGCCTCGAACTGCGCACCATCGAGGCGGCGGCTCAGATCGTTTTCGAGAACGATCAGCGTGGCATCGGCGGCGCGTACCGCGATCTCGTCGAGCGAGAGCCCGTCCATCAGCGCGAGGCCCATCGAGTTGGCTTCCGGCAGGACGAAGCTGATGAGCGGCGCCTTGCCCTTGGCAGCCAGAGCAGAGGCAATGTTGGCCGTTGCCTGAAGCAGGGCAGCCGAAGCGTATTGCAGGCCCGAAACCAGCAGGGGCTTCTCGGCAGCCAGCAGGGCTTCAGCAATGAGCGAAGCGGAAGCCGCCTCGGCCTCATTCAGACCAGTCACATCGGGTGCCGACGCGTCGATGCGATGCGCAATGGCAAAGCCGAGACGTGCCGCATCTTCCGGCATGGCGCGGATGGCGTCCTGCGCGAAACCGTCCAGATCGGTCACTGTGGGTGACACCACGAAGAGCGGCGAAATCGTGTCCTGACCCAGCGTACGCACCGAGGCGTCCATCCAGTGAGGGACACGGGCCTGATCGGCTGCCTTGTTGAAGGCTGTACGCTTGATCTGGCGCAGTGCCAGGCTCATGCGCGGCGAGGTTGCCGAGACATCCTCACCCAGGATCAGGGCGCCGTCAGCGGTTTCCATCTCATGCATGGTGGCGATGCGCGCCGGGCCAGCGGCCAGAAGCGACACGGCCAGCTTGACGAGGCTGTGCTGCGGCTCGGCCATGCCGGTCGAGAAGTTCTCGGCACCGACGAGCTTGCGCAGGGCGTAGTTGGATTCCAGCGAGGCGCGCGGCGAGCCGATGCCCACCATCTTGCCCGAAGCCGCGATCTTGCCGAAATGATCCAGCGCGGCCTGGGCCGGTACCGGCGTCATGTCGCCATTGATCACATAACCAGCTGAACGCAGGCGTGTGGGGGCGTTGACCCAGCCATGACCGAAGCGACCGCGATCGCACAGGAAGTAGCGGTTCACCTCATCATTATAGCGGTTGAGCGTGCGGCGAACCTTGCCAGCGCGCTCATTGATGATGGTGTTGCAGCCCGTCGCACAGTTGGAGCAGACAGACGGCGCACCGCGCATGTCCCATTTGCGGCTGTACATCTTCGAAAACGGCTTGTCGGTAAACACGCCGGTCGGGCAGACCTCGATGAGGTTACCCGAGAAGGGGCTCTCCAGCGTGCCGCTCTCGTGACGGCCGAAATAGACGTTGTTGTGCGAGGCAAACACGCCCAGATCCTGGCCGCCCGCATAATCGCGATAGAAGCGCACACAACGATAGCAGGCGATACAGCGGTTCATTTCGTGCTTCACGAAAGGACCGAGTTCCTGATTGTTGTGGGTACGCTTGTCAAAGCGATAGCGACGCTCGCGATGACCGGTCATCACGGTCATGTCCTGGAGGTGACATTCGCCACCTTCTTCACAAACCGGGCAGTCATGCGGGTGGTTCGTCATCAGCCACTCGACCACTTCGCCGCGGAATTCCTTGGCTTCGGGGTCTTCAACCGAGATGATCGCGCCTTCAGTCACCGGCGTCATGCAGGCCATGACGATACGACCGCGTGTGTCGTCGACATTGGCATACTGCTTGACGGCGCACTGGCGGCACGCACCGACAGACCCGAGTTCCGGGTGCCAGCAGAAATAGGGCAGGTCTTCCCCTGCCTCGAGACAGGCCTGCAGAAGGTTCACGTCTGAACGTGCTTCAACCTCGCGGCCGTCGATTACGATTTTTGCCATCGGGCCGTTCCTCCTACGCCGCCTGCCCTGCGGCGCCGCTCTCTGCGGTACCGGAGGTGGGCTTGCTAACCATTCGCTGGAAATCCTCGGCGAACATCTTCAGGCCGCTGACCAGAGGCGCAATCGCACCCGGCGCGTGGGCGCAGAAGGTGCGCCCCATCGGGCCGATCAGGCGGGCCGCGTCATGGAGGCGATCGATATCCTCCGGCGTGCCGCGCCCTTCCTCGATGGCAATCAGAAGACGCTCGACCCAGGGCAGGCCGTCACGACAGGGCGTGCACCAGCCACAGGATTCCTGCGCAAAGAAATGCTCGAGATTGCGGATCATCCCGATCGGGCTGGTCTTGTCATCGAGCAGGATGGCCAGACCCGTACCAAGGCGGCTGCCTGCCTTTTCCGGCGTCGGGTAGTCCATGATGATGTCAGCGTGCTCGGCCCCAAGGAACGCTGTCGAGGCGCCGCCGGGCAGGAAGGCGCGCAGCTTGTAGCCGTCCTGCATGCCACCGGCACACTCGTTCAGGATCACGCCAAGCGACGTGCCCAGAGGCAGCTCGAACACGCCCGGACGCTTGGCGCGACCGCTGACACCGTAAAGCTTGGTGCCACCATCGGCGCAGGCGCTCAGCCCCAGATACCATTCCGTGCCATTGGCAAGAATATGCGGGATGTTGCTGAAGGTCTCGATGTTGTTCACGACCGTCGGCGCGCCCCACAGACCACCGATCTGGGGAAATGGCGGCTTGGCGCGCGGGTTGGCGCGGCGGCCTTCCAGTGCCGTGATCAGGGCCGTTTCCTCACCGCAGATATAGCGACCGGCGGAGGGATGGACGTGAAGATCGAAATCGAAACCAGAGCCGAGAATGTTCTCGCCAAGGAAGCCGGCCTCACGCGCCTGGATGACCGCCTGCTGCAGGCGCTCCAGACCCAGATGGTACTCACCGCGCAGGAAGATGATGCCGTGCCGTGCCTGGATGGCATAGGCCGAGATGATCATGCCTTCGATAAGCTGGAGCGGGTTGCCCTCGACAAGGATACGATCCTTGAAGGTGCCCGGCTCCATTTCGTCACCATTGGCGACGATATATTTCAGGCGATCCTTGTAGGATTCCTTGGGAACAAAGCTCCATTTCATGCCGGTGCTGAACCCGGCGCCGCCGCGTCCGCGCAGCTTGGAGTCCGTCACCTCGGTGATGATCTCCGCAGGGCTCATGCCAAGGGCGCGGCGCAGACCGCGCCAGCCGCCCTTTCTGTCATAGCCAGCCGGATCGAGGGGCGTCTCGCGATTGACGAGCGCCAGAAGCGGCTGCTTTTCGGGGTTGAGACCAGTCATCACTTCTTCCTCGCCCGAATGTCGTCGATGATCCCGTCGATATCTTCCGGACGGACAGGACCAAACAGGTCCTTGCCGACCAGCATGGCCGGCGCATGGTCGCAGTGACCAAGGCAGACGATGGGCAGAACGGTGAATTCACCATCCGGCGTCGTCTCGCCCATTTTCACGCCCAGCTTCTTGCACAGGCGTTCGCGGGTCTGTTCCGCACCCATGATGTAGCAGGACACGGAGTCACAGAGCATGACCACGTTCTTGCCGACCGGCTTGCGGAACAGCAGGTTGAAATAGGTGGCAATCCCGTCCAGATCGGCCTGGGACATGCCCAGGATCCGTGCCGTATGGGCAAGATGCGCGTCGTTGATCCAGCCGAAGCGTTCCTGCACCAGACGCAGCGCCTCAATGGCGGCGCCGCGCGGGTGATGCTCATGGGCCGCCATGTCGATGAAGGTATCGACGAGATCCTTGGGGAGTTCGGCGTCCTGCGCCGTAAGTTCAGCGGTCGACATCGGCCATCACAAAATCGATGCTTCCGATGATGGCAATCAGGTCGGCAATCATGGTGCCGCGTGACAGCATCGGAAGCTGTTGCAGATGAATGAACGACGGTGTGCGGATACGCGTCCGGTAGGACATCGTGCCGCCATCGCTCACAAGGTAATACTGGTTCAGGCCCTTGGTCGCCTCGATGCAGGAGCGCACTTCGCCCTGCGGAATGACCGGCCCCCAGCTGACGCCCACGAAGTGATGGATGAGCGTTTCGATGTCATGCATCGTGCGCGGCTTCGGCGGCGGCATGGCCAGCGGATGCTCGGCCTTGTAGGCCCCGCCCGGCATGTTATCGAGGCAGTAGCGGATGATGCGCAGGCTCTGGCGGATCTCTTCGATATGCACCGCAGCGCGGTCATAGCAATCGCCATTGACGGCGGTCGGGATATCGAAGTCGATCTGGTCATAGCCCGAATAGGGCGCCTTGCGACGGTAATCCCATTCCAGACCCGTGGCGCGCAGCCCCGGCCCTGTCACACCCCAATCCACGGCCTCTTCGGTCGTGTAGACGCCCACGCCCTTCGTACGGGCCTTGAAGATCGGGTTCTTCATGACGAGTTCGTTGTACTCGTCCAGACGCTTGGGCAGATAATCGAGGAAGGCGCGAACCTCGCCGTCCCAGCCCTGCGGCAGATCCATCGCCACGCCGCCGATGCGGAAAAAGGCCGGATGCATGCGGAAGCCGCAGATCTTTTCGATGATCTCGAAAACGCGCTCGCGATCGGTAAAGATGTAGAAGACCGGCGAGAGCTGACCCAGGTCCTGCACCATGGTTCCGTAGAACACGAGATGGCTGGAAATACGGAAGAACTCGGCCAGCATGATGCGAATGAGCTGAGCGCGCGGCGGCACGGTGATGCCTGCCAGCTTCTCGACACCCATCACATAGGGGAAGTTGTTCATCACCCCGCCGACATAGTCGATACGGTCGGTATAGGGGATGTAGCTGTGCCAGGTCTGACGCTCGGCCATTTTCTCGGCACCGCGATGATGGAACCCGATATCGGGCACCGCATCGACAATGAACTCACCCTCAAGCTGCAACACGACGCGGAACACGCCATGCACCGAAGGATGGTTCGGGCCAAGGTTGAGGAACATGAAGTCGCTATTGTCGGAATGACGCTTCATGCCCCAGGATTCGGGGTCGAACTTCAGCGCTTCCTGCTCGTCGAAAACCTGATCTTCCGAGAGCGTGTAGGGCGGACGCTCGGTCGCGCGGGCGTAATGGTCCTTGCGCAGGGGGTGCCCGACCCAGGTCGGCGGTGTCAGGATGCGCGAGAGATGCGGATGCCCCTCGAACACGACACCGAAAAGATCCCATGCCTCACGTTCGAGCCAGTTCGAATTCGGCCAGATATCGGTGATGGAGGCAATATTGGCATCATCGACTGCAAGCGGCACCTTGAAGCGCACTTCATCGATCGGCCCGTCGAAGGACTGGATGTGGTAGATGACCGTGAAGTCGGATGCCGGCAGATTGTCACGATGGATGCGCTGGCGCTCGTCCACACAGGTCAGGTCGAGCAGCATGCGCAGCGCGCCACCGGCCTTGACCGCCTGAAGCACGGCACGGATCTGGCCGCGTGAGACCCAGAAAGTCGGCACGCCATCACGCGTGGCTTCTTCCATCATGACCATGTGCGGCGGGAAAGCGGCGACCGAGGCCCCCATGCTGCCCGTACCCATGCCTGCTGCGCGGCTGTTATCGAAAACTTCGCTCATGGCTGCAGGCTCCTCAGATCGTGTCGGGCGTACGCAGCTTGGTGACCGCCATGCGCTCTTCACGCTTGAGGTCGCGCATGCTGGCAGGCGTCACCTTGGTCACACCCTGATCGCCCACCATCCAGCTGAGCGGACGGCGCTGCTTGCCGATGGAGTCCTGCAGCAGCATCAGCCCCTCAAGCAGGGCATCGGGGCGCGGCGGACAGCCCGGCACATACACATCGACAGGAAGGAAGCTGTCGACACCCTGCACGACGCTGTAGATGTCGTACATGCCGCCCGAATTGGCGCAGGAGCCCATGGAGATGACCCAGCGCGGCTCGAGCATCTGGTCGTACAGATACTTCACGATAGGGGCCATCTTGCGGAACACGGTGCCCGCAATCACGATCAGGTCGGCTTCACGCGGGGTGGCGCGCAGCACTTCGGAGCCAAAGCGCGCAATGTCATAGCGGCTCGTGAAAGCCGTCGCCATTTCCACGTAGCAACAGGACAGGCCGAAATTGAACGGCCAGACCGAGTTCTTCTGCCCCCAGGAAATGAAATCCTGAAGCTTGCCCACAACAAGATTACGGCGCACGTCCTCGTGCGCCAGAAGTTCCTCAGGGGATTGCAGACGGGGCTCGCCGACGGCGGAGGTAAGAGTCCAAGTCATCGTTATACGACCTCGCGCTCGGGGATTTTGACAAGTTCGACGGGGGAATTGGGCGGCACCTTGACCGGCATGCGGCGGTGCTTGGGGCCCCATTCGAGGGCACCACTGCGCCAGAGATAGACCAGGGCGAGCGTCAGAAAGACGACAAAGGTCACAACCGAGATGAAGGCAGCCCAACCAGCCTCGACCACCACGGGAGCCCATGAGTAGATGAACACGCCTTCCACGTCGAAAATAACGAAGAAGACGGCGAGCAGATAATACTGCACCGGCAGGCGTATACGCGCCGAGCCGGTGGAGAGGATGCCCGATTCATAAGGGAGGCTCATGGAGCGACCGCGCGCCGCACCAACACGACGAGGGCCGAGAGCAGCTGACAGCGCCACCACGATGCAAAGGAAAATGACCGTAAAGGCCACGTAGATCGCTAAAGCATGATCTGCGAGAAACTGAGACACTGGCGCAACCACCTATTCCCGACGGGACCAAAGGCCTGCGTGCCATCACGGCGTGTAACACCGGTCTGGAACTAAAAAGCCAGTGGTCGTGAGGTTTTTTTCTGCGCCATTGCCTAGCATCACATCAAGTCCCTGCCTATCACCTGAAGGGGAGCACACGAACCCGTGATTATTAGTATTCAAACAGTCCTGTTTTTGTTGATATTGATTATCAACTCCTCACCTGTCATCGCGGTCCCGCCGCGATGACTTGTTGATACTTATTCTTAACTTCAAACACCTTGCCGTGACAGGGCCTGATCGAGATATTGTCCTGCCCTGATAAGCGCCAGATGCGTGAAAGCCTGAGGAAAATTGCCCAGATGCTCGCCCGCCGGGCCAATCTCCTCGGAAAAAAGACCGACATGGTTGGCGTATGAAAGGGTCTTGTCGAACAGGAAGCGGGCCATCAGCAGGTCGCCTGAGCGGGCGAGACATTCGATGTACCAGAACGAGCACATCGTAAAAGTTCCCTCCCGGCCTTCCAGACCATCCTCATTATCACCCTCGGCCACATGATAGCGAAAGACGTGGCTGTCATCGAGCAACTGGTCACCCACAGCCTTCAGTGTAGCAACCCATCTTGGATCATAATCGCCTATGAAACCCATAAGCGGCATGAGGAGACACGAAGCATCTATTGCAGTGCCACCTTTGTACTGCACATAGTATTGCAGGTCTTCATTCCAGAAATTATTCTGGATATCCATATATATAGCGTTGCGCTCACGGATCCATACAGCAATACGAGCAGGCAGACCACGCTCTTCTGACATACGAATGGCGCGATCGAGGGCTACCCAGCACATGATGCGCGAGAACAGGAAGTGCTTCTTGCCGCCACGCACCTCCCATATACTCTCATCAGGCTGGTTCCACGCAGTACAGAGCCAGTCAATCCCCTCAGCGATAGACTCCCATGCCTTCCAGCTGATCCGTTCGCAGTGGCGATCGGCGTGATACACCGCGTCCATCATCTCACCGATGATGTCGAGCTGGAGCTGGTCCTCCGCCCCGTTGCCGATACGTACGGGACGCGAGTCCCTGAAGCCGCGGAAATGCGCGAGGTCTGTTTCGGGCACGAAGGCCTTGCCATCGATGGCATACATGACCTTCAGCCGCGCCTCACCCGGCCGGGCGTCCAGTCGGCGCTCATGCAGCCAGCGGATGAAGGCAGTCGCCTCTTCCGTATGACCCGTCTTCATGAAAGCATAGACCATGAAGGATGAGTCACGGATCCAGCAATAACGGTAGTCCCAGTTACGCACCCCGCCCGGATCCTCCGGCAGGCCGAAAGTCGCGGCTGCAACCATCGACCCATATTCGGCCGAGGTCAGCAGCTTGAGGGCGAGGGTCGAGCGCGTGATGTGATCATGCCAGCGCCCGTGATACTTGGCGCGCGCCACCCAGTCGGTCCAGTAATTGGCCGTTGCCTTGAAGGCATTGGATGTCCAGTGGTCCTCGAGACAGAGATTCTCGTCCGTCGTCACACTGTCGAGCATGAAAATGGCCGTCTCATTCAGGTCGAGCACGAATTCGGCGCAGGCATCATCGCCGATGATCGTCATGGGTATGGTCGAGCTGATACGCAGGCTCGGCAGGTCGGGTCGCTCAGGCTCGAACAGGATCACCCGGTCACTCAGGGCACGGGCCTTATGGCCGACACGGGCATAGTCGAACCGGGGGGCGCAATGCAGCCTGAAGCGAAGCGTGCCGCGGACAGCTTTCACACGCCTTATCACCCGCTGCTCAGGATAATCAGGAGCCAGCGTCATGAAATCGGAGATTTCACTCACGCCCTCCGGTGACAGAACGCGTGTCAGCAGGACATTCGTATCCGGCACATAGAATTGCCGGAAACGCCCGCCTTCGAGAACGGGCGCAAGTTCGAAGAACCCGGCGCTGGGCTCGAGCAGCGAGGCAAAAACGCTTGGACTATCGAAACGCGGCCAGCACATGAAATCGATCGATCCATTCAGCGCGACGAGCGCTGTCGTGCGCAGATCGCCAATCACGGCATGATTCTCAATTGCCATACTCATTCGCAGTTCTTTCGACCCGAGGCTGGTAAAACCCTATGTGAAACAGGAATATGAACAAGGCGCCATCCCGACCATGGATGACCCCCGCCCCCGCAAAGCTGGCCAATAGCATCTGGCCGGCTGGAACAGTGACCGCGCGGGGAGGAAAGGCCCGGCGTCAATCAGGCTACCGGAAGCCACTGACGCCCATCGCGGGCAAGCAAGGCGTCCGCCTCGGTCGGCCCCTGTGACCCCGCTTCATAAAGGCAGGGCGCGACAGGGGTGGTAGCGACAGTATCAATCGCCGCCCAGGCGGCCTCAATGGTGCCCGCGCTCTGGAAAAGCATCTGGTTGCCCGCCATGCAGTCATGCAGCAGCGCCTCGTAGCCGACATTCGGCGCCTTTGGGAAAAACGAGTCGTAGAGAAAACTGCTGTTCACGGGGGCAATCACCTCTTCCAGGCCGGGCTGCTTGGCATCAAACCCTATGGAAACGCCCCGTACAGGATCGAGAAGAAAGCGAATGACATTGCCTGTGCGCGGGTCGTTCATATCCTGATTGAAAAGCGCATAAGGCGGCTTTTTAAAGACAATGTTGATCTCGGTGCGTCGGGCCTTCATGCGTTTGCCCGTGCGCAGATAAAAGGGCACCCCACCCCAGCGCCAGTTATCGATATCCAGTCGCATGGCGACGTAGGTTTCTGTCTGGCTATCGGGCGCAACACCCGGTTCGCCCCGATAGGCCGCGACGGGTGATCCGGCGATCTCGCCTGCTCCGTA
Organism: Asaia sp. As-1742; assembly: GCF_011753235.1. NCBI lineage: Bacteria > Pseudomonadati > Pseudomonadota > Alphaproteobacteria > Acetobacterales > Acetobacteraceae > Asaia > Asaia sp. As-1742. Next base: position 211,417 of record NZ_VWWA01000002.1, on the reverse strand, counting down.
CTGGCCCGCCACGTAATCCTGCGCTCGCACCGGGCGTATGGCTTCCAGCAATCGCGTTTTTTCCTGTCGTATGGCCTCAGCGGCCAGAGAGGATGGTGGCTCCATTGCGATAAGGCTGAGCAGGACGAACAGATGGTTGGGCACCATGTCGCGCAGAGCGCCTGTGTGCTCATAGAAGGCGCCCCGGCTTTCAACGCCAATCGTCTCGGCAGCCGTGATCTGCACATGGTCGATATACTCACGGCGCCAGATAGGCTCGAACAGGACGTTGGAGAAGCGCGCGACAAGGATACCCTGATTGGCTTCCTTGCCCATAAAATGGTCGATGCGATAGATCTGGCTTTCACGAGCCTGCCGACGCAAGGCTTCATCGAGCGCCCTCGCCGATGCCAGATCGTGGCCGAAGGGCTTCTCGATCACGATACGCCTGAACCCCGCCTTCTCCGCAAGAAGCCCTGCCTCACCCAAAGCGGTTGCAATCGGCGCAAAGAAGCGGGCCGCGACCGCGCAATAGAAAATGGCACTGTCCCCACCGAGGGTTTCGGACAGGGTGGTGAAAAGCTCGGGCCGGGTGAAGTCGCCCGCTATATATTGTGCATTGTGGGTCACCCTGTCCCACGCCCCACGATCGAGATGAGGGCATGAGAATTCGGCAGAGGGATCTTTTGCATCCTGCTCTGCCAGAGCGAAATGACGGTCGGCCCAGTCCTGGGCCTTTTGCTCGCCGCGATCAATCGCGATGATCTGAAATCCGGCTGGAAGGGCGTTTGCCACAGCCAGATCATAGAGCGACGTGAGAAGCAGGCGGCGCGTCAGATCGCCCCCGGCTCCGAAAATGACCAGCTTGCAGGGTTGAGAGGCGGAAGTTTGCCCGAGAACATTCTGAAGCTGGTCAGCAGGGCTCGTCATGGTACTTCTCCATCCTTCTCAATGAGCAGGATGAAAAAGCTTACAGAGCCCTAATAGATCACCTAATTATTTTCTTAAGTTCAAACAATAACGTGATCAGCCATGACGGGGACTGTCTTCACCCAATTGCCGGATCGTGGCGTCTTCGGGCTTGTCTTGCGGGAACTGCACCTCCCAGCCGCCGCCCAACGCATTGTAAAGACGCGCCAGATTGCTTGCGATGGTGGTTGTGCTGTCAGCCAGTTGCAACTGCGCCGAGAGCAGGTCGCGCTGCGCCGAAAGCACGTTGAGGTAGGTTGTCAGCCCGCTGCGATATTGCTCCTGCGACAGCTTGAGCGCACGTTGGCCCGCCCCGACCGCTGCCTGCAACCCGTCGCGCCGGCGTTGCTCGTCGCGATAGGCCACAAGCGCGTTATCCACATCCCGCCAGGCGCCCAGCACCGTCTGCCGATAGGTAATGGCCGCTGCCTTCTGGGCATAACGGTTGAGCATCAACTGCCCACGCAGACGCCCACCCTGAAAGATCGGCAGTGAAATGGACGGACCGAGATTCCAGGCACGCGCATTCCAGAAACCGAGATCGCGGAACGAAAGCGATTGCAGACCGAAATCGGCGCTGATGGTGATCTTCGGATAGAACTCGGCTTCCGCCTCGGCCACATTGGCCACAGCCGCATGAAGCTGGGCCTCGGCCTGACGGATATCGGGACGACGCTGGGCCAGCTCAGCCGGCACACCGACCGGCACGCGCGGCGGCACAACCGGTATGCCCGCCGTACGGGTCAGTTCATCGTTCAAAGTACCGGGCGGCGATCCCAGAAGCAGGCTGATGGCGTTGATCTGCTGCGCAATACGCTGATCGAGCTGTGCGATCTGGGCCGTGGTGGAGTCAAGCTGGCTTTCCGCGCTGGTCACGTCCAGTTCGGTGACGAGCCCGGTTTTCTGACGCTCCCTGGCAAGGGCGAGCGTCTGGGCCTGTGTGTCACGATTGGCCTGGGTGATACGAAGCTGTTCCTGCAACCCACGCAGGGTCAGGTAGTCATTCGCCATATCGGCCTGCTGGGCAATAAGGACGCCGCGGCGCTCCTCATCGGTTGCCTGCAGATCAGCCTTGGCGGCCTCGTACTGACGCGCCACGCGCCCCCAGATATCGAGCTCGTAAGAGGCGTCGATGGAATATTTCCACTGGTTCAGAACGGGGATCGTGGCAGAGCCCACACTCTGGTCGAGGAGCGTGGCATTCTGTTGACCCAGCGCCGTCGCATTATCCTTGGCGACACCGGAAAGGATGCGCTGCAGCGATTTGGTGCTGTACTGCGAGCGCGTGTAGGACCCGCTGGCAGAAAGCCCGGGAAAGCGCTCCGCACCAGCCATCAGCAGCTGGGCACGGCTCTGCGCCAGCTGCGCCGTGGCACGCTGAATATCGAGGTTCTGGGTCGCCAGTCGCGTTTCGAGCGAGGTCAGGGTCGGATCGTTGAAGATCTTCCACCAGTTGACATCGGGCGCGTCCGGCGTGGTCAGGCTTCCCTTCTGGCCGGCATGGGCATGCATGTCATACTGGGTGGGCGACCACAGATCAGGCTTCTGGTATTTTGGCCCAACGCAGCCCGGCAGCGAAAGGACCACGGCAAGGGAAGCACCGCACAGCATAAGCGCACGCGGGGAACGGCCAGTCTTCAAGTCATGGCTCCGGGAAATCATGAAACGGGTCATCAATGGGCACCTCCGGCCGGGCCTTTCTTGGCCACCGGGGACAACAGGAAGCAGAAGGGCACGACAAAGAACGCCATGATGCCAATCACCATGAAGGTCTGGTTGTAGGCCACCATCGACACCTGCTGCAGGAAACTCTGATAATAGCTGTGTACGGCATATTGATGCGCGGCCGACTGTGTCAGACCGGCATCGGTCGCCACCTTCTGCACTGTGTTAAGGTAATCCTGTCCGTTGGCATTATAGTCGGACGACCAATGCGCCATCAGGCTCTGACGCACCTGCTTGGTTTCTGTAATCGCTGCCGTGGCGAGCGAGATTGCCAGAGAGCCCACATAGTTACGCGACATGCTGAACATGGCCGAAGCATCGGAGTTCAACTCCTTGGGCAGGGTCGAATAGGCGATGGTCGAGATGGGCACGAACAGGAAGGCCAGAGCCGACGTCTGGAAAATACGATATTCCACCAGATGGGCATAACTCGTGGTCGGCACGAGCTGCGCCGAATAGAACATGGCCAGCCCCATCAAGAAAAAGCCGAACGCAATCAGGTTACGCACCTGAACGAAGCCCATCAGCTTGCCCACAATCGGGATGAGACAGATGATTACAGCTCCGCCCGGTGCAAGCACCTCACCCGAGATCGTGGCCGTATAGCCAAGGACCTGCTGGGCAAACTGGGGCACGATAATGGCTGAGGCGTAAAGCAGACCACCCACCATCGCCATCAGGAATGTCCCAACAGCGAAATTGCGATCCTTGAAGATGGCAAGATTGAGCAGCGGGTTCTTGGCGCGCAGCAGCCAGATCACAGCACCCACCACCCCGGCCACGCCAAGCGCCGCCATGATGATGATGAAGTTCGAGCCGAACCAGTCATCGTCCTCACCGCGATCGGCCATGACTTCGAGGCAGCCGAGACCGAGCGAGATCAGGCAGATGCCGATGACATCGACCTTTTCGCGCTTCTGCTTTTCCCATGGCGGGTCCTCCACGAGCGCCGAAACGCCGATGAGGGTCAGGATACCGAAAGGCACGTTGACGTAGAAAATCCAGCGCCAGGAATAGTTATCGACCAGATAACCACCAAGCAGCGGGCCAAGGATGGGGGCCACGATGGTGGCAATGGCGGTCAGACCGAAAGCCGCACCGCGCTTTTCAGGCGGGAACGTGTCCAGAATGATGGATTGCTGGTTTGGTTGAAGCCCACCCCCGAAGAAACCCTGCATCAGGCGGAAAACGATCAGCATGGGCAGGCTTGTTGATAGTCCACAAAGGAACGACGACACCGTGAACATGGCGATGCAGATCAGGAAGTAGCGCTTGCGCCCCAGAAGCTTGCCGAACCATGCCGAGATTGTCAGCACGATACCGTTTGCCACCAGATAGGAGGTGAGCGCCCAGGTGGCATCGTCATAGGAACTGCCGAGCGCGCCCGAAATATGCGGAAGCGCTACATTGATGATGGTGGTGTCGAGCACCTCCATGAAGGCGCCCAGCGTCACAACCACTGCAATCAACCAGGGGTTGGCTTTGGGCTTCCAGTCGGCATGGTTGTTTTCGCTGGACGCGTCGCTCATTGGACGGTCACCGTCGGCACGACAGAGACACCAAGCGGCAGCGGCACATTGGGGTCAAGCCCGCTATCGATCAGGATCTTGACCGGGACGCGCTGGACGATCTTCACGAAGTTGCCCGTCGCATTTTCGGGCGGAAAGGCGCTGAACGCGGCACCTGCACCAAGCTGGATGGAATCCACATGGCCATGCAGGGTCAGGTTGGGATAGGCATCGACCTCGATCTCGACCTTCTGGCCGGGACGCATCTTCTGGATCTGCGTTTCCTTGTAGTTCGCAACAACCCAGACTTCAGGCTCGACCACAGAAAACAGCTTCTGGCCGGTCTGGACGAAATCGCCCTGCTCGACATTACGCTGTGAAATCCAGCCATCATGCGGCGCGCGCACTTCGGTCCAGCCGTAATTCAGCTGTGCCTGAACAAGATCAGCCTCGGCCGCCTTGAGGGCAGCATTCTGCTGCTTCATCGTGGCTTCCTGGTTCTCGATGTTCGGCTTGACCGGGGTAGCCTGCTGCAATTCACCTTCAGCGCGCATGACTTCGGCGTGAGCCTGGTCGAGTGCGGCCTTCGAGTAATCGATATCCTGCTGTGTGGTCGCAGCGCGGGATACGCTATGCTGGCGACGATAATCCGTTTCGGCCTTGAAAAGCTGGGCCTGCGCCGAAGCAAGAGCCCCCTTGGCCGCAATCAGGCGACCGGGGAAGTTCTGCTTGGCGACCATCACCATCTGCGTGGCAGCGGCAAAATTGGCCTGAGCCTGCGCAATGCTGGCTTCGGCCTTGTGCAACGAGGCGATGTAGTCGCGGTCATCGATCTTGACCAGAAGCTGCCCGGCATGGACGAACTGGTTGTCATTCACCAGAAGCTGGGTGACATAGCCGTTCACATGGGGCGCAATCGAAACCTTGCGTCCTGTCGTATAGGCATCATCCGTTTCGATCTGGTTGCGTGTCAGCAGCCAGTAGGCGATCCAGACGATCACCACGACAACGACAACAGCAATCAGAATGATACGCAAAAGGGGGCTGCGTTTCTTGCCCCCGTTTTTCTTGTCCTGCTTGCCGTTCTTATCGTCATCACCCTGCGATGCGCGATTATCCTGCTCGTCGCCCTGCGCCATGTGCATCCTCTCGGCGTTGCCCCGCCCTTGCGCGCAGCAACTCAGTTTTTGGCTCTGTAATCCCGAATTCTCATCGCCTGAGCTGAAAATGACCGTTCGGTTCGGTCATGGACTAGCATAGGTCTCCGGGGCCTTCAATCATCTGTTTCAGACAATGTCTGTGGTTGCACGGGTTTAATTGGCTTTTTCCTAACCCCACCCTAACCCGGGGCCCAGAGGGCGAAAAACCTTTGCGCGCCAATGCCTGCGCGCGCTTGATCATCTCACGCGGCCTGTGTCTGGGCCACACCAAAGCCAACAACCTTCAGGAACGTTTCGGGGTTGCGAAGCAATTTGCCTCGACAGATATCTCCGGTGTTTCTGTTACGGAAAAGCCACAACCGGATTTAGAGAGATTCGCACTCGCCATCGTTACATCCGATCGGAAGCGCGGGTGCCGAACTGCGTATCTTTCATGTATTGTCGTTATTTGGGTTTCTGGAAGGGCGTTCATGGGTGATCTGCTGGATATCGAGACCGCCGAGCGTCTGATTGACGAAACGCTTGTGCCGTTTCCTGTCGAGGCTGTGCCTCTCGCCCAATGCACCGGGCGCGTGCTACGTCAGGACGTTCAGGCCGAACGTGCGCTCCCGCCTTATGATCGCGTCATTCTTGATGGCATCGCGGTGCGCTGGCAGGCGCAGGACCGGATTTTCCGGCTGGCAGCCACGCAACCTGCCGGACATCCTCCCCTCACCCTGCCCCCTCAGCCTGTCTCAGCAGACGCAGGATCGTCTGTCGCGCCCTGCATTGCCGTCATGACAGGATCTGTTCTGCCGACCGGCGCGGACACGATCATCCCGCGTGAGCATTACAGCGTGGTGGGCGACCTGATCGCCCTCCACGATTCATCTCACCCGCAAACCGGACAGCATATCCATCGTCAGGGTGCGGATTGCGCCGCGGGCGACATCCTGCTGCGCGCAGGCATCAGCCTTTCCCCGCCCGATCTGGCCGTGCTGGCCGCCAATGGAGTCAGCCATCCCCTCGTCGCGCAGATTCCCTCGGTCGCCATCATCTCGACAGGCGACGAGCTTGTAGCCCCCGATGCGCCTGTTGCAGACTGGCAGATCCGCCGCTCGAATGAATATGCCATAGCCGCCTCGCTTGCCCGCAAGGGCTTCACCCGTCAGAGCTTTGCGGTGTTACCCGATGATATGGCAACGCTGACCGATCAGCTTGGCGCGCTTCTGGCGGAACAGGATGTTCTGGTCATCAGCGGGGGCGTATCGATGGGGCAGTTCGATTTCGTCCCGCAGGCCCTCTCAGCGCTGGGCGTGCGCACCATATTCCACAAGGTGGCACAGCGCCCCGGCAAACCATTCTGGTTCGGCGTCTCACCCAGGGGCAAGTCTGTCTTTGCTTTACCGGGCAATCCTGTCTCGGCCCTCGCCTGTTGCAGTCGCCATGTCGTGCCTGCCCTGCTGCGTGCCCAGGGACTTTCGGTAACCCCTCGCCCTGTCCGGCTGGGGGCCTCTCTGGCACCGCTGGCCACCATGACCCGACTTGTTCCCGCCCAGCTCGTTCAGGACGATACCGGCACGGTCATTGCGATACCGCGCCCCATGCCGACCTCGGGAGATTTCAACCGGCTGGGTGCAACGCAGGGGCTGATCAGCCTGCCCCCCGGCGAAGCGACATTGGATACCGGCTCGGTTGTGCTGTTCCATGACTGGTGAGGCGTCACAGACCAGCGTACCACGCGATCGGCTCGGACGCCCCTGGCATGATCTGCGCATCTCGGTCATGGACCGGTGCAATTTCCGCTGCCCTTATTGTATGCCGGAATCGGTCTTTCATGATGATTTCGCCTTTCTCGCCCCTGACGCCCGCCTGAGCTTCGAAGCGATCGAGCGCGTGGCCCGCGTGGCCTCCGGGTTTGGTGTCAGCAAGCTGCGTCTGACAGGTGGCGAACCGCTTTTACGGCCCGATCTCTCCCGTCTTGTCAGAAGGCTCGTAGCCATCGAGGGCATTGATGATGTGGCCCTCACCACCAACGCGGTTCTGCTCGAACGCCATCTGGACGCGCTGCATGACGCCGGGCTGACGCGCCTGACCATCAGTCTGGACAGTCTTGACCCGACAATATTCAGCCGCATGAGCGGCGGACGCGCCGTGGTCGAAACCGTTCTGGCGGCCATCGACAAGGCTGCACAACGGGGATTTCCCGGCGGTATCAAGATCAATACCGTCTTGCAGCGCGAAGTGAACGAGAGCGAGATCCTGCCGCTCGTTGCCCGCTTCCGCCATACCGGCATCACGCTGCGCTTCATTGAATATATGGATGTTGGTACGCGCAACCTCTGGTCGCAGAGTGCCGTCGTCCCCTCGGCGGTGGTCCTTGAGCGTATTGCCACCCGCTGGCCAGTCGAGGCCATCGCCCCCCGCTACAGGGGGGAGGTCGCCCGCCGATATCGCTTTACCGATGGCGCAGGTGAGATTGGTTTCATTTCCTCGGTCACGGCGCCCTTCTGTGGCGATTGCTCGCGTGCGCGGCTGTCATCGGATGGGCAGATCTTCACTTGCCTCTTCGCCACAAAAGGTACGGATCTCCGGCCCGCGCTGGCAGATGAGTCGGATGAGGCCTTGCGTACGGCCCTGCGCGACATCTGGCATGAGCGCAGCGATCGTTATAGTGAAATGCGTCATCCTGCACCGGTGCAGCCAGCGCCCCCGGAAGACGGACACAGGACCGGACAGACGGGCGACCGGAAAATAGAAATGTATTATATCGGAGGCTGATGTGACATCCCTGACCCATGTGGATGAAAAAGGCGAGCGGCCCCATATGGTCGAGATCGGTGACAAGACAGTCACCCGCCGTGAGGCCCGTGCCCAGGCACGTCTGCGCTTTCCCCCGGAAGTCGCCAACACCCTGGCTGATGCCGGTTACATGACCAGCAAGGGCGCGGTACTCACCGTGGCGCAGCTTGCCGGTATCATGGGAACGAAAGCGACATCACAGCTTATTCCGCTCTGTCATCCGCTCTCGCTCACAGGATGCAAGGTGGACATCACGATCGACGGTCATGATGCCGTGATCGATTGCCGGGTGAAATGCGAAGGCAAGACCGGTGTGGAGATGGAAGCGCTCACGGGTGCCACGGTCGCAGCCCTGACGCTTTATGACATGTGCAAGGCGCTCAGCCACGACATGGTCATTCACGAGGTTCGCCTGATGGGAAAGAGCGGTGGCAAGCGTGATTTCAGCCACGAACCCGGCCACGGGTCCGGCAATGTCTGAAGCCGCCACCATGACCGGACCGGCCTGCGTGACGCTGGAATATTTCGCCCAGCTACGCGATGAGGCCGGTTGCCCGACTGAAACCGTCACCACAGAAGCGCCGACGCTTGCCGCGCTTTATGACGAATGTTCTGCCCGGCACGGCTTCAGCCTCGCCCGGATGCGGCTTCGCGTGGCAGTCAACGCCGCCTTCACGCCATGGGAGCGCAGGCCCGCCGATGGCGACCATATCGTGTTCATCCCGCCAGTTTCGGGAGGTTGACCATGTTCCTTCTGACCGAAACCCCGATCGAGCCAGACAGCGCCGCATGCGCCTTGCGGCGCAACGAGGCGGGCGGTTACTGCAGTTTCGAGGGATGGGTGCGCAACCATAGCGAGGGACAGGCCGTGCTTGGCCTCGATTATCAGGCCTATCGCCCCCTTGCAGAGGCGGAGGCGGCGCTCATCCTGCAGGAAGCAGAAAGCCGGTTTGATATCGTGGCCGTCTCGGCCATTCATCGTATCGGCAGTCTCGGGCTCGGGGATATGGCGGTATGGATCGGGGTTTCAGCCGCCCATCGTGATGCAGCCTTCGTCGCCTGCCGCTATGTGATCGACGAGATCAAGCGCCGTGTGCCCATCTGGAAACGTGAGCGCTATGCCGATGGCCATTCCGAGTGGATTGCCTGCCACGACACCGAGCCCTCACCCGAGCTGTGATCGGCGGGCCTCAGACGAGGCGCCACCCGACAATAAAGAGCACGGCAGCCAGAACGGAGCGTTGTACGCGCTCATTGACCTGCCCCACGCACAGGCTGCCGAGCACGATGCCCGGGATCGAGCCGCAAAGCAGCGAGACCAGCATCGGAATCTTGACCGCCCCCAGATACCAGTGCCCCATGCCCGCAATCAGGGTAAGCGGTACGGCATGGGCGATATCCGACCCCACGAGGCGTGCAGTGCTGAGCGAGGGGTAAAGCAGGATCAGCACAGTCATGCCAATCGCCCCTGCGCCAACAGAAGACAGGGTGACCATCACACCAAGCACAGCGCCAAGCACCACGGTGAGCGCCGCCGCCGCGCCGGAGGAGAGCTCGCCCGCATGGCGATGGGACCAGGCCTGCAGTTCCTTGCGAAAAAACACGCTGGGCGCCGTAATGAGCAGGGCCACGCCGAGGGCTGTCGAGACCAGACGCGTCGTGTCGTGAGACGGGCTGCCATACCAGTGCAGAAACAGCAGTGAGACCAACGTCGCAGGCAGACTGCCGGCCAGCATGCGGAACACGACACGCCATTCTACCGCACCACGATGACCATGCACCAATGTGCCAACTGATTTGGTGATGGCCGCATAAAGCAGATCCGTGCCCACAGCAGCCTGAGGATGCACCTTGAACAGCAGAATCAGCAACGGTGTCATGAGGGAGCCACCGCCCACACCGGTCATGCCGACCAGAAAACCCACACCGAGACCGGAGAGCACGTAGAGATAATTGAGGTCGGCAAGCAGTGACATGAACGGGCCTTGAAGCACGAAGCGATGGGAGAGACGGGACTAGGCCATATTTCCGGGCAACAATCAACGCTCATAGTGGTTTGAATTCAATAAACGATTTTGTATCGTTGTTAAAAGCCTGAAGGCGGCACTGCGCCTTGCCTTATCCGGTCGCGATGACGATAGTGAGGGCCTTCTCAGCTATAGACCGGAAAGATCATGCTCGATATCCAGATCCAGGCCCCTTTTCCAATCCTGCAGGGCAAGGGCGCCCCGGAATCGGAGCAGACCCTCGTCCTGCTGACTGGCCCGGAATTCGATGTGGCTGATGGTCCGTTCTCGCACCTCGATGCGGCAACGGGCGGGGCGCTGCGCCGGGCTGTTGCCATCTCGCGCTTCAAGGGGCAGCGCGACCAGAGCTGTGTCCTGCTTGCCCCCTGTGCGGCGTTGGCCCGAATCGTCCTGATCGGCTGCGGTCCCGAGGACGAGCTTGATATTCCGACGATGGAAGCCGCTGGCGGGCAGGCCGCACGTGCCGTGCGTGACACCACCCATGCCGATCTTGCCTTTGCGGGGCGCTGCGCCGCGTTCGCCGCCCATGCTGCCTATGGCGCCGCTCTGGGCCGCTACAGCTTCGACCTGTATCATACCGACGAAGCGGAAAACGCACCGCAGCTTCAGCGCCTGCATCTGGGTGTCGCCGAGATCGACGCTGTGCGTGAAGCATGGGAGAGCCTGAAGGCTGTGGCGGCAGGTGTGTTCCGCGCCCGTGATCTGGTGAGTGAGCCGCCCAACGTTCTGAACCCGCCCGAATTTGCCCGTCGCATCGAGACTTTGCGCGATCTGGGGGTCGAGGTGGAAATTCTCAACGCAGCAGCATTGCGCGAACTCGGCTTTGGCGCCCTGCTGGGCGTGGCGCAGGGCAGCGATCAGGAAGCCCGCGTGGCCATCATGCGCTATCGGGGTTCGGACGAGGCACCGCTTGCCTTCATCGGCAAGGGCGTGACCTTCGATTCAGGAGGAATTTCCATCAAGCCGGCTGCCGGTATGGATGAGATGAAAACCGATATGGGCGGCGCAGCCGCCGTTGTCGGTGCGCTTGAGGCCGTGGCACGACGCAAGGCAGGCGTCCATGTGATCGGCGTGGTGGGACTGGTCGAGAACATGCTCTCGGGCAATGCCCAGCGCCCCGGCGATGTTGTGCGCAGCTATGCTGGCAAGACCATCGAAGTGCTCAATACCGATGCCGAGGGGCGTCTGGTTCTCGCCGATGTTCTGGCCTATGCCAAGGCACGGTTTGCGCCGCGTCTGATGGTCGATCTGGCCACGCTGACCGGTGCCATTGTCGTCAGCCTCGGCCATGTGCGTGCCGGGCTGTTCAGCAATGACGACGCGTTGGCCAACGCGCTTTTCGAGGCCGGAGAAACCACAGGTGAGGCCGTCTGGCGCATGCCGATGGGTAAGGCCTATGATCGGCAATTGCGCTCGGACATCGCCGATATGAAGAATATCACGGGCCGCCCTGGCAGTTCGATCACGGCCGCGCAATTCCTGGCGCGTTTCGTGGGTGACACACCTTGGGCGCATCTCGATATCGCTGGTGTGGCATGGCGCAGCGACGCGGCACCGCAATGCCCCAAGGGCGCAACCGGGTTTGGCGTGCGTCTGCTGGACGCGCTCGTACGTCATCATGAAGAGGCAGACAACAAGGCCTCATGAGCGATATCGGCTTCTATCATCTGACGCGCACGACGCTGGAAGACGCCTTGCCGCCGCTATTGGGCCGTACGCTCGAAGCGGGGCGGCGTGCCGTGATCCGGTGTGGCGACGCGGCACAGGTAAAGGCGCTGGACGAGGCTCTCTGGAAGGCGAAATCACCCCTCTGGCTGCCTCATGGCAGCCAGCGCATGGGGTTCGGGCCGCGTCAGCCCATCTGGCTGACCAGGGGAGACGATGTTCCCAACGGCGCGCGCTTCCTCTTCCTGCTTGATGGCGGTGTCGAGGACGGGCTGGAAACGTTCGAGCGTATCTTCACCCTGTTCGACGGCAATGATCCGGAGGCTGTTGCAAGGGCTCGGGCACGCTGGAGCCTTGTCAAAAAGGCCGGTCATAATCTGGCCTACTGGCAGCAGCAGGAGCGCGGCTGGCAGAAAGCGGGATAGGCCCGCGACCCGACCAGACACGAAACGTTTCGCTTGTCACAAGAGAGTTAACCTCTCGATCCTCTCCCCCAATTGGCCGTTCATGCTCCTGATAAAGGGCCATGTGACATGCCTTTCCGGCTGTTGCCCGCCCGCATAAGAAGGGGAACAGCCATGTCACTCAATGGAAAAGTCGCCCTCGTTACCGGCGCCGCTCAGGGCATTGGTCGCGGTATTGCGCTCAGGCTGGCGCGCGATGGCGCCGATATCGCTCTGGTGGATCTCAATACGGAGCGGCTTGCGCAGGTTCGTCGTGAGGTCCAGGCACTGGGACGCAAGGCCAGTGTCTCGGCGGCCGATGTAAGCCAGCGCGATGCTGTCTATGCCGCGATTGATCACGCGGAAGCGGAACTGGGCGGTTTTGACATCATGATCAACAATGCGGGTATCGCGCAGGTGAACCCGATTGCCGATGTGGCGCCTGAGGAAGTCGAGCGTATCCTGCGCATCAACATCCTGGGCGTTCTGTGGGGCATTCAGGCTGCAGCGGCCAAGTTCAAGGCACGAGGCCACAAGGGCAAGATCATCAATGCCTCGTCCATTGCCGGGCATGACGGTTTTGCGATGCTGGGTGTGTATTCCGCCACCAAATTTGCCGTACGTGGCCTGACACAGGCCGCCGCCAAGGAATATGCCAGCGCTGGCATCACGGTAAATGCCTACTGCCCCGGCATTGTCGGCACCGATATGTGGGTCGAAATCGACGAGCGGTTCTCCGAACTGACCGGCGCAGAAAAGGGCCGCACCTACGAGAAGTTCGTTGAAGGCATCGCGCTGGGCCGTGCCCAGACGCCGGACGATGTGGCGGCTCTCGTCTCCTTTCTGTCGAGTGACGATTCAGACTACATCACAGGTCAGTCGATCCTGACGGATGGCGGCATCGTCTATCGCTGATCATCCCGGCCGTCAGCCCGGTCACACATCTGGCTGACGGCTCCGGGTCTTGGGCCCGTCCCGTTTGGTCAGGCGAGGCCGGATCAACACTCCGGCAGGTTCACTGCAAGGCCGCCAAGCGATGTTTCCTTATAACGCTGGTTCATGTCACGACCTGTTTCCGCCATCGTGCGAATGACCTGATCCAGCGAGACAAGATGGGCCCCGTCGCCATTCAGGGCGAGTGAGGCTGCATTCACCGCCTTGACCGCACCGAAGGCATTACGCTCGATACAGGGGATCTGAACCAGACCGGCGACCGGATCGCATGTCATGCCCAGATGATGTTCCATTCCGATTTCGGCAGCATCCTCGATCTGCTCGGGGGTTCCTCCCAGAGCGGCTGCCAATCCCGCTGCCGCCATGGATGACGCAACGCCCACTTCACCCTGACAGCCAACCTCGGCGCCGGAAATCGAGGCATTCAGTTTGAATAGCCCGCCAATGGCCGAGGCAGTGAGCAAAAATTCCCGCATGGCCTGGGTCGTCCCGGGCGATGCGAGCGGCGCGCAGTAGTCACGGTAATAGCGCAGGACCGAGGGAATGATGCCTGCTGCCCCATTGGTGGGCGCCGTGACGACGCGCCCTCCGGCTGCATTTTCCTCATTCACGGCGATGGCAAACAGGCTGATCCAGTCCATGATGGCATGGGCCGAGCGCATATTGCTGCGTTCATGCGCACAAAGCTTTTCGTGCAGGGCATGGGCACGACGGCGCACCTTGAGTCGTCCGGGCAAAATTCCTTTCTGCATGATGCCACGCTCGATACAGGCCAGCATGACCGCGATGATCTCGTCCAGATAGCGCTCCACTTCCGAACGGGGGCGCAGGGCACATTCATTGGCCATAACCAGCGCAGCAATGCTCAGATTGTGGGTACGGGTCTGTTCCAGCAATCCGGCCCCACTGGTGAAGGGATAGGGCACATCAGGCTGCGCGTAGCCTGCACTCTCCGTTACGCTTTCCGAAACAATAAATCCACCGCCGACCGAACAGAAACGGGCACACTCAAGTATACCTCCTTCGGCCGAAAGCGCCTCGAATTGCAGGGTGTTGGGGTGGACAGGCGGCACACTCTCCCGATCGAGCACCAGATCATGAGCCGGGTCGAAGGGAAGCACCCGGTCACCATAGCCAACGTGCTTTGTACGCATGACGCGCTCGACAATGCCGTCCGCCTGATCGGGATCGACCGTCTGGGGCAGCTCACCGCACAGGCCCAGAATAACCGCCTTGTCAGTCGCATGCCCCTGGGCTGTCCAGGCAAGGGAGCCGTAGAGCGTAACCCGCAGGCGCGCAATGTCGGTCAGGCAAACAATATCTGAAGAAGACGGGTCTCCCGTCTGGAGCCGGGTCTCCATCAGCGAAACCATGAAGCGTTGCGCGGCGCGCATCGGACCAACGGTATGAGAGGACGACGGTCCGATACCGATCTTGAAAAGGTCGAACAGGCTGATCATTGATCTCTCGTGGACTGCTTCATTCGGGGTGGATGTCGGCCAGGAAACCATTCATCTGGTGAACCTGCCGTGTGGAAAACCCGTGCCACGCTTAACCTCGACCGTCTCTCTCGATGATTGACGCGTGATGCAGAGCGACATCCACCATATGTTGGGTTTCGCGCCCCGTTTATAGTCGACCGTAGCCAGCCTGACAAAGTCCGAACGTGGCAGTGCCACTCTTGTAGCAACCGGATATCTTTGCCGTCAGACCGCGGGGAAAAACAGGGTTGACGCGTAGCGTGGATGATCCTTGCTCAGCAGGGCGCGCCAGCTTCGCGCCATGCGACTTCAGTGTGGGCCATGCCCTGAAGGAACCGGACTGACCTGCTCGAAGGATTTGCTGTCCTGGTTAACCAGATTGGCCACAACACCCACATCCACGTGCAGCTGTGCAGCAATATCCTCAGTCGAGCTGGCCGCCAGCCACTGTGACAGGGACAGATCATGGTAGTGATCCGACCGGAAGATTTCGAGCAACCTGAGGGGCCCGTCACCATCATTGTGAATGAGATAGCCTTCTCCACGCGGAATATAGGCCATCATCCCCGGGCGGAGCGCTGAACTCCGTTGCCCCGCACCCTTTACCATCCGGGTTAGCTGACCACTTCCCTCCAGGCATATCTGCCAGACAGACGTGTTGAGATGCCAATGCAAATCGGTGCGGCGGCCTGAATCGACCTCGACCAACGCCGCTGAAAGAGCATCAGGATCGCTGAACGCATCTGCCTCGACAACCCGCAGACGACCCCAGAAGGTGCGCTGCGCCTTCTGTTGCAACAGACGATGATGAAACCCGGGAGGAGGCAACGCTGAGTCGGGGCAGACTTCAGGCCAGTGGCCTGCGATATCCTCGGGTTCGCGACCACCGATAAACGCAACAACACTGGCCTGTTCCGTTTCGTGACAATGAAACCATGCGACTGCCGATGCCGGGATGCTCCATACATCACCTTCAGCCAGTGTCTCGCTATGTATAGCGGCATTCGTATGGCGACGCATGTTGAGCGTGGCGCACCCGGCGATCACCATACCCCAGCCTCGAGCCGGACAGGCGGTTGCTGCGCCGCCCGTTAATGCTCCCAGCAGATGATGGGTGACCCGCACATCGCTGATGCCGAAAGGCGCGATACGCTCCGACCACAGCCAGCCTTCCTCCTGCGGTGTGGTCAGGCACTCCCTTGAGCGTCGCGCCTCTTCCTGCCTGACCTGAGTGCTGCTACCCGCCACACGCCGCCCGGAAAACAAACCCGCACCACCTCCAGGTACAGCGCCAAGAATGCGGTGCAGGATGGTATGATCGAAAGACGCCATGATTGGCCTCCTTTCCGAGAACGCGAAGATTGTACGCGGGGCGGTTTGCCTCTCCAGGCACGTTAACGCCAAAGAGGACAGAGACCTCACCACATCACCAATTCGTGATAACTCGGATATGGAGACTGGCAAACGGCACTGACCCTGTGACGCTTGATCTGGAAGGATAAAAGGAAAATTCTGATGAAAACCGTCCGCTTCAAGAATGGTTGCGTGGTTCCCGCGCTCGGTATGGGTAGCTGGAATATTGGCGATTCCGTTGCGAGCAGATCCGAAGAGATCGCCAGCCTGCGCACAGGCCTGGATCAGGGCCTCACTGTCATTGATACTGCCGAGATGTACGGCAGTGGGCGTTCTGAGCACCTTGTGGGAGAGGCCATCGTCAACCGTCGGTCGGACGTTTTCCTGATCAGCAAGGTCCTGCCTTCCAACGCAACCTATGAAGGCACCCTCAAAAGCTGCGAAGCGTCACTCAAACGACTGGGCACAGGGTTTCTTGACCTGTATCTTCTGCACTGGCGCGGCGGGGTTCCACTATCGGAAACCGTTGATGCGTTTGAAAACCTCGTCGAACGCGGCCTCATTCGGCAGTGGGGCGTTTCGAATTTCGATACCGACGATATGATCGAACTGGAGAGCACGACGCCGGGATGCGCCGCAAACCAGATTCTTTACAATCTGGAGGCACGCGGAGCCGACTTCAATCTGATCGATCAGGACAGCACCAGCGATATTGTCACGATCGCCTATTCCCCTCTCGGACAAGGAGGGGAGTTACTGAATGCTTCCGTCCTTGATGAAATTGCCGCAAAGCACGAGACCCCAGCCGGCCCGGCCACACCAGCGCAGATTGCTCTGGCCTGGACCCTTGCAAAGCCTGGCATCCTTGCAATTCCCAAGGCTGGTACGCGCCGACACATGCAGGAGAACATTGCTGCCCTCTCAATAACCCTGCGCCCGGAGGATCTGGCTCGTCTGGACAACCATTTCCCGCCACCCCGGCATAAGACACCCCTCGAAATGATCTGATTTGCCCAACGCACCAGTTGTGCCAGACTATACGCTGGCACAGTTGATTTGATATATTGCGCCGCGGAACGATATATTTGTGAAATTATTTATTCGTCTCGGTAGTTTGGAAGGAAAGCCAGATGACACAAGAAGAATTCGACAAATTCATGGCCGTGCACCCCGGACTCATCGACCAGTTTCACAAGGATCGTCGTATCTGGGTATCGCACATTCCCAGCGTCCAGCTACGCAGCTTCACCGACCACCTCAGCAAGCTGTTCGGATGCCCCCTGCTCTCAACACAGATCGAGCCCGAACTGGAATTTGTCTTTTACGATCCCGAAGCAGCGGGCAATTCAGACAACGAGTTGCTTGATCTCTCCCATGAGCGTGCCGGAGATACAGTAAGCCTCTGACCCCCGGCATGATCGAACAAACTCATCTCGACCGTCACAAACCAGCCCTTTGTCTCACCAGCCTATAGATGTGTTTGCCCGCTCTCCCGGGCTTCAGTGGCCCACTCCTGGGAACGGGCAGATCAGACGATTGGGCGATGGGTGAAACTGAGTTAAGAAGAGAGCCCTCAGCGCACTTTCCTGTCAGGATTCCCCCTGCTCGCAACCATCGCCCTTATCATGCTGTCTGCATGCGTCATCCTGAGGCTGGCGCTACAGAATGTACATGATCCTCGATTGACAGCCCTGCGCACGGGCTTGCTTGCGCTTCAGATCCTCCTGGCATGCTGGGTTGCTCTTTGCGGCTATCATACGACACTGGGGCCGTTGACGCTCGATCCGCTCACCGCCTGCTGGGTTGTACTCTGGAGTCTGGGTCAACTTGCCTCCGACCGGGTGTGCGGGCCGACCGGCGAGGCATGCGGCGCCCTCGGTCTTCTGTGTCACAATCAGGCGCTGGCTCTGATCTGCTTCATACCCAGCCTCATTGAAAACCACCGTCGATTGCCTTTTCGCCGTTTGGCGAAGGAACAGGGCACGGATAATCGCAGCTCCTCTGCCCCAGCGCACAGACAGCAAGAAAAATGGCCGGAGAAAAAGCCTGACGGCCTCTGGCAGAGCGCGTCATGGCAGTTGGGCCTTCTGGCTCCTGCCGCATGCTGCCTCGCGGCTGCGGCGCTTTTTCCCCAGCATGTGCATGGTGATGCCTTGACCGGACAGGGCGTGACGCCGGACATTCTCTCTGAAGTGGGCTCTGGCGTGGCAGCCAATGCCCGTTTACAGGGAGCAACGTCTTTTGACTTTCTTGTTCCCCTCGCAACGCTGGCACTCCTGCCTGCCTTTGCTGCCATGCCGGTACTGGCCTATTCCCTGATCGTTCCTTCCGTGATCGCACAGTCTGGCGCGTTCTGGCCTGTCAGCCTTGTTGTGATTGGTGGAGGCCTGTCCCTTTTTCTGCCTTTACAACGTACGCTTTCCCTCTGGCCGCTTCTTCTGCTGGGGTTGACACAAAGCGCACGCGCAGGCGGGCTTGCCGACTGCGCCCTTGCAGGAAGCGAGGCCTTCATTCTCTCCCTTGCCCTGCACGGGTTGGGCGGGAGAGCAGGTTTCCTGCAAGCCCCCCTTCCACCGCTCGCCGGTTTTCTCCCTTTCTGGCTGAGTTTGCATGTGGTGAACGGACTGACCGGCCTCTCTCCTGCATGGACTGCTGGAGGCATGATTCTCAGCCTTGCGATCGGCGTGCTCATGGTAAAGGCGTGGCTTGCCTCCTGGCAGGCCCTGGGTGGGGTGTCTTTACCGGGCACCGGCTTATCTCTTGCCGGAAAAGGCCTCCAGGCAGGGAGCATGGCGAGTACGCCTCTCTCGTTTGGTCTGCATAAAATCCCGTCCCTCACCCTTGGCCTGTGTCTGTCCGTATGCCCCGGATTACTGCTCGGCTTTGTGCATGACGCGGCATTGATCGTTGCCGGTGCGCCGCAGGAGATATGGCGTAGCTGGCCGGTCTGGTCAGTCGCAGGGGGTGATGGCGCTTTCTGGTATCCAGCTCTTGTCTTCGTTGTGCCTGCGCTCGTGGCACCAGCGTTCATCAGCCATATTCCGGCCCTACTCACGCCTGTCCCATTCTGGCCCTGCGTCGCTCCACAGATCCGCCTTCCATGGGCAGCAAGGCGCCTGCTCGCTGCCGGGCGTAGGCGATTTATCCTGACCCGACAGGCACTGTTGCGCCAGACTGGCGCTGATCCTGAGAAACCCGACTCTACAGGATTCATCCTTCTCCAGCCCGACATGTTCCTTGCTCGGCACGCTCTCGTGCTCTGGCTGCTGCTGATAGCCATTGCCTTATCGTGGCTGGGGTGGACCGGATGATCACTGCTGTCGCCCTGCAGCTATGCATCTTACTGGCCCAGATCGTAACGGTGGCCCTTCTGGCGCCATTCCTTACCGATCTGGAATGTATTGTTGAAAACACGATGGCAGGGCGCCCTGGTCCCTGGCCCGGCAAGCGATGGCGGCAATTGCGTGCTGGTTGGCGGCAGAATACGGCGATATCGTCTCTGTCCTGGATGGGACTGTGCGCCACGACACTCGCCGGGCTCAGTATTCCGTTTGCATCAACCCAGATCCCTCTCCACTTTCTCTCGGAGCCCCTGGCCTGCGGCGTGCTACTGATTGTCACCAGCATCTCGGTCTGCATTCAAGCTCTGACCCATTCCCCGACGCGCCTGTTGCGGCTCCGCCTGACAAGCTCTCTGGGCGCGCTTGGGCATGATCTGCTTTTTCTAGTTCCTCTGCTTGCCCTGACGGGTACCCTGATCACCGTGGGACTGCCGGGATCGGCAACACTCGTCGCATTATTGCAACAACGCCTTCTACAGCCCTCGCCTGCCCTGCTTGGTGGCCTTGTCTTCATTGCCGGGGCAATATTACTGATCCTCAACCGTCGCCTGCTCTCTGATTCCTGGCATGAAAGGCTGATTTCCGCCACCGAGGGGCGTCATCGCAGTCTGCTACGTTACCAGCATGACCTGTCTGCTCTATGCTGGTATCTGCTGATGGCTGACCTTATCTGGCCAGATTCGATCGCCACAGCAGCAGCAACTCCAGGCCATCTCTTGCTACTCTGGTGCCTTGCCGCTCCGGCCAAACTGGGTTTTCTGGTCGTCTTCGCCACGGCGTGGCGCGTGATACGTCCATTACCATCGGCGATGTTGGCCCTGGTTTTAACTGGTGCAGCCATTCTGCTGGTGGTTGCGGGGAGGCTGGCCTCATGATCGTTCTTCTTGGTCTGACCCTGCTCATCGCTCTTGCAGCGATCGGTCGCGATGCCCGTATCCTGCCTTTTCATGGCACCTGTGCCGCAGCGTGCGTCTCTGGCATCGGTCACGGTGCCCCGGCTCTCGCGGCTCTTGTGTTCCTCCCCGCAGTCAACGGTGCCGGCCTTATCGTGTTGCGTCGTCACGTAGCCTGGCGCTCGGGAGAGCCACATGAGCGACGAACATCTCAGCAAGCTGCGGGCCTTGCCGTCTGCGCCGCAATTTTTCTCGTACTCCTCACGGCCCTGGTCGCAACCCCTGGCATACCGGTACTGATCTGCATCGGCATCGTACTGGCTGGTCTATGCGGCGCGGCCCTGCCTGCGCCTCTTTTGCAACTGGTTGCCCTGTTATGCACCCTCAACGGGCTTCTTCTGCTGGGCGGTTACGTCCATAGCTGGCCGCTTGTTCTGGGCACAGCGCTGGTCTGGGTTGGACTTTTATTGTTGGGCAGTTGGCTGATGCCACGCCTCGCCTGGCATCGCGTCAATGGCCCTGAACATGGCTGAAACCATCCATCAGCTTGCCCGCTTTCTCGTGCCTGCATGGCCATTGCTGGCAGCCAGCCTGATGGCACTCCTGCCCGAGGCACACGCGACGCGTTCAGCCAGGCATTTTGCCCTTGTCGGGCTTGCCCTGACGCTTTTTCTGACCCCACTCCTTCCGGGACAGGATCTGCTGAGCCGTTGGGGTTGTCTGCTTGCGGGTGCCACGCCTTTTCTCGCGCTGGGCAAGGGACAAACGCGTCTGACACTGTGCCTTGATTTCATATCGAGCTGTATCATTACTCTGGCCCTCTGCGCCCATAACGTGCTTGGCGTTGTTTGTCTCACCGCCTGCGCGACGCTCAGTCTTGCCTATCGTGAAACGCTGGCTACCACACGTGCACGCCAAGCCTGGGACTCTATGCGCATGCGTCTGGCCGGCCTGATCCTGGCCCTGCTTGGGACCAGCCTGACAACCATGAGCCCTGACCTGGCCATATTGCGTCTTGGCGACCTGTTTCTTGCCGTTGGTCTGTGCCTGCTCGCAGGGCTCGGTACAATATTACCCTCTCCAGGCCTCTCAAGGCACCAGCACCATGGCAGTGCTCCTGAACGGCAGGATCGCGCTACCGCCCTGCCTGATATGCTTCTGTGCCTCAGCGCCGTGGGCCTTATGCTACGCTTGCCAACGCGTGAAGTTACCCACGTAGTGCTCCTGCTCGCCGGGTTGGCTGGACTGTGGCTGTGCGTTTTGGCCCGTCAGGACGGGGCACGGCTTCTTGTCTCTCTCGCCACCATTGCCGCTGCCCTGCCCATAGGCCCGCTCCCCTCACTGCTCCTTCTCAGTTCTGGCATGGTGCTGGCAGCCGAACCGCAGATTCCCGACGCCATGCGACGCTGGATGACAAGCGGTTTACCCCCGTGGCCGGGCTTCGCAGCTGGAGGCCTCATTCTGGCAGGGCTGTCCGAAGTCGGCCTTATACCCACTGTCATCGTGCTGGTTGCCCTCGGGCTTACAGCAAGCCGCGCGACGCTCGCATGGTGCATGCCGCTCGGCTGGCGCGACCGGGCGCTTGTCCTCACTCTTCTCGGTCTGGGGGTCATCGCACCGCTCGTGCTGGGGCTCAGCCCCCATGGCAACCCGATAGGGCCCCTCTCCTGGAGCGCCCCATGAGCATGATCGCCCGTATCCGGGCCGGCGAACGTCTTTCCCCGCACCACTACACCCTTGATGAGGGGCAATGGCGCGAAATGATTGCTGCGGCGCCGGGCTGGTTCATCGCTCACTGGTGTGACGATCTGCGCGCCTATGCCCTGTTCCTCGATCAGGAAACGCCGCTTGTGGTAAGCACCCCCCTGATTGAGGGGCGTTATTTCGCCCTGTCGGCGGCTCTTCCCTGCGCCTCCTGGCCAGAGCGCATCGCGCAGGATCTGTGGGGTTGTCTGCCACTGGGCGCCAGCGATACCGAACCTGCTCTGGATCGGGGTGGCTGGGCCAGTATCGCGCCTCTATCCGCGCGGTCCGTTCCCGCGCCTGTTTCGGCTGATCATACGCCTTCCCCATCCGTATTTGCGCAGAGCGTTCACGATGATATGGCGCCGTTCATGTGGGGGCGTGGCAAGATCATGCCGGGTGCCGCGCATATCGGCCTCATGCATCGCCTCAAGGGCTGTATGCCCGAGGAAGCATTGAGGTTGATTGGTCGCAGCAACGGATCGGCTTTCGTCGCAGCCCCGCTTACCTACTCGCGTGCGATCGAAAACGCGCTCGGCATCATCCCCGATGATGCGACACGCGATGCCCGCACGATCCTTCTGGAGATCGAACGCATTGTCGTGCATTGCCGTGATATTGCCCAGATGGCGCAGTTAACGGGCTTTGCCCTCCTTGCCACTCACGCCAGTCTTGCTGAGGATCTCTGTGCAGGGCTATGCGCCCATCACGGGGCCAGCCGCCGCCTGACCGATATGATCACACCGCAGGGGATTGCAGCAGGGGTCGACATCTGCGGCCTTGCTCATGCCATCCATGACGCCCTGATGCCACGCCTGCCCGTGATCGAGGGGTTGCATTTCCAGATGGCGGAGACGCTGGAGGGACTTGGCACGATACCCCCTGCCCGTGCCCAGGCCCTGTGCCTTGGTGGGCTGGTCGGCCGGGCTTCCGGACGCTCATTCGACCTGCGCCAGCTTGAAGACGACATGCGCCACGTTCCCGGCCGGGCAGGCTCGCGCCTCGGCGGCGATGGCTGGGCCAGACAATGCCTGCGCCTCGATGAGATACGTGACTCTCTCAGACGCATCGACCGCATTGCCGCAAATTTCGGCGTGCCTTTGCCATCACCGGCTGCGAACACATCCGGGTCCGGGGAGGGTATTGGCGCTGTCGAGGGCCCTCATGGCGATATATGGTGCTGGGTGCGCCTCAAGGAGTCACGCCTTGACGGGATCATGCTGCGTGATCCTGCCCTTGCCACGCTGGGTTCTCTCCCCGCGTTGATGCATGATGTCTGGGGGGACAGGCTCGTTCTGGCGTCGCTGGGCTTCGATCCTGCCGGTGCCGAGCAATAACCCCCGATCAGGGGATTACTCTGGCCCAGCCGCCATACGCCTCAAGCCTCGACGACAACCCTGCTTTGCGTCTCGCCCCCGGCATGACCCGTGGCGCTTTCGGGCACGGTCTCTTCGGTATGCTTGATTGCTGGTGAAGCTGGCTTGAGCGGATCGGCCGGTGGACGCAGGGAGCTGGCCACGGCTCGCCACAGACGCGTCACGAACATTACAAAGCTGCTGAGCGCGGTCGCATAGCAGGCGCCAGCCAGCGAAAAATGGCGTGTGAGACCATAAAGCACGGGAAAATAAGCCAGTGTAATCCAGGTACGATTGGCCATGAGAAAGCCGATCTGTCCCATGACAGTCAGCAAGGGTTCGAGCGGCACGACCAGGAGGGTGAGCACCGCGGAGACGAGCATGATCGAGATGTAATAGGTGGTGCCATGCAGATGGATATGCAGCATCAGCGAGAAAATTCGCCCACCAAAGAAAGCCGCCACCAGAAGGAGTGCGATCGAAACAGCGCAGAGGATACCGAATATCTTCCATGTCAGGCGCTTGAGACCGCTCCAGTCCTGCCGGTCACGCATCTTGACCAGTTCGGGATAAAGCACAGGCGAGAGCATCTGCGCCGGTGTGACGATCCCGTCGGCAATCTGGCGGCAGATCCTGAATACGGCGGCCTCGGCAGAGCCGAGTAACGACCCCACGACCAGTGTGCTGATATGGCCAGACACTGCCCCGAGGGTCTGATTGATGCTTGTCGAGCGGGTGAAGGCCCACATGCCCGGCAATTGCCAGCGCCATTGCCCAAGCACATCGCGCCAGCGCAGGCGCAGGCCGATTTTCCGACGCAGGGTGGAAAGTGCAAAATACAGGAACAGGCCATAATCCATCAGCACGGCCCCGGCCCAGACCAGCACGAAAAAGCCGAGATCAAGATGCAGCCCATAGCCGACAGCCGTACCCGCCGTACGGAAAATGGCCGTACAGGTATCGCTGACCGGCACGAGATGGAAACGCTCTGTCAGACGCAGAACGCCATTGCTCCACCCGGTATACATAAATGGGCAGATCAGCGCGTAGCCATAGGCCAGGAAGGTCACCCAATGCGACCAGTGCGCCACATGCGCGTAAAACGTGACGCTGATTACTCCGATACAGACCGCCACCACCGCGGAAATCAGATCGAGCCTGATACAGAACCCGATGATCTGACGCAGAAGAACCAGGTCGCGTCTGGCGTAAGGGTCATTTCCATAGCGGATGAGCGTTTGCCATGACTGCATGCGCGAGAAGGTCGAGGCCATGATACCCAGAGAATGGATCAGGATCAGCAGGCCGAACGACGCCAGCCCCAGTGCCCGCACGGCAAAGGCGATATAGGCAAAACTGCATATGGCTGTCGCAATGCGCCCCAATGTCAGGAAACTGACATTGTGGAAGATCCGTCTGGCGGCAGAGGGGTGGGTCGACATGCAGGGGTTTTGAACGTCCGGCCATGAAATGGGAAGGGAGGGGTCGAAAAAACTTGCAGGTTTCGCTCTTCGAGCCCTGACTGCCTTGCCTGAAATGCGCGAGAAACCATCTGATGAAGCACAGGACTCTCTGTCAAAGGTGAGTTTGTTCTTTTCACCCCTGACGTTTCGGGTGCCACTTCAACAGGGCCGCTTTCGTATCGGCCCCACCAGCGAGGTCCCATGTCCCTGCCCCTGAGCCCGGCACCCTTCCCCCCCACCATGGCCGTGCAGGCTGACCCCGCCCGATTTCCCGCGCTGAAACTTGTTGCCCTGAATGCTGCGCTGGCTGAATCACTGGGCTTTTCCCCCGCATGGCTCGAAACTCCCGAGGGTGTCGATTTTCTGGGTGGGCAGACGCGGCCTGACGGTATTGCCCCTGTGGCACAGGCTTATGCCGGCCATCAATTCGGCCAGTTCGTGCCGCAACTGGGCGATGGACGCGCCCATTTGCTCGGGGTTGCAGCCGACCGGCAAGGCCGTGTTTTCGATGTTCAGCTCAAAGGCTCCGGCCCCACACCATTCTCCCGGCGTGGCGACGGGTTGGCCGCCATCGGGCCGGTCTTGCGCGAATATCTCGTCAGTGAGGCCATGACCGCGCTCGGCGTTCCAACGACCCGCGCCCTTGCGGCTGTCCTGACCGGTGAGACTGTCTGGCGTGATCGTCCCCTGCCGGGTGCCATTCTCACTCGGGTTGCTGCAAGCCATCTACGTGTCGGTACATTCCAGTATTTCGCTGCACGGCAGGACAATGAGGCGCTGCGCTTCCTTTGTGATCTGGCAATCACGCGCCATTATCCGCACGCAGCCACAGCCGAAAATCCTGTAAGAGCCCTCTACGAAAATGTGGTCGCGGCTCAGGCAAGGCTGATCGCCCAGTGGATGAGCCTCGGGTTTGTGCATGGCGTGATGAACACTGACAACATGGCCATTTCGGGAGAGACGATCGATTACGGTCCCTGTGCCTTTCTCGATGTCTACAGCCAGGACAAGGTATTCAGCTCCATCGACCGTAACGGTCGCTACGCCTACGCCAACCAGCCGAAACTCGCAGGCTGGAATCTGGCCCGCCTCGCCGAAACCCTGCTTCCCTTTTTCGATGCGGACGAAGCGCGTTCCCTGACATGGGCACAGGAGACACTGGGCACGTTTGCCACGCTTTACGAAAATGCATGGCTCGAAAGAATGCTTTCGAAATTCGGGCTCACAACATGCGAACCGGATGACAAGGCTCTGATCGAGCGTTTTCTGGCGATCCTGGAGCAGGACAGACTGGATTGGACACTGAGTTTCCGACGCCTGACCCGCCGCGAGTTGTCATGCGATGCACAGAACTCACCAGCCATGACGCAATGGCTGCAGGATTGGGACGCACGTTGCGCACGGGAAGGCGTATCCGCCATTGTCCGTGAGAATGCCATGCGCCAGATCAACCCCGCAGTCATTCCGCGCAATCATCGGATTGCCGAGGCGATCGACGCTGCGGAGAGCGGTGATTTATCGGTGTTCCATGCCCTTCTCTCCCGACTGGAACGCCCCTTCGTTGACGATGCCATCTATGAAACCCCACCGCGCCCCGAGGAAGTCGTGCAGGCGACATTCTGCGGTACATAGGCCCCGCTTCTTCAAAGGGGGGATGACTGACTCAGACGCATCACAAGATGGTGCCCCCATTTGCCGTAGTGATTGCGCGCCGGTCATCTCCGGACCGGCTCGACACCCGTATTGGAACTCGAAAGTCGAGCGATATCGTGAAGCTCATCATTTTGGCGCTACAGGATCGAAGGCGATACGATGCGGACCCGCAACGGAGTGACTCATGACCTTGATGCGTAAGCATTGGTTCTATCCCTATATCGTCATGTCCTACATCGCTGTGTTTCTGTGGCTCTCAGGTTTTCAGAATTCCCCAGTGAAGGCGGCCCACCAGACGCTCATTGGTGCGACGTGGATAGGCACGCTCGTCCTTGCTTGCTGGGTGTGCGATCGCCCTCCCACGCTCATGCGTGGCCTTGTGCGCAGCCTTGCTCTTGGAGGTTCCGGCTTATGGATAGCACGCCATACACTGCCCGGCTTCGATGAGGGTGCAACCCCTCATATCGGGTGGGTCCGCTTCATCAGCGTCGGCCTCGCCGTTCTATGCGAAAGCATCGTCCTGATTGCTGCCATGCGACTTGTATTCGGCAAAACTGGCGATCCAGATAAGCTGAATGATCTTGGATTACCGCCTCTTGTCGTCAGGGCCATGCTTGCAGAAGCTCGTTTCTGGCGCAGGGTCTGGCACGCTCTGACCGTGCCACGATGATCAGGAAAGGAAAAACAAACCGGTTCTTTCACTGTTGACGCTGACTGTCGTTTTTTTTGTCCACTTCAGAAGCATTTCATTGCAACATAATGACCGTAACAAGCGGCATTCGGTGTAAACCGGACCGGCTCGCTGCGAAAAAGATTTGTACCATGCGCACCCATCACTGAATTGAGGAGCCTCGTGTCCCCTCGAAGTTGATGCAAGGTCACGGGGCCATCATGCGCCATTACCGCGCGGCATCCGGACTTATGAGTTAAACGGGTCGCTTGTGCGCCTGAAACCGATTGCCAAACGGTTGAACAGGTTCATCAGTCCGACAGCGATGGTCAGGTCCACAAATTCCTTTTCAGAGAACACCTCGGAGAGCGCACGAAACTCGGCATCAGGAATGACCGTCTCTCGTACGCTGGTAACACTCTCCGCCCAGGCAAGGGCCGCACATTCGCGCGCGCTGAATGTTGCCTCCATCTCACGCCATGCCTGAAGCACACCGAGTTTACGTGGGGAAACGCCCTTTTCGAGCAGGGTTTTCGTATGGAGATCGAGACAATAGGCGCAGCCATTGATCTGCGAAATGCGCAGATAGATCAACTCGACTAAAAGCGCATCGAGTCCCGAACGGGCAATGTAGCGATAGACGTCACCCAGTGCCCTGACACCCTGCGGGGCAATCGCTTCATAATCCAGACGCTGCGGCATGTTTTTGTCTCCCGGTAGTGATGTGTCCCGACGTTCCTCCCATGGGTCCTGCACCATCGGACAGGACGAAGAATGATGTTTTCAGCTGGACCTCCCATCTTGGTACACGCGAAGAACAGGTTTCTGGTCCTGTCGTCGCAGGGCGGATAGACCCAAGAACCATCACTCTTCTTCTCTCGTCCTGCGGTGCCCAAGCGATGCAAATTCTTCATATCGATTGCAGCCCTCGTCCTGACGGGCAAAGCCGGGTTATCTCGGCGGCCATTGTTGCGCGTCTCCGTGCGCTCGAACCCGGTGCTGCCATTGTCTGGCGCGATATCAGTGCTCTGCCGATGCCCGATGCCCCCTACGCTGCGCTTCTGGCACACCCTGATGATGTGACGCCCCCTCCTGCTGCGCGGGGATCGATTGCCCTGTCAGAAACACTCATCAGGGAAATCGAGGATGCCGATATTCTGGTGCTGGGTACGCCCGTGCATAATTTCACGGTTCCCGCCGCCCTTAAGTCCTGGCTGGACCATGTCGTGCGCGTGAACCGGACGGTTGCGCTAAGTGCTCAAGGCAAGAAGGGACTTCTGACGGATCGGCCTGTGCTTGTGGGTGTCGCGGCAGGTGGCGTCATTCTTGGCGACGATGCCCAGCAGCCGGATTTTTTCACCCCGTATCTCAGGGCAGTTCTGGGCTGTATCGGACTTCACAACCTGCATGTTGTTTCGGTTCAGGGTACGGCTTTTAGCGATGCCTCCGCGAAGGCCGCAGCCCTGGAGAACGCCCTGTCGGCGCTCTCACCGGTCCTTTCCGCCTGCACCGAGGCCGAACTTTCACGCGACATCCCGGCGCCACATGTCTGAGACGGGCTTCCACGCATGACCGCACCCACGGTCCCGCTCGCGGGACTCATACTCGACAGGCAGAGCACGCGAACCCTGAGCGAGCAGATCGCGGGGCATATCGAAAGTGCCATACGCTCTGGCGCCTTGCCCGAAGGCAGTCGCCTGCCGTCCTGGCGTGATCTGGCGACGCAACTTGGCGTCGCCCGTGGGACCGTGCGTGCCGCCTATGATCGGCTCATTGATCGCGATCTGCTTTATACTGCCGGGGCAGCTGGAACACGCATAGCCTCCCCGCCGGAATGGCCAAGCCGAATGAAACAGGCCGATACGGCCAACCCATCGATGTCTGCTGCGGCATCGCGCCCGGATGACGAGAGCGGTTACGGGTCTCTTGCCCTTTTCCGGCAGAGGGATACCCGGCCACTATCATTCCAGATGGGTGTTCCCGCGCATGATGTGTTTCCTGCCACGCTCTGGGCGCGTCTGCACCGGCAGGCTGTGCAGGCTTCTGCGCTCAATACAGGCGTCATGGACCCGCGCGGCCTGCCAGAATTACGGACCGCACTGGCCTCTCACCTTGCTCTGGCCCGCGGGCTGGATTGCAGCCCTGATCAGATCCTGATCACAACGGGATTTCGCAGTGGGCTTGCCATGGTCCTGCGTGCCATTGATTGCGCAGGCAAACAGGCCTGGGTGGAAGATCCGGGCTTTCCCATCACGCGTATGGCGCTCGAAAGTGCCGGTGTGCACCCTGTACCGATTGCGGTGGATGACGAAGGGCTGGATGTCGCGCAGGGGCAAGCCACCGCTCCCGGTGCAGCATTCGCGCTTGTTACCCCCGGTCAGCAGGCACCCATGGGGGTTTCGCTCAGTACAGCGCGTCGCTGTGCCTTGCTGCACTGGGCGCGACAAAGCAATGGCTGGATTATCGAGGACGATTATCTGGCTGAACTGCATCTGGACGGCCGCTCGCCCCCGGCCCTGGCCTCGGGTGAGCATGCTGATCGCGTGATCCATATCGGCACATTCAGCAAGACACTTGCCCCTATGGTCGGGCTCGGCTTTGTCGTGGCGCCGCCCAGCTTGCTCAAACGCCTGACCGAAACCGCCTGGTGGCTGGCCACCCCGCCCAATAACGCGGTGCAGATTGCCGTGACGCGGTTCATGCGCGAAGGGCATTATTTCCGACATCTGCGACGCACACGCGAGGCCTATTCCCAACGGCGTGACCTGCTGCACCAGACATTGCGGCATTGCCGGGCGCCCGTGGCCCATGATGCGGGGCTGTCCGTCATCCTGCCACTCCCCTCGGGCTATGATGATGCACGGCTGGCACAGCAGGCTCGGGCAGCGTCCCTCGGCATTACGCCACTCTCGGCGTGGTTCGCCAAGGGGTCACGCGCCCGGTCAGGCGTGTTGCTGGGCGTGGCCAATATACGCCCCGAGCAGGTCGAGGCCGATTGTCAGACACTCCTGAGCCTTATGGGCACGGGGCCCTGACAAGGGGGCACAGCCCCCGCTTCCTTGCGCACCCAGCTACCCACGCCCCCTCCCCTTTTCAATTTCAGGACAAGGACGATCAACCATGCCGGACTTCCGACGCGGCCTTCTGGCTCTTCCCTTTCTTTTTCCAATCTGGGGGTCCAGTCAGGCGCGTGCCGACACAGCGCCTGCTCCTGACTCAGCAGCGTTCATTGCCGAAGATCCGGCCCTGTCGAAAATGGTTGGCCGCGCCATTCCGGCTTTGCAATGGCAAACGCTGGACGGGCAGACGCTGGATCTCGCGGCACTGACCCGCAAGGGGCCTGTCTATCTCAAACTCTGGGCCACCTATTGTATTCCCTGTCGCGCCCAGATGCCCGGCTTTGAAGCGCTTTATCAGCGCTACAAGACACGCATGAGCGTCATTGCCGTCGATATCGGCTTTGGCGAAAACCGGGACAAGGTTGCCGCTTTTGTCAAAAAGACCGGACTGACAATGCCGGTCGTGATGGATGACGGCAAGCTGAGCGACTGGCTACAGATTCGTGCCACTCCCCTGCATGTGTTGATCGACCGCGATGGACGACTGGCCTATCTCGGCCATCAGGATGGCCCAGCCCTCGATGCAGCGCTTGAGCGGGTATCGGCCAGACCACGCACAGCCGGTGAGATCCACTTCGCCGACATAACCCCCACACCACCGCTGACCACCGGGGAACGGGTTCCCGAGATCACACTGAGCGATGCGACAGGTGCCACGGTGCCTCTGCGCCAGTCTGGCGCAACCGGAAGCCACAAACCCCAGATTGTCCTGTTCACGGCGCCCTGGTGCGAAAGCTATCTCGCCACGATGGACCCGCCGACCGCCCGCGCTTGCGTCAACACACGTCGCGTGACGCAAAAACTCGTTGGGCACATCGCAGCAGACTGGGTTGTCGTGGGGGCAAGGCTCTGGACAGAGCCTGCAGACATGGGCCCGTTCCAGACCCTTTACGGCCCCGGATTTCACGTGCTGCTCGATCGGGATAATCTCGCTTTCACGCGGTTTGGTGTGCGTCAGATTCCGGCCGTGGCACTCATTACGAAAGACGGCCGCCTGTCACGGATAATCGACGGATCGGATCCCGATCTGGCCTTGCAGATCAAGGCATTTGCGCGACAGGAACAATAAGCCTGCCCCCTGATGGCTGCCGGACGCCCCGGAAGCATCTGCGCCCTCGGGGTGAGAGTTGTTGCAGGCAAACAACCCCCTGTGGGCCAGAATCAAGACGCTATGGTCACCAGTGTTCAGGATTCTGGTGATCAGGTGAGCGTTTTTCCACCTTTCCTGACGGCGTCCCAATCCAGATCGAAACGTGCCAGATATTTGCGCAACCGGTCTGCATCATTGCGGCTCGAACGCTGCGTACGAGAGACGGAGAACAGGGTTCGCCCTGCGTCAGACAGAGTGGACGACATGCGGCATATCCGCACGACCGTAGCCAACTGGATGCGATCGAACATATCGATTGCGGCCGGATCCGGAACGATATCGGCCAGCATGGCCATATCGTCTGTGGCAACAGAACCCGCAGCATCGTGCCTTGCGGGGCGCCAGCGCGCCGACAGCTCTGCAATTTCCTCGTCGATCATCGGTACCGTGATGCGACCGCGCTCAGCCAGCGTGCATAGCCTGAGCAATGAGTCCGTCAAATCGCGATAATTGCCCGACCAGGACGCATCGATCGATGTCGCAAAACGCATATAGCGCGCCCGTGCGCCCGGAGCGAAGCCGGTTTTGGTTCCCGAACGGCGTTCGGCTGTGTCAAGCGCGTGATCAAACGCCGCTTCAATATCTACAAGACGTTCCCGCAAGGACGGTAGACGTATGATCCAGGGAAAAACGGACTCCATGCCCGCACCGTCCCGCGCGGTCGCAATCAGGCTGAACTGTGCATCCAGATCGGTCTCGCCACCCAAAGGACGGTAGCGTTTTACCACCGCCGCGCGAAAAAGAGTGTCGCGCAGGGCCTGTGGCACATTTTCCATGCCGTCGATCAGAAGCGTGCCGCGATGGGCCTGCGCCAGAAACCCTGCCCGTTCGGTCCCGGCCGCGCTGCCGAGGCCTCGTTTCTGACCCAGAAGCAACGCGGTGCCATCCTGCGTGGCAAGCAGACTGCCATCCACCCGAACGAGCGACCCGCGCAGCAAACGGCGCTGGATACGCAGGTCATGAATATTGGCCGCAAGCGTGCTCTTGCCGCAGCCCGCCGGGCCGGTAATCAGGATGGGGGCCTCTGACCTCAGGGCTATCTGCTCAAGCCGCCCGATCAGGCGATCAATCGCGGGGTCGGCACCCGATATACCGCTACGCAGCAAGGTGGAATGTTCGGCAGAGGCGATCTCGAAGCGATGCCTGATCGCGTCATATCGTGCGAGATCGAGATCGATGAGTGTCAGGCGCCCGTTGGGTCCCGTATCGGGACGCGGGGGCTCCATCTGGATAAGGCGCGCCGGGACATAACGACTTTCTGTGAGCAGATACCAGCAGATCTGCGCGACATGCGTGCCTGTCGTCAGATGGACGAAGTAACGCTCCCGGTCCTCATCGAAACCATAGGCGAGAGCGAAGTCATAGAGCTTGGCATAGACCTCCTCCAGATCCCAGGGATTGTCGAAATCAAGCACGGTCAGACGCACTTCGGTATCCGGCGAAATGGCCGCGATGTCACGTGCAACGTGGTGGGCCAGTGCCTCGGCATATCCGGGATAGAGCAGTTCGAAGCGATCGACCGGCAGGGAATCATGGCCGCAAAGCCTGGCGCTTGGCTGCCACGACCCGACTCCGCGTGTGCGATCGATTTTGACGCCAAGCAGACCGATAACCACGTTTCTCATGAGACGATTATTCCAGATAAAAGACGATACGTACAGATCAGAACCGGAGAGAGTAATTTAGCGAATAAATATATTTTCTCTATTCGGATCAGTACCTTATCCTGAAAAGCAGGTTTTCTTTCGGCCAAACCTCCTGCCGTCCATGCTTGAGCCAGATGCAAGCGACGAAAAGAAAGGACATGGCCATGAGCGCGCCTGTAGAGATCGACGGCAAGATTTTGATTGAATGGGGCCACACGCCCGGGCCCGCGTTTGGCGCAGCGCTTGAGCAGGCACGCGCATTGGCAGCAGAAGGGCGTGATGAGGCCGCCATACGCGCTGCCGTGGCCCCGGCGCCATTACCGCCCAAACTTGCGCTTCAGGACGCCGATACAGTACCGCTTCATGTTTCGCTGGATGCCGAAACACCCGATGAGGCGCTTAACCGTGAGCGTGTCATCGAGACGATGCGAACGCTGATGCGCACGCCCACGGTGGCAGCGGCAGCCATTATGCCCGATGCCTGCCCGGCGGGGCCGCTCGGCACTATTCCGGTCGGCGGCATTGTCAGCACGCGCAATGCCATCCATCCCGGCATGCATTCACCCGATATCTGCTGTTCGGTGATGATGACGGATCTGGGAATGGTCGATCCTGTAGCTGTGCTCGATGCGGCCTCCGGAGTTACGCATTTCGGTGCGGGCGGGCGCGATCAGGGGCGGCGCTTCACGCTCTCGCTCGATCTGCTTGATGCGTTCCGGGCCAATCCGTTCCTCAGCCACCAGAAAATGCTGCACACGGCGCAGTCCCATATGGGTACGCAGGGGGATGGCAATCACTTCCTGTTTGTGGGGCGGTCCCGTGCGACAGGTCATACCGCCATCGTGACGCATCACGGGTCACGCGGGCCAGGTGCCCAGCTCTACCGTGCCGGTGTGGAGGTCGCTGAACGCTGGAGGCGTCGCCTGTCGCTCGAGACATCGCGGCAGAATGCCTGGATCCCTGCGGATAGTGATGAAGGGCGCGATTACTGGGAGGCGCTCCAGATCATACGCCGCTGGACCAAGGCCAACCATAACGCCATTCATCAGGCGGTAACGGAAAGCTTGCGCGCCACGCCGGTAGAGCGTTTCTGGAACGAGCATAATTTCGTGTTCGAGCGCGACGGGCTGTACCATCACGGCAAGGGAGCAACCCCGGCCTGGGGCAGCTATGCCAGTGATGCGACAGGCAAGGTGCTGATCCCGCTCAACATGGCCGAGCCGGTTCTGGTCGCACGGGGGCGCGATGCTGGTCACGCCCTGGGCTTTGCGCCCCATGGTGCGGGCCGTAACATGTCACGCACCGAGCATCGCCGCCGCATGGGTGATACAACCCCGGAAGCGCTGCTTGCCGCCGAGACACAGGGGCTGGATGTCCGGTTCTTCGGGGGGAGGATCGATGTCTCGGAGCTCCCATCGAGCTACAAACGGGCTTCAAGTGTCGTGGAGCAGATCGGGCGTTATGATCTGGCGGATATCGAGGATTATATCGATCCTGTCGGCTGCATCATGGCCGGTGATATGGCGCCGCCCTGGCTGAATGGCCACCGCTCGGGTCGCCGGAACTAGCGCGAACCGCGCTGCCAGTATCCTGCGGGCACGGCACCGCAGGATATCACCCCTGACGACAGCCTCCCGGTCGGTATAGCCGGTATGGAACGACCGGCACCTCCGGCTCCGCACGGGCCGGCGAAGAGGCGCTCATACCATGCGCGCCTCACCCTCGGGACGGGAGGAGATGAATCAGGCCAGACCCACGCGCTTGCGCAGTTTGCGCAGTTCGCGTCCAGCCTCAATCATGAGGCCATGCGGCGACAGAACTGTTCGCTTGATATCGAACAGCGTGACATCGCCTGCCGCAGACAGGGTGTGCATGCCTTCATCATAGGGTGCGTAAACCGACGGTATGGGCAAGGCTGGCCCGCTGCGGGTTACAACGCGCTCGGTGGTGAGCACATCGAACCAGAGGGGACGGATGGCGCCACCATAGGTATGAGCGCAATCCTGAACCGGCAGCATGAGCTTTCCATCAATCGTGACCGGCGTGCCTCCCGCCCGTGCGCTGGAAGGATCGAGGCGTATCGGGTTCTGACCATGACGCGTCCAGGGGCCCGTCAGGCTTTTGGCGTAGGCGACATGCAGACGGCTTGGGGCTTTCTTGGCGGCTTCGACAGGGGTGTAGATCATCCACCACAGATCGTCATGGAAGCAGAGCGTGGCATCAACCGCGACTTCACCGCCCAGATCGATCTGGCAGACGGGTTCCCACTGATCGGGGAAGCGCGTGGCACGATAGAGTGTCTGTGTTCCCGAGCGATGCGCCTCGGGGAGCATCCAGAACGCGCCCTCTGCCTCGATGATCTGCGGGTAGGAAAGATGCCAGGGCTCACGCAGCACGATCTGCTGGCTGAGAAGCCGATACTCTTGGTCGTAGATGAGCACCTCAATCTCGCCGATGCGGTTGCGGTAGTCATAGATCTCGACAAAGACGTGCAGCCTGCCCTCGTGCCACACCCCGAACGGGTCGGCGCGAAACTGGAAGTCACGCGGCATGTCCGGCAGAAAGTGGCAGGGAATATCTGTCCAGTCGGGGTTTTCGAGCAACGTTGCAAGCGGGGCCTGCAAGATGCCGGTTCGCCAGATATCCTTTCGCAAGCTCATGTGATGTCTCTCCGGTAATCAATACGCCACCCGACCTGACTGCAACGGGGCGGGTGTCCTGTCAGGGGGTGACAGCAGACAGAAACAGGCAGGATTGCCCGGAAGGTATCCACGCTCGCTGCTGCATTGAAGGCTTGTCCAGCGTCACCCCGGACGATCATGAAGGCACCGCCTGCCTTGAAGCAGCAGGCGCAGAAATGTGGTGCGGCCTAGCGCAGATCGACGCGAATACGCCCCTTGGGGCTGGAACCATCGGTCTTGGCCTCAATCTGGACCTGATTGGGCGGTGCGCCCGATGCCACGATCTGGTCAGCCACATCCTTGCCGTCCTGCTCGGTCAGTGTCTCGATCGATTTTACCTGCGCTGCCGGACTGCCCGTCTCGGGGGAGAGCACGGTGACCACAAACAGAAGGTCGGGCTTGCGTGACAAAGCGAGCTTCGTACTGCGTGAGACAGCTGGGGCCCATTCCGCCTTGGGTGTGCCTGCAACAATCTGCAGGAAGGGTGCGGGCGCAGGCTTGCCCGGAGGCGCAGGCGGATAATGGGGCTTGGGTGGCTTGCCCGCATTGGGGTTAAAGAGCCTTTGATCGGGCGGGGTACAGGCCGTGAGCGCCCCCGAGACGAGGCACAAACCGGCGATCGCCAAAGACCGAAATTTCAGGAAACCACAATTTGAAGCATTCGTCATCGTCATGACCTAAAGAACTTGCAGGAAGACCGCACACAAGCAAGAGAGCGGGAACAGAAAGACCAGTTTTCACGAAAATATCGATAAGATTCTTGGTAGCCCCCTCTCGTCTCGTCTTCCAAGGGTGCTATGGTTTCATCTCTTATAACGAAACCGCCTACTGGCCGGGAGACTACAATGGCTGTGAAAATCGCGATCAACGGTTTTGGACGTATCGGACGTCTGGTGCTGCGTGGCATCATTGAAAGCGGACGTACGGATGTCGTGCCGGTCGCCATCAATGACCTCGGCTCGGTTGAAGAAAACGCCCATCTGCTGGCTTATGACAGCGTTCATGGCCGTTTCCCCGGCACGGTTCGCGTTGATGGCAGCAACCTGATCATCGAAGCCAATGGCCGCACCTATGGCCCCATCCGTGTTTCCGCCGAGCGCGACCCGACCAAGGTGCCGTTCGAAGGCGTCGACGTGGCCATGGAATGTACCGGCCTTTTCACCAGCAAGGAAAAGGCTTCGGCCCTGATCAAGGCTGGCGCACGCAAGGTCCTGATTTCTGCTCCGGGCACCGATGTCGATGCCACCATCGTCTATGGCGTGAACAATGCCATGCTGACGAAGGACATGACGGTCATCTCCAACGCATCCTGCACGACCAACTGCCTGGCACCGGTTGCCAAGGTGCTGGACGAGGCTTTCGGTATCGAATGCGGCTACATGGTGACCATCCACTCCTACACCGGTGACCAGCGCACGGTTGACACCCACCACCGCGACCCGCGCCGCGCCCGCGCTGCTGCCCTGAACATGATCCCGACCTCGACGGGCGCTGCCAAGGCCATCGGCCTGGTTCTGCCGCACCTCAAGGGCCGTCTGGATGGCACGTCGATCCGCGTGCCGACGCCGAATGTTTCGGTTGTCTCGCTCGACTTCATCCCGAGCCGCGCACCGGGTTCTGTCCAGGCCATCAACGACGCCCTGCGCGCCGCTGCCGAAGGCCCGCTGAAGGGCGTCCTGGACTATAACGAAGCCCCGCTGGTGAGCACGGACTTCAACCACTCCTATGCCTCCTCCACCTTCGATGCCACGCAGACGGCCGTGATCGATGGCGGCAAGATGGTGCGCATCTGCTCGTGGTACGACAATGAATGGGGCTTCTCGAACCGCATGTCCGACACGGCAGCGCTTTTCGGCAGCCTGTAAGCAACAAGAAACCGGGAGAAAAGAGCATGGCCAGTTTCCATACGCTCGATGACCTGTCTCCTGAGGGAAAGCGCGTCCTTCTGCGCGCTGACCTCAACGTGCCGGTGCGTGATGGCGCCATCACGGACACGACGCGTATCGATCGCGTCATTCCCACCATCTGCGAGCTGGCCGACAAGGGCGCGCGCGTGATCATCCTGAGCCATTTCGACCGCCCCAAGGGCCAGGTCGTGCCCAGCATGTCACTCGCCCCTGTTGCCGAAATGCTGGAGTCAAAAATCCAGCACAAGGTGCATTTCGTGTCCGACTGCGTTGGACCGAAAGCGGAAGAAGCCGTTGCCAACCTCAAGGATGGCGAAGTCTGCGTTCTTGAAAACACCCGCTTTCATGCCGGTGAGGAAAAGAACGATCCGGCTTTTACAGACATGCTGGCCCGTCTGGGCGATGTGTATGTCAATGACGCTTTCTCGGCGGCCCATCGCGCTCATGCCTCGACCGAAGGTCTGGCCCATCATCTGCCGGCCTATGCCGGTCGCCTGATGGAAGCCGAACTGAACGCCCTGACTGCAGCGCTTGAACTGCCTGAGCGCCCTGTCGGTGCGCTTGTTGGCGGCGCGAAGATCTCCACCAAGCTCGATCTCATCGGGAACGTGCTGGGCAAGGTCGATGTGCTGTTCATTGGCGGCGCCATGGCGAACACCTTCCTTGCGGCGCAGGGCGTTGCTGTTGGCAAGTCGCTTCAGGAAGCCGACATGCATGAGACAGCACGCAAGATCATGGCACAGGCCAATGACGGCAAGTGCGAGATCATCCTGCCGGTCGACGCCGTGATCGCCCGCGAATTTCGCGAGGGTGCCCCTTCGGAAGTCTGTGACATCCACGCCGTTCCGGCCGATGCCATGATTCTCGATGCTGGCCCCAAGACAATCGCGCTGATCAACGCCAAGCTCGAGGGTCTCAAGACCCTTGTCTGGAATGGTCCGCTCGGCGCCTTCGAGATCAAGCCTTTCGATACGGCCACGGTTTCTGTCGCCCGCAAGGCGGCTGAACTGACCAAGGCAGGCAAGCTCAAGACCATCGCCGGTGGTGGCGATACCGTCTCGGCGCTGCGCCACGCCGGGGCTGCCGACCAGATGAGCTATGTCTCGACAGCTGGCGGTGCCTTCCTCGAATGGCTTGAGGGCAAGCTTCTGCCCGGTATTGCAGTGCTCACCGACGCTGCCCACAACGCTTTCCCGATCTGATCGGGAAAAGCTTACCCGCCGGGTTGCATCACGTTTGATGACATCGTGATACAATCGGCGGGTTTCGGTTGCATAAGATTTTCTGACCTGGATACAGTCGCGTCAGCCGGTAATCGAGTCCGGTATTTTCGTGAAATACTGCACCAACGGAAAGAGGATCGCGCTGTTGCGTTTCTATTCTGCCTTGATACTCGGCCTTGTGAGTTGCGCCTCCATCGCCCCGCTTCATGCAGCGGAAACCGGTGTCGCAGGACAGTCTGCGCCGCCTGACGCCTCCCCGGCCCAGCCAGGCAATGGCCCCGCCCCCAAAAAGGCGGTGACGCCCGAAGCCGAGACGCGAAAAACACCCAGCCATGCGCGGTCTCTCCACTCAGGGCTCAACACGGTTTCGGCTTTCTCACTGGAGCCCGAAACGGCAGACGCCCCCCTGATCAGACAGGCCTCTCTAACCGTCAGGGCGCAAGCACCGGCATCGCATGACGGCTTTACCGAAGCGCCCTTGCCCGATGACTCGCTCGACGCCCCCAAAGAGCGTGGCGGGGATGACGATACGAAACTGCGCCCCGATTTCTTCCAGCGTAACCATCATCAGGTTGGCGATGCATTGGCCGGCGGCGCGGGTGCCAACGACCAGAGACGCGGGCATGGATCGATGGCCGCGGGCGTTGCCGTCGCAATCCCCATGGATTGAACCCGACAGCAGGGCTATCAGGCAAACTAGAACCCTGCCACCAGATTGAAATCGCAGAACACGCCCCGATCGCCGCGACTGGCTGCGCGGCGCAGACGCCAGCCTGCATCGACCGTCATGTTGAGATGCCGATTGATCTTGCTGTTCAGATCGGCCCCGATGCTGGAAAGCGTTACCACACGCGGCCCGATACCGGCCGGATGAACCTGCGAATTATCGCCCCAGTCCCAGAAGGCGCCGAGCGTATTCGTGTCTTCCAACGCATTGAACCCCGTCCATTTGCCAAGCGAGAAGCCCTTGGTATTGATCTCCTCGCTGAACATCAGGCCACGACTGCCGAAGGACGTGTTGACGTAATAACCACGCACCGTGCCCATGCCGCCAATCATCAGCTGCTCACTATACAGCAAATTATGGGTCGCACCCTGCCACGCGGCACGCGTGTTGGCCTTGAACCCCCAGGGGAGCGATAAGGCGCGCTTCAGGGTCAGGCGGTCATAGACATAATTCGGCTTGGCGTTGGGAAAAATCGTCTCATACCAGCCCCGCTTGTTATAGGCTGAAATGCCGGGCGGCCCGTAGACGATCTGGTTGTTGATCTCGGTCTTGCCCAGAGGGTCCTGCAGCGATCCCATGAACCCGGCGACAAACTGGTTGGTCTCGGCATTGGCCAGAATGAGTGGCACAGCCGCGCTAAACTGGTCCGAGATGGTCGATTTCCAGTCAAAACCAAGCTGTGTCGTGCCATCGAGGCCGAACAACGTACCAAGGGCGATATGGGGCAACATATGCTGCCAGCGTAGAGATGCCTGACCTGAAATGCCCTTATTGGTAAGGGGCTGATCGGCCACCGGATAAGAGACCGAATAACTTCCGAATACCAGCAGGGCATCGCGGGAAGTCAACGGAATTTCCCAGCTGCCATTATGCCCCGTGAAACGCCCCGAGACACTGCGCTGCAACTGATAGGTAAGGATATGCCCCAGATTGAAGGCATTGCCCCATGATATGCCAAGATCCCAGTTCACGCGGCCCAGCGTGGGATCGAGCTGGTTGTTGTAGGCCCCGTAAACATAGAGCGGCAGGCGATCAGCAACCTTCAGATCGACATCCGTCAAACCCGGCGCGGCACCGGGGCGATAGACCATATCAACGGTCCGGAACGGGTTGCTGTTGACCCAGCTCAGATCGGTCTGGAGGCTATCCAGCGAAAGTGTCTGACCTGTTCGGAGCCCGCTCTGGTTGCGAATGGTGCGGTCGGAAAACCATTGATTGCCGACGACCCGTATCGCACCGATGCGATATTCGAGCACATCGATATGCAAGATACCCTGATGGATCTTCTGGGGCGGTACGCTGACCGTCACGAAGGCATGACCCCTGGCGCGATAATACCCGACCACGGCATCGATGAGCGTCTGCATCTGCCCGAAGCGAAGAGCCTGCCCGATGAACGGCATCATGATGGCTATGAAATCAGGAGAGCGGAGAATATCGAGCCCGGTAGTGGTCAGGGAGGAGCGCCCGTCCTGTTCGCTGATACGCCCTGCAGGCTGGATGATGAGTGCACGAAGCTGGGGCAGCACCAGGCGGTCCGACTGCAGGGCAACGGGCGCGAGATCGTGGGTTCTGCTCGCAGGCGCTGACAGATCTGGAAGATTTGCGCTGCGGCTTGTTGCGCCGGAATGAAAAACCGTCTGAGCCTGCGCCAAGGGGGAATTGGCCATACCGATGGCGGCGCAGCAGAGAGCACCGGCCCTGAGGAGTCTGACCGTGAATGGCGTGCATCCTGCCCTCTTCTGTCCCGAATGACCCAAAGCTCGCCCGCGCAGCCCCTTCATGGTCTGGCTTCCTGCCGGGTGGATGCGGCAACCCGGTCGTCCGTTGCAACCGGTGCAAGACGCGGCTCTGCATGGTCGGGGCGCTCTGTCGTCAGCAGCACATCGCCATCGGGCAAGGCAACGGCACGATTGGCCTGTCGCATTCCATTGCGATTACCCGCCAGAGCAAACACATTGCCTCCGGCTGAAGCGAGCGAAGCCGCAGCATCATGAATCATGGCCTTGTCACCCGCGCCATGATGACGGCATGGCTCGGGCAGCACATACACGCCTGCGGGTCCAAAAGAGGCGTTCATGGTGGCCTGCGGGCGTGTTCCGCCATTCCCTGCGCGTTCGTTTTCGTCACGAGTTGTTTTCAGGGGGGCAGCCTGATCCGTCACACCAATCATGACAGCCTCGTCCTTGCGCGCGCCAATCCCTGCGCCGGCACTTCCCTCCAGGGCCGGTTCGGATGGCGCACCGCCCGCAATGAACTGGCCTGACGCGACGCTGTCGGGTGCCGGGCAGCCGCCAGACACGGCCTGTCCGTCAGGCCCGATCAATGTGCCGGCAGGGGTGACACGATAGGTCTCGCCATTCAGCCCGACCTCTGCCTTGACGGGAGAGGGCCGATTGCCAACGACGCTATCGAGTGTGCCATTGGCCGAGGCCGAGGCACGCGCTCCGGGAGCGAAACCGCCCGCCGATTGCGCTCCCTCCGCCCGCTGCGCGTGGCATGGGTTTACCCCTGCGCCAAGCAGCATGATGCCGGGGAGAACAACAGGAAGCGATGACCGCCAGAGACGGCGAAGAGCATGAGGGCGGCGCATGGTAACCGGGCAGGAAGACGAGGAAGGGTTCAGTATATCACCAAACCGTGATCAGTGCTGATCGTTCCAGGTTTTTCTTCCGCCGCCCCCGACCTGTAACGAACAGGCCGGATAACGAGAATACAGATCTCGAAGCCTGCTCAGGTCAGGCCATGCATCAGGCATGGCCCGACCGGTGACAGGGCCAGATCAGAAGCTGACGCCAGCCTGCAGGAAGGCATAGCGGCCAACAATGAGGCTGCCATACTGATAGATATTGGTGTTAGTGGCCGCATCCATGACAAAGGGCGGCTTCTTGTCGAGCAGGTTGCTTACGCCCGCCTGGAAGTTCCAGCGGTTGAGGCGATAGCCCAGCGTGATGTCATGCGTGAAGATACCGGGCGTCTTGTACTGTCCGGCGGTCTTGGCCGTCAGATCGGTCACACCGTTATTCCACACCATGCCGCCGATATAGCGCATCATGTAGGTGAAGCTGAAATCGTCATGCTGCCAGGTCGCCTGGGCATAATCGCTTACGCGCGGCTGGCCGCTTCCACCGGCATAGAACAGACGACCGGTGTAGTTGTACCACTTACCATTCGGCACGTTCTGCTGCAGGTAGCTGACAAGCTGCTGCATGTTGTTTGAGACGGTGAGGCTGTCATGGGGCGTCAGACGCACATGATAGTCGAGGTCGAAATCAATGCCGCTGGTGCGGATTCCACCCAGATTCTGATAGAATGCGTTGACCGAAGTCAGCTGCTGCGAGGAAGAGCGCGCAGCGATAGCGCCGCAATTGCTGGTATCCGCACCGGTATAGCACTGGTCGAGAATATACTGTGTGCCCAGCGTACTGATCGTGTTGTTGAGCGAATAATGCCAGTACGTGACCGAGGCGGAGAGACCCGGTACCCAACGTGGCGTGACAACGGTGCCGACCGTATAGGTACGACCGCTCTCAGGCTGCAGCTTGGCGTTGCCGCCGGAAACCGTCGGAACCTGCCCCGTGTTCTGCGGAACGAAAGTCGCCGTATTGATCCCCTCGCTTGCGCAGCGGGCCTGGACAGCGGCGGCCTGTACGCCGTAGCTGGAAACGGCACTGCAGGGATCGTATGCCGACGGATAGCCGAGGCTCTGACCGCCATAGAGCTCGTAGACGTTGGGCTGGCGATAGGACGTTCCGAGTGTCGCACGGAAGCGGATATCGCGCACCGGGGCCCAGTTGATCGAGACCTTCCAGTTCTTGGTCGATCCGAAGGTGTTGTAGTCTGACCAGCGGCCCTGACCGTCAATGGTCAGATCCTTGGCAAGAAATGCGTTCTGGAGCAGCGGAATCTGACCTTCGGCATAGACTTCATTCACATTGAAGCCACCGCCGCTATAGCTTGAGGCATTGCCCGTGGAATCACCGCTCACAACGATCGGATCGGGCTTGCTGCTCAGCTGCTCGCTGCGATGCTCCATGCCAAAGGCGATACCGACATTGCCGCCATGCTCATAGGGCATCTTGACGACGCTGCTGTTATTGATGCGCAGGTTGAAGTCGCGCAGCTGATATTCGGCATGATCGTGCTGTGTGAACTTGCCATAAGCGGCAGCCTCGGGTGAAAGCGGCGCGAGCGGGTTGGACAAGACGCAGCCCGGCTGGCTGGTGCAGACGGTCGGGTCATACACGATCTTGCTGCCCGGATTGGTGGGGTCGAGCTGACGCACACCGGTCATCTGCAGCAGATGACGATAATTGCCCATGTTCTGCGTGTTCGCGGTCCAGCGGCTCTGGCCGTATGTCATGGACGCATCATATTCCCAGCCACGCCAGATCTTGCCCTTGGCGCCACCGATAACGGTCCAGGTATCGGTCGCGTAATCCATCTTGCGCGGACCGAGATCATTCATACGGCGCGACATGATCGCGTCACGTCCCCAGATATTATAGGGGCTCCCTGCCGGGATGGTCCAGGACGACAGCAGCGGAGACGGCTTGATACCACCGGAGACCGGGGCTGCAGCCATCTGCCGTGCCGTTGTCGTGTGGCTGTACCGCACGTTGGCGTAGGGCTTGAAATGGCTATCCAGGTCGTAATGGGCATCGCCGGACAGGGCTGAATTCTGGTTATAATTCTGCACCATCGTGTCTTTGGCAAAATTATACCGGTCGGCAT
The DNA here is from genome assembly GCF_011753235.1 of Asaia sp. As-1742. Classification (NCBI taxonomy): domain Bacteria; kingdom Pseudomonadati; phylum Pseudomonadota; class Alphaproteobacteria; order Acetobacterales; family Acetobacteraceae; genus Asaia; species Asaia sp. As-1742. The sequence goes on along the minus strand of NZ_VWWA01000002.1, from coordinate 167,067 downwards.
TGCTGTAACGGTGAAAGGTACCATCCCCATTCGAGACCAGATTGGCCCCTGTGCGCGGGTCGGTCACACGGCCTGCCGGAATGATGGAGGAGCCATAAAGCGGCGTGCCGGTCACCGGGTTGCTCTGCTGCGGGTTCGCTGCCCAGGCACGGTCCTGGCTCATGATGCCGCCAGATGTATTGTACTGGCCGAAAAGGGTGACGTTGCCCTTGCCGTGATCGAAGTTGAAACCCTTCATGGCGGAAAGCAGGCCCGTCTTGGCATCGCCGTATTGCGAGATCCCGCCACGCATGGTGATGGTCGCCTTGGTGACGTCATGACGCAGCTTGATGTTGATCACGCCGGAGACGGCATCCGCACCATAAAGCTCGGAGCCGCCATCCTTGAGCATTTCGACGCTGGCGATTTCCTCGATGGGGATCGTGTTCAGATCCACGCAGGATGTGGCCGCGTTGATTGCCGTGCGCTTGCCGTCAATCAGGATGAGCACACGCTTGGAGCCGAAGTTGCGGATATCGGTGCAGCTCACACCACCACCGCCATTGGTCTGCTGGTTGGGCGTACCCGATGAGCCGACCGAGGGAAGGCGCTGGAGATAGTCACCCAGCGAAACAGCCGAAGTCTGCTGGATCTGCTTGGCAGTCACGATCTGGACGGGGTTGGCCGAGCTGTTGTTCGAGCTACGCAGATACGATCCCGTTACCATGATCGTTTCTGATTTGGGTGTGGCCTGTTTGGTCTTGACCAGGGTCTTTTTCTTGGTGGCAGTTGCGTCCATCGGCACAGTGGCCGCCATGGCTGCCGAGGTGGATAGTCCGGCCACTGCCGTAAATGTCAAAAGGAAAGATCTGCGCAGGCTCAACGCCATAGGTCACACGCTCCACACGTAACGTAATTCATCTGAAACGTAACGCTGGCATAACGAGAAACTCGCGAGTGCGACGAAATATTTCTGTTTTGTGTCGAACTTTAAAAATTAATTGAATCAGCGTTATTTCGTTATCGCATCGTTAATCCCCATATCAGTCGTCGAATCTTCGTTGCGAAAATGACACGATATGGAGGGAAGCCTCGCAAAAAACGATCCACGACCCCCATTGCGACACAGGCGCAAAGTCAGGGGTGGAGCGGGAATCGCCTCTGGGGCACGGTAACGCTCCTGCACCCGGAGGCCGACGAGGTCAGGTGCCGAACTGGGCGGCAATCGGTGTTGCTCAGCAGACGCCCGCTCGGGTTTGTGATGACCGATACAGGCCTTTCCACACGAAAGGCATGCCGGAAAGTTAATGATGGCGTAGCCACCACAGGCCACGCATGGTCAAGCCGGGTCGCTGGCTTAATCCTGAGGTTCGTCGATCAGATGGCTGGTCAGATCGGCACCGCTTCCGCCCACAAGACCGCGCGCATATTCCTGCGCCGAAAAGGGACGCAGATCCTCGACCTGCTCCCCCACGCCCACCAGATGCACCGGAAGCTTGAAGGCGTCGGCCAGTGCCACAACGATACCACCCCGTGCGGAGCCATCGAGCTTGGTCACGATCAGACCCGTTACATTCACGAGTTCACGGAAAACACGCACCTGTTCCATTGCATTCTGTCCGGTCGTGGCGTCGAGCACCAGCAACACTGAATGAGGAGCGGTTTCGTCGAACTTCTTCATGACGCGGATGATCTTGGCGAGCTCTTCCATCAGCGCGCCCTTGTTGTGCAGACGCCCGGCCGTGTCGACGAACAGCAGGTCGGTTCCTGATTCACGCGCCTGTTTGATGCCTTCATAGGCGAGGCCTGCGGCATCCCCACCCGGCTTGCCCGCAATGACAGGCGCGCCGGTGCGCTCACCCCAGACCTGCAACTGCTCGACAGCAGCGGCGCGGAACGTGTCACCCGCCACCATCATGACCGAGCGTCCCTGATCCCGGAACCATTTGGCCATCTTGCCGATGGTCGTGGTCTTGCCCACGCCATTGACGCCCACCACGAGCACGACATGCGGCTTGTGCTCGGTCTTGAGATCGAAGGGCTGAGCCACAGGCTCGAGCACGCGGGCGATTTCGGTGGCCAGAGCCTCCTGAATTTCTTCGGTCGTAACATTGCGACCAAAACGCGACGTGCGGAACTCCTCGATCACACGCCCGGCCACTGCGGGGCCGAGATCGGCCGCAATCAGCTCGTCCTCGAGTTCCTCCAGCGCTGTCTCGTCGAGATAGCGATGGGTGAGAGCAGCATTCAGCTTCTGCGTCGAGCGCGTCAGCCCCTGTTTCAGACGTGAGAAAAATCCGGCCATGTCAGTTGATCTCTGCTACCAGCCCTGCTTCGTCAAGGGTTCGGGCGACAAGGGTGAGGCGTGTGCCACGAACTGCCTGCCCGCGAGACAGACGCACCGGCACGAAATGGGCCGAGTGGCCCTTGGTTGCACCCTCCATCAGAACATCGAGAGGGCGCCCCATCATACCGCGCCAATAGGCCTGCCGATTGGCCTCGCCTGCCGCACGCAGGGCCGCCGCACGCGCCTGACGTTTTGCATTGGGGACGCTGGGCATACGGGCCGCCGGGGTGCCTGGGCGCTCGCTATAGGGAAAGACGTGCAGATAGGGCAGTTCATGACGCACGACAAAATCGAGCGTTTCCTGCGCCTGAGCCTCGGTTTCAGTCGGAAATCCGGCAATCAGATCGGCCCCGATCGCGATATCGGGGCGCAGGCGCCGCGCCTGCGCGATCAGATCGGCGGCATCCTGCACCGAATGGCGGCGCTTCATGCGCTTGAGCACCATATCGCTCGCTGCCTGTAGCGAGAGATGCAGATGCGGCAGAAAACGGGGCTCCTCGGCCAGCAGATACCACAGATCGGCATCGACAGAGGCCGGATCGAGCGAGGACAGGCGCAGTCGGGGCAGTTCAGGCACGGCTGACAGCACGTCACGGCAAAGCGTGCCCAGTGCAGGTGTGCCATCAAGGTCCCGCCCCCAGGAGGCGATATCGACACCCGTCAGAACGATTTCATGATGGCCCGCCTCGACCAGCGCCCGGGCGCGGGCGATCACGTCCCGGGTGGGCACCGAACGCGAGCGGCCGCGCCCATACGGGATAATGCAGAATGTGCAGCGATGGTCGCAGCCCTGCTGCACCTGAAGCAGGGCACGCACATGCCCTCCCGTTTCGACCACGGGGGAAGCGGGATTGGGTGCGGCCTGCATGATATCAGCAACCGCCCCCCGCTGCTTCAGGGCGGTCTCCGTCCAGCTGGCGGCCTCGAGCTTTTCGGTATTGCCCATCACATGCGACACGCCGGGCAGGCTGGCCCAGTCCTGCGGCGCGATCTGGGCCGCACAGCCCGTGACCACAATACGCTTGCCGGGGTCATCACGATGGGCACGTCTGATGGCCTGACGCGCCTGACGTTCAGCGCTTGTCGTCACCGCGCAGGTATTGACCACCACGACATCCGGCAAATGGCCAGTCAGGGCCTGCATACGCTCGCTTTCATGCAGATTGAGGCGGCAGCCGAAGGTCAGGAGACGGGCACCGCTCATCCGTCATGCGTCCCGAGAGGATAGAGCCCCTCGAAAACATGGGTCGCCGGGCCAATCATGAGGACATGACCGTCTGCCTCGCGCCAATGGATACGCAGCGCACCGCCGTCCATTTCCACCCGGCACTCCCGGTCCAGAAGGCCGCGACGCACACCATTGACCACGGCAGCACAGGCTCCGGACCCGCAGGCCAGTGTCAGCCCGGCGCCACGCTCCCAGACGCGCAGCCGAATGAAATCACGGGAGACGATCTCGGCGCAGCCGATATTGGCGCGTTCCGGAAAGAGCGCATCGCGCTCCAGCGCGGCGCCCTCGCGGTCCGCACGGTCCATCCCGTCAAAGAAGGTCGCATGCGGATTACCCATCGAGCAGGCCGCAGGGCTGCCCGGCAGGGGCAGTTCGACGGTGTCCATCGCCTGCGACAGGGGGACACGCTGCCAGTCCAGCGCGGGCACACCCATATCCACCCCGATTTCGCCCTCGGGCGTGATGAAGCTCGGCAGCAATCCCGCACTTGTCTGTAATACCGGCGCATTGCCAATGAGGGCAGCGACACAGCGTGAGGCATTGCCGCACGCCCCTGCTTCGGACCCATCAGGATTGTAGAAACGCACCCGGATATCAGCCCCATCGCGATCTGGCGCATCGAGCAGCACAAGCTGGTCACACCCGACGCCAAAGCGACGGTCACAGAGCCTGGACATGGTATGTAATGTGGCGTCGAAACGCTCGTGGCGCCTGTCGATAATGACGAAGTCATTGCCGAGGCCCTGCATCTTATGGAACCGGATCATCATACGGGCAGTTATAGTGGGTCCGGGCCGCCACGGCACGGGAAACCTCCGGTTTCTTGACGTAAATTTTCAAAGCCGACGCATCGCCCGTTGCGATGCAGGATAACAGACCCATGTTCATCGCCTCCTACGACACCCCCGCCATTGCACGCCATGTCCGTCTCATCTGGTCGTGCCTTGATATGAGCCGGGAGGCGCTTGAAAAATGCCTGACGCAACTGCCCACCGGATGCAGCCTGCTCGTTCGTGATGACATGATCGACTGGATGCATGGTCATGCCGCGCAGCATAATCTGCTGCGGAAGGGCCCTGGCGGCATCGAGCGGCTGAGGCCCGATGGCAGCGTGGCTGAGACCATGGCGCTCTACGAGCACTGCCTGCCATCGCAGATTGTCGACCACCCGGCCCGCTCCGTGGTGGCACTGGACATCGTGCTCAAGGACAGCACGGAGGAAGCCTGGGATGAAACCGAAACCCTGATCGATCAGGGACTCCCTTCGCAGGTGGCTGCCTCGGCGCTCGTAGGTACCGCACAGGAAGTCGCGCAGCGCCTCAATGACTATCGCAAGCTTGGGCTGTTTGATGTCATCCTCACTGCGCCGCCATCCCGTGCGCCCTATCGCGAGGTGAGCGAGGCGCTGCAGCCGCTCCTGCGCCAGCAGGCTATCCCTGTGGACCGTCACGCCCGCATCGCCGGGATTTCCGATGGTCCGTTCGAGTGGCACGGCGCAGCGCTTTGAATCCGGCCTCACATCGCCTGGGCGGGCAGCGCGCGTAGAGAGGCTGTTTGTCTTGACGTGTGCCTGTCATGGCGTCATCCCTGCGCGGGTCCTCGCAATGCTGCGAGCACGCCAGAGCAGAGACAGGCAGGACTGGTCCGATGACTGATACCCCGTCAGGGCTGCACCCGGCAGCCTTCACCCGCGCCAATAACGACCCCGACCGCAGTTTTTACGCTGGTCGTGGCGATTCAACGCAGATGGATGCAGGCGCCCGCACTGCGGTCACGGCCCTTTACCAGACCGCGCTTCCTGCCACGGGTGTCATACTCGACCTCATGGCCGGGACGATGAGCCACCTCCCTGCGGAGGCGCAGCTTGAAACCGTGCTTGGGCTGGATGTGAACGGCAAGGCCCTTGAGGCCAATATCGCCCTGACACGACGGATCGAGCAGGATCTGAACGAAACACCGGCACTCGACCTGCCTGACGATACGTTCGATGCCGTGTGCCTGTGCGACGGGTTTGCCTATCTGACCAATCCGCTGGCCGTGCTGGAGGAGGTCAACCGTGTGCTGCGACCCGGTGCGCCATTCATCATCACCTTTTCCGACAATTTCATCGCGCAGAAAGCCGTGGCCCTGTGGCAGGCGCTTGAGCCCGCCGACCGCACCCGTCTTGTCACGCTCTTGCTCGACAAGGCAGGTTTTGGTGATCTGGACACCGGTGAGGTCGTGCCCCCCGAGGACCTTACGGCGTGGAATGATACCGTCCATGCCGTGATTGGCCGCAAGAAACTCGCGGCCTGATCGGCTGCGTTCGACCGCATGTCCGAGGCCGGCCTTTGGGTAAACCCCAAAAGGGGCACCGTTCAGATATCCATCTGATTAAAGCCGCCAAGGGCCACTGGCATGACCTCACGCAGAAGGGCGACTGATCTCTCAAGCCCTTCCACTGCATCCAGCAATGGGTCCTCATGCTCGATGGACAGCCAGCCATCATAGCCCACCATGCGCAGACGATAGCAGAATTGACGCCACCATAGCGTGTCATGCCCATAGCCAAGCGTGAGATACGACCAGGCACGTGCCGAAGGCAGACCCAGCGGGCCGTTTTCGAGATTCGATGTCACCCCCCGCCTCGCCTCATTGAAACCGGCATCCTTGGCGTGGACATGGAAAATGGCGTCACCCAGCGCATCGATAGCGGCGATCGGGTCAGCCCCCATCCAGAACATGTGTGAGGGGTCGAGATTGGCCCCGATCATCGGGTCGAGCACTTCGCGCGCAGGCGCAGGAAATTGGGAACGTTATAGGCCCATTGTCCGCCATGCAGTTCGAGCGCGATACGCGTGATACCGTGATCAGGCGCCATACGCAGGATACGTTCCCAATAGGGCAGCAAACGCTCACGCAGCTGCCATTCCTTGGCAACCTGACCTTCGGGCGGCCATGAACTCACCACCCAGTTGGGCAAACGGTCCCCCTCCTGCCCCTCCGGCAGGCCCGACATGGTACAGATCGTGCCGATACCAAGATCACCCGCCAGCCGGATCGTCTCCTCAAGATCCTGACCCTGACGCGTATCCACCGGGTGGAGAGGGTTGCCGTTGACGTTCAGGGCGATAATTTCGAGATCGCGCTGCTCGAAAGCACGCACAAAACGCCGACGAGCTTCGGCGCTTTGCCTGAGTTCCATGAGATCGACATGCGGCGCCGGTGACCACCCGCCCGTATTGACCTCCACGCCCGACACGCCGAGCGCAACGGCCTGATCCAGCATGGCTTCGAAAGAAAGCTTGCCGAGACTGTCGGAAACGAAACCGATCTTCATGGCATGACGACCCTTTCAGTGTGACGGGACTGGTGGAATGGCCCGCATGAGAGAATTTATATTCTCTTCTCACACCCGAATCGGAACATAAATTCGTTATGAAATGATCATTTGGCTGTGATCGACTAACATTCCATCTATTGCCCTCCGGACAAGCTGGTCCGGTGGCGCAGATTACTGTCCGGTCGCACGGGCCAGTTGCAGGCAACGCCTGAAGTGCCGGTCATTCAGCCAGTCCTGATTGCCCTGCCATTCGTGCCGCACCACAAGAAGGCTCCCGAGCACCTCCGCATAAGCCGGACATTCCCGGTTATCCGCCGATGCCGCATGCTGATGAATGACGCTGATGGCGCTTTCGATCCGCGACGTGAACACGGCGGCTTCGACACCGGGGCCACGAAGCCAATGGGGACCGAGCCCAGTAAAGAACTGCGTAAGAATGTCGCGCAGCGCCGCAGGAAGTACAGGCCGTGCCGCGACACCACGCAGAAAAAGAAGGTTACGCCCAAGGGTCATGGTGGAGAGCAGACCATGCAGGTTGAGTTCCATGAACGGGGTGAGCGAGGCGCCTGCATAACGGATGACACGTTCCATGCCTTGGGTGATGAGCCCGATCCAGCGATTCTCGGCCGGCAGAAACCGCGGCGTCGCACAGATACGCTGCAATCCGTACAGGGCACGTCGTCGCAACAGGGCACATACCTGATAGATATTGAATGGCAGGATACAACGAAACACAAGCACCCCTGCCCCAAGCCCGAGCAGCAGGGCGATCGTGGCATTGAACCAGGTCAGTTCGTTCATGCGCATATGGTTATCGAGACCAATCAGCGCGGGCAGGAAGGTATTATATGACCCCGCCGCGGTGGCAGTGGCTGGGTTGCGTGCCGCAAGGCCACCGATGAACATCAAAGGGGCCAGAGCCACGATCAGGGCCTCGAACCCCGTCCCGGTGGGAATAAGGAAGAATACCGGCAGGATGGAAGCCAGAGCGGCGAGACAGGCACCGTAGAAAAAGCGGTTGCTGACGAGCACGGTATTATCGGTGGTGGCAAACCGCCCCACCACCACAGCGATGAACGAGATGAACGCTGCCCCCTGTGGCCAGGCCGTGACCTCCCATACCAGTCCGGCCAGACAAATGGCAGCGGCAGACCGCATGGCGTTATGGAATGCCGCATGAAAATGCAGCACGCGTCGCAGCCGATACCGCGCAGGAGTCGTGGCTTCGGTCGGACGGGCCTCGAAATAGATCAGCAGCGTGCGATATTCCTCCAGAATCAGGCGCATACCCTGAAGGATGATCGCGTCAGCGGGGTTGAACCCTTCTCCCGGATGATCGGTCGCGCCAGCTTCGTCATGCAGGATGTCGCAGCGCGCAGCGAGCGCCTCGAGATCCCGACGCAGCGCCAGAAGCGTGTCAGCATCGTCCAGCCTTGCCGGTACGTTCCGGACAAAACGCGCCACCTCGGCCAGCCCCGTTCTGGCGCGTTCGGAAAGGACAAGCTGTGTGGAAAGTCGCGCCTGCATCCCCAACGCACGCGAGACGAGTCGCGACAGGATGCCGATCGTGGCATAGGCGCAGGCGATTGCATGGTCACTGCGCCCGACCTCAACCACGGTAAATTCGAGTTGCTCGTTAAGACTGAGCGTTCGGCTGAATACGGCACGTATCGCCGCCTCGGGCGGCGGGGCGCCATCAAGCACATCGCCAATGACCTTTGAGGCGGCCCCTATAGCCTCGATCAGCCAGCCGCGCATGGTGCGTCTGGCCTTGACCGCCAGAGAAGCCGAAAAGACCAGCCCCGCCACCATCTCGCATACGACACCCAGAAAGATATAAGTGCCGCGCGCCATGGCGATTTCAAACACATGATCGGGCGCGTTCAGGGCGCCGGTTGCAATAATGGCGCAGGTATAGGCCGCCAGCACAAAGGCATAGGCGCGGAAATTCTGGCACAGCGTCGCCAGCCCCGTGCAGAGCCCGGCCCAGAGCGCCAGAGCAGGAATGAACAGCCACGGAGCCTGGGGAAACGCTGAAACCAGCCCCACCGCGCCAGCCATGCCCAGCACGGTGCCGACCAGACGCCACCGACCCTTGGAGAGGCTCTCGCCACGTGAGCCCTGCGCCGTGATCCATACAGTCATGGCGGCCCATTGCGGTTCGCCCAGTTCCATCCAGAACGCGATTCCGAGCGCGACGAGCGAGGCGATGGTGTTGCGCAAGGCGAATTCGAACGCATTGCCGCTGGGGGCAAAAAGCCATTTCAAAGGCCATTGCTGCGCGTGCAGGCGCAGAAACGCACCCTTTTGACGGGAGAAGAACGCGGCGATCATACGTGGCGTCTTACCCGAATTTAACGGTTTGTGTGGCAGCAATCGCTTCAATTTGGCGCGCATGTCCCATATATTGGGAGTGTGCCGAGTCAGGTTCCCGTAGAAGCGTTTTCAGCACGGGTGCCGTTTAATCCTAGATTTCAGCTCGCATATTCTTTATTGACCGCCTTCCTTACGCCGCGAGCCATGCTCGAACAGCGCATTCCTGTCTCGGCGTTCTCTCTTCGCACGATCCTGATTGAGTCCGAACCGCATGCCCTTTCCCGATACCGTACCGTCTCTAAGCCGCGCTCTGGCGGCACGCGGTTATGAAACACCGACCGCCGTGCAGGAAGCCGTTCTGCAGCCAGGCCTTGAGACACGGGATCTCCTCGTTTCCGCACAGACAGGATCGGGCAAGACGGTTGCTTTCGGTCTCGCCTTTGCCCCGACCCTCATTCCCGAAGGCAGTGAGCGCCTTCCCCCCGCCAACAGCCCGCTTGCTCTGGTGGTTGCCCCAACGCGCGAACTGGCCCTGCAGGTGCAGACCGAACTTCAGTGGCTTTATGCCGAGACCGGTGCGCGTATCGTCAGCTGCATTGGTGGCACGGATGCCCGTCGCGAAGCCCGCAACCTGTCGAACGGTGCCCATATCGTTGTGGGGACGCCAGGCCGCCTGTGCGATCATCTGTCGCGCGGTGCCCTGAACCTGTCCGATCTGCGCGTGGTCGTGCTGGACGAAGCCGACGAGATGCTCGATCTGGGCTTTCGCGACGAGCTGGAACAGCTTCTGGATGCCGCGCCTGTCGAACGCCGTACGCTGCTTTTCTCGGCGACCATCGCCAAGGAAATCGCCAATCTGGCGCGCCGCTTCCAGAAGAACGCCGAGCGCATCAACACGGTCTCCACGTCCAAGCAGCATGATGACATCACGTATAAATGCGTGCTGACAGCGCCGAATGACATCGGTCGCGGTGTCGTCAACGTTCTGCGTTACTACGAGAGTCCGACCGCCATGCTGTTCTGCAACACCCGCGCCATGGTCGCGCAGGTGCAGGCAGCGCTGGTCGAGCGTGGCTTTGCCTCGGTCGCCATCTCCGGCGAAATGGGCCAGAACGAGCGTTCGCGCGCCATCGAAGCCCTACGTTCGGGTGTGGCACGCGTTTGCGTGGCCACCGACGTGGCCGCACGTGGCATCGACATTCCGGCGCTCTCACTCGTGATCCATGCCAATATGCCGAGCGAAGCAGCAACATTGCTGCACCGTTCGGGCCGTACGGGCCGTGCAGGCCGCAAGGGCACCTGCGTGGTCATGGTGCCTGTCAGCCAGCGTCGCAAGGCTGAGCGCCTGCTCTCCTTTGCCAAGATCAGCAATGCCGAGTGGGAGAGCGTCCCTTCGGCCGATGCCATTCTTGAGCAGGACGCCAAGCGCCTGATGGAAGACGAGACGCTTTTCGCGCCGTCGCAGGCCAATGAAGATGCCCTGGCATCGCAGCTGGCAAATGCGCATGACGCGCATCAGCTCGCAACGGCCTTCGTGCGCCTCTACAAGAGCCGCCTGCCGAGCGTCGAGTCGATCCGTCCGGTCAGCGTTGACGCCCCTGCCCGTGGCATGCGCGACGATCGTGCACCCCGCGAGTTCACAGGCCGGGTGGACCGTATGGGCGGTGAGTGGTTCAGCCTCGCCATTGGTCGCACCGAGCGTGCCGACCCGAAATGGCTGGTACCCCTCATCTGCCGCCTGGGTGGTGTGACCAAGAGCGAGATCGGTGCGATCCATATCGACACGGATCACACACTCTTCGAGATTGCCCCTGACAGCGCCGAGCGTTTCCGCTCCTGCGTTGCCGGTGCCGATGCGGATGAAGCCAAGATCGAGCCGGCTTCCGCCCCGACTGGCCCTTCCGCCCCGCCGCGCGGCCCGCGCCGCCCGCGTGAGGGTGGCTTTGCTCCTCGTGGCAAGGGCGGCTTCCGCGGTGGTGACCGTGGCGGCGATCGCGGTGGCGACAGAGGTGAGCGTGGTGGTGACAGGGGTGATCGCGGTGATCGCGGCGACCGCCCTTCATTCCGCAAGGGTAACTCGGTCGGCAACGGCAAGGGCTCGTCGCGCAAGCGCTACTGATCGGATAAGAAGCGTTCGTCCGGGCGGTTGTGCCACCGGGCGACGGCTCTCGCGATCTGACGGGATTCTGTCCCGCTGCACCCCGCCTTGCGCGGGGTGTTTTGCGTCAAGGGGCCTGATTTTGCGCCCATGATTTGAGGCGACTTCGTTGTTGCAATTAAATTGCAACAACATTTACTGACTCCACACCAATAGAGAGAGTCATTCTCAACTTCGATACTTCAATACTGATCAACGTTATTTCTATTGCACCCGCTTCTTTTCCATGCTTGAACAGCGTCACACAGCCTGCGGGGAGTGGCCATGCGCCCCTCCTGCGTGCAGGACAGAAAAAGGAGCCAACCATGCTTAAAGATCCGAAGGTTATCGAGCATCTGAACATCCAGCTCACCAATGAGCTGACGGCCATCAACCAGTATTTCCTTCATGCCCGCACCCTGAATCACTGGGGCGTCACCAAGCTGGGCAAGAAGGAATATGACGAATCCATCGAAGAGATGCGTCATGCCGACTGGCTGATCGAGCGCATCCTGTATCTGGGTGGCCTGCCGAACGTGCAGCGTCTGAACCAGATCCTGGTGGGTGAAAGCGTTGAGGAAATCCTCGCCTGCGATCTCAAGCTTGAAGAAAAGGCGCTGGCCGATCTGCGTGAAGGTATCGCCTATTGCGAAAGCGTACGCGATTACGTGTCACGTGATCTGCTGATTCGTATCCTCGCCAATGAGGAAGAGCATGAAGATTTCATCGACCGTCAGTTCGATCTGATCAAGCAGGTTGGTATCCAGCGCTACATCACGCTGAACTCCTCGCCGGCTCCCGATCAGACCGCCGAGTAAGACAGAACCGGACACACCTGCCCCGGGCTTGCCCGTACAGGACCCCGGAAACGAAAAAACCCGTCAGCGCAGGCTGGCGGGTTTTTTTATGGCCGGTCGAGTGTGTCCGGCCCCCTACAGGCAGATCGACAAGCCTGCCGATATGATGGCCCATCAGCGCAGCCCGGTGCGAGCGCCCCCACTCAGGCGTAAGCGGCGTTGCCAGCACCCTGATCGACGGTGTTGAAGGCCATCGCGGCCTCCTTTCTCTCGCGCAGCAGACTACGCAGGGCGCACACCACGCCGGGCACGCAATTGCCGCACTGGGCCTTGCACCCCTTGGAGGCATAGACCTCCCGCGCGCGCGAGGCCCCTCTGTTTACGGCATCAGCGATATCATGATTGGTCAGGGCGTTACACGAACAGACGATCATCAGCCATTCCACTTCAGAACGGCGCGACCCTAACAGCGTTTGAGAATAATTCTCAATGATAAATTGCGAGTGATTCTTAAAAAACATGTCACAGCGGTGTCAGAGCTTGCCTGTTCAGCTCAGCAGGCGACCGATCACACGGGCCGTGTAATCCACCACAGGCACGATCCGCCCGTAATTGAGCCGTGTCGGGCCAATCACCCCGATGGCACCGACAATGCGATTCGTCTCGTTGCGCGCCGGTGCCACGACCATCGATACGCCCGACATGCCAAAAAACCCGCTCTCGGCACCGATATAGATCCGGACACCGTCCGATTCCTGGGCCAGCTGAAGCAGGCGCAGCATCGTTTCCTGCGCCTCCAGACGCTCAAAGAGCATCTGGATGGTCGTGAGTTTCTCGATTTCGGTGATGTCGGTCAGCAGATTGCCCTGCCCGCGCAGATAGAGCGTGCCATGCTGCTCATCCCACATCGCAAGACCACTCTCGATCACGCTGGTCGCCAGCACATCCAGATCAGAGCGGTTCTGCTGTAAATTCTCCGAGACGCGCTGGCGCAAGGCACTCAGTGTTACATCGCCAAGCAGGGAGTTGAGATAATTGCCCGCCTCGACAAGGGCTGACGGCGGCAGACCCGGTGGCGTTTCGATCACGCGGTTCTCGACCTGACCATCGGCTGCCACAAGGATCACCAAAGCCTTGCCCGGCCCGAGCGCGACGAATTCGATATGCTTGAGGGCACCATCGCCCTTGGGGGCCAGAACCAGACCCGCTGCTGCCGAAAGCCCTGAAAGCATGGAGGAGGCCTCAGCCAGCGTCTCCTGCATGGATCGCCCCTTGAGCGCCAGACGCCCGGCAATCTGGGCGCGCTCCAGTTCATCGAGCGCGCCGAACTGCAACAGACCATCCACGAATAGTCGCACGCCTTTCTCGGTGGGCAGGCGACCCGCCGAGACATGGGGGCTGAACAGCAATCCGGCCTGGGTCAGCTCCGCCATGACATTGCGTATGGTCGCGGGAGAAAGCGAGGGCGTCAGGCGCTGGGCAAGCGTCTTGCTGGCCACGGGATCACCCGTCTCCATGTACTGCTCGACAATCTCGCGCAGCACATTAGCCGACCGGGCATCCATGCCACCCGGCAGGTTTGAAAGATCGATCATGCCCTGCCCCTTTTTCCGACGCGCCAGCTGGCTTCCTGTCACCGTCCCGAGCGACTAGACCTGTCACGACGTGTCCTGTCCATCCACTCCGGAGTCGTGCCGATGACCCGCCTTGCAGCCTTATATATCCATCCTGTCAAAAGCCTGCACCGGGTTGATATGACGGCACTCGAACTCGACCCCTGGGGGCCGCGTGGCGACCGACGCTGGCTCGTGGTTGCGCCGGATGGGCGCTTCATGACGCAGCGCCAGCATCCGGCCATGGCACGCATCCTGACGGCGTTAAACGGTGAGACACTTCACCTGACCGGTAGCGACGGCTCGGAACTGAGGATCGATCCGCCTGCCCCTCAGGCACCCGCAATGACGGTGAGCGTCTGGAAGGACCATGCCATTGCGGCACGGGATGCCGGAGACGAGGCTGCGGCATGGCTGAGCGCTATTCTCGGCACAGCGTGCAGGCTCGTGCATATGGCCGACCCGGCCCATGCCAGACCGACCGATTTTGGTAGCGTGAGCTTTGCAGACGGGTTTCCCCTGCTCGTCACCAACACGGCATCACTCGACGACCTCAATGCCCGTCTTGATCAGCCCGTGCCGATGGAGCGTTTCAGGCCCAATATCGTCATCGAGACCGATCAGCCCTGGGCTGAGGATGAATGGCGCTCCATCCGGATCGGTACAGTTGAACTCGACCTGGTCAAACCCTGCAGCCGCTGCATCGTCACCACCATCGATCAGGAAAGCGGGACGATTCCTGTTCCGCGCGAGCCACTCAAGACCATGACCGGATTTCGCCACCGTCCCGGTGGAGTCATGTTCGGCCAGAATGCGGTCATCCGCCACGCAGGGACCATCCGACTTGGGGATGCGGTTGAACTGATCGACTGAGCGGGTCGGCTGGGCACGACGCCGCGCCCGGTCATCCTGACAATCTGCCCCTGGTCGGAGGACGCGTGCCTCACCCGTTGCCTTGGGTGATGGCGGTGACGGCAGGGTCCCGGACGGACCTGACCCGCATGATTCTGCCTTGTCATTCGGCTTTGTCATTCAGGGCCCCAGGCGCTAAAGCTGCACCCGACCGCATCTTCTGCGCTTGAAACGAGGAAAACGCTCCATGTCCAGCACCCGCCCTTCAGGCCGCAAGGCCGACGAGAACCGCGTCGTTTCCATCGAGCCGGGCTTTGCCCGCCATGCCGAGGGCTCCGTGCTGATCCGCGTGGGTGGCACCGAGGTTCTTTGTGCAGCCTCGATCGAAAACCGCGTGCCGCCTTTCC
Organism: Asaia sp. As-1742; assembly: GCF_011753235.1. Taxonomy (NCBI): domain Bacteria; kingdom Pseudomonadati; phylum Pseudomonadota; class Alphaproteobacteria; order Acetobacterales; family Acetobacteraceae; genus Asaia; species Asaia sp. As-1742. Next base: position 152,066 of record NZ_VWWA01000002.1, on the reverse strand, counting down.
TGCGTGGTCAGGGGCAGGGCTGGATTACCGCGGAATACGGCATGCTGCCGCGCGCGACGCATACCCGTGGCAACCGTGAAGCGGCCAAGGGCAAGCAGTCGGGCCGTACGCAGGAAATCCAGCGCCTTATCGGCCGCGCCCTGCGCGCCTGTGTGGACCTGCGTGCCCTGGGCGAGATGACCATCACGCTCGATTGCGACGTGCTCAATGCCGATGGTGGCACGCGCTGCGCCGCCATCACAGGCGCCTGGATGGCCCTTGCCATTGCTCTCGACAAGCAGATCAAGGCTGGCGTGCTCAAGCGCTCGCCCCTGCGTGCGCAGGTGGCTGCGGTCTCTTGCGGTCTGACCGATGCCGGCGCCGTGCTCGATCTCGATTACATCGAAGACAGCTCAGCCCAGGCCGATACGAATTTCGTTCTGACCAGCGAAGGCGGCATTGTCGAAATTCAGGGCACGGCAGAAGACGCACCGTTCAGCGAGAGCGAATTCGCCTCGCTGATGGCGCTTGCCAAGCTGGGCACGTCGCGCCTGTTCGTTGCCCAGCGCAAGGCGCTTGAGAGCGTTACAAACAGCAGCGCTGCAAACGGAAAAACGGCGTGAGCAGCGCGGCACCAGCCGACATGACCGAGCCCGGCCAGCGGGTTCTCAGGCGGGGCGAGCCCGTTGTGCTCGCCAGCCACAACAAAGGCAAGCTGGCTGAATTCCGGGTTCTGCTGGCCGATAGCGGCATCGAGATCGTCTCGGCGGCGGAGCTCTCTTTGCCCGAGCCGGAAGAGACGGCTGACAGTTTTGAGGGCAACGCCGCCATCAAGGCGCTTGCTGCAGCGCGCGCGACGGGGCTGCCTGCCCTGTCTGATGATTCCGGATTCTGCGTCAGCGCCCTCGAAGGGCGTCCCGGCGTCTATTCAGCCCGCTGGGCCGGCCCGGGTGGTGACATGCAGGTGGCCATGCAGCGCGTTCATGACGAAATGAACGACGCGGCCGATCGCTCGGCCTCCTTCGTGGCTGTGCTCTGCGTTGCCTGGCCGGATGGTGTTACACGCTTTGCTGAGGGCCGTTGCGAAGGGGCGGTCTGCTGGCCGCCACGCGGCGCGCAGGGCCATGGTTACGACCCGATTTTTATCCCCGAAGGTGATTGCCGCAGTTTTGCCGAACTCTCGGCAGAAGAAAAGAACGCGACCAGCCATAGAGGTCGTGCGTTGGCCCGGTTTCTGGAGACCTGCGTCGCACCCGATGGCGACTGAATTCCAACAGGAGTACCCGTCATGAAGAAAGGCTTGTTCCTTTTTCCGGCCTGCGCCCTCGCCTCCTTTGTGGCGGCAGTCCATGCGGCGCCCGTTTTCGATCCGACCGGCTTTGACCTGCGTGAAACAAAGGCCTTCAGCATGTCGGTGCTGCCCGCCACTGCACTGGGGCAGCCCAAGGCCGATGCCCCATATCGTCTGACGCCGGGCGGCGTTGCCCTGAGCAGTGAAGCGCGCAAGCCAACGGCCTATCACGCGCGCCAGCCACGAACGGAGTTTTCCGAATCCCGTCCCTGGCGTGTGGCTGACGCCGAAGCCATGCTTGATGCGACGATTCATATCGATCGTTTCCCCAAAAGCGGGAATGTCGTTCTGGCCGAACTGACCGCCGATGAGGATGCGACCCCGATCCTGCGCATTCTGGTTGATGGCGACCGTCTGGTGCTGCATGGTCAGGTCGACAATGCGCCAGAAAATGGCGTTGTGCTCGGCACGCTGGATAACACCCACACCGCCCATATCGTGCTTCACACACGCCCTGACGGCATGATGACAGTAGCGGCCAACGGAACGCCCAGCGCATTCCGCCTGTCACCTCAGGCGATGGCAATTCCTGTGATGTTCCGCACCGGCGCCCACGCAATCAATGATATTGGCACGACGCCAGACCAGATTGCGGTGACACTGACAGGTCTGAGCGTTCATCATGGTGCCGCACAATCAGGCCTTCGCTCGTAGGATCACGATCCCGAAGGCGACAAACACGATGGCGGTCAGACGGTTGAAAGCCCGTCTGACCGGCCGGCGCGACAGAAAGCGCGAGAGTGACCGGCCGCCGAGGCCGTAGAGTGTGAGCCACAACCCGTCCGAGAAAAGATAGGTCACAACCAGTATGCCGAATTGCGGCAGAACCGGCTGATGATGATCAATGAATTGCGGGAAGAAGGCAGCCGCGAAAAGCAGTAATTTGGGGTTGCTGATACCGACCAGAAACCCGGTGCGGTACAATGCCCAACGGCTGACATGCAGCGGGGCTCCTGAGGTCTCTCCGGGGGGATCGGGTGAATCACTCGCCCGCCATGCCTTAATTCCCAGAAAAATCAGATAGCCCGCGCCAGCGTAGCGGATAATATCGAACAGCCGGGGCATGGCGATCAGAATCGCGCCAATACCCATGACCGACAGTACCAGCGCCAGCAGTAGCGCAGTGATACACCCGGCCATGGCCGCAAGGCTGCGGCGGAAACCCACCTGAACACTACGGCCCAGGGCGTGCATCATATTCGGGCCGGGTGTTGCCGAGATGAAAAAGACGGTGACTACGAAAAGCCACCATGTCTGAAGGGTCATGCGAGGTCCCATCACGGATTTGGGCGTTGGTGCGAAGCGCAAGGATAACGGAGCACGCGCGCGCACCAAGCGCAAAGATCATCGCCGGGAAATCAATGCTGACAGGGTGGCTCCAGGGACTGGGCGCAGGCACGCCCCATGAATAACGCAACAAGGGCTGATGGATAACCGGCGACCATAAGCATCAGGTCTCTCACAATCAGATCTTGAACCACCGCGATCTGACACGGCCGTATCAGGATATTGCTTGCGTCCACTGTGGAGGGGGGCGGCGCCCTTATCCTTCCAGAGACTGCAACTCGAACAGGCGGCGATAGATCCCCCCTTCACGCCGCACCAGCTCGGCATGCGAGCCATCCTCCTTCAGCGCGCCCTTGCTGAACACGAGGATACGGTCCAGCTCCATCACCGTGGACAACCGGTGCGCCACCACAATCACTGTGCGACCGGCCATCAGGCGATGCATGGCGTCCTGCACCAGAACCTCGGACTCGGAATCGAGGCTGGACGTTGCCTCATCGAAAATCAGCAGGGGGGCGTCGGCTAGAAACGCACGGGCAATCGCCACGCGCTGACGCTCACCGCCCGACAGCTTGACCCCACGCTCACCAACGAGCGTAGCGTAGCCTTCCGGCAGACGTTCGATAAACGCACTCGCGTTGGCCAGCTGCGCGGCACGCTCGATTTCGGCCTGCGTTGCCCCCGGTCGGGCATAAGCGATATTTTCCGCAAGGGAACGATGGAATAGCATCGGCTCCTGCGGAACGATGGCGATGTGGGCACGCAATGAGTCCTGTGTGACATCGCGCACATCCACGCCATCGATCAGCACCCTGCCCCCGGTTGTGTCATAGAGACGCTGGATGAGCTTGGTGAAGGTCGTCTTGCCCGAGCCGCTTGGCCCGACAAGGGCAACACGCGAACCGGGGGTGATCGAGAGATCCAGATCACGATAAAGCGGCGTATCCTGACCGGGATACTGGAACGTCACATTCTCGAAACGAACGTCACCTTGCGTGAAGGCGGCCTTGCCCGCGCCCTTGTAGTCCTGAACGCCGGGCGCCTGATCGAAAATGGCAACAAGCTCTTCCATCTCGTTGACAGAACGCTGGACCTGGCTGACCTGCTGGCCCAGATCTCGCAGATAGCCCTGCACAAGAAACACCATCGTCAGCACATAGGCCACATCGCCGGGTCCGGCCTTGCCCTGCCACCATTCCCAGACGATCAGCGCCACCAGAAGCATACGCATGACCAGCGAGGCAAAGCCCTGCAGGTTGGCGCTGTTGGTCCCCCTGATCCAGGTGCGCGCCGTGCGCCCGCTCCAGGCACGCAACACGCGGTCCAGCCGGCGTTCCTCGCGATGTTCGGCGCCGAAAGCCTTGACCACGGCATTGCAGGTCACGGCATCAGCGATAGCCGCACCCACTTTCGTATCCCAGCGATTGGCCGCGCGGGCCGAAGGCGCCACGTAACGCAGTGTCAGCACGACGGAGAGCCAGGTGAACAGCACAACAGAAAGTGCCAGCACGGCCCCCATGAACGGAGAGTGCCATGCCAGAACAAGCGTGGTGCCGCTCAGGACCAGCACCTCCGGGGCGATCAGCAGCAGCAAGGTGTCGTCAAGCGTGTCGATGGCCCACATGCCACGGGTCAGTTTGCGTACGGTGGACCCTGCGAAATTATTGGCGTGCCAGTCGGTCGAAAAGCGCTGCACACGCGCAAAACCCTGAGACAGGGCGCGCTGCATGATGGCAAGGCTGAGATGCGTAATGCCAAGATAGGAGGAACGCCGCCCCAGAAGCCCCACCAGCCCAAGCGCGATCAGCCCACCCACCATGAACAGCGCATCATTGCGCAGGGCCATTTGTGCGGCATCGTGAGGGGCACCGCCAGTATGGCTGGAGATATCGGTTACCAGTCGACCCGACAGGACCGGCGTTGCCACGTCGGCAATGGTGGCGAGCGCAATACCGAGCACGGTGCGTGTCAGAAAGGCCGGATGCTCAAGCCATCGGCGCATCACGAAGCGCACGATATCGACAAAGGCAATATCGCGCGGCCGGGTCGGGGTGTTGTCGGTATTGGACACGAAAGAAAGCTCCTCCGCCAGACGTTCGGCTGGGCGGGCATACTGGTAGTCTGGGGCGGGAAGCGCTTATTGTGGGGCTTCAAACGCCCTTATGCAACATGATGAAATGGTTCTGATGTCTCTTCCCTCGGCCAGAAGGGCCATGACCCTCGCGCAGGCACGTCAATTCATCACGGCACTGGCCGAGGCCAACCCGGATGCCGAGAGTGAACTGGTCTATGACGACGCTTTCTCCCTGCTCGTCGCGGTCGTGCTATCGGCCCAGGCAACCGATAAATCGGTCAACAAGGTGACGGCAGGTCTCTTTGCAGCCGCACCGGATGCAAGGGCCATGGTGGCACTGGGTGAGGAGGGCATTGCGGGCCATATACGCACGATTGGCTTATGGCGTGCGAAGGCGAAAAACGTGCTCAAACTCTCCGAGCAACTTCTGGCGCTGCATGGCGGTGTGGTCCCCTCCGATCGCGTGGCTCTGGAAGCTCTGGCCGGTGTCGGGCGCAAGACGGCCAGCGTGGTGCTGAATGTCATGTTCGGTGAAAGCGCGATGGCTGTGGACACGCATATTTTCCGCCTGGGTAATCGCACAGGGCTTGCGCCCGGAAAATCCACGCGCGCAGTCGAGGATGGGCTGATCAAACGTATCCCGAAGGACATGCTGCGTCCCGCCCATCACTGGCTCATCCTCCATGGGCGCTATGTGTGCAAGGCGCGCAGCCCGGAATGCGGACGCTGCGTTGCCTTTGATCCTTGCCGCTTTCCCCTGAAGGACCAGTTGCAGCAGAAAACCGCCGCCGCAAACCCTGCGTGACGCACTGAGACTGGCCCCTCGCGTAGATTATATGATGGTCTCGGTGACAATGGCTCTGCGGGTGTGCAGATAGCGACAGAGCCGGAAAGGTTCCCCCTTCCCGGCCCTGTTGGCAGACATGATCGACGATACGCGCCAACGATCGCTGAACCGCCTGTCAGCGGGACACGTTCCCTGATTTGGGAACGGGCGCCACCAGGCGGATCGTATCAGGCGCGACGACGTGAGGCTTCGAGAACCCTGTTATCCTGTGCCTGCGGTTCATCCATGAAGTGGATGCTGAGCACCATGTCACGTCCCTGTGCCTGACGGGCAGGCAAGGCGAGTGCGGCATAACCATTGGTCCAGCGATAACCGGCGGCGAACGCATCGTGCCAGCCGGCCAGTGAGCCGCCCTCGAGATGCGTGGTCAGAGCGATCTCACCCTGTGCATCGCGCAGCGACACTGCGCCGATCAGCGTGCCGAAAGCGCGACGGTCATCCACAAAGGCACCGTAGAGATCACAGGGGCGCATGGTCTCGCTGATGAGCGTGACATGCTCTGTGCCTGCCGGAAGCTTGAAATGAGCCACACCCTGCGCTGTGCCCATGGGCTGATGCACCCTGCCATCGACGGTCATGACCTGCAGGTTCGAGGCCTTGCGGGGCTTTGCTGCCACAGCCTTGATACCTGCACGGGCAGCAATGCGACGATGAAGCGGCTCGACAAAATCCTGCTCGACACGCAGCGGTGCGGCAGGCGTGACAAGCACGCGGGCATAATTCAGGCTGTCTGCACCCGAGATACGCAGTTCATCGAGATTGGGCAGATAGCTTTCCACCTCAACGCCATCGGCCAGGATGATGTAATGCTCACCCATATCGATATGGTAGTACGTGTAGTCCAGACGCTCACGATCGTAACGCACTGACTGGCCATTGACGAGCATGCGGACCGGCACGAGGCCACCGTCCAGATGCAGGCAATGCTCGCTGGTCAGATACATGTCCTTGCAGGGCTGGTTGTCGGCCAGGGCATTGCGCGCCACACAAACGGCATAACCGGCAAGGTCATCGGGCAGTGTCGGGCTGACGATCTGCTGCCGGGACACCATGCGCATGATGGGACGTGCCACCCTGTGGCCGCCTTCGAGCGTCGTGATCAGGTCGCCTGCCACAAGATCCTGCACCGGGCGCGCGCCATCGGGCGTCTCAATCATCGTATCCGCAAGGAAGCACGGCGCCGACGCATTATAAGCGATGGCAGATGCACCCTTGCCCCCTGGATACGTTACGATCAGGAATTTCGAAGGGTCATATCCGAGACCAATATCGACCATGACACTCGATACCTTTCCAGCCTCGCTCGGGCCCGGCCCAATCGTCAATACACCCGTTTCCTGATCGTAGGACCAGGTGGCCTGTTGGACCTCTTCCAGCGTGATATAGGTATCAACACCCAAGCCTCTTATTTTCAGGTTAGAGGGCGGATACTTGCCTTTGATACCAATGAAATTTTCTTTTCCAGGCGCCAGATTGATTGTCGTATTGACGTATCTTCCGGCGATGGTGAGATCGGCACCGTTCATGTTGATGGTCTGACCGGTGATATTGCCGAACATCGGATAGGCCAGCGTGACGCCGGTCGCACTGGGGGTACGAACAGATGTAAGGTTCAGCGTCCCCGATCCGCTAAGATCTGCGCCCGCTTGCGCATTAATATTCACTTTCTCGAACGAGAGCGTTCCGTCGTTGTAGATGTCGTTCTGTAGAATAAGCCGGTCAGCGTAGGCCCAGCTACCAGTCCCCTTCAGGGTAACCGAGCCGGTGGAGGTAATATTCGGGCTGCATCCGGTCGAAGTCGTGCCGTAGCCAAAGTACTTCACCCCGGTACCAAACGTAACATTCAGCGCGCCAGAAACCTTGAGTGGAGCCAAGGCACTCTTCGGGTAAGTCGATCCGGTAATAATGCCTCTGCAACCCGAGTCGACGGTGACGTTTTTAACATCGCCCTCTGAAACATTGCAGTCGACCCACCGCAGTTTCGAGGTAATATTTAGATCCGTCACCATGAGTTGCCCCGTTGTTTTTTCCAAAACATATCACGGGGTAACGAACGGTATCATTTTAAAATGTTTCTAATTTCCTAGTTTTCCTGTTCGTTTGCAAAATAAATTACTTAGCACAAACATTGATGATACTGATCTATTATATATCTTATAAACGGATAATATTTGACATGATACAGTGAAAATATGAACTTATTGCAGCATCCGTAATATGTATCAATTATCTATTTCTTTAGTAGACCAGTTCGCACGTATTATAATATATTTATCGTAATATATAATAATTATCTCAAAACTTATTATATATTTAGAGTTTTATACTGTGGAATAGTTATTATTTATTGTACGTTTCCGTAAACAATGCAGAAACCTTGCCCTGCGCATAGCGAATTTGGGCGAGCGGACACCGGAAAGGCCTGTTTCTCTGGCGTTTTCCTGCACATGGGCTCTGGCCTTCTACCTAACCGAGTCGTGCTAGCCAATACTATGGCCAGCGCAGTAACCCTCAGCAATGGGGCGTACGCCATTTGGTATGGTCCCATCTCACCAAGGCTCTGGGTTATAGGCCTCAATCCCTTCCCCTCCCCCGTGGATGACATAATGTGAGAAGCTGGACGAAGGGCGTGCGTTCACGTTCTCATGCGGTAAAACGGCTCATCCCGGCATCATCGGCAAAGAGATTTTATGTCCTCCCTCAGCCTCTTCGCGATTCTTCTTACACTCTGCACGGCCTGCGGCATCCTCAACTACAAGCTGCTGCGCCTGCCCATGACGATCGGCATCCTGCTGATTGCCCTGATCGTGTCGCTTGTGGTCAAGGGGCTGGACATGGCCCTGCCCAGTGTCGATCTACACACTCTGCCCATGACGCTTCTGGCCTCGGCCGACCTGCCCGGCAATTTGTTGGACGGTGCCTTGTCTTTCCTGCTTTTCGCCGGTGCCCTGCAGGTCGATACACGCCATCTGATGGAGCGGAAATTCTCGGTATTCTTCCTCGCCATCGTGGGGACGATACTGGCGGTGTTCATGCTGGGTGGGGCCATGTACTGGGTCATGGCGCAGGTGGGACTGCCCGTGCCATTCCTGTGGTGCGTGGTGCTGGGGGCCATTCTCGCGCCAACCGACCCGGTTTCGGTGGTGGGCATGTTGCGCCGTCTGGGTCTGCCGGGGCCCATTCAGGCCATTTTTGCCGGAGAAAGCCTGTTCAATGACGGGGTGAGCATCGTGATTTTCGGCCTTGCCATGACGCTGGTCACAGGCGAGGCGCATCACCTGACCCTGATGGATGCCGCCGAGGCTTTCGGGATCGAGGCTGTAGGGGGCGCGGGGCTTGGTTTTGTGGCCGGTCTGATTGCTCTTCTCTGCTTTCGCGCGGCACGCGACAGCCACTTGCAGCTTCTGGTGTCGCTCAGCCTGGCGGCAGGCACATTCAGCCTTGCCCATGCGCTTGGCATGTCAGGCCCGATCGCCGTGGTCGTGGCAGGCCTCTGCCTGGGGAGCGAACGCGCCAAGAGCAGCATGGACGACCATGCGCGGGAGGAACTCAACAGCTTCTGGACACTCGTTGATGAGATCCTGAACGCCCTTCTTTTCCTAATGATCGGCTTTGAGGTGCTGGCCGCCATTCCCAGCCAGCGTGCGCTCGTGGCCCTGCTTCTGGGTATCCCGCTTTCAATTGCAGCGAGGGCGCTCAGCGTGTTTCTCGCCATCCTGCCGATCCACCTTTATGGAGAAGATCGCGGGCGCATGCTGGCCGTGCTGACCTGGGGCGGATTGCGCGGTGGCATTTCTCTGTCGCTCGCGCTCACTTTGCCTGCCGGACCGATGAAGGAGGTTCTTGCCCCGATCTGCTACGGCATCGTGGTCTTTACCATTCTGGTGCAGGGATTGAGCATGGAGCGTGTCGCTCTTCATTTCTATCCAAAGAAGGGCTGAGGGCTACTCAGCCTTTGCCAGAGGCAGATTGGGTACGCCCCTGAAACCGGGGCGCGGTACCCATAGCCGCGCACCGCGCCATGAGCGGTCTGATATGATCTCCAAGGCGCGCCCCCGGCTCCGATCTGCGCCATCGCGCACCATGACCGCGCCATCGCGCCAGACCGTGAAGCGATCGACATAGATGCCACTTTTGCACGCCGATGGCAGGGGAGCAGCGCTTACCACGAGCGCGTTGCCCGTACACTCGGAAGGTGGGTCTACTGAGCGGAGCCTGGAGAACAGGATGGCGATTTTCTGGCCTCTCCACTCAATATGGCACCGCTGAGCATCGCAATCCGGCAGCTGTGCCGATGATATGACAGACCGGGGCCAGGCCTGCACCCAGGCAGAGAGCGTATGGGCCGAAAGGCTGCCATGCGGCCCTGCAACCCAGGCATTCCCTTGTCGGAAAGCAATGAGACCGGCATCGGGCGAGACAAGCAGCACAGGCGCTGACAAACAAAGCGGTGACGCAACTCCGGTCAGCATGAGAGACAGCCCCATGAAACGGGCCTTGCCACGCCAGAGGCACAGGATTACCAGCCCGGCCATATACAGGACCAGGGCCCAGCAAGGCATATGGGGCACAGCGATATGAGCCATTGGCCATGCTGCAACATGGGCTGCCAATGACGAAACCAGCCCGATCCCCTGGCCCATGACCCAGAGAGGCGCACCAGCGCCCCCCAATGGCATGAGCAGCAACGCGCACAGCCCTGCGGGCATGATGCAGAATGCCGCTATCGGCACCGCAACAAGATTGGCCAGGATGAACCAGGGCTGAAAACTGCCAAAGCCCGCCATGACGAGTGGAAGAGTCGCCCCTCCCGCCAACGCACTGGTGAAGGAAAGCAACACGAGATGATGGCCGATGCCGCCCTGATGCCCCTGTTCGGCTCGCCGGACAAACCACGGCCGCATAGCTTCGTAGCCCGCAATCAGGGCCATGACGGCTGCAAACGACATCTGGAATGACAGATCGAGCACCAGCACCGGAGACGCCATGAGCAGGACCAGCGCCACCAGAGCCAGCGAGCGCATGGAGAGCACGCGACGCCCGCTGAGAAGGGCAAGGGTTGCCAGACCCGCCATGCCCAGACTGCGCAAGGCTGGCAGATGGAACCCAGTGAGCGCCACATAGATCACCCCCCCTGCCAGCGCCGCGAAAGCAGCGATTTCCCGACAGGGCAGACGCAGGCCGAGCCACGGCCAAAGGACGAGCCCCATCCGCACAGCCGCAAAGAGGGCGCCCATGACCAGACCCAGATGCAGCCCCGCTACGGCAAGGATATGGGCCAGCCCCGATGCCGCATAGGCCTGTCTGGTCTGCTGGCTTATCCCCTCGCCATGCCCGGCCAGCAGGGTAGCGGCAATGGCGGCGCGCTGCCCTTCGAGGTGGTGCATGATTTCTGACGTGATCGAGGCGCGCCAGCGCCCCAGCCTGTAGCCCTGCGGTGCAGCGATGATCTCTGGCACGCCCAGCACCCGACCGGACCCGGCGAGCGCATCGAACCACGCCTCTCTTTGCCGATCGCGCGCACCGGGGAAATCCGGCCAGTCGGGCGGATGCAATACAGCCCGCAGGCGCAGCACCATGCCCGGAACATAGGTCTGGCCCTCATGGGTAAAGAGCAGCAAATCCCGCTGTAGCGGGGCCATGCCGATATCGACCCCGCTCTCGAACACGGCATCTCTTACGCGCAAGCGCTGAAGGATCTGGCCAGGCTCTGTGGTCGTAGCGACATCGATCACCCTGCCATGCAACACGACGGCCAGTGAGGGAAGCGCAGGCATGGGAGGCTGCCGCCCTGCCTGCACCTGCGCCAGCAGAAACCCCGCGCCAGCCATCACCATGACGAAGCCAAGGCTTCTGGCACTGATACGGGACCACCCTGACAGCACTATGCCCAGCCCCGCGAGAACGCAGGCACTGGCGCACCAGAAACCGGGCTCGTAACGGGGCAGGAAATAGATCAGGCATCCTGCGGCCCATGCTACGGCAAGCCAGGCTGCAAGCCCGCGCCCCTGCGAGAGCAGAATGTTCTCAAGAGACCCGGCAAGGCGGGAAAGCGTCACATCCCCCTGCCCCGACAGGGCAAGGCACACCTGTCAAAGGTACCCTGTCCTGCACCTTCAGGGGGCGGAGGGCACATGGTCACGATAGTGATCCCAATGACGGACCAGCTCCGCCACGACAGGTGCCCCGACACGCTCATTATTGTCGAAAGCGATATTCTGGCCGGGCCCTTCATCGCCCATCGACTGGGTCAGGGAAACATGCGGGGGCGGCATGGAAGGGTTGGAGCCCGAACGCAGCACCATCACCCGGTCCGGATCGACATAGCCCCATTTTGCCAGCAGGCGCATCTGCTTCTGGTTGGTCTGGCTTTCCTCATTGGTCATGACGAAAACGCCCTGGTTTTTCGTCCAGAGTTTCACCCAGTCCTGCGCCCAGTCATTGCGTGCCTCGCCATGCCAGTAGCGCAAGGCCCCCAAGGTCTCGCCCATCAGGATCATCGGGGGCTTGCTGGCAGGAAGGCTCGCAGGCCAGGCTGCGCGTCGGCGGGCAATTTCCGGGTCGTCGGCCAATTTGACATCCTTGCTCAGACCATAGGCCCACCGCGCCAGACCCTGATTGAGCGCATAGGCCTTGGTCAACTGCGCGACATCCGTCACCGAGCCATAGTGATTGGGATCTTTCGGCAGGGTGTTCGGGCGATCTGCCCCAATGGCGTAAAGCCCATAGGGCCAGTCCTTGGGAATGGTGCGGTCATCGAGTTCGCGCAAGGCATCGCCATCCACCACCCAGCGCGCCCAGGCCACGCTTCCGACCGAGGCCACATTGGGGTTCACGCCGGAAATGCCGGTGAAGATCCAGTAGGTCTTTTTCAGGTCAAATGCCGGGTCGAGCGCCAGAGCCATGAGTTCCGACGGGCCGGAGCGCAGCACAATGCCATATACCCCGTCGTTATTGCGCCGCAGAATGGGCTCCTTCACGCCACGCACCGGCACTGTCTCGCTCAGATGCTCACGCTCGACCCAGTCCTGATATTCGCCCGGCGCATCACCTGTATCTGCACCGTTTTCCCAGCCTGCGACAATAATGACGCGCGGTGCGACGGGTGCAGCATGGGCAGACGCCACCCCCAGATCGAGAACGCAGGCGAGAGATGCGAGGCAGGCGGGAAGCAATCGTTTTTTCATATCGGGATCGTTACATCGAATACAGGTTTCTGCAAATACTGTTCGCAGGATACTGCTTCGATCTGGAACCTGACCCGGCAGACATCTGGCCGATATGCCCCTTGCAAGGCACCCGGCAATCCGCAGCATCCACGGGGCTTGCCCCGCTGCCCGGGAGGGGCGAGCCTCCCCTGTGCCAGATTTTCACCAGACAGGTTTCCATAAGGGTGACTGTCCTTTGGCGGGGCATGAGACAGCACACTCATGAGGCATGACTTACCTCTCATGATACCCGGACAACAAATCGCCATCCGGTAGTGTGGCGAACGCAATCATGCTATGCAGCCGCCATGACCGTTCGCACACGCTTTGCCCCCTCTCCCACCGGCTTGCTGCATATCGGCAATGCCCGTGCGGCCCTGTTCAATTTCCTCTTCGCCCGCCATCACGGTGGGCAATTCCTGCTCAGAATCGAGGACACGGATCGCGAGCGCTCGACGCAGCGCGCGGTGGATGTGATTTTCGAAGGGCTGGCCTGGATGGGCATCACGGCGGATGAGGAGCCTGTATTCCAGTCCACGCGTCAGGGACGCCATACGGAAGTGGCGCAGGAACTGCTCGAGAAAGGTCTGGCCTATCGCTGCTATTGCACGGCAGACGAACTGAAGCAGATGCGTGAGGACGCAATCGCGAACGGCCAGCCACCGCGCTATAACGGCATGTGGCGTGACCGTGATCCCTCTGAAGCTCCCGAGGGAGCGCCTTTCGCCGTGCGCCTCAAGGCACCGCGCGAGGGTGAGACAATTATCAACGATCTGGTCCAGGGCGAGGTCCGCGTCGCCAATGCCGAAATGGATGATCTGATCATCCTTCGCTCGGATGGCACACCCACCTATCTGCATGCCGTGGTGTGCGATGACCATGATATGGCGATCACCCATGTGATCCGTGGTGACGATCATCTGACCAACACGTTTCGTCAGGCGATGATCTATCGCGCCATGGGCTGGGATCTGCCGCATTTCGCCCATCTGCCGCTCATTCACGGACCGGACGGCGCGAAGCTGTCCAAGCGTCATGGCGCACAGTCAGTGGTCGAATTCCGCGATGAGGGCTTTCTGCCGGAGGCGCTGTGCAATTACCTGCTGCGTCTGGGCTGGGGGCATGGCGATGCCGAGATCCTCAACCGTGAAGAGCAGATCCGTCTGTTCGATCTGGATGGCGTCGGTCGCTCGCCGTCACGCATGGATTACGTCAAGCTGACGCATCTGAACGGTGTCTATATGCGTGAGGCCGATGATGCACGTCTGACCGACGATGTGATCGCACGCCTGAAGGAACGCGAGGATGTGACTGTGAATGATGCGCTGCACGCCCGCGTGCTGACGCTGATGCCGGGCCTCAAGGAGCGCGCCAAGCTTCTGACAGACCTCGCCGACAGCGCGGCGTTTCTGGGTCGTTCCCTGCCCTTTACCTATGACGCCAAGGCACAGAAGCAGCTTTCGGAAGAAGGCAAGGATGTGCTGCGCGGTGTGGCGCAGGCCCTCGCTCTGGTGGAGCCATTCGAAGCGTCGGCCATTGATGGCGCACTTCGCGAATTCGCCGAGGCGAAAGCCATCAAGCTGGGTCAGGTTGCCCAGCCCCTGCGTGCGGCCATGACCGGCAGCACGGTATCGCCCGGTATCGACCTGACACTGCAAGCCCTTGGCCGGGACGAGGTTCTGGCCCGTATAGGAGCCGCGATCGCGCATGGCTGACACGCTCACCCGACGGCATCATCTGCTCGGCCTTGAGGGCATGAGCGCCGAAGAGATCACCCCCTATCTCGATCTCGCGGCCAATTATGCCCTGCTGAGCCGTTCACGCACCGCACCGCGTGATGCGCTGCGCGGCCGGACGGTGATCAACATGTTCTTCGAGGACAGCACCCGCACACGCACGAGCTTCGAACTGGCGGGCAAGCGTCTGGGGGCGGATGTCATCAATATGACGGTCGCCACCTCCTCGGTGAACAAGGGCGAGACGCTGCTCGACACGGCGGCCACGCTCAACGCCATGCGCTGCGACCTGCTGGTGGTCCGTCACGCGGCCTCAGGTGCGCCAGCCCTGCTGGCCCAGAAGGTCGAGGCCAGTGTGGTCAATGCCGGTGACGGCATGCACGAGCACCCGACACAGGCCCTGCTCGATGCCCTGACCATCAAGCGCCATCTTGGCACACTCAGCGGGCTGACTGTCGCGATCTGTGGTGATGTCGGCCATAGCCGTGTCGCGCGCTCGAACATCCATCTGCTGACCGCCATGGGCAGCAAGGTGCGTCTGGTGGGACCGCCCACCCTCGTTCCTGCGGCGATGGCTTCGCTGGGTTCGGTCACGATCCATCACGATATGGAAAGCGGCCTGCGTGATGCCGATGTGGTCATGACTCTGCGCCTGCAACGCGAGCGCATGGGCGCCGGGCTGGTGCCGAGTGCTCGTGAGTTCTTCCGTTTCTATGGCGTCGACAGCCGCCGCCTCGCCCTGGCGAAACCCGGCGCACTGGTCATGCATCCGGGTCCGATGAACCGTGGTGTCGAAATTGCCTCGGACGTGGCGGACTCAGCGCAGAGCGTCATTCAGGAACAGGTCGAAATGGGCGTAGCCGTGCGCATGGCTGTGCTCGACCGACTCTCACGTATGCGGACAGCGTCATGACCGATCTCATTTTCGAAAATGTCCGGCTAATCGATCCGGTAACGGGTCAGGAGTCGCTTTCGCGCCTGCGCATTTCAAATGGTTGCATCGCGGGGCGTGACAAGGCTGGCGCCGAAGGTGCGCCGGAAGGGGCCCAGAGTATCGATGGTCAGGGCGCGGTTCTCTGCCCCGGCTTGGTCGATATGCGTGTTGCGATCGGCGAGCCGGGTTTTGAATATCGTGAAACCATCGCCTCCTGCGCCCGCGCCGCGGTTGCCGGTGGCGTGACAACGCTGGCGGCCCTGCCCAATTCCAAACCTGCCATCGACGAGCCCGCTCTGGTGCGCCTGCTGCGTGGCCGTGGCGAGGAAACAGGCCTCGTCACCATCCTGCCCTACGGCGCGCTCACCAAGGGCTGCAAGGGTGAGGAAATGGCCGAGCTTGGCATGTTGCGCGAAGCCGGGGCGGTTGCCTTTACCGATGGTATTCATGCCATTGCCGACACCAAGCGCATGCGCCAGCTTCTGGCCTATGCCAAGGGGATTGGCGCTCTGGTGGTGCAGCACCCGGAAGACCCGTCTCTGGCAAAAGGGGGCGCTGCCACGGCGGGAGCACTGGCAACCCGCATGGGCCTGCCCCAGATACCTGCCGCTGCTGAGGCCATTCTGATTGCCCGCGATATCCGTCTTGCGGAAATGACCGGCGCCCCCTTGCATTTCGGCCATGTCTCGACCGGCGAAGGGCTCGATCTGATCCGTCAGGCCAAGGCCCGGGGTCTGGCCATTACCTGCGACACGGCGCCCCCCTATTTTGCGCTGAATGAAGAGGCGATTGGCGAATTTCGTACCTACGCCAAGCTTTCGCCTCCGTTGCGTGCAGAAGAGGACCGTCTGGCGGTCTGTGCGGCGCTCGCGGATGGGACAATCGACGCCATTGCCTCGGACCATGCGCCATGGGACGCCGATGACAAGCGCCTGCCTTTCGCTCAGGCCTGCGCAGGCGGGACAGGCCTGACCACGCTGCTGGGTGTCGGTCTGTCTCTGGTGCATGACGGCGTGCTTACCCTGACGCAACTCATTGCGCTGCTCACCCGCCGCCCTGCCCGGTTGCTGGGCAGCGATGCCGGAACGCTGGACGACGGCGCAAGCGCCGATCTGTGCCTGTTCGACCCCGCAGCTGAATGGGTGGTTGAAGCGGGCGAACAGCCCGGACGGGCGCAGAACACACCCTTTGATGGCAAGCGTCTCAAGGGGCGTGTGCTGGGGACATGGAAGAACGGGCACCGCGTTTTTGATGGTGCTGCCTGATGATCCATCATCTGCTCACGCCACCTTTCCTGCTGTGTGCCGGTATCGCCTATCTGCTGGGCAGCATCCCTTTCGGGTTGCTGATCAGCCGTGTCGGCGGGGCGGGTGACATACGCAAGATCGGCTCGGGCAATATCGGCGCGACGAACGTCCTGCGCACGGGTCGCAAAGGTCTGGCTGCGGCAACCCTGCTGCTCGACGGACTCAAGGGGGCACTGGCGGTGCTCTTGGTCCGGCTTTTGCTTGATGGCGGCATCCAGACAGGTATGGCTGTCGCCGCAGTCTGTGTCGTGATTGGCCATTGCTTTCCGGTCTGGCTTGGCTTTCGCGGGGGCAAGGGCGTTGCGACCGGGCTGGGGGCGCTGTTTGCCCTGTGCTGGCCCGTGGGCATTGCCTGCTGTCTGGTCTGGCTGGCGGTTGCCAAACTCTCCCATATCTCATCAGCAGGGGCGCTGGCTGCTTTTGCCGTGGCACCGTTCATCATGGCCCCGCTGAGTGAACAGCCCTTGCACAGCCCGCTTTCCATCGCGACACTCATCCTGACACTTATCATTCTCCTGCGTCACACGAGTAATATCCGACGTCTGCTCACGGGGCGGGAATCGCGAATCAATATTGACCCGCCGCCCCAGACCAAGCGGGAAATCTGACCCATCATGTCGGCCGTACCCCAGGGAAATGAACGGCTCGACATTGTGCGCCTGGCCCGCACGGATGGCATCGGCCCCGTCAACTTCCGACGGCTGATGAATGAGCACGGGACTGCCAGCGCCGCCATCGAGGCATTGCCCGAACGCGTGCGCAAGGTGGGACGGCGCGCCACCATTGCCATCCCGACGAGAGACAGTGTCGAAGCTGAGCAGGAGAGGCTGGCGCAACACGGTGGGCGCATGTTGCTTCTTGGCGACCCGGACTACCCCACCCTCCTCTCACGCATTACCGATGCTCCCCCCGTTCTGAGCCTATGGGGCCAGGCTGAAAAACTGTCACAGAAGGCCATTGGAATTGTCGGCGCACGCAATGCCTCAGCCGGAGGGTTGCGCATTGCCGAGAGCCTGAGCGGGGTTCTTGCCCAAGAGGGCTGCGTGATCGTGTCGGGCCTGGCCCGCGGGATCGATACTGTCGCTCATCGTGCGGCCCTGCATCAGGGCATGACGGTTGGTGCCGCAGCGGGCGGCCTCGACTGTTTCTATCCCCCCGAAAACGAGGCACTCTATCGCGCCATTGCTGAACGGGGCTGCGTTGTGACCGAGGCCCCTCTCGGTACGATTCCCCAAGCCAGTCACTTCCCGCGACGCAACCGTCTGATCGCCGGCCTCTCTCTGGGTGTCATCCTGATCGAGGCCGCGATGCGCTCAGGCACACTGATCACCGCCCGCCTTGCCCTCGATTACGGACGGGACGTGTTTGCCGTTCCGGGCTCACCACTCGACCCACGCTCACGCGGTGGCAACGACCTGTTGCGACAGGGCGCGATTCTGACCGAGACGGCGCAGGATGTCCTGAACCAGATCGAAAGCGGCGCCCGCACCCGTATCGAACCTCGTTGGACAGGTCTGCCAGGCTTTTCAGAGCCCGAAAGCGCAGGGTTTTCACCGCCTCCGGACCCCGAGAACGTCAAAAAAAGAATATGTGAGCTTCTCTCTCCGACGCCTGTGGCAGTTGACGATATCGTGGCGCACTGCCAGTTCTCGGTTTCCACGGTGCTGTCCGCCCTGTCAGAACTCGAACTTGGCGGCACAGCGACCTTCCTTCCCGGGGGGCAGGTTGTCCTGACAGCCTGACCCAACGGTTACGAACAGGCCGGAGCGGTTCTGGAGTAGAGATGACTGATGTCGTAGTGGTCGAAAGCCCGGCGAAGGCAAAGACCATCAACAAATATCTGGGCGATAATTTCATCGTTCTGGCATCCTTCGGCCATGTCCGCGATCTGCCGCCCAAAGACGGCAGCGTGCGGCCTGACGAGAATTTCGCCATGGACTGGCAGACCGATGAGCGTGGGGCGAAGCAGATCGCCACTATCGCGAAAGCGGTCAAGAACGCCGATACGCTCTATCTCGCCACTGACCCGGATCGCGAAGGCGAGGCCATTTCCTGGCATGTCCGTGCCGCACTGGAAGAGAAGAACCTGCTGCGCGGCAAGAACGTGCAGCGCGTCACCTTCAATGAAATCACCAAATCAGCCGTGCAGACGGCCATGGCGAATCCGCGTGCGCTCGATCAGCCTCTGATCGATGCCTATATGGCCCGCCGTGCGCTCGATTATCTGGTCGGGTTTACCCTCTCGCCCGTGTTGTGGCGCAAACTGCCCGGCAGCCGCAGCGCCGGTCGCGTACAGTCCGTTGCGCTGCGTCTGATCTGCGAGCGCGAGGCCGAGATCGAGGTCTTCAAAAGCCGCGAATATTGGTCGGTCACAGGGTCTTTCGCGACACCGCGCAACGCTGCCTTTTCGGCAAGGCTGACGCATCTTGATGGCCGCAAGCTCGATCAGTTCGATCTGGACAATGCCGAGAAAGCCCATGCGGCGCGCGATCTCGTCGCCTCAATAGGCTTCAAGGTCCGCTCCGTCGAGCGCAAGAAGGCCAGACGCAACCCGCCCGCGCCCTTCACCACCTCAACGTTGCAGCAGGAAGCCTCGCGCAAGATCGGCATGAGCGCGCAATCGACCATGCGTGCTGCCCAGCAGCTCTATGAAGGTGTCGATCTGGGCGGCGAGACGGTCGGTCTGATCACCTATATGCGTACCGATGGTGTGACGATGGCGGCCGAAGCCGTCCACGCCATCCGCGACATGATCGGAAGCAGTTACGGCGCGCCCTATCTGCCGGAAAAACCGCGCGTCTATACCAGCAAGGCCAAGAATGCGCAGGAAGCGCATGAGGCTATTCGCCCCACCGATGTCACGCGCACGCCTGAGTCAATGGCCCGGCATCTCTCGGGTGAACAGATGCGCCTGTACGAGCTGATCTGGAAACGCGCCGTCGCGTCACAGATGCAGTCGGCAGAGCTCGATCAGGTTGTGGTCGATCTGTCCGATGCCGCGCAGCGCACCATTCTGCGCGCCAATGGCTCGATCATCGCGTTTGACGGTTATCTCAAGCTCTATAGCGAGGGGCGTGACGATACCAAATCGGATGAGGATGAGGGTCGTGTCCTGCCAGCCATGAGCGAGGGCGACGCGCTCTCGACCCGTGGTGTCGAGGCTGACCAGCATTTCACCCAGCCGCCGCCGCGCTTCTCGGAAGCCAGTCTGGTCAAGCGTATGGAAGAAATCGGCATTGGCCGTCCCTCGACCTATGCCTCGATCCTGACCGTTCTGCGCGACCGCAACTATGTGCGTCTGGATGCGCGGCGCTTCATTCCCGAGGATCGCGGCCGGCTGGTCACGGCATTCCTGACCTCCTTCTTTGAACGCTACGTGGACACCGATTTCACGGCGACGCTCGAAGAACAACTCGATGACATCTCCGATGGTCGCGCCGACTGGCACGACATCATGGCTGCGTTCTGGCGCGATTTTTCGGCGGCCGTAGCACAGACCAAGGACCTCAAGATCTCGGATGTCATCGATGCGCTCGATGAGGATCTGGGCTCGCATTTCTTCCCCGCGCGTGAAGATGGCGGTGACCCAAGGCAGTGTACGGCCTGTGGCACGGGGCGCCTGGGGCTGCGTCTTGGCAAGTTCGGGGCCTTTATCGGCTGCTCGAACTACCCGACCTGTCAGTTCACCCGTCGCCTCGTGGCCGAAGATGGCGCTGAGGGCGAGACGCTCAAGGAGGGAATGAAGAGCCTCGGTCAGGACCCGGAAACGGGTGAGGAAGTGACCGTGCGCCGCGGCCCCTACGGGCTTTATATCCAGCGCGGCGAGGCCGACCCCGAAAACAAGAAGATCAAGCCCAAGCGCACCACCATTCCCAAGGGGCTGGAGGGCGACAAGCTGACGCTGGACAAGGCGATCGGCCTTCTCTCCCTGCCGCGCAAGCTGGGCCCTCACCCTGAAACCGGCGAGATGATTGAGGCCGGGCTGGGGCGTTTTGGCCCCTATGTGAAGATGGGGTCCATTTTCGGTACGCTTGATGCCGACGATGACGTGCTGACGGTTGGGCTCAATCGCGCCATCGACTCGCTGGCCAAAAAGCTGGCATCGATTCGCAATCTCGGTGCTCATCCCAAGGACGGCGAGGCCGTGATGGTCCGCAAGGGACGATTTGGCCCTTACGTGCAGCATGGGCAGGTCGTGGCCAATCTGGCCAAGGGCCAGATGATGGATGACGTGACCCTCGATGAGGCTCTGGCGCTTCTGGCTGAAAAGGGGAAACCCCTGAAGGCCAAGGGCAAGACCACACGCAAGACCACGACCAAAGCCGCGTCGGGCGACGCAGCGACCGAAAAGGCCACGCCTCGCAAGAAGGCCGCGCCGAAAGCTGCCGCCAAGAAACCGGCAGCCAAAAAGGCGGCACCCGCCAGAAAAAAAGCCCCAGAAAAGGCGGGGGGTGAGAAACCAGCGAGGAAATCACGCGCTTCAAGGACAACAGATGGTGATGACGCCGCGTAATTTGCGTTTTTGATGCCACAGACCGTGGCAAAAACGTCGCTCTCCCTGTTAGGCTCCCTTTCGCGGTCCAGGCAGGACCGTTAAAGCGGCACTCGATGGGGGAAGCCATCGCCCTGATGGTCAAGGTCACCGGCTCTGAACAACGTTCCTTTCCTGACTGGCGCGCCCTCACGAGGGCTTGTGGGCGCAATGGGGCTGGCCGTTGCCTTTGCCACTCTGGCTGGACCATATCCCGCTGAAGCCGCCCACTCTCGTTCAAGAGGCGCTCCCCAGACAGAACTTGCGCAAGCGACCCTGTCGCAGAGTGCGCAGGATCCTGTAGCCAGCAACGCCCAGACTTCTCGATCGCTGGATACGGGACTCCTTGCTTCTGTCCTGTCGAGCGCATTCCGGTTTCTCACACCACGAACTCTGGATGCCCATTCAAGCCGCACGTACAGCCTATGGGGCCTTGATGGCCTGACAGCGATCGATCCCTCCATAACGATTGAGGAGCCATCGCCAGCACCGCGTGAAGCGCCGCTCATTCGTTTGAGCCTGAGCCAGAAAACCATCGCGGAGTTCCGCGAGCCGGGCGAAAACGAGACAGGCGACTGGATACGTGTTCTGGTCTCGATCATGAATGCGGCATGGCGTGCCTCACCCGCGCTGAGGAGCGCCGGCCGCGACGCCCTGCTACAGAGCTTTTTTGACGAGTTGTTCAACCACCTTGACCCCTACTCACGTTATGTAGCGCCTTCATCCGCCGGTAACGACCGCGCAAACCGCGCAGGTGATGTGGCAGGGGTCGGCATCTCACTGGTGCGGGACGGTACTGCGCTGGTGATCGGGGCGATCAACGCCAATGGGCCAGCCTGGGCAGCTGGAGCAAACATTGGTCAGAAGCTCCTCGCTGTTGACGGGAAATCGACTCGAAACCAGGACCCGGCGAGCGTGGAAAGCTGGCTGGTTGGCGCACCCGGCAGCAAGGTCAAGCTGCTGCTGGCCGATCCCGGGCGTCATGGGGCGATCATGCGCCTCGATCGTCAGATCGTGCCGCCCCAGACAGTGTTTGCCAGTACTCACGACCATATCGCCGTAATGCGTATCTCGTCGTTTTCATCGGATACAGCCGAGGAACTGAGCCAGAATATCGATCAGGCCCTGCAGGACAAGAAGCTGGTCGGGCTGATATTTGATCTGCGTGGTGATCGCGGCGGAGTACTGCAACAGGCCGTGACCGCGACTGCGCTGGTTCTCGATCAGGGCATTGCCGTTGTCACGAAAGGGCGGGATCCGAAATCGAACCATATCTGGGCGGTGCAGGGCGGTGACATGACACATGGCCTGCCCATCACGGTTCTGGTCGATGGACGAACGGCCAGCGCGGCCGAGATCATGGCAGCTGCCCTGTCCGATCATCGACGCGCAGTTGTGATTGGCAGCGCAACCCTCGGCAAAGGCCTGGTGCAGGCCATTGGCCAGATGCCTGATGGCGGCGAGCTGTTCGTGACATGGAGCCGCGTGCTGGCACCGCTTGGCTGGCCGCTGCAGGGACTGGGTGTTACGCCACAGATCTGCACATCGCGCGGAGCCTTCTCCCTGGAACAACAGCTGGGCGCTCTTGCGCAGGGCAGATTGCAGGATGCCGACACCGTACGAGCCAGTCGCGAAATCCGCTTTCCGGTCAGCGTGTCGAGAATTCTCGATATCCGTCGTCACTGCCCTGCAGCTCTTGGCACAGATACGGACCTCGATACAGCTGCCCTGCTCCTGCATCGACCCGCGAGCTATCGCGCTGCCCTGGCCGCCATGCCAGATGATATGGACGACGCTTCACCGTGACGGAAGCCCGCTTGAAAACAGGCCTTTGGGCGCGCGCGCTCATGCGGCTCGTGCAAAGTCAGGGTCATGGCGCGATGATGCTCAAGCGAGGCGATGAAGATGCCGGGGCGCTGCTGATTGTACTGACTGACAAGGAGAACCGCCTTGCAGTGCTACGTGTTGCGGGGTTGGGACAGGGTTGGGAGCGTCATTGCATGAGCGATCCCCTCGCGCTGGACGCCTATCTCGAGCGCCAGAAACGTTATGATCCTGACCTGTGGGTTCTTGAGTTCACCCTCGGGAGCATAGACGAGCCCATAGAACATATCCTGCCAGATCGCGGAGGCTGAGTCAGTCTTACGGGCGGCACACGCGACAAGCCATCGTCACGAGGAGTGTTGCAGCCATCCCACACTCGGGGCAGGAAGAAGGAAGTGCCTCACTTGGTGAACGCACCGGGAGAGGAAACATGCGTTGCACAGGGATGACAGTTCAGCGAAAAGACGGCATTCAGATCGCTGCGGACGGCCAGGAGACTGGCCTGCTCTCAGTCTGCCGCGTGAAAAGGATGGAGAAGACGATATGACGCTGGAACACCGAACGCGCGGTAAAGCCGTTTGCCGCCCGTTTTACGATGTCCGGCAGGTGGTCGGATCCTTCTCCCGCCTCATGCGCCGACATGGGCAGAGTCTGACAGCACTGGCCGGCTTTGGATTTGTCGGTTTCACCCTCGCTGCAGCCCCCGCCCAGGCACAGGTCGTCAAGGGCCTGTATGTGGCTGGTTCCGGTGGCGCGAGCTTCAACCAGGATCAGACCGTGCGTCTGTCACCTGTTCTGCCGAGCGGTCGTGACCATTATGACGCTGGTGTAACAGGGCTGGGCTCGGTCGGCTGGGGTCTTGGTAACGGCTTTCGCGTTGAAGTCGAAGGCAATTACCGCAACAATCGCCTGCAGCAGTTCAAGTCCAGCTACTTCCCTTCGGCAGCAGGTGGTCGTCAGCAGGGTTATGGCGTGATGGCCAATGCCCTGTTCGATATGGATATCGGTGCCAACTGGGTCTATCCCTATTTCGGCGCTGGTATCGGCTATGGCTGGCAGGCCATGAACGCCTCGGTGCGGGCACCTAACAACTATCTTAGCCAGAAAATTGGCGGGACAACGAGCAATTTTGCCTATCAGGGCATCTTCGGCCTGTCCTTCCCCGTACCTTTCGCCGTCGGTCTGTCTTTCACCACCGAGTATCGCTTCTATTCGCTGCTTGGCCCCAACGGCCATCACGCAACGGGGTATGGCAGCATTGGTGGTTACGACACCCCACGCCCTGCAGGGGCGATGGATGGCAATCGTGTCACCCGCAATGATTTCAACCATTCCTTGCTGCTGGGCCTGCGCTACGAGTTCAATCCTGCCCCGCCGCCGCCGCGCAGTGTTCCCGTCATGACAGCGCCCGCCCCAGCACCGGCCCGCAGCTATCTGGTGTTTTTTGACTGGGATCGTGCGGATCTGACGGACAGGGCGCGTTCGATTGTCGGCACGGCCGCGCAGAACTCAACCCACACGCAGCTGACCCGCATTGAGGTGAATGGCTACACGGATAACAGCGCGGCTCATCCGGGCGCCCGTGGTGCCAGCTACAACCTTAAGCTTTCACAACGTCGTGCCGATGCCGTGCGTGCTGAGCTGATCCGTGACGGCGTGGCCGGTGGGCTGATTGCGGTCAAGGGCTATGGTGAAAGCAACCCGCTTGTCCAGACCGGCCCCAACACGCGTGAACCGCAGAACCGCCGTGTAGAGATCATCCTGCACTGATCAGGGCCATCACGCTGCCTGAGGGGCCGCGTGATGGATCGACGTGCTACGGACATGATCGAATGACGATAAAAAAGCCCTGAGCCGCATGGCGGTTTCAGGGCTTTTTTATGCCTGGTGATCAGACCAGCCCGTTGAAGAGCGACGTCGAGAGGTAGCGTTCCGCAAAGGACGGTACGATCGAGACGATCGTCTTGCCGGCGTTTTCCTCGCGCTGTGCCAGCGCCAGAGCTGCATGGAGCGAGGCGCCGGAAGAAATACCGATGGGAATGCCCTCAATGCGTGCACAGCGCCGGGCCGCAGCCATCGCATCGCGCTCGGACACCGCAAGAACGCCATCGAGCAGTGAGGAGTCGAGCGTATTCGGGCAGAAGCCAGGACCGATACCCTGGATACCATGCGGGCCGGGATCATCGCCATTCAGCACGGCGCTTTCGGCGGGCTCGACGCCCCAGAACTGCATTTCGGGCTTTCTGGGACGCAAGGTGCGGGCGATCCCGGTCAGTGTGCCACCTGTGCCGACACCTGCGACCACCAGATCGACCTTGCCCTGCGTATCCTCCCAGATCTCCTCGGCGGTGGTCAGGGCATGGATTTCCGGGTTCGCGGGATTATCGAACTGGCTTGGCATCCAGGCATCGGGCAGCGAGGCGACGAGTTCTTCCGCGCGAAGAATGGCCCCGGCCATGCCGCGCGCCGCAGGCGTCAGTTCAAGCTGGGCATCCATCATGCGCAGCATCTTGCGTCGCTCGATCGAGGCGCTTTCCGGCATGGTCACGATCAGCCTGTAGCCTAGAGCCGCCGAGGCGAAAGCCAGGGAGATACCGGTATTACCTGAGGTCGGTTCCACCAGAACGGTACGCCCCGGTGTGATGTCGCCCCGGGCCTCGGCCTGCTGGATCAGGGCAAGGCCGATACGATCCTTTACCGAGCCAAGCGGGTTGAAGAATTCCAGTTTCAGCAGCAACCGGGCGTGAAGTTTGTCAGCCTCGGTCAGGCGCGGCACGGCCACCAGCGGCGTACCGCCCACCGTTTCCAGAATCGACTCATAGACACGACCCCTCGGTGCGGCATAGCGCGATGCAAAACCACGCGCCTCGTCCTTTTCGTGTCGAATGGTCATAGTTGGGTCCCTCGTATCAGATGGCAGGACGATGTTTCCTGCAATGTCGGCTTTCCTGCGATGCCGGTCTGTGATTTGCAGGCAATAACTGCTATATTACGCGTAATTTGTCATTGAGGAAAAATCTGCATGTATCTCCGCAGGGACAGGGCGATGGTTGCCGTGATCATCATGGTCGATGTGGCCTTCCATGCAGGGCGCTCAAGCCTGGTGAGCGGTGGGGATATCGCCGAACGCGCAGGGCTGGCCCGCCGTGGGATCGAGCCCCTGCTTCAGGCTCTATCACGCTCGGGATTGCTGGAAAGCGTGCGTGGGCCCCGTGGTGGCTATCGCCTGGGGCGGCCACAACGCGATATTGGCCTCGATGAGATTGTCCGCGTGGTTGTATCGGAAGATACCGGGACCGAGGAGACCGCTCAGGGAGCGCTCTTTCGCAGCGTTATCGAGCCATGCTGGCAGGTTCTGGATGAGACGGTTCGCAGTGAAATGGCCGCACTGACCCTTGAGGAAATGGTGCGCCGCGCCGAGGCTGCAGGCCTCCGACGGCCCGTCCACGAGCCGATTTCATTTTCGATCTGAAGAAAACTCAGGGTCGGGGCTGATAACACGCCGGGGAAAACAATCCCGCCGCCCTCAGGCCTGCGGGCTGACACCGCCTATGGAAGGTTCGACCGGTGGGGGCTCCCGGAAAAGCCCCCCGGCTCTAACCCTTACTTCTTGCTGCTCTTGCGGCGTGTCGCTGTACGCTTGGCAACCGGCTTCTTGGCCGCAGGGGCCAGAACAGGCGCTGGCGGGGCAGCAACGGTCACGCCGGTTGCATCGACCATGGCGTTGACGGTCAGCTTCGTACGCGGCTCGGTACCGCCGGGGATCAGGATCGCCGTGAAGCTGTCCTTGCCCGCATAGGCCGTGCTGGGCGTATACGTCACATAGGTATGGTCATCGAAGTTGTAGATGAAGGCCTTGCCGTGCTCTGGCGCAGGTGACACGCCAAAGGAGCGGTAATTCGTATTCCCTGGCTTTTGAACAGAAAGAGCGCAGAGCCCGTCATCGCTACGGACTGTCATATCGACGGACATGCTGCCATCAGCGGCTGTCTTGACCGGCGTCGTCTTACAGACAGCAGAGACCTTCTGATAGCCGAAGGGATTGGGGGGCACGACGCGCTGTACAACAGGCTTTTGTGCGCAGGCCGCCAGGGTCAGGGCCGAAACGAGAGTAATTGCAGAACCACGCAGTCGCACCATCAACTCCACTGATCACATGTCATCGAAAATCGATTCTGCCTTGTTTTGCACCAGCAGGCCCGACACAAGATGTTCAGGAGCGTGTTTCACGCACCTGAAAACAAATTCATCCAAGGCCCTAGCGCAAGCCGCGCCCCACAGGAAGGGGGAAGCAGGGCCCGAATCAAAAGAAAAGGGTGCGCGGGTTTTTTTTCACCGAATCAGTCTAAACGCTTGCCTGCGAGCATTTTCTCGCCGCAATTGCTGCGACATAATCGGATAAAGTTCCGTATTCCCGCGTGCCTCCTGATCTGGCCCGCCACATGCCTGCCCTGCCCGGAGAATCTCCGGCTTTCCAGTTTCTGCCCTTGTGGAGTCTCTTGATGTCGTTTTCAGCCCGGCAACGCCTCCTGCGCCCGTTTGCGCGTCTCACCGCCTGCGCCTTTATTGCTGGCAGCTTTTTCGCCTCCGGTGCTGCTTACGCCGCCGGGTGCAGCGAGTCCCCCGCCCATGAAGCCTTCAATGTGCAGGGTCTCAAGAGCGAACTGATGGTCACGGCGCTCTCGTGCAGCGCACAGGACCGCTACAACGCGTTCGTAGCGAAGTTCCGCCCCAAGCTGGCTGCCGAGGAAGAACGCCTCAACACCTATTTCAAGTCAGCCTATGGCCGTAACGCCATGAAGGCGCATGACGACTACATCACGCAGCTTGCCAATGTGCAGTCGGAAGGCGGCCTCAAGGCAGGTACGATCTTCTGTCAGCAGCGGGTCGCGATGTTCGACGAGGTCGATGCCCTCGATGATGGTGCCGATCTTGCGCATTACGCCGATGCGAAGGACGTGGTTCAGCCGGCCTCGTTCGAAACCTGCTCGGCCCCCGAAGCAGTCTCCCATAGCCGCAGCACCACCACACGGCGCACCCATCGCAAGACACGCGCCTAAAATCTGATCCTCTTCCTGCACGGGGCGCTTGACGACGCCCCGGCGAGGCCGTCAAGAACGCAATATGAACGACGACCTCTTCAAGAGCGATGAAAAGCCCGTGCGTCGGCCTAGAAAGGCCGCGCAGGCCCCCGTGCCGGAAAATTATGGCGCTGACCAGATTGAAGTCCTGGAAGGGCTCGAACCGGTCAGACGGCGCCCGGGCATGTATATCGGTGGAACCGACGACACCGCTTATCATCATCTTGCATCCGAAATTCTCGACAATGCGATGGATGAGGCTGTGGCAGGCCATGCCAGCGTCATCGATCTTGCCCTTGAGGGGCCCCATCTGCTGATGGTGCGCGACAATGGTCGCGGCATCCCGGTCGATCCCCATCCCAAATTTCGCGACCGCTCGGCCCTGGAGGTGATTTTCACCACACTCCACGCAGGTGGCAAGTTCTCGGGCAAGGCCTATGACACGTCGGGCGGTCTGCACGGCGTTGGCTCATCAGTGGTCAATGCCCTTTCGGACCGGCTCGAAGTCGAGGTCGCCCGCGAAAAGCTGCTATGGCGTCAGGATTACGCCCGCGGCAAACCCGTGACGGCGCTCCAGCAGGTTGGCAATGCACCCAATCGCCGAGGGACCACCATACGCTTCTCCCCCGATCCCGAGATTTTCGGCGGGCTCAGCTTCTCCCCTCTGCGGCTCTATCGCCTCTGCTGCTCCAAGGCGGCGCTATTTCGCGGTGTCACGATCCGGTGGAGTGTCGATCCCTCGCTGCTAAAGGCGGGAGACGAGATACCGGCCGAGGCGACCATTCACTTTCCCAATGGTCTGGCAGACAGCCTGAATGCAGAGCTGGGTGCCAGCCCCGCCCTGCTGGCACCGGTCTGGGCGGGTGAGGCAGAGTTGCCCCAGGCGGCTGATGGCCGGACCGGGGGCAAGCTGGAATGGGCCGTGGCGTTTCTGGAGCAGGGAGCGTCGAGCATGACCTCCTATTGCAATACCATTCCAACCCCTCAGGGCGGTACGCATGAGGCCGGCTTCAGATCGGCTCTCGTCAAGGGGCTGCGCGCCTGGGGTGAGAGCCGCAACATGAAGCGTGCGGCGGCAGTAACGGCGGAAGATGCGCTCGGTGCGCTGGCGGTCAAGCTCTCGGTCTTTATTCGTGACCCGCATTTTCAGGGCCAGACCAAGGAAAAGCTGACGACGCAGGAAGCCAGCCGCCTCGTTGAAGGCGCCTTGCGCGACCGGCTCGATCACTGGCTGGGCGGCAACCCGGCTCAGGCGGATAATCTTCTGGCCTTCATCATCGAACGCGCCGAAGAGCGTCTGCGCCGACGCGAAAGCAAGGACACACCGCGCAAGAGCGCCACGCGTCGCCTGCGCCTGCCCGGCAAGCTGACAGACTGCACGCGCGAAAATGCCGCCGACACTGAAATCTTTCTCGTCGAGGGCGACTCGGCTGGTGGTTCAGCCCGTCAGGCCCGTGATCGTGAAACGCAGGCGGTGCTGCCGCTGCGTGGCAAGATTCTCAACGTGGCCTCGGCCACGGCGGACAAGCTCAAGGCCAATCAGGAACTGCGCGATCTGGTCGAGGCGCTTGGCTGTGGATCGGGCTCCAGCTTCGATGTCGCCCGACTGCGCTATGGACGCGTGATCATCATGACCGATGCTGACGTGGATGGAGCCCATATCGCATCTCTGCTCATGACCTTCTTCTACCGCGAAATGCCCGATCTGGTGCGCAAGGGCCATCTCTACCTCGCCCAGCCGCCCCTTTACCGCCTGACGCATGGGGCCAAGACCGTCTATGCGATGGATGATGATGACCGCGTGCGCCGCCTCAAGCGCGACTTCAAACAAGGCGCAAAAGTCGAGATCTCGCGATTCAAGGGGCTTGGCGAAATGCCCGTGAAGGATTTGAAGCAGACAACCATGGACCCGGCCAAGCGCACGCTGCTGCGCGTTGTGACCCCGCCGGAGGACAGGGCACTCACGAGCGATCGCGTGGAGAGCCTGATGGGACGCAAGCCTGAACTGCGCTTTCGCTTCATTCAGGAGCACGCCCGCACGGCGGAATTGCTCGACGTCTGATGGCTGCTTTCGATCACCCCACTTCAACCCGTCTCGACAAACTTGGTGGCCTCGCCCTTCTGATTGGTGGAATTTCCTCCTTTCAGGTTGGCGCGGCGCTCGCCAAGAGCCTGTTTCCGCTTTTTGGTGCGGAAGGTATGGTGGGGCTACGCGTCTGTCTGGCCGCCGTCATTCTGCTCACCGTGATGAGACCCGGCCCGTCCGTGCTCAAACCGGGCATGTGGAAGCTGCTGCTGCCTTATGGCGCCTCGATGGCGGTCATGAATTTCGCGTTCTATATCGCTCTGGTGCGACTGCCGCTTGGTCTCGTCGTTGCCTTCGAGTTCATGGGACCGCTTTCGCTTGCGCTTATCGGCTCACGTCGCCTGCTCGATCTGCTATGGGCGGGTATGGTTCTGGGTGGCCTCTATCTGCTGCTGCGCCCTGACCATGTAGAAGGCCATCTGGACCCGATTGGCGTGATCGCAGCGCTCACTAGCGCCGTTGGCTGGGTCGTCTACATCCTGACAGGAACACGTATCGGACGTGTCATGCCCGCGGCACAGGCCACGACACTGGGAATGACCACAGCGGGCATCCTGCTGCTGCCCTGGCTGATACCGGCCATCTCCCCTGCCATCACGCATCCGCATCAGGGGATGCAGGCCGTGGGTGTGGCGGTTCTCTCCTCCGCCGTGCCGTATATTCTCGACATGATGGCCATGCGGCGCCTGGGGCCGAGGGATCTGGGTATCCTTCTTAGTCTGGAGCCCGTGCTGGGTTCCATTTCCGGCCTTCTGCTGCTGGGTGAATCACTCTCCGTGGCGCGATGGATGGGGGTGCTGTGCATTGCGGGGGCTTCCGCAGGCAATGTTTTGACCTCGCGTAAGCCCCCTCCGGATGGCGAAACCGTTCCTCCCACCTGAAGAAACACAGACATCCGCGCTATGATGGCGTCGTGTTAACGGCCTTGTCATGCAACAAGCTGCTCAAGACATCGTTCTGATCCTCGAAATTCCGCTTTGCGGGATATGTATTGAGGAGATTACTGATGCGTCGACTGATGAGTGCGGGTGCTGCCCTTGTTGCACTGTCCACCGGGTTTGCTGTTACACCGGCTTCTGCCGCAGCCCCCGGTGATGATAGCTCCGCCCGCAGCGTTGCCATGATGAAGGCTGAGCAGGTGAATGCCACCCGTGACTTCGGTCGCCTGTCCAAAGACGGGCAGAAGGCATTTGCTAACATCCTTTTGGCGCAACAGGCCCTGACAAATAATCAGAACGGGCAGGCACAAAGCCTGATCAACGATGCCGAGGCCCGTCTGGATAAGGCTGCGAAGGATAGCAAGGCCTTCATCAAGGCCGAGGATGCCATGCAACCTGTGCCGAGCCACGGCATGCCCAAGCGTGTTGCTGCCAGTGGCGTGCCCCTGCATTGGCTGCCTGTTGGCGGCGAATATGCCGTGACCGACACGCTGGCCCCGGCGCAGCAGACCGCTCTTGCCAATGCGAACCAGCATCTCAAGGCAGGTGACACGAAGCTGGTCAATCAGGATCTTCAGGTTGTCGGCACAAGCGTGCAGTACGTTGTGGCTCTGGCGCCGCTGGAGATGATCTCGGGCGACGTGCATCGCGCTTCCGTATTCATGGATGGCGGCGATACGAAATCGGCTGCCGATGCGCTGCAGAACGCTGTCGACTCAATCCTGTTCGTTTCCGGTGATGTCGTGGCAGTCACACATCCGTCTGCCGCCAAGCGTCACAAGATGGCTCATAGCCCCTCCTGATCCCCTGCCCCGGGGCACTCTACCCCGTACGCCCGTGCTCTGGCAGGGCATACGGGGCAGGGTTTCCGGAAACGAAGGTCAGTCTAGCGTATCCGGCCGAAGAGCTTTTCCAGCTCGTCCCGTCCAAGACGCAGCCATGTTGGCCGACCATGAGAGCACGTACCCGCGCGCGGCGTCTGCTCCATCTGTCGCAGGAGCGCCGCCATCTCGTCCTGCTGTAGCCGTCGCCCGGCGCGAATGCTGCCGTGGCATGCCATGCGGGCAATCACGGCATCGATACGACGCTCCAGAGCCGCACTGTCCCCCGGCGTCAGGTCGGGATCTGCCGCCAGTTCCTCGGAAAGATCGCGCAGCAAGGCGCTCCCGTCACCACCCTGAAGTAGTACGGGCATCGTGCGCAGCAGCACGCTGCCCCCCCCGAAAGATTCGATCTCCAGTCCCAGTGCCTCGAGCGCCCCTTTCCATTCCATGAGTCTGCCCGCCTGACCGGGCGGCAGATCGATGACCTCAGGAAGCAGGAGGCGCTGCGCCTTGAGCGACCCACTGGTGTACTGAGCCAGCAGTTTCTCATGGGTCAGACGTTCATGAGCGGCATGCTGATCGACAAGAATCAGATCGCCATCCTGACCGACAGCAAGGATATAGGTGTCGAAAACCTGTGCGACTGGCGCGCCGAGGGGAAAGCGCGCCATTTGAGCGGCATCTGGCTGAACCAGCGGGCGGGATGACGGTTCGAACACATTCAGCGGCGCGACGAGTGAGCGGTCATCCGGAGAACTGTCCGGCTCTTGAAAGCCGCCATACGGGCTGACAGACCCCGTTGCCGTGGGAGCGCCATTTCCGGTGAGCGCGGCATGGCTTGCCAGAAAACCCGGCGTCAGGCGCATCGGGTCGGGCGGTGGATAGTGGATGGCCTGACGCGACGGAGCGGCAAAACGTATCCTCACGCCGCCCTCACCCGCGCCGTGCCCCAGAGCGCGTTGCATGGCACCGATCATCAGACCGCGTACATCCGCCTCATCGGCAAAACGCAGTTCGGTCTTGGACGGATGCACGTTCACATCGACGCGGTCATGAGGCAGTTGCAGATGCAAGGCCAGAACAGGATGACGTCCCGGCTCGATGACGGGTCGATAGGCGACGCGTATGGCCGTCTTCATCAGCGGGTCAGCAACCGGGCGGTTGTTCACGATCAGAAACTGGGCGGCTGCCGTGGCCCGCGTTGCCGCAGGCCCACAGATGAAACCGCTCAGATGCAGGCCATTACGCTCCTCATCCAGTGCGATCAGGGAGTCGCTTTCGCCCAGAACCGCCTGAACGCGGGCGATAGTCGAGTGGGCGGGGAAGTCGAACACCAGACGCTCATCCAGCGTGAAACGCATGGCACAATGCGGGGCTGACAGCGCCAGTCGGCGCATGACCGCCTCGGCATGGCTGCCCTCCACGCGGGCAGATTTGAGAAACTTGCGTCGTGCTGGTGTCGCAAAGAACAGATCGGTCACAACCACACGCGTTCCGGGTGCACCGGGCGCGGGGGATGGAGGGGTCAGGACACCGCCTTCAAGGCGCAATTGCCATGCGGTATCGGCATCATGCGACCGTGAGGTCAGGCTCAGTCTGGCTGTGGCTCCGATGGAGGGCAAGGCTTCACCACGAAAGCCGAGCGTGACGATACGGGTCAGTGTCTCATCGGACAATTTGGAGGTGCAGTGTCGCTCGACAGCCATGAGCATGTCATCGGGCGACATGCCACAACCGTTATCGAGAACCTCGATGTGGTCGCACCCGCCACTGGCCAGAGCAACCTCGATACGGGTCGCGCCGGCATCAAGCGC
This sequence comes from Asaia sp. As-1742, assembly GCF_011753235.1. Classification (NCBI taxonomy): domain Bacteria; kingdom Pseudomonadati; phylum Pseudomonadota; class Alphaproteobacteria; order Acetobacterales; family Acetobacteraceae; genus Asaia; species Asaia sp. As-1742. Next base: position 118,245 of record NZ_VWWA01000002.1, on the reverse strand, counting down.
ATTCTCGACCAGCTCTTTCAGGGCAGCAGCCGGACGCTCCACCACCTCGCCTGCCGCGATCAGATCGATCACATGGCTGGAAAGGCGGCGTAGTCTGGGCTGAAGCTGGGGTCGCTCAGACGGCGTCATGACTTGGCATCAGAAGACGCCGAGGAATGCGCTCTTCGACTTTTTGGTAGGCGTGGCACCGGTGGAGGGGGTCTGACCCAGAGCCGAAGCACGCTGGATACGGCGGTTTTCTGCTTCGCTATCGACAACGCTGCCTGCATTGCCACCACGCCAGAACATGAGTTCATCAGTCAGACCAGCACCGGCAGCGCCGAGCTCGGCATTGTTGGGGGCCTTCGATGCCTGATCCACCTGACCGACCAGAGCCTGCTGACCAGCGCTGTTGCTACCGGAGGTGGTGTGCAGAGCCGCATTGGGCGAGAGGGTTTCGAGTGCCTGCATGCGGGGGTTTTCCTCCGCTGTATGGTCACCCTGTCCCGGCAGACTCAACTGCTCTGACGGCGGCATGGAGAGCGGGGCGCGGGTCGTGACCGTATACTCATCCGGCATCGAGCGTTCGAGACCGAACGCGCGCGAGACGTCAGAGCCGGAGCAGGCCGGAAGGAGCGCTGTCAGGCCGAGAACCGGCAGCACGCGGAGGACGGACGGAAGGAAAAGCTGAGCCATATCGGACCCGATCCTAAATGAGCGTTTCGGCATCGACAAGAGATCAATGCTCGCGATGTACCGAACCATGATCGGAGGCGCCACCCGAAACAGGTGAAGGCTTTCCGCCGACGGCTGCCTGGCGACGATCCGCCAGAATGGAGTCGATCACCCAGGCGACAACACCACAATCTATGGCCGAATCGGCAACGTTGAAAACATACCAGCTCCAGCCATAGGCATGGACATGAATGAAATCGACCACAGCGCCAAAGCGCATACGGTCGATGACATTCCCGACCGCGCCGCCGGCGATGGCAGACGAGGCAATGGCCACGACCATGCGCGATGTACGTAATGTCTGCCATAGCAGGGCCAAGACGGCGACAAGAGCCACTGTGCAAAACAGTAACGGCCCGTAACGGCCGACGCCGCCGAGCATGCCAAACGTCACGGCGTGGTTCCACACCATCGTGAAGTTCAGCCCCGGCGCAATGACCACGCTCCCTTTTGCGGGAAGGTCAAAGACGTTCAGGATCCACCATTTGCTGCCCTGATCGGCGCAAAGCACGATGATGAACGCTGCCAGACCGGCCAGCAAGGTTGCCGGCCGACCGAAGGAGAGCGTGACTTTGGCTGATTTCACGCTGTCACCACATCGCTACAGCGCAGGCAGAGACCCGGATGGGCCGTCTGGCTCCCGACTTCAGGCAGGACACGCCAGCAACGCAGGCACTTGCTGCCCTCTGCCTCGCCCACACCCGGCCCCGGATGAGCGCTGACAACGCCCTCGTGCTCGGTGGTGGCGCTGTCATCGATATAGAGCGACGGCACATTGGTCAGGAGCTGGATATCGGCCTGCGAGACAATGGCGAGTTCGGCCCAGTCCACGTCGCCGAATACGGCTTGTTCCTGTTCGGTCAGAGGCAGGCTGAGACGGGCTTCGAGAGACGAGCCGATCACGCCACCCCGACGCGCGCCCTCAAGCTCGGTCGTGATGACGCGGCGCAGAGCACGGATACGGTTCCAGCGCTCGCCCAGCACCGTGTCATGCCAAGCGGGATCGGGCTCGAGGAATGCCTGCAGATGCACCGAACTCTCTTCGCCAAAGCGCGATGTCCAGGCTTCTTCAGCCGTGAATACCAGAACCGGCGCAAGCCAGGTGGCAAGGGCACGATGCAGGATATCGAGCACGGTGCGGGCAGCACGACGACGTAGTGAAGATGGCGCGTCGCAATAGAGCGCATCCTTGCGCACGTCGAAATAGAAGGCCGAAAGATCGGTCGTGCAGAATCCGTGCAGCATCGGATACACGCCCACCCATTGATGGGTCTGGACCGCCTGCTTGAGAAGACCGCCCAGATCGCTCAGGCGATGCAGGATATAGCGCTCCAGTTCGGGAAGCTGCTCGAAAGGTACCGCCTCTTCAGGGGTAAACCCGTCGAGTGCGCCCAGCAGCCAGCGCAGCGTGTTGCGCAAGCGACGATAAAGTTCACCCTGCTGCTTGAGGATCTCGTTACCGATACGCAGGTCTTCGTTGCTGTCGGAATTGACAACCCAGAGGCGAAGGATATCCGCGCCGAGCTTGTCGGTCACTTCCTTGGGCGCAATCACATTGCCCAGCGACTTCGACATCTTGCGGCCCTGCTCATCGAGCACGAAGCCGTTGGTGACGATGGCCTTCATGGGGGCCACACCACGTGTGCCGACGCTCTCGAGCAGCGAGGACTGGAACCAGCCGCGATGCTGATCGGAGCCCTCAAGGTAGAGATCGGCCGGGAAGTTCAGGCCGTCCTGACCCAGCACGAAGCTATGGGTCGAGCCGCTTTCGAACCAGACATCGACGATGTCGAACACCTGTTCGTATTGCGCGGGGTCACGTCCCTCACCCAGGAAGGTGGCGGGGTCAGCACTGTACCAGATATCGGCACCGTGCTCGGCCATGGCATCCACGATACGCTGCATGACCGCCGGATCGCGCAGCACCTCGCCCGTGCTCTTTTCCACGAAAACGGCAATCGGCACGCCCCAGGCACGCTGACGACTGATGCACCAGTCAGGGCGCTGTTCGATCATGGAGGTGAGGCGGTTGCGAGCGGCCTCCGGCACGAAGGTGACATCTGCCAGCGCATCCAGCGCCTTGCGACGCAGGGCCTGATCGCCATCCATGCGGATGAACCACTGCGGGGTGGCGCGGAAGATGATAGGCTTACGCGAGCGCCATGAATGCGGATAGGAGTGCACGATGCTCGACCGGGCCACGAGGCCCGCAGCGGCATCGCCATTGGCAGCCCAGCGTTGCGCCGCCTCGGTCAGGGCATTGCAGACCGGGTCAGCCGCCTTGAACACGTGGATACCGGCAAAATGGGGAACCCACGGCGCATAGGTGCCGTCATCCTGCACCAGTTCGGGCACTTCAATGCCGTACTGGCGTGTCAGCAGGAAGTCGTCCTGACCATGAGCCGGGGCCATGTGCACAAGGCCCGTACCGGCATCGGTCGTTACGAACTCGCCGGGCAGCATTGGCACGTCGAATTCATAGCCACAGCCACGCAGCGGGTGGGCACAGATCGTGCCCTCGAGCGCCTCACCGGGCAGAGTGTAGAGAATGTGATGGTCCTGGATACCGGCCTGCTTGCAGAAATCGCCTACGCGCTCTTCCGCGACCAGAAAACGTGAGCCGGGAGCAACGAGGCTGTCCTCTTCCATGATGTCGGCACGCAGTACGACATAGGCAATTTCAGGCCCATAGGCGATGGCGCGATTGGCCGGAATCGTCCAAGGCGTGGTGGTCCAGATAACCGCAGAAGCCCCCTGAAGAGCCTGACCGGGCGTCGGATCTGCCTCGATGGGGAAGGCTACATGGATCGTGGTGGAGGTGATGTCGTGATATTCGATCTCGGCTTCGGCAAGCGCGGTCTTCTCGACCGGACTCCACATGACCGGGCGCAGGCCGCGATACAGTCCGCCATTCAGCAGGAACTTGCCGATCTCGCCCACGATGGCAGATTCGGATGAAAAATCCATGGTGGCGTAGCGGTTCTTCCACTCGCCCTGCACGCCCAGACGCTTGAATTCCTCGGCCTGGATGTCGAGCCAGCGACGCGCATACTCGCGACATTCGGCGCGGAACTGCAGAACAGGCACATCGTCCTTGTTCTTGCCTGCCTTGCGGTATTCTTCCTCGACACGCCATTCGATCGGCAGACCATGACAATCCCAGCCAGGCACGTAGCGCACGCGGGCGCCATTCATGCGCTGGGCACGGTTGATCACGTCCTTGTTGATCTTGTTCAGGGCGTGACCGATATGCAGGTGACCGTTTGCATAGGGCGGGCCATCATGCAGGGTGAAAACCGGCTTGCCTTTGCCTGCCTCGATAATGCTCTCATCCAGCCCCATCGACTCCCAGCGCGCCAGAATTTCCGGCTCACGCGTCGGCAGATTGCCACGCATCGGGAAGCTGGTACGGGGCAGAAAGACCGTGTCGCGATAACGGTCCTGAGGATCTTGGCTTTTGGAATCAGGCATTTTCGATCAATCGACGGAGTCAGGGAACCGGGAGTTATGCGAATAGGGAGGCGCACGGGTCAAGTGCCGAGGTGCAATGCGGCGATGATCGGGGCTGGATAACGGTCAGCCAAGGAATGGATCTGTCGACGATATACGCTGCCTTCACTGTCAGGAGGCATGTCATCAATCTGTATTTGATGTTACCATTACTGAAAATACGGGAAAATCCGATGAAGAACCTTATCCTGCTCGCTCTTTCAATCGTGTCATGCCTGGCATGTACAGAATCTCGTGCTGGAGAGTTCAAATTCGATACTGAAATCACGATCGGGCAGATCGACAGGGTGGTTGCCGTTCTCAACAAAAAAGCGCCCGCTTATGAAAATGAGATGGAAACGATCACGGCGGCCAGTCGCGATGGGCGGATCCTCGTTGAGGAAATCGAACTGACCCGGGAGGCTGACAACTGTATTCAGGCGTTCTCCAAAGACAAGCTCAAACAGCTTCTCTATGACGCGACAGCCAATCGTTACTGCAACACCAATCTGAAGTTTCTGATGGACGGCAACGTGTCGCTAAGGCTGATTTTTTTCCTGCATGGCAAGGAATTTTATCGCGTTCTCCAGACCCCGTTTTCATGCACAATCGTCAACTGACCAGGCGCACCCCGATCACAACGCCAGCCTGCGCTCTATCGGCCTTACGAGCGGCGAATTCTCGTCGTCGGAAGGCCGGGCCCGGAGCAGACAGCATCGAGTGTCGTGTCGATCTGCTCACCAAGTGAAGCCAAGTCCTGCCGCAGGAAATCGCGCAGGCGCACCAAGCGTGAAACGCTTTCACGGCGGCGGTTCTCTTTTTGGGCAATATGCTGTTCCATTGCCTGCATCTGATACATTTGCATCGCACCGAACATGACAGCCTCCCACGCCTCATTAACCGTGGGTAATCTATAACATCATGTCATGTGAGATAAAACATCAAAAACTTCACAAAACAGGCAAGTCCTCCTTAGACTCTGCCTTGTCGGGGTCATCATTCAATGATCCCCGCCTGATGCGGCATGGAGCGATTGCAAACGGGTCGACAGCGATCCCACGTGGATTTCGAGCTTGTGACCATCAGGATCGAGAAAATAGAGCGAATCGCCTTCGCTTCTGTTCTGCTTCCACAGCGTCACCCTGCCGAAGAGCCTCTCACACATTGGGGCAAATCCTGCGGGGTCGACAGTGAAAGCCAGATGGGAGTCATCACGCCGGGAAATGGCTTGAGAGTCAGGCAGCAACTCAAGACAAAGCCAAAGGGAGCCAGCCTCGAGATACGCTCCCTTCTCCCATCTCTCACGAAGGGCGCAGCCAAGAAGATCGCGGTAAAACGGGATCGACCGATCAAGATCGCGAACACAGAGCGTCACGTGATTGATGCCCCTGATCAGACTTCTGTCAGACAAACCCAGGGGCTCGCGTGTTCAATCAAGGAAGGGCGGAAAGCACGAGACGTGCGCTTGCAGCATCCTCGGCAATCTGTGCCTTCAGTTCGTCAAGGCCGTTGAACCGACGCTCATCACGCAGAAGCTTGTGCAGGCTGACCTCAAGCGTCTGACCGTAGAGATCCTCATTCAGGTCAAAAAGATGCGCTTCAAGCCGACTTTCCTGCCCGTCATTGATTGTCGGACGGCGTCCGATATTCGCGACACCCGGACTGACCCTTCCGTCAGGGTGGCGCACTGTCACGGCATAAACACCACGTGCGGGTTCAATATGCCGTCCAAGGGGAATATTGGCCGTAGGAAAACCAAGAAGGCGCCCGCGTTTGTCCCCATGGGTGACCTCGCCCCGGATGAACCATGACCGACCAAGCTCCTCAGCAGCGCGCTCGGGGTAGCCTTCCTGAAGCAGACGCCGGATTCGTGAGGACGAAAAAGGACCGCCGATATCAGTCAGGGGCGGCACCACAGTCAGCCCGATACCGAGCGTTTCGAGCTTGCGCGCAAGGTAGTCGATATTGCCCGCTCTGCGATGGCCGAAAGCGAAGTCAGGCCCGCACGCCACATGTTGCACGCCCAGCGCGTTGTGAAGCACATCCTCGACGAACTGGTCCGGGCTCAGATGACTGAAATCGGCATCGAACGGTAGCTGGAAGATGGAGCGTACGCCCTGCTCATGCAGAAAGAGGGCTCTTGTCTCGGGCAGCATGAGACGCAGGGGTGGGTCCTGAGGACGAAAATACTCGCGTGGATGCGGCTCGAAGGTGACTGCCCCAAGCGCCAGATCGGGCCGCGCACCATGGAGGGATCTGAGAAGATGGACATGCCCGAGATGCACACCATCGAAATTACCGAGAGCTACGGCGGCACCACGGGCTTTTGCGGGTATCGCCGTCCAGTTCTCGTACAGGGTCATGAACCCGGCAGCTCGAACTGTCGGCTGACACCTGCCAGGTCGATAGCCTGACGAACACCTGCATGAGGCTGGGTGCCATCCTCGGCACGAACAAGCTGGCACACCGTGAGCCCGGCCTCAAGAGCGGCGTCGAGCTCAGCCCCTATATCGGAAAGGAACAGGATCTCTTCGGGGGCAACACCTGCACGGGCAGCAATCTCGCGATAGCTTTCGGCAATCTTCTTGCCGCCGATATCGAGGTCGTAAAATGCTTCGAACAGATCTGTCAGATCACCCGCATCGGAATAGCCATAAAGCAGGCGCTGCGCGCTGGCGGAGCCCGAAGAGTACACCGCAAGGCGCAACCCTGCCTTGTGCCACGCCTTCAGGGCGGGGGGTACGTCTGGATAGAGACGGGCCTTGAGTTCCCCGCTTTCGAAACCTGTCTTCCAGGCAAGACCCTGAAGGGACTTCAGAGGGGCTACCTTCTCGTCGCGTACCGTCCAGTCATGGAGCTGCGCCACAGGATCGCATCCGGGATTGGCCGCCTCGATATCGGCCAGTGCGACCTTGACCAGCGGATCGCTGGCCTTTTCGCGCAGCAGATCGGGCATGACCTTGTCCGAATACGGAAACAGCACATCCTTGACGAAGGAAATCGGCAGGGTAGTTCCCTCGATATCGAGCAGAACCAGACGAATAGCGCTCATGCGGCAATATCCGGAATCGTGACGGGAAAACGACGGGCAATCTCGTCACCGGTGTAATCGGCAACCCAGCCTGTCGTGTCTGTGAAGACGCGCAGCGCGACGACGTCGGGGGACAGACCGGCATCGAACCAGTGAGGCGTTCCCGCCGGAACGGAAATCAGATCACCCTGAACACAGAGCACAGAATAGACCTTGTCGCCCACATGGAGCACGAAGGCCCCCTGCCCATGCACGAAGAAACGAACCTCATCTTCGCTATGGGTATGCTCAGACAGGTATTTCTCGCGCATGGCGGCAAGCTGGGGTGTATGGCGATCAAACCGCACCACGTCGGCACTGCCTGCGCCAGTCTCACCCATCAGTCCGTCGAGATAGGGGCGATACGCCTCCAGAATTTCCTCAGGGGGCGCGTCCTTCGCCGGCGTCACGGGGGACTGCCAGCGCTCGAAACGCACATTGAGGGGGCGCAGCGTCTCTGCGATTTCACGTCCATCCTGCGTATCGAGCAGAATGGTCTCAGGCGCGTCATCACGATAGATCGTCAGTCGGCTCATGCTTTCCGCCTTTCGAGTTCGCAGGCCAGCAGGAATTCCAGCCCTTCGAGACGGGCCAGCGCCATCGCCATGTCCCGCCCCCAGACATAAACACCATGCCCCCGGATGATATAGCCCGCAGGCATTTTCCCGAGCGAGGGCGCGACCACGCCTGCCAGCCTTGCGATATCCTGATCGTTATCAAAGACAGGCACGTCAATGGACGTCGCGTGGGTCGATTGACCCTCAAAAACCTTCAGCAGTTCATACCCTGCCAAAGTGAGGGACGCCCCCGGCATCGCCATGGAAAGCACGGTTGCTGCAACAGAATGACCATGCAGCACCGCCCCGACCGAAGGATCGAAGGCGTAAAGCTGTGTGTGCAGCAATGTCTCGGCACTGGCTTTTTGCGTCGCATCAAGCGGGTGCCCCTGTGGGTCGATCTCGATCACATCCTGCTCGGTCAGGAAGCCCTTGTGACCTCCGGAGCGTGTAATCGCGATGCGCCCGTCAGACAGGCGTCGGCTCAGATTGCCCGCCGTGGCAGGAACCCAGCCGCGCTGGTCCATTCGCTGTCCGGCCCGGATCACATCCTGCACAGCACCCGACCAGAGCCGGTCAGAAACCTCGGTCATGGACAGCTCAGTGATTGGTGTTGTTCACACTGCCGCCGGAAACCGGAGGCGTGTACTGGGGCGCCTGGAAATTCCCATGAGGAACGCCCTGCGGCGCGCCCTGGGCATTGCCATGCGGCGGGGGGGCAATCTGCCCGTTGGGCTGGGCCGGATGAGTGTCCATGGATTCGTCTTCGGCCATGTTCTTCTTGAAGGATTTGATGCCCTTCGCAAAGTCGCCCATCAGCCCGCTGATCTTGCTGCCACCACCGAACAGGATGAGCACAACGGCAAGCACTATCAGCCAGTGCAGGGGACTCATGCTACCCATAATCTCTCTCCTTGTGTGACGGGACCATCCAGCCGTCTTTTTTCTCGCTTCTCACATGGCGTGATCACGCGCCACTTGCAAGCGCGCAATATCGTCCAGATCACGCGGTACGATAAAGCCGTAAGTAGGATAGGCACGCGCACCGAGATTCCTGATGGGGGCCCAGTAAACGCGCACGAGGGACCAGTCATTCCCGGGAGAGACATCAATGACCGGCACGGATCGATCGATCCGGCCCGGCTCCCAGTTGGCATGTTCCACGAGGATCTTGCGCGACGAGACCGTACTGCGCACGACAGAAACATGACCTGACGGCAGGCGCCCGGTCGAACGGAACACAAGGATCTCGCCCTGCGCCGGCGTCTGCGTCCGCCGGTATTTGCCTGAGGCACCGCGCCACCATGATGATGCGGCCCCATAAAGCGCCACGCCCGTCTTGGCTCGTGCGTAAGGTGCGCACTGGAGTGGGCCATTGAAACTGGCGCGACTATATTCTCGCGGGCCACCCCCACAGGCCGCGAGCCCCAGACACAGGCCCAGCCCCAACCCACGCCCCAGAAACGGGCCCAATTTTCGCGCGGTCTTTCTTTTCAACACAGTGTCTCTCATGACGATTTGAGCGCCATGACGCGATCCTCCGCTTCTGTCAGATCCAGAGCCAGCGCCTGTTCGGCCACGTCTCGGCCAAATCCAGCACGGGCAAAAATCGCCAGAGCCCGCTGATGAGACTCTCCTGCGTCACTGCGGGCCATCTCACCCTCATCCCGGGCGAAGGGGCCAAGCCGACGCTTGCGGGCCAGAACAAGGGCTGCCGCCAGCTCACGCTCCTTCGCCTCATCGTCGTGCCGATGGCCGAGAGCCTCTTCCATCGCCTCGCCCAACGTCTCGGCCCCGATCCCTTTCTGGGTAAGGCTGGCCGCCACGGCACGGCGGGACCGCCCGGACCGGGTCAGGCTGAGCGAGCGGGAACGCGCGAAGGCAGCATCATCCAGTGCGCCGATACGACGCATATCGCTGACGATTGCGGCAATAACGGCACGGCTTTTCTCGCGCTCTGAGTCGATCTGGTCTGCCTCGCCCCCCTGGGTGGCGAATTTGCGCGCCCAGCGCATCACCGCGCGGTCAAGCACCTGCGCAAGCCCCTGTTCGGTCGCGGCAAAGCGCGCCAGATGACGCAGGGCCGCCTCACGCAGGGTGTCCGCTGTCGGCGGGGGAGTCTGATCCGGAATCGCTGACATGGGAGGAGTGTGCCATAATTTCATGGCAGCAACATGGTAAAAACCCGCCGGAGATTCCTCATGCCTCATTCTCTGCTCGATCGTGTTCTGGCGACCCTGCCCTCTGCCTATCCGGGACCCGGCGGGGCAGCAGCGGTGATCCAGAAGGGCGAGATCATTGCGCGACATAGCTGGGGCTTTGCCAACGCCGAAACCCGTACGCCTTTCACGCCGCAGACACTGTTTCGCATGTGCTCGATCACGAAGCAGTTCACCTGTGCCCTGCTCGACGCCGTAACGGACAAGGCCCGGCTGGATGCCGTCATCGCCTCTCGCCTACCCTTGCTGCAGGAGCCACAACCGGACATTTTTCACCTCGCTCACAACCAGTCAGGTCTGCGTGATTACTGGGCGGTGGCCATGCTGCATGGCGCCCCTACGGAATCGGTTTTTGATCTGGCAGAGGCACGACGGGTGATTGCCGGCACCAGATCCCTGCATTTCAGGCCCGGCACCAGCTACTCCTACGTCAACCAGAACTTCCATCTTATTTCCGAAGCGCTTGAGGCCTGCACAGGGCAGAGCTTTGCCGAATTACTGCGCACACGGATTTTCGAACGCTATGGTATGAAAAGTGCCTTTCTGGCGGCAAACACGCAATCCATGCCGGACGGAACGCAAGGCTATGAGGGCAGTGAAGCCACCGGCTATCGTCAGGCAGTCAACAACATCTTCTGGACGGGCGATGCCGGGCTGGGGGCCAGTCTGGATGATATGATCGCCTGGGAATGTGCGATCGACGCCCAGCGCGATGATCCCCAAGGGTTCTATAACCGGCTCAGCGCGCCCGTGACCTTCAGCGATGGCACCCCTGCCCGCTACGGCTTCGGGTTGCAGCGCGGACGCCTTTTTGGCCATGCCATGACCGGACACGGCGGCGCCCTGCGCGGCTGGCGTAGCCACAGGCTGAACATGGCACAGGAACGGCTGTCGGTTGTGGTCATGTTCAACCACATGTCAGAGGCACATTCGGCGGCGGCAGAACTGGCGGGGGCTGCGCTCGGCATGCCCTCCTCCCCACCTGCCAGGACGCACGGCAACCCGGCCATAATCGGGCATTATCTCGACGCGCAGACCGGTCTTTCGGCCACAATCACGTCTTCAGATCAGGTTGGCGCATCAGGCAGCGCTCTGGCACTTCGTTATGCCTATCCGCCCGAGCGCCTGGATAACTGGACCCAGAACGGTGCTGGTCGCGATGGCACCATCCTGACATTTCAGGATGACAGGTATCCCGAGCGCGGACTGATCATGAACCGGCCACAGGAAAACACTCAGCGTGTCCTGTCGCGTCTGGCCATGTCACAATCGCATCAGGATCTGGCAGGGAGGTATCTGTGTGAGGAACTCGACAGCATCCTGACCCTGTCCGATGCAGGCGGCGCGCTCTATGGCGCCTTCTCGGGCATGCTGGGGCAAGGGCGCATGGAGAGGCTTCTGCCGCTTGGGGATGATGTCTGGCTTATCCCGTGTCTGCGTGCGCTCGATCATTCGCCGCCGGGGTACTGGACGCTCTCTTTCCAGCGGGATGCGGCTCAGGCCCTGCGCGGCATACGTGTCGGATGCTGGCTGGCGCGCGACCTGTTTTATCACGCCATGACAGACTGAATTTGACGAACCGGGGGGATTAACCCCATCATGGTAAGGCAGCAGCCCGTGCCCTGCCCTGATTGCTCAGGTGCGGGGCTCTTGTTGTTGCATCTTTCCAATCCATTTCAACCGGGCTCTCATATCGCCATGATTTCCGCTCTGATGCCAACATTCAAACGAGTCGACCTTGCTTTCGAGCATGGTCAGGGCGCTTGCTTGTATACGGCTGACGGGCGACGATTTCTCGATTTCGGGGCGGGTATTGCCGTCTCGTCGCTCGGGCATGGTCATGAGGGGCTGGTCAAGGCGATCGCCGAACAGGCCGCACGCGTCATGCACGTGTCCAACCTGTATCGCATCCCGCAGGCCGAGAAACTGGCCGACAGGCTGGTGGCTCACTCCTTTGCCGACAGCGTCTTCTTCTGCAATTCCGGCGCAGAAGCCAATGAAGGCATGGTCAAGATGATCCGTAAGACCCAGGCAGGTCGCGGTCATCCCGAGCGTACGCGCATCATCTGCTGCAACGGAGCCTTTCACGGGCGCACGCTTGCCATGATCGCCGCCACGGGTAACCCGGCCTATCTCGAAGGCTTCGGTGCCCCTGTCGAGGGCTTCGATCACGTCCCCTTCAACAACATGAATGCGCTTCGTGCCGCCATCACACCCGAGACAGCCGGCATCATGATCGAGCCCATCCAGGGCGAGACAGGCATCAAGCAGGCTGATCCGCAGTTCATGACCGGGCTGCGCCAGGTTTGCGACGAATTTGGCCTCATCCTTGCGCTGGACGAGGTTCAGACCGGCATGGGCCGAACCGGCAAACTCTTTGCCCATGAGTGGTATGGCGTCACACCCGATGTCATCTCCGTTGCCAAGGGCATTGCAGGCGGTTTCCCCATGGGGGCCATTCTTGCCAGCGAGGAAGTTGCCGCGTCGATGGGTGCAGGTTCGCATGGCACGACTTTTGGCGGCAATCCGCTGGCCTGTGCTGCTGGCAACGCCGTGCTAGATGTCATTCTTGCCGATGGCTTCCTCGATGAGGTCGCGCAAAAGGGCACCATGCTCGGCAGTGAGCTGGCGGCTCTGGTGCATAATCATCCGCGCGTATTCGAGCTTGCTCGTGGCCGCGGTCTGATGTGGGGTCTGAAATGCAGGATGCCTGTTGCCCAGGTTCAGGCTCAGGTCATGGCTGAAGGCCTCCTCACCGTGACAGCAGGTGAGAATGTGCTGCGGCTCCTGCCGCCTCTGGTTGTGACTCAGGAAGACTGTCGCGAAGCCTGCGCCATTCTCTCACAAGCGGCCCGGGCACTGGAAGCGCAGGAAGACGCGACATCAGACAACAAGACGAACAGCCGGACGGAGAGCCAGGCATGACCATTCAGACGAACGCCCGCGCTCATACACCGATCCGCCACTTCCTTGACCTGCGCGACCTCGACAGCGCCACGCTGCGCGACATCATCGATGTCGGTCGTGCGGTCAAGGCGATGCAGAATAACCGCCGCGCTCCGATGCATCCCGCGCACCCGCTAGCCGGACGTACGCTTGGGCTGATGCTGTCCAAGCCGTCCACACGCACGCGCCTCTCTTTCGAGGTGGGCATGCGTCAGTTAGGCGGCGATGTCTCTGTGCTATCGCCGTCAGACATGCAAATCGGCAGAGGCGAAAGCCTCGCCGATACGGCGCGTGTTCTCTCCCGCTTTCTGGACGTTCTCGTTGTCCGCACCGGTGAGACGGATATGCTGGGCGAACTGGTCCGCTGGAGCTCCATTCCTGTCGTCAACGGGCTTACACCGGACTCGCATCCCGTGCAGATCCTGGCGGATATCATGACCTATGAAGAGCATCGCGGTCCTGTCGCGGGCTCGCACTGGGCATGGATCGGTGATGGCAACAACGTGGCTGCATCCCTGATCGAAGGCGCCGTCCGCTTCGGGTTCTCTCTCACCCTTGCAACACCTGAATCCATGAAGCCCCGTCAGGACGTTCTGGACTGGGCGCGCGCTGAAGGGGGGAAAATCCGCCTTGTTCATGACCCCATCGAGGCCGTCAGGGAGGCAGGCTGCATCGTAACCGATACATGGACCAGCATGTCCGATGAGGAATCAACGGTGCGTCTGAACACCCTGCGCCCTTTCCAGGTCAATACGGCCCTGATGCAGAAAGCGCCCGAAGGGGCCCTGTTCATGCACTGTCTGCCTGCCCATATCGGTGAGGAAGTGACCGAAGACGTGTTTGAAAGCCCGGCCTCCGTTGTGTTTGACGAGGCCGAAAACCGCCTCCATGCCCAGAAAGGTCTTCTGCTCTGGGTTCTTGGGGGCGAGAACTGGCGCGACTTCGGAAGCCCGGCCTGACCCGGTCGGGTGATGGTTTCACCCTGAGTATGAAGTAATTGTTGAAGCACAGATGATCGAGACACCTGCCTTTCTTGATACGCAACGCCCGGATGAAGTGCCTGATCTGGTGATCTCGCATGGCATCACGCCATTTCACCTGGCGAAGCGACCGGTGCGTGGGCGACTGGTACGGCTTGGCAAGCTGGCTGACATCATGCTGACGCGTCACGATATTCCAGATGACGGCCGCATCCTTGCCGGTGAAGCGCTCTCGCTTGTTGCCGGCCTGAGTGCCGGTCTGAAGTTCAAGGGATCATTCTCGCTACAGATCAAGGGTGATGGTCCGGTCTCCATGCTGGTGACCGATTGCACCGACGCCGGTGAATTGCGGTTTTATCTGCGGTCGCCCGACACGCTCGAAACCGGGTCGGCCCGCTCGCTTCTCGGCGAGGGATATTTCGCGTTCACGATCGACCAGGGGGCTCACACCGAGCGCCATCAGGGCATTGTAGCGCTCGAGGGCGAAACCCTTGCCGATATGGCCATGCATTATTTCGCCACCAGCGAGCAGCATCAGTGCTGGATGCGCCTTTATTGCGAAAAGACCCCGGATGGCTGGCAGGCCGGGGCTCTGCTTCTGGAAAAGATTGCCGAAGAGGGCGGGATTTCATCAGGGGCCGACAGCGATGAGGACGCCTGGGAGACAGCTTGCGTTCTGGGCAATACCCTGACCTCCGCCGAGCTTTTCGACCCCAAGCTGAGTGCCACCACCCTTATCGAACGCCTGTTCGGTTCACAGGATGTTATCGTAGATCGTCCGCGAGCGGTCAGTCTCGGCTGCCGGTGCAATCGTGCGCGTCTGGCAGGTGTGCTCTCTACTTTCCCGGAAGATGATCTCGACCATATGGCCGACGACGGTCAGATCACCATGAACTGCGAATTCTGCAATGTCGGGTTCCGCTTTGATCGAGCCGAGATAGCGCGATGAGCGGTGCCGAAACCTTTCTGGCATCCGCACGCATTGAGGGTGAGGAAATCGGCTCGCTTTATGATCAGTGGCTCCCGCAAGACGTTGTTCGGCTTGCCGACGACGTAACGTGCGTGACGTTCAAAGATGCCCTGAGTGAGCGTCAGGCCGTGTGGTATTTCGATGCGAACCGTGACTACTGCGGATCGCACATAGAAGTGGTACAGCGACTGCAACCGGACGATGTTCTCGCGACTGTATCGCCATGGTTCGATAGTCTGTCGCGCACGTCCTTGGCCGCAATGCCGTCTCCTGCCAGGGACTCTCTCGCCCTACCGCTCTTTCTCTCAACCCAGCTTGCAGCAGCCTGGTCTGTGCGCATGATGGCCGATCTCCAGCAGATACAAACCGCTTTGGTTGAGCAAGAGCGCGAAATCACACGCGTCGAAGGCACTGCACTCTCAGCACGTGACCTCAGACGACTGTTGGCAACGCGCATCGGCCGGGAGACTCTTGTCGTATTATCGCCTTTCTCGGGGCTACCTTTACGATCCCAGATTTCGTTCGTTGTCGATCATCGATTGATTCACCGTTTTTACGATGAAGGACTCGATTGTGCTTTTTACCTTGCATGGTGGGAAAAGCAGATTGATGCTCCTCCTTCTTTTTATTGCCCGAAAGCCAATATCATCGTCAGCGACGAGAATATGGCGGGTATGCTTCCATCACTCGTTCTCGGCTGGTACCTGAGTACGCCAGACCATGTCAGCATGATTATGGGAGCGCAGGCGTTTGAGGCGCGTGATTACGGTTTGGGCAAGGCGTCGGCTTTGATGGCAGAATCCCATACACCCGATGCCACATTACCCTCGGCCCCGGACGCGGCGTCAGCAGATCTTATTTCCGAATCTTGGGCATTCTTGCACCAGCATAAGTCGAATGGAAGCATCGTGCCTGACCCGAAAAAAGATCCAAGGCCAGCAGGTGGGTTATTCAATCGGCTGCGTTCTATCGTCAAAAAGAAATAACAACCGTCCTATCCTCAGGAGCAGATCATGTCGCGCCGCCAGTCACGCATTCAGTCTTTCCTTCGTTATGGTTCAGTCTGTCTCTTGCTGAGCAGTGTTTCGCCTCTGCTTACAGCTTGCGGCGACAGCGAGCCCCAGAGTTTTGCGCCGCTTGATTATAGCTACCTGAGCAAGATGCACCTCAATGTGGCGCATATTGAAGTCGTGGATTCTGCGCCTCCCGGCAGCACGCCCGGTGACATCTCCGCCAAGGCACCCACGCCTCCCCAGCAGGCACTTGAGCAGATGGCGCGTGACCGCCTCATTGCGAGCGGTTCGGAAGGCACTGGCACATTCACGATCACCAAGGCCAGCATCCTTCACGCACCCGGGGGAACATTGCTTGGTGAGCTTGAAGCCCATGTCGATCTTTCCGCCCCGTCCGGCGGTCGCGCTGGCTACGCCCTGGCCCATATCACCCGCAGCCTCAATCCTGGCGACAAGGATCCGGAATCCCGCGCGGTCCTGTATGATCTGACCACCCAGATGATGCAGGACATGAACGTGGAGCTCGAATTCCAGATCAAGAAATCACTGCATGACTGGCTGGTCGACGCCAGCGGTGCCCCCCTTCCGGGAGCTATCACGCAACAGGACATCGGGCCGGGCACCGCGCTGCCTGCTCCGGCTGCTTCCAGTTCGGTCACGAGCGCCAATGCGCCAGTTGCTGCGCCGGCCGCCGCCGTCACCAGCGCTACGCCGGCCGCACCTATCAAATCCGCTGCACCTCAGGAGCCAGACGCCATCTTCCCGCTGGGAGATGACGCTTCTTCAGCAAGTGCGCCTGCGGCAACACCTGCTGTCAAATCCCCCAAGCCCGGCACGCTCTCGCTGCCCTCCAAACATTCCTGAGCCAGCGCTATAAGGCCAACCGGTGTACGCCTGAGCCGTCTCACCGGTTGGTTCTTCAGAAAGCGACTTGCATTTCCCCCGGCAATCGCGAAGAAGGAAGTTGCGCCCAGGATATGGGAATCACGCAGTGTTGTTCTGTCAGGAGAACAGATTGAGCGCCCATTCATCCTCACGCCGACGCTTCGTCAGAAACGCTGCCGGCACGACGGCCTTCTTTCTGCTTGCCGGACAGGAATTTCAGGTACCAGCTTTCGCAGCCTCCGCCAGCGAAGATGAAGGCGAGCGCTTCTTCTCCCCTGCTGAACATCGCTTTCTCGATGCCGCCTGCGATTGCATCTACCCCAATGACGCCTTTGGCCCTGGTGCAACTGCACTGGGCGTGCCGACATTCATCGACAGGCAGATGCAAACCCCCTACGGCCGCGGCGAACTCTGGTACATGCAAGGCCCATTTCAGGATGGCCCCGCCAATCTTGGCTATCAGCTCCCCCTGGCACCTTGCGATCTCTATCGACAGGGTATCGAAGCGGCCAATCACTACGCCAATGCAGAGCGTGGTAAGGATTTTGCCGACCTGCCGCAGAATATCCAGATTGAGCTCCTGAGCGCGTTCGAAGGTGGCGCGGTCCATTTTCCCGCCTTCAATGCCCGTCTGTTTTTCGAGCAGCTGCGCCGCAATACGCTTGAAGGAGCTTTTGCCGACCCGATCCATGGTGGCAATCGTCATATGCAAGGCTGGATGTTGCTGGGCTTTCCCGGCTCGCGCGCCGATTTCATGGACTGGGTCAATCAGGAAGGGGCCGCCTACCCCTTCGGCCCCGTATCAATCGACGGCCAGAAGGCCTGACCCCGCTTATTACCGAGTATCAAACGCATGACTTCAAAACGGACTGACGTTGTCATCATTGGGGCTGGCTGGGCAGGCGCCATCCTCGCCAAGGAAATGCGCGAGGCCGGGCGAAGCGTCGTCATGCTTGAGCGCGGACCCGAACGTAAAACAGCCGATGAAGGAACATATCCCGGCTCCATCGACGAATTGCGCGGGGCCATTCGCCATCGCCTCTTCCAGAACCCGGCAAAAACCACCGTCACAATCCGCAACACCATCAACCAGACAGCCCTGCCCTACAGGCAACTGGCCGCATTCCTTCCAGGTGAAGGCGTCGGGGGTGCTGGTCTGCACTGGTCCGGTGTGCATTTTCGCGCTGCCCCGGATGACCTTCGCCTCAAAAGCCACGTCATCGAACGCTATGGCGCAAAATTCATCCCGGAAACGATGAACCTGCAGGATTACGGCGTCACTTACGAGGAACTGGAACCATTTTTCGACAAGGCAGAAAAGGTTTTCGGCACTTCAGGTGAAGCCTATAAAATCAACGGGCAGATTGTCGGAAAGGGGAACGTTTTCGCCCCGTCACGCAGCGACAACTTCCCACTGCCTGCGATGCAGGATGTCTACACCGCCAGCCTGTTCCGAAAGGCTAGTGCGGAGGCTGGCTATCATCCTTATGCCCTGCCAGCCGCAAATGCCTCGAAACAATACACGAATACTTACGGCCTTCAGATGGGGCCATGCAATTTCTGCGGTTACTGTAGCGGCTACGACTGCTACATGTATTCCAAGGCATCACCCAACATCAATATCCTGCCCGCGCTCCGCAACGATCCCGAATTCACCCTGATTACCGATGCTCATGTGTTGAGGGTCAATCTGGACAGCGATCGCCGCAAGGCGACCGGCGTGACCTATCTCGACCAATGTGAAAACCGCGAGAAAACCATCGAGGCGGAACTGGTCATTCTCGCAGCCTTCCAGTTCCACAATGTCCACCTCATGCTTCTTTCCGGTATCGGCAAACCCTATGACCCGGTCAGTAATACCGGCGTGGTAGGACGTAATTTCGTCTATCAGACCATCACGACGTCCCGGGCATGGCTATCTGAGAACCAGTACACCAACCAGTTTGTCGGGGCAGGCGGCGCAGGCGTCGCCATAGACGATTTCAACAGTGATAATTTCGATCACGGCCCGCTGGGCTTCATCGGTGGGTCACCCATCTGGGTCAACCAGGCCGGTGTCAAACCGATCGCTGCCGCCATGACAGGCGGCGGAAAATCCGCCCCGCGCTGGGGAGCCGGCTACAAGGCGGGGCTCGTCGACACCTACAGGCATTCGATGGCCATGGACGCACATGGCAGCAACATGGCCTATCGCGACGTCTATCTTGATCTGGATCCGACCTGGAAAGACAGTTACGGCCAGCCACTTCTGCGCATGACCTTCACGTGGAAGGAAAACGACATCCGCATGAACCAGTATGTCGTGGGCAAGATCGAACCGATCATGAAAGCCCTTGGGGCCAGACGCTACGAGCTGGGAAGGCTCGAGCATGGCGAGGCCTTCGACACACGGCGCTATCAGACCACCCATCTGGGCGGAGGGGCGGTCATGGGCACAAGCCCACAGGACAGCGCTCTGAACCGCTATCTGCAGAGCTGGGACGTCTCGAACGTTTTTGTCATCGGCTCCAACGCTTTTCCCCAAGGCATGGGTTACAACCCGACAGGCGCCGTCGCGGCCCTGGCTTACTGGGCGGCGTATCATATCCGCACCCAATACCTCTCACAGCCCGGCCCACTGGTCTCGCTATGATGAAGCGCCTGTCTCTCCTGCTCGCCACGGGCTTTACGGTTATTGGCGCGCTCGCGGTCACCCCGGTGGGTCACGCCCAGACTACCGATCACCGCGGCTTGATCGATCAGGGACGTTACGTGGCCGAGGCAGCTGATTGCTCCGCCTGCCACACCCACGACCCTTCAGCCCCCTATGCGGGAGGCAATCCTTTCGTCCTGCCAATCGGTACGCTCTATGCGCCAAACATCACACCCGACGTGCGGCATGGGATCGGCGCCTATACTGAAGCCGACTTCACCAGAGCCCTCCGTCAGGGCATCGGCAGAAACGGCAAACCCCTTTATCCGGCCATGCCGTTCCCGTCCTACGCGCGCATGACCGATGCCGATATCCATGCGCTGTGGATCTATTTTCGCGAGGGCGTCGCACCACTCGCCAAAGCCCCACCAGCAAACACCATACCCTGGCCTCTCTCGATGCGCTGGCCCATGACGCTATGGCGCTGGGCTTTCGCGCCCACGCCCAAAGCTGCCATGGCCAATGCCGACCGCTCCTTCGCGTCCGCTGAGATCGCGCGCGGGGCCTATCTGGTGGAGGGGCCCGGTCATTGCGGGGCATGCCACACACCCCGTGCCCTGACCATGCAGGAAAAATCGCTCTCCAGCGATCAGGGTGCCACGTATCTGGCAGGTGGCGGCGCCGTGGATGGCTGGACACCGGTCAATCTCCGGCAAGATGACAGAACTGGCCTGGGGCGATGGAGCGAGGATGACATTGTGGCCTTCCTTGCCACCGGTCGCAACCAGCATGGATCGGCATTCGGTGGCATGAGCGAGGCCATCGTGCATGGCACACAACATCTGAGCGATGCCGATCTTCACGCCATTGCACGCTATCTCAAGACCGAACTCCCAGCGCGTAAGAAAGAGGCGCCATGGCGGGCCGACGTGACCGTGGCCAATGCGCTGCATGAGGGGCATCTGCCAGATCATGGCGCACAGGTCTATGTCGATCGATGCGCCGCCTGTCATCGGACCGATGGACATGGCTACGCACCAGCCTTCCCGCCCCTGGCAGGTAATCCTACCCTTATGGACAAGGATCCCGGATCACTCATTCTGATCGTTCTCCGTGGCGCAAGCGTACCCGCTACCGCCAAGGCGCAATCATCACTGACCATGCCGGGATTTGGTCATGTCCTGACCGATCAGGATATTGCTGATGTCGTGACATTCATACGCCACAGCTGGGGCAACACGGGTAGCGCTGTCTCGGCAGACGATGTCCGCTCTTTCCGGGCGCACAACGCCGAATGGATCAAAAACACGGCGTCCAATCCACTGAACTGAAATTCCGGCACTGAAGATACGCGCTAAACATCTTCAGCGGCCTCAATAAAGAAACCGATAGATCAGGCACCCCTGGAAGCCCCGGCCGCCCGCTGTCACCTCTCCCGCCTGGCGGGCCATATAGGCGCCTCCCCCACCTGCCCCATATTTGGTGGCGGTCAACCCGAGCAACGCCCCAGCCTTGCCACCACCGCCCCAAGGGCCATCGGCACCGTTGCCGGCGAAAACCAGATTGCCGAACTGCCCGTCACTGCCCGCGCCCCCATACTGATTCCATAGAATGCCTCCTGCGGCACCCCCGCCGCTGCCGCCGCAGGAATTGCGTGCGGCAGAAAAATATCCAGCTTCTCCCCCATCGGCAGAGAGAAGGGGCTGGCCGCCATAGGTCACGTAGCTTGGCCCACCTTTCTGATCCGGACCGCCGCCTAGACCGATCGTGACCGACAATGTGCTGTCGCGCGCCGGATCAAGCGCATAGATCCCCCATGCATCGCCCCCGGCACCACCCCCCGCTCCCGAGAAAGCCCCGGCATCAGGAGAGATAACACTGCAAGACGCACCGCCACCGCCCGCGCCAATAAGCCGCAGCTCGACATGTTTGGCCCAGTCCGGAATGGTCAGAAGACCGCTTGTCGCACAAACGGCGTGAGGCTGACTCACCTGCTGGGCAAAATCCATCGTCGCAAACTGGGTCAGATGCGGCATGAACGCTGCCCCCGGCTGTGCCACAACCCCCGACAGGGTTTGTGCCCCAGCAGGAATTGTCACGTCATAGAGGGGCACAACAACCGCACCGGCGACGGCTGGCGGATCAGAA
This sequence comes from Asaia sp. As-1742, assembly GCF_011753235.1. NCBI lineage: Bacteria > Pseudomonadati > Pseudomonadota > Alphaproteobacteria > Acetobacterales > Acetobacteraceae > Asaia > Asaia sp. As-1742. Next base: position 96,622 of record NZ_VWWA01000002.1, on the reverse strand, counting down.
GCCATGACAAACGTGATGCGCCCCGTCCTGCGCGTAGGCAGAGCCTTCCCGCGGTTATCGGGGCCCGCCATGGTCTGGTCCGGCTGATCGGCATTGTAGAAAGGCAGAACATCCAGACTGTCATCCTGCTCGCTGCAGATCGCAAAGAGCGTTAACGTAGCACCAGTCAAAGAAACAGGAATATGCTGGACTTCGTCGTTATAAAACAGGCTCGGAACAATCGCGGGCGCCGCTGCGAGCCCAGCAGAAACACTTCCGATATGGGAGCCATCCAGCGCGTAGGGCGCGATGATCGTTCCCGGCTCGACAGAGACCGACAGATCCGATGACGAGACCACACAAGCAAGACCCGAAGCCATAACCGTCTGGCTACCCAGCAGGATTTCCGCAAGTCGTCCCACGCCTTCCTTCGCGTAGCGGCCAAGGCGCAGGAGGTCCGTATCGAAGGGCACGGAGCCTGAATAGATGATTGGACGATCCATTAAGCTTCCATCCTTACCCATGCGATCACGCCGCACGCCTTTACCGCCTTGATGGCGGCATACAGTTCAAATTGCTGAACCGGCAGTTTCGGAAAAACCTCAATGACAACCTGCCCGCCATGTCGCGCCCCATACCGGCTGCGCGCAGCGCCATAACCACCCAGATGACACCAGGCGCCACAATCGCGCACTGTCCCCGTTTCAATAATCCGAGGGGCGGCACCAGAGATTTGACGCACAGCGTCTGACACAGCTTGTCGCGTATTGCGCGGCGCTACCAGATCTGCAGCAATGCGCCGACGCAGATGGCTGTCTTTTTCCAGGGGCAGGCGTGCAGTTTTTCCGGATCCGAAATAATCGATGAGTGCCATATCCAGAAAGGCACCACTTGTCGTCCCAAGGCGTGTCTGGGCTCGCACAACCCCCATCAGCTGCCATATATAGGCCAGCACCGCGCCGAACCCGGTCAGAAGCGCCTGCAACACCGGCGCTTCTTCCAACTCATCGCCCCGATAGGCTGGAAACCATCCCTGCGGTAGCAAAAGGCGCATACGGCGAGCGAAATCGCGCGCCGTACCGGGTGCTATGCCCGTGTCATACAAAAGCTTCCGGTCGGTTGCCTGAAGCCCATCCAGATCCCGGTCTCGCAGAAGAGCCATCAGCCACCCACCTGCTCAACAGTGAAGAGCGGGACGCGATAATCCGTGCCGTTCACATTCAGATGCAAAAAACCACCCTCTGCCTTCGCAGGTATCGCGGCTCCCGGGCTGGCAACGGGCGATGACATCTGTATTTCTCCACCCGTAGCAGGATAAAGGCCGAGATTGGGCGATCCGCCATCACCCTTCTGCACATATAGTCCCGCAGCAGCGAGGCCACTGCCGGCCTGTATATTGAGCGTATTGGTGGGCGACGGATTGGGTGACACCGAGAAGAGCAGCTGCCCTGCCATATTGGTCACAAGCACACCATCATCCGAAAACTGCACACGCTGGCCGTTTGCGGTGCGCGTTACGGTCGAAAAGAGCATGGCCCCGGCATCCAGCCCCTGCACATGTTCCCGCGTCTCTGGTGTGCGCCACTCAATGCCCTGGTTGCACGCCATCGAGACCGCGTTTCCGTAGCCCCCGTCATTACCATTCGTTCCGGCAAGCGACGTATTGCTGAACAGAATACCGGTTTTCCAGGAATCCGGATTGTTGACGAAAACAATCCCGGCCTCACAATCAGCCGTGCCTTCGGTCTGCCCGCCACCGGCACCGATCTGTATGGCGTAGGTGCCGCCACCGCAATTCGGATGATAGGGTGTCGACACACCGTAAGCCGGTCCGCCCAGATTGACGGCCTCAAGCTCCATGACAAAGCTCGGCTGGTAATTGACGCCCGGCATGCGCCACGCCTCACCGTAATAAGCATAGGCTGTGGTCTGGGTCGGGCTCGTCGTATCATCAGCGATCCCCCAAGCTGCCATCCCGATCGAACTGGGAACATGACCCAGCTTGTCGCGTGACTTGAGTGCATCGGACGTACGTGATCCTGCAACAAAGGCACTGTTGCCAAACCGGGCGAGGCATGCGGCCTGGGCATTTTCCAGCGCCCAGGGCCCGATGGACGTCGTCGCCATCAACGCTGAAAGCCAGTCCTGTCGGTCTACGTCACGCGTATTGAGCGCCGGATAATCTGCGGCAGCGCCGATGAAGAACCGGTCGCCATAGCGACTGACCTTGGCACCCTCCTCAGCAAAGAATTCGCCGCTGGCCGGTGAGTCGGCTGGTGCGCCGGCAATCTGGCTTGCTGTGGCATTGAGCGTCTCGACACCATCTGATGTCGCAACGACAAGAACTTCCGCCCCTCCGATAGAGGGGATTGGAAAATAACTGTTGAATTTCGGCATTACCCCTCCTGAACGATCTGTACGGAGATCGTGCCTGGGAAAAGCGATTGACTGGCTTCCCCCACAATATCTTCCTGCGCGTTATTCAGACGTATCTGCGATATCGACAGCACTGCATCACCCGCCGCCGCATAGGCCACATAGCCAAGCCGACTATAGGCGTAGCCGCCCCCGATACGTGACGCCCGGATATCAGCGCTGATGGCCTCGAGCAGAGTACGCTGCACCGTATCGGCGTCAGCGCCGAGAGTTATGCTCACAACCATCGAAACCGACACAGAAAACATGACGGGTCGCTGGACGGCAAAGCCAACACCAAGGGCCTTGCAGGCATCAACCTGAGCATACACACGGCGCAGCACCTGGTCAGGCACTGCATCGCTTCCATCGTCGACAACAACAGTGAAATATCCCTGACGCGTCGTCCCATCCGGCGCCACCCCATCAAAAATCGCGTAGTCCAGATTATTCTGGGTTTCAGCGATGGCGCTTTCCACTGCGGCCCGTGAGGCGCTTGCCTTGGCGGCAAGCCAGAGCGGGAAACGCTGCCGAAGCTGGGCGTCGCTCTCCTGATCTGCCCCATTGGCAAAAGCGGCTTCATTGGTGACGATATCAATCCCGGCAACCGACGTGCCCATAAGCGATATGGCACCTGTAGCAACGTTACCCTGAACGCCCTCCAGAAGGGCCTCGACGGGCAAGGTAAGCGAGGCTACGCCAGTCGGGCGAACATACCCCTGCGTCGCACTCGACCAACGTTCGTGAGTCGTATCGGCGATAACCTGAAACGTCACAGCCGCCGCTGTCCTTACCGTGACGCCTGGCCGCACCACAGCCGAGATATCCTGAAAGGAAAAACAGGTCATGGTGACGGACCCCAGCGCCTTCACGCCAGGCAGTCGTGTCATGCCAAAATCCCCAACGAAGCTGTCGCAGTCAGCGCCGCTCGATGTCGCAAGCCGTGTCCGGCACAGCACCTGCATCAGCATGTATTGCAGCCAGAGCCCAAGTCCCGAAACGCTCTCGACAAGCGCACGCCCTGGCGTTCCTATATCGAGTGTCAGTTTTCCTGCGCAGTTCGCTTGCGCCGTAACAACCGCCGTCTGAACAAGGGATGAGAAAGAACGCAGAGAAAACGCCATGAGCTTCCTGATTCCGTGCCGGCGCGAACCGAGCCGGGCTCAGATCGTGCCATCCTGATTGAATGTGAATGTCTGCCGGTCTGATCCATCGAGCCCGCTATATGTGATCGTGCATAGATAAGTACCCGGCGCCTTGGCCTGTAGTTCGACTGTCACGGGCTGGGTCTGATCGACACCGGCTTCAAGGCCGAGCTGGCTTGTAATCAGCCCCCGGGTTTCGACCTCGGCGATAGGCATACCGATACGGGCAGGCAGGCCAGCCCCATAATCGACATGCCAGAGATAGGCGCCGGGGTTCGTACACAATCGGCGCAGGATGGATTGTCGTGTCAGCAGATCTCCCGACGCCTCGCGCAGGCTGCCAGCAGGATCACAAAACAGATCCTCGCCAAACACGTGATAAAAATCACTCATCCGACAGGCTTTCCCGTCACCCCGTTGGCATAGGGGTGCACATGAGCGTCGAGACTATGCAGATCTGTGCGCACATCACCGCCCGAAACAGAAAGATTACCCCCCGAAACCCGTACACCCGCACCGGATATCTCAAGTCCACCTTCTCCCAGACTCATCTGCACCGTCCCGGCACGCAACACGATGGATGATTGCCCGACGACACAGCGCAAGTTCCCTGCCCCGAATGAGACACCCTCGCGCTGGATATGAAACCACCCCCCTTCCCCGGACTGGCCCTGCCCCTGTTCAGAAGGGGCACCGCACCCTGTACGCACAAGCAATTCCCCGGGCTGCGCCACCTTGCCCGTCTGGGGTGAAATCGCGGGACCAGCCACCACGTCGAAGAGGACCGATGTGATGACGAAGTTTTCGCCATCCCCCTCAATCGGCATCAGCAGAACATGAGTGCCGATTGCGCAGGGGCAGGACAAACGCAGGTCTCCAACTTGCGTCAGCGCCGCATCGGGTAGCCAGCCTGTTTCAGTATCATCAGGCTGCAGACGCACCTTCACCGCATGACTGGAGGGGTCTACCGCGCAAACGATCCCATGCACCGCATGGGTTACACGCATCTGGTGAGCTGCTGCCCATACCGGATTATCCATCATACCCCCTTCAGAAAATACGGTCCCGAAGCGTGACTTCCTGCCGATATCCCTGGGAGAGATCGAAAAAATGATCGACCGCATCCACCGCCAGTGTCCTTGGTCGATCTATCATCTCTCCTCCCAGCTTCATGAAATGACGCGGCTCAAGCCCCGCAATGGCTGGCAATGAGAGCCTGGCTTCACAGGCATGAGAGACGATCCGACGGTGCTTCCCCTGCGCCAATCGCCTGATATCGTCCATGCGCAGACCAGGCCCCCGAAACGTATAAAGCGCAGCACCCGATGCAGGGGGCTCTGTGGAAAATTTCTGCCCATCATAAAAGATTTCGCTTCTCGCCCGCTGGCGCGAATCCCATGAGCGCACACCGACCGATACCGCCCCACTCAGACCGAAATCATAACGAAAATGCTGCATCGTCATGCCGTCCGGTTCAAAAATCTGACCACTATCGGCATCTGGTGGACGGTTGATGATAATTGCTCGTCCACGGGCCTGACATTCATAGCCGTGATCACGCGCTAACGAAAAAGCCAGATCGAAAGCCGTCTGATAGCGATGCTGCGCACTGGCCGACAAACGTCTGTGCTCCAGTTGCCAGAACTGCCCGCAATAATAATCACCAGCGATATCGTTCCCGTTCAGGTCGCTTTGAAACTCCAGCCCAGCAGCCTGTGCAGCCTGCTGCACAATCTCGATAGCTGTCTGATTACTCCATGAGCGTGTGAGACGCGTGTCCAGCAAAAAACAGAGATAGTCCCGACACTCCAGACGAAACGATACCGGATCATTCTCTCGCGTTATGGCGTCCAGTGCCCCGTGAAACACGCTACGCCATCCAGCCTCGCCCGCAAGGCGATCAATCACCTGCAACTCGATATCCGGCCTGTCAAAACCGCTTCGCCCGGTGAGGCGGGAAAAGAGGGCAGATCCATCCTGTGCGGCGATAACGATGTGCGCCGTGTCGCACCTTTCATATCGCGTGCATTGCAGTCGGAAACCGCAAACATGCACGCCCTCTGGGCTCGTTCCATCGAGAAGAAGTCGAACCTGCCAGCTTCGGATCCTGCCCGTCATACCTCTGGCAACCCTCCCGTCTGTCCGACTGACGCCTCATCCGGCAGCAGGATCTGCACCGGCACCTCAAAGCCGGACAGATCCGGGTCGCTCATCCCGTTGCACGCGGCAATCCGCCACCATTGCAAGGCATCACCAAAATAACGGACCGCCAGATGGAAAAGAGACACATCGTCGCACGTGACCTGTATCTTCATCGCAATTCTCCCGATTCATATTCATGACGGGTCGATACCCAACGCCATGATTTCAACCGGCCAGAGTGCGCAGTGCCCGGTTCGCGTAACTACCGGCCTCGACGCCCAGAACAGAGGCCCCGGCATTTTGTGAAAGCAGAGACAGAGCGCCTGCGCTATTCACCGCGCCAGCTTCCATCGCCGCTCCAGCGTCCTGCGTTACTTGTCCCAGTTCACGAGCGGCAACGGAAAGAGGCGCCGTCACCGAAACTGCCGCTATTGGAACCCGCGATACAGACATGGCCGTCTGCCAGAGCGCGCTTGCCTTACCCAGAGCAGCCTGCGCACGCGCTACCCCACCACCTGCGCCCAGAACCTGCGCAACCGGCATGATTTGACCCGTCAGTGAGGTCAGCATGGTCGTACCAACCCATCCAGCCTCCGACATCTCCCCCAGCAGGCCCGCTATCGTGCTCAAACCGCTACCTAGATCAGCCCCCGCTATTTCCCCAATGCTCAGGGAAATAGCGGGCGGCGAAGCTTCACGCTCCAGCACAAGCCTGTAGGGACAAATCGTGCCCCGCGCCTGATACGACCAGGTGAATTCGGCAATCCAAACCTTGGCTGACAAATCTGCAACCGAGAAGGAAAGCGCTCGCGAAGCCTCACGCATGGCCTCGACCCGTCTCGCCCGAAGCGTCGCCAGGGGACCGACAAAGCGACCGGTCAGAACCAGTCGCGCGGGATCATTCCCGACAGCATCGATAACACGGCCGCCACCGAGAAGCCGATGGATCACCAGCAATTGCCGGCCACCCATCACAAGCTCGTCCGGGACTTCCGCCCCACTGAGGATCAGATCACCCAGCACGACCGGTGCTGACCTGTCGATCAGGCCTATCGCCCCAAGGGCATTTTCTATCTCGAGTAGCGACACACCCATGCGTAACCCTTCTACATCAGCCCGATGCTCATATTCGGATATTGAGGCGTGGCGATCTCATCAATCATTGCGCCGTAACTCCGCATGGATAGCGTGCGGGACATACTGCTTAGTATCGGCAGATATTGCCCATCATTCTGAGACGATCGCTCGGCAGCGGCCCACCCCTCCTCATGGTGCAAATTTCCGGTTCGTCCAGCCCCGTTGCCAACAGAACTCCCCTTCTCACCCGGCAAGGAAAAAGGTGGCAAAACTGCTAGGCCCCTGTCTCGAGAAACCGGTAGTCGCCTTGCGGAAATGCCGCGCTTCCGCGGCCCTGCAGGCAAGCGAATGGCAAGGTGAGGCATTTGCCGCGCCACAGCATCAAAGCTCGGGCCTTTCGGCCCGGTCCCTGATGCCGGAAGTAGAGGCATAACGCCGACAAGTCGCCTGGCATGTACTCGCAGGCCTACCCCGGCATGACCTGTCAAACCGCCCCTGTCGGTGGACACAGACGGCGTTTCCCGCGCACCCATACCCTGCAAATGCCCATACGATATCAAGCCAGATCGGCTTTGCACCTTAGGAGCAGAAAGCACGACAGGCCACGTTGCCGCATCTGAATACCGGAAGGACGGAATATCCGAACGAACCGGCATAACAGATGAGAGAACAACACCCCTTCCAGACCCAGACATGACCGGGCGACCAATAGGGAGTTTGAGAGGGCGCAACAGATGAGCCCCTGCAATGTCGGAAACTTTCAGCCCTCGCGATCTCCGCGCATCCGATGCCTGCGATACCCCCGTGTTTCTCGCTCTGGTGGATAAGGACAGCACAGAACGCGACACTGTTCCCGCAGGAAAAAAAGCCGGAGCGGGGCTATCGCGTAACTGGCTCGACCGGGCCGAGAGGGCCCTGCGCCGCAGCGGCACAAACGAGTGGCTTCCCCCCGAACGTCGCAGCACCGAGAGCCATACATCCCCGACCTTGCCCCTGAATCCAGGCATAAGAAACTGCATGATTTTCCCTCAGCGTGATCAGGCTTGGTCTTGCCGGTAACAGCACGCCTCCCAGTCAAACTGGAATCCGTCCATTTCTGCCATGACAATGCAGGCGGCCACACGTCTGGCCCGTGTCCACCCCATGACGACCGACCACGGCACCCCGTTTTTCACGAGATAAAGCGTCTCACGAAAAACAGGGTGCCGCGTCAGTTTTTTGCTGGCGCCATAACGACGTCATTTTCTTGCACCGCCCCGTCATAGACAGATTGCAATGCTGCAAGCCCATCATTGCCAATCCTGCGCGCCAGATCCTTGATCTCGTCCTTGGTCTGGGGCATCTGCACCGGCACACCATCAACGGCGCGAACCGAACAGACCATCTGTGCATAGGCCAGCCAGGGTGATGCCGAAGGTCCGGACACAGCGCTCCCCGCCGCCTCGATCAGATCGAGCATGTCGCCCGGATCGAGTTCGCAAAGGCTGAGCTTGCGCCCCGAACCGAATTCCGGTGTCTCAGGCAACATACTCAAGATATCTTGCTCCTCAGCGAGGCATAGAATTGCACATGCTGATGAATCATTCCCTCCGCCTGCCAGCGATCCGTCTTCAAGGACAGCGATACACCGCTATATTCCCAGGTGCTGGTCGTGCCGTCCGGCTCACGGATATACTGGTAAAGCGTTCCGCTCCCGATACTGCCAGCATTCCAGAAAGCGGCCTCGATCGCTGCCACCAGACTGTCGAGATTGGCATTGGCCCTGGCAATCGTGAAAATCCCGCGCCAGCCGCTGGGCGTATTGAATTCAACAGGCAGTCCATTCAGCGGCGTGGCCCGCTGAATGATCGTATGTTGCTCTGACTGGAACCCGGTCACATCACGCAAATCAATGCGTGACCCGTTCCAAAGCAGCGTGATCCTGCAATCCCGCCCGATACTGTAGGGGTTCGCCATCAATCACACACTCCCGCTGGCAGTGCTGACGCTCACCGAAGCGCCTCCCTGCAGGTTGATGATGAATTTCTCATTGATGCCCTGGTACTGCACCTGCACATCAGCCTGCACATATCCCGTCGCAATGCGCTCAGTGAGATTATTCGTCGCATCGCAGATCACCGCATAAGGCAATCTGCCCCCTGTGACACCGAGGATGTTCTGCGACAGTAAGCCCGAGAGAAAGCCAAGAAGCGAGGCACGGATATTACCAAACAGTGTATCGTTGATCACACTGCCAACATACTGCCCCATCGTCCCCTGAAGCGCGCGCGCCAGGTAGTTTGTCAGGCGGGTATAGGCATCGCTCTGGATCGCCACATTCTGCGAAGTGTTATGGCCTGCCCGTATCGACCAGTATTGCCCACCCGGTGACGGGTTGCAGATGACGTCAATGCCGTTCTCGATCAGCAGCCCAAGCTCGGCCAGCGTATAACCAAAGCGTGTCGCCTCAAGACCGTTTTTCTGGCTTCCCACAATCCCTGTCAGGGGCTTGTTCAGTCCCGACTGTTCCGGCGAGAGCGCAGCCAGCTTTGCCGCTGCAAAAAGCGCAGGGCTGACAAGCTGCAACCCAAGCGTGTCGTCATTCCACCAGAGCCAGTCGCCATGCATGTATTTCAGTGCGTGAGACGATAGCCCCAGTGCCATTCTCGTCTGGACGGCCTGCGCCAACGTCTCGCTTTTCGGGCCCGATACAACAGCGTAAAGCCCTTGATCCTGGCCAAAGCCCAACATCGGCACCATGATCGTGGTGTCCCCGACACCCGCACAGGTGACAACCGAACACCCCTGACTGGTCAAGGCATAAAGCCCGGTTCGGGTATCCGACGCGCCAACAAAACGTCCCGGACCCGGCTCCGCACCGTCACCGCCACCACCAAGCTGCACAACGCCCGGATCGCCAATCGCCGTCTCGGCCGACAAGTCGATCTGTACGAGCGCACGGGTATCGGCAGCAAGCGCCGCCTGCAACGCAGTCCAGTCCCCGCCTGTATAGGATGAAACCCCCAGTTCCTCATGAGCAACCGTCAGGACAAACATCCCGTCACGATAGCTCTGCTTTGTCAGGGCAACTGAAATCCCATTGCCAGCCGATCCTGTATAACACGCCGTGATACGGGCATTACCAAGGGTGCCGCGCGCCGGCGTGTCTGTTCCATCAGTTACACGCACCAGGCAAAACTGGTTCGCACCCTGATGCACGGCAATATCTACCGCCACATTCAGGTTGGACGCCCAACCCCGTTTACCGGCGAAGATCTCACGACATTGCGCAACACTCCCGACAATCGTCGGTACGTCCTTCGGCCCCCATGACGCGCTCCCCACAAGGCCAAGCAACCCGGATGAAACCCCCGAGATAACAAGCGTCTCGGGCTGCGCGATCTGGATATAGAGATCAGGCACAGAGAGCGCAGCCGTATTCAGCGTGCCACTCTGTATGAGTTGTGGCATGAACATTCCTTCCTGTTTTTTTCGAAAACCGTCTTGCGGTAGGCGAACAATCCGACGCAGTCCTGGCCGCAAGGCAGACACTGCAAAGCCGAAAGTCCGGGAAAAATGATCCTCGGGTCAGCCACATCCATCAAAAGACGACGTCTCGATCACTGTCCCATCCGGCCTCAACCGCCAGCCGCGATAGGCAATCGGCATGTCTTCCAAAGCTGCCAGCGCATCCAGGCTGCCCACAGGCGTTTCACCGCGCGAAAGATCGGGCGGCACATCGAAGGGGAATTGCGTCCCCCCTGCCTGCATCCATCCCCCGCCCGCGAGCATTCGGGGTGACCAGACAGAAGCATGATCATCCCAGATCGCTCTCAGCAGCACATCCCGACGGAACAGGTTCTGGGTCTGCATCGCATCCCGGTCTTCTTCACCCTCGAAAACGAGCTGGGCAGTCGTCCCGTCAGGCAAAGCCAACCAGTCATCAGGCAGGAGTCGTTCTGTAAGAAGCCTGCCCAGTGCCTCACATGTGCACTCGCTATCCGTCCAGATCGACACCCGGAAAAGCTGGCTCTGCCGCCGCGTCAAACGCGTGGAACGGGCATACCCGCTCACCGCGCCTTCAAGAGCCCCCGAAGAGACACGCAATGTGCCTGCCTCGACGTCACATCCAGTCATTTCTGCGGCGAGCGCCTGCACGATATCCTGCGCCGAATCCCGATCCTGAGCGACATATCGGGCAGAAATATCCGAGCCGTCATCCCTGGACCATCGCAGCGATACTACCCCCGGCGCGGTGCGGCCGGCGATACGTGCAATCGTCGCGACACGACCCTGCACGTTCAGGATCACATCAGGCGGTAGATAGAAACTTTCAGCCCAGACATTACCCAAAGGGACAGGCAAGCGTTCATAGCGCCCCGAAACTAGAGTCACTGTAACGTAGCTGACCGCCTCCCTGAGCGAAGGTGAAGCAAACAGATCCGAGGGCATCAAAGCCCCGGCCCGGAATATCACCCGTCCCTGAGTCAGGCCGGTCGAAGGCTCTGCCACAAGCGCGAAACGCGCGGCACAGCATAGCGCAAGCCCACGCGCGACAAGCAAAGCACCTGCCATGATCAGACCTGCTGCATGGATAAGAGCGCGCGGGTTCCGTTCTGCGACAGTTCGACGGTGTCGACCAGATAACGCGCGCCCTTCTCGTCCATGACCTGCATATAGGGCTTCAGACAGAAACCCGGCATGACCGGCAAATGCAGCATATAGCTTCCTGACCGCATGGCACCCGGCATACCGCTATGCCGATCCTCGCCCTTACCAGTCATCCACAGACTGGCCGGGCAACGATCGGCCAGCAGCCTCTCCGCTCCACGCATCCCCATGACCGATATCTCGCGATTGCACGCGACAAAGAGTGCTGGCCTGCATGGTTCCAATTCAGCAACGAAATAAAACCGCTCGTCCAGCGCGATATAATCACCGATAGCCAGATCCCGCGCATCGCTCAGCCCGAGAGTCATGACCTGACCCCATCCCTTTGGCTTGCGCATACGAAATCCCGCATCGACATCAAGGCACAGATAAGGGGCTCCTACCGCATGACCCAACGGCGTAAGCGGGTCAGTAACCCGATATTGGCGTCCCATGCGCCCGATGCGGCGTGCAACCTGCGCAAACCCGGACGACACACGCTCCTGAAGCATTTGCATGGTTCATCTCCCGAATTCTCTGAGGTGTTCTGCTGCGGTGACGCGCGCTGTCACAGGGAGATCAGAGCATGGTCCTGCATGTCGGGGCCCGGTGCCACACCCAGAAAGCCGCACACCCTGCGCCGCCACCAATCAAGCAATCTGACGCGCTCGGATAATTCACGCGTATTACGCGTCCATACCGAGGCCACCTGCGTATCCAGTGTGTCGGAGGCACGAGAAATCGCCCGTTCCATTTGCAACAGTGTCGCCAGAAAATAGCGCATGCGCCGGCGCTCGGGTGGCGCAAGCGTGTTCAGTCGGAATTCCAGCGTTCCTGCGCTTTGAAAAAACCGCCAGGAACTCTCTCCCGACCCGACATCACCAAGGGCTGCATACCCGCAGAAGCGGCGGATTTCGGTTTTTTCTTCATCGGTGAGTTGGTCACCGGATGGCGGTACGCCGCCACACGACATATCATCCTCCATCACACCGCTCCCGTCTGAAAGTCCGGCCGGAGGCTGACCGATCGACATGGCAAGACCTCCCGGTTCATCAAAGAGCGTCTGTGCCGAGGCTCTCGATCACCACACCACGCTTGAGATAGGCATTGGTCGCTGTCGGGATGATGGATGCGTCGGCCGTCACATCCGTCGGCAGGGCAAAACCACCAATCCAGTACCATGACTGCGCGATAATCTGTTTCAGACGATCCAGCGGCTCACGGGTGACCATCGCCACGCCGTCCACAATGTCGACAAGCGCCCGCTCGGCATCGGGGATATCTGAATGCCCCACACAGGCGCAGTCCCCCTCTACCAGAGCCCCCTGCCCCAGAAGCAGCGCACGATGAATCGGCCCACCACCCAGTGAGGCCTGCTGCGGCGCTTCGGTCGTCGGCACAAAACGCACACCCAGCAGTTCAATTACCTGCCCGGACCGGTACTCCTCCGACCCGTAAGCGCCGCGATAGAGATACTTGAAATCGGCATCCCTGAAGAGCGAGAGCAACTGCAGATCATCAAGATAACAATTATACGCACCATCGATCATGGGCACGTTATTGCGTCGCAACGAAGCGACACCAGCCAGCACGTTCTGGATCCCGAGCGTATCGCCATCGGCCCTTTTGAGATCTGCTGTTGTCGCCTTGCCGTTGGGCCGCAGAACCAGCGGGGCAGTCGATGCGACAACCGCCATACCCGCCGTGGCATCCGCAACAGTTGCCGATGCAGCAAGCTGTAACTGCCCGGAGATACCACCAGGCGCCGTCGAGACATTCACAGCGTCCGGAACGGCACCGTTGACCGTGTAGACCCCGCTGCCAATGGTCACCGTCATGCCTGCACTTGCTCCGACAGGCCGCACAAGACCGGACACGATGACAAACTGGAAGCCGCGAATATCATCGACCGAAACCGTCGTGGTTTTCGCTGTCGCCGTTGTCGTCACACGCGTATTACCGCCCAGATAACCACCGACACCGCCAGAAACGCCGCCAAACAGTGCATTGCGTGCCAGGCGGTCCAGCGACTGCATGGCCTGCATGCCATTTGTCTGTGCATTGGCCAGAAACTGTGAGGCAATGCCAACACCAGTCGTGACCATGTTCAGATCAATCGTATCGCCATACTGATTGATACTGAGAGTGTATTGTTCGACCGACCAGCCACTTGGTGAGAGCCCGTTGTCGAAATTCGTATTGCCCGAAGGCAGGAGCGGCGTCGTTACAGGTGATTTGAGGCTCTTGCGTGTTTTCGTCAGCGTCTCACCAATTGCATTGGGAAAAACCTCACGATCCGCAATCGCCCGAAATCCAGGACGGGAATGAAGCCCCGTCTCGAACTCACGTGCCAGAAAACCCTGCTGAATGGCAGCGCGAAGCTGCTCGGGAAAATTCTCGATACCCATCTCTACTCACCCCAGACCCGTATTTCAGATAATTCCAGCCAGAAACTGCCGCTTGCGCAGGGCATAATCGTGCGCGGGCAATTGGCGCGCATCCTGTCCCTGGGCTGGTGCCGGCTTTGGTACGATCCCGGCACTTTCCTGCGCCTCGCCCGACAAACGCTGTCCCGTTTCCCGAAAAAGAAAGCGTCGCGCCTCACGCGCATCACGCAACGCCTTCTCCACGCCCTGCGGCACATTCTCTTCAGACCAGGTTATGGCAGCGCGATCGACATGTGCTGCAACCAGATCAGGGTCATAGGCCCCAAGCCGCGCAGCTTCAGCGCGCAGCGCCCCTGCAAGCACAGTATCGCGTGCGGCTGCCTTTACTCTGGCCAGTTCCTCCTGATGCGTCTGAACAAGGGAATCCCGTTCAGCAGCAAGTTCAGCAAGAGAGAGGCGAAGCGCATCGACATCATCCACCATGTCCATTTCCCCCTACAGGGTTTGTTCGGGCCGCCTCTGCAGCCCTGATTTCCGTCCACTCGGCAGCCGGGTCAGCAATGCCGGCAGCACTGGCATACAGCCGGGCCGCTGTTTCACGGCTCAGCAATCCACCCGACTGCGCCGCACAAAGCCCCTGCGCGAGCGGCAGCAATTCCGATTCATCAGCAGTGAACCAGGCTGGCCAATGCAGGGAGAGTCCCCCCGCATCGAGATTTCGATAGGTTCTCGTCCCGATCTGTATCCCTTCGGGCATGACCGACGAGAGATGACAGAGCAGGCGATACAGTGGCAGCACACCACCCTCGCCATAAGCGCCACGCAAACGATCAGCCATCCAGATAAGGGGCTGACACATCAGTTCCATGGCGCGGCCGGATTGTGGCGCACCCAGACGATCGCCGTGCATACGGTTACCGTGCAACTGCTCCAGCACCAGCTGACGCAATTCACGGTAATGCGCCAGAACCGCACCGGCAGCAGCGCCATTGATTTCCAGCAGCTTGGCATCGCCTTCAGGCGGCAGGGTCAGGGCGGAGGCCGCCCCTCCCTGTCGTGCCATGCCTTCGGGAATGTCCGGCGTCTTGAGCACGAGCGTCGGATCGGAGCCGTATTTCAGCCCCCGCCCGGCTTGTGAAAGCAGATAATCGGCTTCAATGACCGTATCGATCGCTTTCTCGAAGCTACATTCCCCCTCAGCCTCGCCACCAGCCCCGCCGAAATTCCTGATCCATATAATCGGCACCACGCCAAAACCGTGATGATGCGACCGCTCTGCATCAAGTGGCGCATCCCCCTCCTGATCGACGGGATGGGGCACAAAAACCCGCACACAATCGCGATCCCAGCATCGGTGCCACCAGAAGCGCATGGCCGCACGCTCAGGCGCGATAGCATAACCACTTTGCTGCAACGCCTGCCCGGTCACGACATAGCGTTCGGTCACACGCAGCAAGGCACCCACACGATCCCATTCAGGCGTTAAATAAGCTGTTTCAAGCACACGAGGCATCGGTCTGGAGCCAACAAGCTCGATCCAGAGCGCTACTGACCCAACCGAGCCACGTATCGCCGCCTGCGTCATGAGTGACGCCAGACCAGCCTCACAGGCAAAACGGTTCAGAGCATCCGCCGTCGCCTTTTCGCTGGAGACAGCAAGCGGCCAATGCGTATGGCCAAATAAAAGCGAGACCGCTTCATCGACAACAGTCCTGCACAGATTGGTCCGTACAGAGGGTCTCCGCTGGGATAGGGGGATATATTCTCCCGCCGCATTACGCTCCGTCGCAAAAGGATAGGGCAGAACATCATACTGCGTTCCATCCAGAACCCTTTGCAGGGCCAAAAGCCGCAGCGTCCTTGGAGAAAAACCAGGAGGAGAGGCATATCGTCCCTGAAGCGCCACCCAATCCATGTAACCTCCCTTATCGTGAAAGACTGAACCACCCCCGGTCCTGCCAACGGCCCGGCGCTGCCTGAGGCTCGATCATCAGATCGCTCAGCGCCCAGATCAGCGCATCCGCGCGATCGGGCGAGGCTGCCCCGCCAAAACCTCGGTTCGAGAAAAGACAAAGCTGCGATTCAAGGGACGAAAAGCGCCCATGATGGATCACACGTCCCTGCTCATAGAGCGCCGCAACGGGCTCGGCGCGCGCAGCCTTGCCACGCGATGCCGTCACCATTCTGAGCGCAGCCCTGGGATCGACGCTTCGGAGCGTCGCCTCCACCAGAGCCCCACCAAAATTGCGTTCCGCCACAATCCTGTCTGCCTGCCAGAGCGCTGCCGCCTGTATGGCCCGACGTGCCCACCCCATGGGCGTGTCACGTGTGGAGCAGTCCTCCAGCACATGCCCGATCCCATTGTGGTCGATGGCGGCCACAACAATACCGATTTCGTCCGCACCCAGATCCGAGGGCCCGGAGGCCCCTGAGGGATCAATCGCCACGACGACACGCTTCATCTGCCCAAGCAGGGCGTCGCGATGCTGATCAGAAACCGGTTCAGCGCGCTGAAACATATCGACCCGCCAAAGCGCACCCTCGATAACGGTCTGATACTCCCCCAGCAGAAAACGCCTCCGATCGCGTTCGGGCAGTGCATCCAGCTGGCCCAGATAGGCCTCGCTGAGATTGGCCCGGTTCTGCTCAGGGTTCATGACCATCGAGGCATAAAGCGAGGGGTCCGCATGACGCATCCCCGACCGTGGCTCGATGCCACTTTCGAAAACGGCGTATAACCAGTGATCGGTCGCGGGCGGATTGGCGTCGATATATTCCCGCGGCGTCAATCCACAACGCTGTGCGAGACGCGTCAGCAACATGTTCCTAGCGCCATAGCTTATCTGACTGGCTTCATTCAGATAGATCGTCGCAAATTCCAGCCCGAGAATTTTCTCTGTCCGTGCCGAGTCATCCAGCCCCCCAAAGAGGATAGACGACCCATTGGGAAACAGGATCCTGTTGCTCTGCCCGTCCCATTTGTATCGACGCTTTGGAAAGCAGCATTGCATAACCTTGGGAAACGTATCCTGGATGATGCTGGCCCGTAGCGCATTCTGACGATGTCTGAAGACGCCGTGCCGTGAGTGTGGCTCCCGCAAAGCCCTGACAACGAGCGCCCGGATCAGTATAAATGTCTTGCCCGAGCGCGATCCTCCGCGAAGAAAAATGTGGCGGGCCCTCCCTCCGAGCAGGCGATTGGCCTCTTCCTGAACAGGTGTCAGCGCAAAACGCGGCTCAGAGCGTGTCATCACCCTCGCCCAGGGTCAGCTCCGGTTCGGGTCCATCGCCTTTTGTCGGCGCATCCCTGAAGCTCGACGGGCGATGCGCCCGCAGCAGCATACGCAACAACCCGTCGCTGTAGCGTGTCCGCGTTACCGGATTGCCCTCGGCATCACAAACAAGCCGCCCCCCATAAAGCACCGGTTCTTCGTAACCATGGATGGCTCTTCGCCTGGCCTCGGCCTCCAGAAGGTCTGTCGCCTCCTCCAGCGCCTGCTTCCATTTCTCACAAAACAGTTCATCGCTATGGCGCCAGTTATAGGCCGTCTTGCGATCAATTCCCGCGGCCCGTGCCGCATCCGAAACGTTTGCGCTCTTCCTGAGGTGATCGAGAAAGACGCTCTGCAGGACATTGCCTTTGGGCCGTCCCCGAACGGCGCGTCTAATGTCCATTTCAGCTCCGTTGCAAGAATTCAGGAGATATTGCAGTTGCAGATATCGGTATGTGTTATTCAGGCTTTCGTTGCGAACCAAGTATGAACAGGGCAATGCAGAAGACGCCATTTCATCGCAATGCCAGTCTAAAACTCACGTCTTTAGTGCATTGGTTGGTAAGCGCCTCGAGTGCCACAGCCCTCTGGGCCATGCACTGGTTCGATCAGATTGTGCCATTTCTGTCCTGAGGCGCTCCCTGATACGAGCCAGACACGAGGGGCGTGTGCATCCAATCCTCGCAAGGGATAAATACCTGCGTAGACACGGCACTGCACGAACGCGCATATTCGCGACCGGCAGATTTGCATCTGCAATATCGCCCAGATTCAGCGGCAAATCAGCCCGATGAGACAGGTCGGAGGCGACAACCAGAGGACAGAGAACAGCGTCCTCTTGCCTTCCATACACAACGATAAAAAAATTATTCCTGCAAACCACCACATCCCCGACATTGATATCGGCGTTGGTTTTCATTCATCTATTTCATTATGCAATCTTTATAGAACTATATACTTATTTTTGCAAGTTTTTATTTTTGTAGTATTCAGATAACCATTCCAATGCGAGGGCACATTGCGCGGCGGTCTTGGTTCTAGCCTGAGCACGAGTGTCATCAGGAAATATCAGGTGCGCCATATCGGAAAAGCGCATTTCTCTGACGAGAAGCATCTCGATCCGACTATGGAGCCCATCCCCCATCAGTTCACGCATCCGCCGCAATCGCGCAGCGCATTTGCCGCGCCCAAGCATCCAGGTGTGGATATCACCCTTCTCGCCCGGATAGTCGGATAAGGAGGTCTCCACAACGCCGCGTTCGGCATAATCAAATTCGGCGCGCCAGCGCTGTGCGGCCGCGACCTCATCGTCGCCTATGTCCCCGGCATCGCGCAACCGTGCAACCGTCGTCCATAGACGTAACGCCGCACCCTCTTTCCGGAAACGATGGCGGCGCATTCTCTCCGGTGTCGGCGCATTTTTGTCGTGCGCCTGTTCCAACTGGTTTTTCATGTCTATGCTTTCGATACCCGCAACCGATAATCAAAATGCCCGTTCGCCACGACTGGACTGCGCCTCAGGCTTTTTGACTCACCGCCGGATTTGCTCGCGCCTCATCATAGACAGGCGCTTCGTCCTCTCCCCACAAAGCCCCCCAGCTCACCTGATGGCCCGCGCGCAGGGCGCCTGTATCGTCACGCCCATCCTCAAGTGTTGCTGCGCTATATCGTGGCCTGAGGGAGGGCTTCTCATCAGCGCCACCCGGCATCATTCGATACCTTGCGCCAAGCCCTCCCTGTCTGGGCGACGACACTTTCCGACCGGCTGACGCATCATGGTCCAAGGCCTGGAGAATGCGCGCCAGTTCGGCTCCTGTCGCTGCTCTGCGTGGTTTTGTCAGAACGACTGTCATGCCCCTTCCTCTTCCTAAAAAATATGGCTAAATGCCATCATTCCAAACATAGGCAGGCGCGCAAATACCCTCTGGATTTGGCAATGAGCCATTGCTATGAATGCCTCATGGCCAAACACAAACGCCCTGACTCGCTCGCGATCGTCCAACGCGCCATCGGGCGTCGAATTTCCTGGGCGAGAGAACTCGTCTTTCCCAATCAGAGTGAGTGCGCACGCCTTCTGGGCGTGGACGCGTCGACGCTCAACAAGATCGAGAAAGGCGACCGTGCTCCAAGCGTGTTCCTCATCATGTCACTTTCCAATCGCCTGCGGGTTTCAACCGATTTTCTCCTAAAAGGCGTTCTGAACGGTCGCACGGATGAGGAGATGGCTCTTCGCTTGGCGGCTCTGCACCCAGAGTTGGTGCTCCAGCAGCAGGGCAAGGCGTTTCACACGGACAGAAACACGCCTTTCGACAGGCAAGAGCCGCCCAGGAAACAAGATGAGGACCATTTTTGATGTCCTTGTTGTTATTGCACATCCAGAAAATCAGCCTTCTTCGTACGCAGCTTCAGCGCTTGAAGCGGGACGCAGCAAGAACAAATTAAGAACGGTCCCCGTCCTATACTATTCCTTGCACCTCGCGCCGTTGCGTTTTGATCAGTGCCAACCGACCAGCTGCGCCTTGAAGTCCGGGGACTTCTGGACGATTAACGTGTTATTAATGGCATTAAGCCATAATGTCAAGAAATCGTTGTGGCGATTTGCCACAAAACTCACCAAACGGCGCAATGGAACAATTTTCTAAAACAACATTTATGCGACATTTTATGTCAGCGCCTATACGATCCGTAGATGTCTGGTCTGAATAAGTAATGACATGCGTCGACACTACGCTATCATTTTGTTAATGTTAATTCAGATTAATGAAACAACATAAACTGCCGTAAGGCATCTTCCCTTCGTACGAGAAGAGAGCGCATGAATTCATGAACGCCATCGTCGTAACTGCCTTAAGGCGGCCCCTGACCTTTGTCGTCTTTTCGATCCTGATTCTGATGTTTGGAATCATGTCGATCTTCAAGACGCCAACCGACGTGTTCCCCGAGATCAAGGTGCCTGTCGTTTCGGTCATCTGGACCTATCCCGGTCTGTTGCCGAACGAATTCGCCGGGCGAATCACCTATAATTTCGAGCTGGCAGTCACGACGACTGTGCAGAACATCGAGCATATGGAGTCGAACTCCTATTACGGGCGTTCGATCGTCAACATCTACTTTCAGCCTGGCACACCTGTCGGCACGGCTGAAGCGGAAGTGACAGCCATTTCACAAACGATTCTCCTCGGCCTGCCGCCCAAGGTGCCGGCCCCGATGATCGTCGCGCTCGATCCCTCACAGGTTCCTGTCATCGCGCTTCAGATCACCTCCGAAAAACAGACACCTTCCGATCTGTTCAAACTCGGCGTCATCCGTGTTCGTCCGCTCCTTGCCACCGTTCCCGGCGCCGTCGTCGCCCATCCTTATGGTGGCATGGACAGCTTCGTGATGGTGTCTCTCAACCAGGAGCAGCTTCGCGCCCATCACCTCTCGGCTGCCGATGTGCAGGCAGCGCTTACCGCACAGAACATCGTTCTCCCTGCAGGCGACCAGAAGATCGACGCCACGGACTGGATGGTCCAGACCAACGCTGCGCCGGAATCGATGGAAGACATCGCGGCCATCCCGGTCAAGCGCGTTGGTAACGCTGTCATCTATATCCGTGACGTGGCCGATGTGTATCGCGGCGGCCATCCCCAGACCAACCTCGTGCTCGTCAAGGGCCGTCAGGCGGTCGAGATGATCACCCAGAAGGGTGGTACGGCCTCGACGCTCGACGTGGTCTCCGCCACCAAGGCCCTTCTGCCACGCCTGCGCGCCATCCTGCCCCCGGACGTTCAGGTCTCCATCCTGGCCGATGCCTCGGTCATGGTGAAGGAGCAGATCAAGGACGTGGTCCGTGAAATGATCACGGCCTCCATCCTGACCGGCATCGTGGTGCTGCTGTTCCTTGGTTCGTGGCGTTCTACCGTCATCATCGCCACCTCCATCCCGCTTGCCATTCTCTGCTCGATCATCGGGCTCGGCTGGGCGGGTCAGTCCATCAACATCATGACCCTTGGCGGTCTTGCCCTCGCCGTCGGTATTCTCGTCGACGACGCCACGGTGATGATCGAGAACATCGATACCCATCTCGAAATGGGCAAGGATCTCGAACTCGCCATCATCGACGCCGCCAACCAGATCGTCATCCCCACCTTCGTTTCCACCACCTGCATCTGCATCGTGTGGCTGCCGCTCTTCGAGCTGTCCGGGGTCGCGGGCTATCTCTTCATGCCCATGGCGCTCGCCATCATGTTCGCCATGATCGCGTCCTTCATCCTGTCGCGTACCCTTGTGCCCACCATGGCGAAGTTCCTCCTCGCCGGTCAGGTGCACCACGCCCACGGTCATGACGACCGTGCCCCGGCGCCCAAGGGCTTCTTCGGTCGCTTCCAGCGTGGCTTCGAACACCGCTTCAACAATTTCCGCGAAGGCTACAACACGCTGCTGACACGCTGCGTGGCCCGTCGCGGCATGTTTGTCGGCGTGTTCCTGCTGATCTCCATTGCTTCGCTGGGTCTCTATGGCGTCGCGGGGCGTGACTTCTTCCCCGAGGTCAAATCGGGCTCGCTGCAGATGCATATGCGTGCCCCGCTCGGCACCCGTATCGAAGTCGCAGGCCGCATTGCCGCCCTGGTCGATAACCGCATCAACCAGCTCCTGCCGGGCAAGGTGGAGAACATCATCTCCAATTGCGGCCTGCCTGAAGGTCCGCACAACCAGGCCTTTATCCCCACGCCGACCATCGGCACGCAGGATTGCGATCTGACCATTGCGCTCAAGGATGAGGAATCACCCGTGTGGGATTACCGCGCCCTACTCCGCAAGGATCTCTCGGCACGCTTCCCCGGCACGGTGTTCACCTTCCAGCCTGCCGACCTGACCGACAAGATCCTGAATTTCGGTTCGGCCGCACCGATCGACATTCAGCTCTCCGGCCCCAGCGTCTCGGATAACTACAATTACGCCAAGCACCTGATCGGCAAGATCCGCCAGATCCCGGGCACGGCCGATGTCGTGATCCAGCAGACGATGTCCACCCCCACCCTCATGGTGAATGGCAACCGTACCTTCAGTCAGGCAACCGGTCTAAGCGAGAACGATCTCGCCACGAACGAACTGCTCACCCTCGCGGGTTCCGGCGTGGTCGATCCCCAGTTCTGGCTCGATCCGGTCGATAACGTGACCTTCCCGCTCAACGTCTACACTTCGCAGGACCAGCTCACTCACCTGAACGACCTGCTCACGGTTCCCATCGACAAGGGTGACGGCAACCCCAACGACCAGACGCAGCTTCTGGGCGCCATTGCCAATGTCGTACCCACCGGCACGCCGGGCGAGGTCTCGCACTACAACTCGATGTCCGAGATCGACATCTACGTGAACGTCGAAGGCACCGATCTGGGCAACGTACTCGACGCCGTGAACGACACCATCGCCAAGGATGCGCCCAACCTGCCGCGCACCACAGCGGTCGATGTCCACGGTCAGGCCACCACCATGCATGGTGCCTATGTCCAGCTCGTCTTCGGCCTCTGCGTCTCCGTCGTGCTGATCTATCTGCTGATCGTCGTGAACTTCCAGTCCTGGCTGGACCCGTTCATCATCATCACGGCTCTTCCCGGCGCATTGGGTGGTATTGCCTGGGCCCTGTTCCTGACCGGCACCCGCCTGTCGGTTCCGGCCCTCACCGGCGCCATCATGTGCATGGGTACGGCCACCGCCAACTCGATCCTCGTCGTGTCCTTTGCCCGTGAGCGCCTCGAGGTTCATGGCGATGCGCTGCGCGCCGCCATCGAGGCCGGGTACGGTCGTATCCGTCCGGTTCTCATGACCGCGCTCGCCATGATCGTCGGCATGATCCCGATGGCCACTTCAAACTCCACCAATGCGCCGCTCGGTCGCGCCGTCATCGGCGGCCTGATCGTGGCTACAATCTCCACCCTGCTCTTCGTGCCCTGCGTCTACGCGATCCTGCACAACCGCTCTGCCCGCCAGAAGGAAACCGTCTAATGGCCACCTCCCCCAAGATCATCGCTGTTGCGGGAGGATGCGTCCTCGCGCTCTGGGTCGGCGCCCTCGTTGTCGGTCGCGTCCACCACAATCACGCCCTCGCCACTGAAACGGCACAGAACGCCATCCCGAATGTCGCGGTGCTGAACCCCATCCAGTCGCCTGACAAGGTGGCCCTCACCCTCCCCGGCAATATCGATGCCTGGTATCAGGCGCCGATCTATCCGCAGGTCTCAGGCTATGTGAAGATGTGGTTCAAGGATTACGGCGCCCATGTGAAGGCCGGCGATGCGCTGGCCGAAATCAACGCACCCGCGCTGGATGCGCAGTACGCCCAGGCTCAGGCGGACCTGAATGCGGTACTCGCCAAGTACCACCTCGCCGCCGTCACAGCCGAACGCTGGCGCGCGATGGGCAAGTCGCAATCGGTTTCAGGCCAGTCGGTCTCTGTATCGAATGCGAACGAGCAGTCGGCCAAGGCCGAGGTCGATGCCGCCCAGCGCAACGTCGATCACTTCGCGGCCCTCGAGAAGTTCAAGACCATCGTGGCCCCCTTCGATGGCATCGTGACGTCGCGTAGCATCAATGTGGGCGATTACGTCCATGATGGTGGCGGCAATCTCAACAGCACAGGTGCAGCGTCCGAACTGTTTACCGTGGCCGACGTGCACAAGCTGCGCCTCTTCGTGTCCGTGCCGGAAGTGTTCTCCTATATCCTCCAGCCCGACATCACCGCCGATGTCAGCGTGCCCCAGTTCAAGGACAAGAAGTTCCACGCGAGCTTCCTGACCACAGCACGCGGTTATGACCCGAACACCCGCACCGTGACCTCGGAATTCACCATGGAAAACCCCGGTGAGGTTCTCTGGCCCGGCACCTTCGCCTCAGTCGAGCTCAAGGCCCACAACGAAACGGCCCACCTGTTCGAGGTCCCGACCTCCGCCCTCGTCTTCGAGGAAAAAGGCATGCAGGTCGTCGTCGTGAATGACGACAACACGGTCCACTACAAGAACGTCGTCGTAGGCCGCATGGCGGATACCTCAACCGAAATACAGGCAGGCATCTCGCCAAAGGATCGTATTATCGCCAACCCGCCAGCCGACCTGCTGGAAGGTGACAAGGTCAACGTCACCACACCCCAGCGTGGCTACAACCAGTCCGGATTCGGGGCCTCGGAATGACCACAAGCAAGATCAAGAAG
The DNA here is from genome assembly GCF_011753235.1 of Asaia sp. As-1742. Lineage (NCBI taxonomy): Bacteria > Pseudomonadati > Pseudomonadota > Alphaproteobacteria > Acetobacterales > Acetobacteraceae > Asaia > Asaia sp. As-1742. Next base: position 72,387 of record NZ_VWWA01000002.1, on the reverse strand, counting down.
CTGGCTCTGGCCTGCGGCACGGTTCTGACAGCCTTCGGTCTGTCAGCCTGTGACCTTGCGCCAACCTACAAGCCGCCCACCTTCGTCGTGCCAGCCAGCTGGCACGGCCAGGGCCCCTTCGCCACGGCCACCCCGGCTGATGCCACACTGCCCACAGATTGGTGGACATTGCTGAACGACCCGCTTCTCAACCAGATGGAAGCGACGCTCACAACCTCCAATGCCGACCTGCAGGCCGCAGCCGAACGCTTCATTCAGGCACGCGCCCTCGTGGTGCAGGCCCGTTCGGAGCTGTTACCCCATCTCGCACTCGGTGCCGGTGCCTTTGACAACAAGCAGTCCGAAGACCGCCTGTTCCGCTACAAGGGCAACATCACCGAGACGGATGAGGAGTATCACGGGCTGGCTTCCTGGGAGCCCGATTTCTGGTCGTCCATCCGTAACCATGTGCGCGCCCAGAAGCAGTACGCACAGGAAAAAGCCGCCGACTTCGCCATGTCACGGCTGAGCCTTCAGGCTGAGCTTGCTTCCGACTACGTGCAGTTGCGCGGCTATGATGCGCAGATCGCCATCTACAACCAGTCGATCGGCTATTATCAGAAGGCTCTGCAGATCACGCAGAACCAGCTGCTTAACCAGGCTGCCCCACGCCTCGACGTGGCCCGTGCCCAGGCGCAGCTCTACTCGACACAGGCCGCCGAGCTTGATGTGCAGGCCGCCCGTGAAGTCACCGAGCACGCCATCGCCATCCTGACCAATGCCTCACCCTCGTCGTTTCACATCGCACCGACGCAGGTCATGGGCTTCCGTCAACCCAGCCTTCCCGCCGGCGTCCCGTCCGAGCTGCTTCAGCGCCGCCCGGACATCGCGAGCGCCGAACGCGAGATGGCTCAGGCCAATCGCGAGATCGGCATCGCCCGTGCCGCGTTCTACCCGCACATCTCGCTTCAGGCGGGTGGCGGCTTTGCCCAGAACGGCTTCGATCTCGCCAATCTGGCCAATTCGCTCTGGTCCTACGGCGCCTCGTTCGAGCTTCCCATTTTTGAGGGCGGCATGAGACGCGCCGAACTCCAACATGCCTGGTCGGCCTATCGTGAGACACGCGATAACTACCGCAGCAAAGTGCTGGACTCCTTCCGCGAAGTGGAAGACGGCCTGTCACGCACCAGCCGCCTCGATCAGGAAAATCGTACGCTCGAAAAAGCCGTCGATGCGACCCTGGCGACCCAGAACATGACCATGACGCTCTATCAGGGCGGTGTAGGCACGTATCTCGAAGCCATCTTCGCCCAGGTCCAGACGCTGGAAACCCGCATCCATCAAATCGAGGTAGCCACGCGTCTTTACCAGGCCGATATCGGTCTGGTCCGCGCCCTTGGCGGCGGCTGGAACGTCAAGCTCCTGCCCACGATGGATCAGACGCTCTCCATCACACCGCTGCAATATGACGATCTGCACCACCCGCAGCCCGTTGGCGGCGTCAATATCTCACAGCATCCCGAGCAGTTCGAAAATCTCAGCAGCGCCGCCCCTCAGGCGCCTGCCGCTGCAACGGGCAAATCCCTTCGCCCGATGTACGACCAGTAAACCCTGATCACCTTCGGCGTTGTCCGCCTCACGACAACGCCGGGGCCCCTCTTCCGGAATAGCAAGTTCACCCTGACGCCTTGCCCGACCAGCACAATCCAGAAAATCAGACGCAAAACCCACCGGACCAGCCGCGGCCCATGTCTCGCCAAGCTGTTCAATTGGCCTCTATATCCATCCGGTCCTGATCAGAAAGACGCGTATCATGCTGCTCTGATGGGAAAGTCCCGGAGATGCGTGGATAGTGCCACCCGTCTGATCCACAAGGATCAAATGACCCTCAGCCCCCCCCGACATCGGCCAGCGAGCCCACCAGCAGCGACGGCACCACAAGATTTTTTTGACGTTCAGGCCCGCCTGTCAGTACCCGACATCGCGCTGGACACAGGCAGGGATAACACCCTGATCGTAAAACGCCTGAAGGTTACGCGCCACAAGCTGCGATGCCGTTCCCGTCTGGGTCGGGGCAGAGATATGAGGCAGTACCGTCACCTTGGGATGACTCCACAACCAGTCGTCCTTCGGCAGAGGCTCACGTTCGAAAACATCAAGCACAGCATGCGACAGGTGCCCACGGTCAAGCGCCCTGCCCAGCGCCGCCTGATCGATAATTGGCCCCCGTGCAAAATTGATGAGTGATGCTCCCTCGCGCATCTGCCCGAAACGCCAGTCGTCAAGCAGCCCACGGGTTTGCGGCGTCAGGGGCAGAAGGACCACAACAATGGCACTTTGCCTCAACAAAGCCTCGAGCCCCAAAGGGCCGGATGTCATGGGAATATCCGCCGTTGCCCACGGCGTGCGGCTCCAGCCCGTCACAGGAAAGCCGTTTTCCTTCAATCTCTGCGCAGCCGCTCGCCCCAGATTCCCCATGCCCAGAATACCGACAGGGCGATCCTGCGGCAAAACGAGCGGATGCTGGCACCAGCGCGCCCTTGTCTGCTGCTCGCGATAAAGCGGCATGTCGCGATGCAGATAAAGCGTCCAGGCCAGCACCGCCTCTGACATCGTAAGCGCCAGCTGCGGATCAGTCATCCTGACAATGCGTATTGCCGGGTTCGGCATTTCCTCGACCAGCCGCTCGACCCCGGCCCACAGACTTTGCACCCATTCAAGCATGGGCAGATCGGACAGATCAGCGGGGTCCGGGTTGGCGACCACAGCCATACGCGCCGTACGTCGCTCTCCGTCTGTCAGGTCCTCAAACGGCATGACCCTTATATTGTTAAGGCAGGCATTGATCGACTCAAGGCTCTCCTGCCTCTCACGCGGCGTTATCCGCCCGCAAAAGGGCACTATGATGGTCATGACGCACGCACCTTTCTCCGAGCCGCTGGCGCAGCTTTCTTCTTCTTGACGGGTGCTTGCACCTCGACGGCACGAGGTGGCAGGAGCGGCCCGAGGAAACGCCCGGTGTGGCTCCCCTCGGTCGCTGCAATGACCTCCGGTGGCCCCTCGGCAACGATCCGTCCGCCACCATCACCGCCTTCCGGGCCAATATCAATCAGCCAGTCCGCTGTTTTGATCACGTCCAGATTATGTTCGATCACGAGAACGGTATTTCCCTGATCCACCAGCGCATGAAGCACATCCAGCAATTTGCGCACGTCCTCGGTGTGCAAACCTGTTGTGGGCTCATCCAGAATATAGAGCGTCCGTCCCGTCGCCCGACGTGCCAGTTCCTTTGACAGCTTGACACGCTGGGCCTCGCCACCCGAGAGCGTCGTCGCCTGCTGGCCCAGCGTGACATAGCCAAGCCCCACCTGCTGCAGGATCGCCAGCCTGTCACGAATACGCGGCACCGCATGGAAGAAGGGCAGAGCCTCATCCACCGTCATGGCCAGCACATCGGCAATCGATTTGCCGCGGAACTTCACATCCAGCGTCTCACGATTATAGCGCTGCCCCTTGCAGGTATCGCAGGTCACGAACACGTCGGGCAGAAAATGCATCTCGATCTTGAGCACACCATCACCCTGGCATGCCTCGCAACGCCCACCCTTGACGTTGAACGAAAAACGCCCTGGCTTGTACCCGCGCGCCTTGGCTTCCGGCAGTTCGGCAAACCAGTCGCGTATCGGCGTAAACAGATCCGTATAGGTCGCCGGGTTGGAGCGCGGCGTCCGTCCGATCGGGGACTGATCGATGTCGATGATCTTGTCGAGATGCTCCAGCCCCTCAAGCGCCCTGTACGGCAACGGCGACTGATTGGCCCCCATCAGCTCACGCGATAGCGCCTTGTAAAGCGTGTCGACCACAAGGGTCGATTTACCACCACCCGACACCCCGGTAACGGCCACAAAGCAACCCAGCGGGAAACGTGCCGTCACGTCATGCAGGTTGTTGCCGGACGCCCCCACAAGGGTCAGCATGCGGTCCCCATCGCAGACACGGCGCTTTTCCGGCACCGGGATCACGCGTCGGCCAGAGAGATAATCTCCTGTGATGCTGTTTTCGTTCTTCGCCACTTCCTCCGGGCGACCACAGGCCACGACTGTGCCGCCCAGCGCACCCGCCCCCGGCCCCATATCGATCAGCCAGTCGGCAGCCCGGATCGCGTCCTCGTCATGCTCGACCACAATAACCGTATTACCGAGCTTCTTCAGCCGGTCGAGCGTCCCAAGCAGGCGCTCATTGTCTCGCTGATGCAATCCGATAGAGGGTTCGTCGAGCACATAAAGTACCCCGGTCAGCCCCGATCCGATCTGGCTCGCAAGCCGGATACGCTGGCTTTCTCCACCCGAGAGCGTGGCCGAACCTCGTGAAAGAGTCAGATAATCGAGCCCCACATCATCCAGAAACCTCAACCGGTCGAGGATCTCACGCAGGATACGCCGCGCAATCTCGGCACGCTGCGGCGTCAGCGACGCCTCGACGCCCCCAAACCAGTCGAGTGCCCGCCGGATGGTCAGATCGGAGGCCTGCGCGATATTAAGGTGGTTCACACGTACGCAAAGCGCTTCAGGCTTCAGACGCGCACCATGGCAGGCATGACAGGGAACGTCGGACTGATAGCGTGACATTTCTTCACGCACCCACATGCTGTCCGTCTCGGCCAGACGACGCTGCAGGTTACGCATCACCCCCTCAAAAGGCTTGGTGAGTTCGTAAGCCCGCTTGCCATCCTTGTAGGTGAAAAGAACCGAGTCTTCGCTTCCCTCAAGCAACGCCTCGCGAAAATGCTCGCCGAGCTTTTTCCAGGGCGTTGTCATCTTCTCCCTGAAATGACGCGCCATCGCTTCCAGCGTCTGGTCGTACCAGGGCGTCTTGGCATCGCGCCAGGGGGCAATCGCCCCCTCGGCAAGAGACAGATTCTCGTCAGGCACGATCAGCCGCGCATCGAAATGCGTCTCTGTGCCTATCCCGTCGCATACCGGACAGGCACCCATCGGCGCATTGAACGAGAACAGGCGCGGCTCGATTTCCTCAAGCGTGAAGCCACTCACCGGGCAGGCAAACTTGGCCGAGAACACGATATGCTCGCTCGCGCCTTCTTCCCCGGCGCGACGCACCTGCTCGGCATACGCAACACCATCGGCAAGGCTCAGCGCTGTTTCGAAACTGTCAGCCAGACGCGTCTCAATACCCGGCTTCACCACCACGCGGTCGACCACAACCTCAACCGTATGACGCAGCTTGCGGTTCAGATGGGGGGCTTCTGCAATCTCATAGGTCTCGCCATCGACCTTCACACGCGTGAAGCCCTTGCGCTGAAGCTCGGCCAGCTCCTTGCGATACTCCCCCTTGCGATCGCGAATTACAGGGGCCAGCAGCATCAGCCGTGTACCCTCTTCCATCGCCATCACACGATCGACCATCTGGCTGACCGTCTGTGCCTCGATGGGCAGCCCTGTGGCTGGCGAATAGGGCACACCGGCACGCGCCCACAACAGGCGCATATAGTCATGGATCTCGGTAATCGTCCCGACAGTCGAACGCGGGTTTTTCGATGTGGTCTTCTGCTCGATCGAAATGGCAGGCGACAGCCCTTCAATCGAATCCACGTCCGGTTTGCCCATCAGTTCCAGAAACTGACGCGCATAGGCCGACAGACTTTCGACGTAACGCCGCTGCCCCTCAGCATAGATCGTATCAAAAGCGAGCGATGACTTGCCGGAGCCTGACAGTCCCGTGATCACCGTCAGCTGGTCCCTGGGAATATCGGCGTCGATATTCTTCAGATTATGCACGCGGGCACCGCGCACACGAATGGACTGGTTGTACGGCAGATCAGACATCAGCACCACGCAAGGCAGATTGGGGGACGGAAAGACGAGAACGTTTCGAGACCTATGTAGGATTGCCCCCCACAGGATTAAAGTCGGCAGCAATGCCGGCCGAGGCGTGACGCCAGCGCCGGGCTGGGCTAAGATGGCTCGATTTTCAGTATTTAGGGTCGGTCGCCATGGCAGGAAGTGTAAACAAAGTCATTCTGGTGGGAAATCTGGGCCGCGACCCGGAAACACGCAATGCCCAGTCCGGTGCCAAGATCGTCAACCTGACCGTTGCCACCTCCGAAAGCTGGAATGACCGCGCCTCCGGCGAGCGCAAGGAGCGCACCGAATGGCATCGCGTCGTGATCTTCAACGAGCGTCTGGCCGATGTCGCCGAGCGTTTTCTGCGCAAGGGCCGCAAGGTCTATGTGGAAGGCCAGCTCCAGACACGCAAATGGACCGATCAGGGCGGACAGGAGCGCTATACGACCGAAATCGTGCTTGACCGGTTCCGCGGTGAACTCACCCTGCTCGACAATAACCGGGATGGTGAGTCCGGTGGTGGCATGGGTGGCGGCTATGAAAGCGGTCCGGCCCGCGCCTATGGCGGCGGCAATGCCCCGGCTCGCAGCGGTGGCAATGGCATGAGCCAGTCTCCCTCGCGCAATCAGGGCGGCAATAACGGCGGTGGCTGGGACGCACCGGGTGGCGATCTGGACGACGAGATCCCGTTCTGATCGGCCCCTTTCCACGCCTTTCTCCCTGACCGACACAGCAACAAGACGGACCTGCCTTGACCGACCTGACGCCGCCAGCCGCCCCCTTTGACCAGATCCCGGTGACCATCGAGGAGGAAATGCGCTCCTCCTACCTCGCCTATGCCATGTCGGTCATTGTCTCGCGCGCGTTGCCGGATGTCCGTGACGGCCTCAAGCCGGTCCATCGCCGCATCCTTTACGCCATGCGTGAGAGCGGCTTCACCTCCGACAAGCCCTATCGCAAATCGGCCCGTGCGGTCGGTGATGTCATGGGTAAATACCACCCCCATGGCGACAGCTCGATCTATGACGCCATGGTGCGCATGGCCCAGTCCTGGTCGATGCGCGTCCGTCTCATCGATGGTCAGGGCAATTTCGGTTCGGTCGACGGCGACAGCCCGGCCGCCATGCGTTACACCGAAGCGCGCCTGGCCAAATCGGCGTCCTTCCTGCTCGACGATATCGACCGCGACACGGTCGATTTCCAGCCGAACTACGATGAAAGCGAAAGCGAACCCAAGGTTCTGCCTGCCGCCTTCCCCAATCTTCTGGTCAACGGTGCCTCCGGCATCGCCGTCGGCATGGCGACCAACATTCCGACGCACAACCCCGGCGAAGTCATCGACGCGACGCTTGCCCTGATCGAAAACCCCGAAGCCACACTCGATGATCTGATGAAGATCATCCCCGGCCCGGATTTCCCAACGGGTGGCATTATCATGGGCCGCCGTGGCATCCGTCAGGCCTTCGAGACGGGCCGTGGCTCCGTTCCCATGCGCGCCCGCGCCGAAATCGAAGATATCCGCAAGGATCGTCAGGCGATCATCGTCACCGAAATTCCCTATCAGGTGAACAAGGCAACGCTGCAGGAAAAGATCGCCGATCTCGTCCGCGCCAAGGAAATCGAGGGTATTTCCGACATCCGCGATGAAAGCGATCGCTCCGGCATGCGCATCGTGATCGAACTCAAGCGCGACGCAACGCCCGAAGTCGTGCTGAACCAGCTCTATCGCTTCACCCAGCTTCAGACCTCATTCAGCGTCAACTGCCTTGCCCTTGATGACGGCAAGCCCCGCACAATGGGGCTCAAGGACGTTCTGGAAGCCTTCATCCGCTTCCGTGAAGACGTCATCCTGCGCCGGTCGCGCTTTGACCTGAACAAGGTGCGTGATCGCGGGCATCTGCTGGTCGGCCTCGTCATCGCGGTCGCCAATATCGATGAGGTGATCGCTCTCATCCGCAGCGCCCCCGATGCCGCCACTGCACGCGAATCCCTGATGGCCCGCGCCTGGAACGCCGCCGATGTGCAGCCGCTCATCGAGCTGATCCATGACGAAGGCAATGTCATCGTCGATGGCAAGGTCCACCTGACTGAAGTGCAGGCCCGCGGTATTCTCGAACTGCGCCTGCAGCGCCTGACCGGTCTGGAGCGTGACAAGATCCAAGGCGAGCTGAGCGAGGTCGCCACCAAGATCAACGAACTGCTCGAAATCATCGGCAGCCATGTGCGTCGCATGGAAGTCATGCGTCACGAGCTGCTTCTGGCCCGCGCCGAAATCGCCACGCCGCGCATGACCGAAATTTCGGATGCGCTGGGCGACCAGTCGGATGAAAGCCTGATCGAACCCGGCCAGATGGTCGTCACCATCACGCGTGACGGCTTCATCAAACGCACACCACTCGAAATCTTCCGCGCCCAGAACCGTGGCGGCCGCGGCCGTACGGCCGCAGGGCGTCGCGGTGACGATGTCATCGTCAACAGCTTCAACGCCCATACCCATCAATGGGTCATGTTCTTCTCCTCGGGCGGCAAGGCCTATCGCGAGAAGGTATGGCGCCTGCCAGAGGCCTCCCCCACCGCCAAGGGTCGCGCTCTGGTCAATCTCCTGCCCGACCTCGGTACAGATTCGATCACGGCCATCCTCGCTTTGCCGCAGGAAGAGGAGCAGTGGGAAGACCTGCACCTCGTCTTTGCAACAGCCAGCGGCAATGTCCGACGTAATCGCCTGAGCGATTTCAAGAACATCCGCGCCTCCGGCCTGATCGCCATGAAGCTCGATGAGGGCGACAGCCTGGTGGGTGTCGCCACCTGCCGCGAGGGTCAGGATGTGTTCCTTGCCACACGCAAAGCCCGTTCGATCCGCTTCCAGATCACCGACGACACGCTGCGTGTTTTTGCTGGTCGTGACAGCTCCGGCGTACGCGGCATCCGCCTCGCCACCGGCGACGAGGTCAACTCGCTTTGCATCCTCAACCATGTCGATGCCAGCGTCGAGGAACGCTCTGCCTATCTGCGTGCGGCCAATGCCAAGCGCCGCGCTGAAGCCGCAGCCAATGCAGCTGGCAACGAGGAAGAGATCGAGGAAATCGCCTCTGACGATGCTGATGAAGCCATCGATGCCGGTGATCTGACGCAGGAGCGCTTTGACGAGCTCGCCGCTCAGGAAGAAATCCTGCTCACCGTTACCGATGCCGGCTTCGGTCGTCGCTCTTCCGCTTACGAATATCGTGTCAGCGGCCGTGGTGGTCAGGGTATCGCCAATATGACACTCACCAACCCCAAACGCGGCCGCGAGGTTGTTGCGACCCTGCCTACGCTTGATGGTACCGACGTCATGATGGTGACCGATGTCGGACGCCTCATCCGGGTGCCGGTCTCTCAGGTGCGTGTCATGGCCCGTCAGGCCAGCGGCGTTACCCTGTTCCGCGTCGGTGCAGAAGAGCGCGTCACCAGCATCTTCCCGGTTGCAGAATCCGAGGGCACGGATGCCGATGACGCCGAAACCTCACTTGAGGAATCGGATGCCGCGGCCTCCGGCGTGCCGGACACAGCCCCCTCAGAGGCTCCCTCATCCGAGGCCACTTCCTCTGGCGATACAACACCGGATGACAGTGCAAACTGACGCCTCTTCGAACGGTCAACGTGTCGGGTTTTATCCCGGCACGTTCGACCCGTTCACCCTGGGCCATCTCGATATCGCCCACCGTGCCCTGAATCTCGTCGATCACCTCGTCATCGGCGTGGCACTCAACCCCGGCAAGGCGCCACGTCTTTCGATTGACGAACGCTGCGCCTGTATCACCGAGACCTTTGCCCTTGAGGGCATCACGCAGGTCAGCGTGGTTGCCTTCAGCACCCTCATGGTCGATGCCGCCCGTGCTCAAAAGGCGCGCTTCATTATTCGCGGGCTACGCTCCGAATCCGATCTGACCAGCGAAATGCCCATGGCGGCCATCAACCGGAATCTGGCCCCTGAACTCGAAACCATCTTTCTCACCGCACGTGAGGAGCATCGTCTGATCGCCTCCAGCCTCGTGCGCGAGCTTCTGGCCTATGGGGGCGATATACGCCCCTATGTGCCAGAGAATATTGCCCGGCATCTCTTGCCCAATGCGGCAGAGAAGCCGACATAGGCCGCGTGGCCTTTCAAGGCTCCGCAAACACAAGGATAGACATCAATGTCCGAGACCAATAACCGCCTCGTCATGAAGCTCAAGACCGGCGATGTCGTGATCGAACTCCGCCCCGACCTCGCTCCCCTGGCTGCCGAGCGCCTGCGCACCCTCTCCGAGCAGGGCTTTTATGACGGCGTGAAGTTCCATCGCGTCATCGAAGGCTTCATGGCTCAGGGTGGCGACCCGACCGGCACCGGCTCGGGCGGCAGCGACCTGCCTGACCTCAAGGCCGAATTCACGCGTGAAGCCAAGTTCGAGCGCGGCACGCTGGGCATGGCCCGCACGATGAACCCGAACTCGGCCAACAGCCAGTTCTTCATCATGTTCCAGCCCACCCCCTCGCTTGATGGCCAGTACACCATCGCCGGCCAGGTCGTGTCGGGCATGGAGCATATCGACCAGGTCAAGCGCGGCGCTGGCGCCTCGGGTATGGTCAAGGACCCCGATGCCATCATCTCCATGCGTCCTGAAGCCTGATCAAGGACGTGACGGCTGTAAAAGCCGCATGAAAACCGACTGAGCCCGATTCAGTCGGTTGACGGCCTCTGGCTCATATTGTAGCCAGACGCCTCATGTGAACCGGTAGCTCAGCCGGTAGAGCATTCGACTTTTAATCGAATGGTCGTGGGTTCGAGTCCCACCCGGTTCACCACTCCCCATAGAAATAGTGTCATTGGCAAAGCGCCCTATTGCGGCGAATTGCGATACCCGTGCAGCTCAAGTCTGCGCCATTGGGGCACTCCTGCGCCAACAAGAGTCCGATGAATCGTGACAATTGCGTCACATGATCACACCCTCTATCGGCTGGCCCTATGATCCGCATATTCAGAATAAAACACGGCGTATAGACTGCGAGAAAATAAACGAGAACTCCCTGTTGGAGCCATTATCTTGCGTTATATACGGCGTGTTATCCCGATGTTCGCTCTATTTCTATGGGGGTCGGCTGATTACACAGCCGCCGCCACGTCTCTCCCGCCGGGCCCGGCTATTCTCGGTTTTGATCGGGATCTGATCTTTCGGGATAATCAGACAAACACTACCTATATCAGCATCCGCGACAGCCATGGAATCAATGACGCGATGGAAGCAGGCGACAGATCCCGCCTTGAAAGTCTCCGCGCGGTAGTCGCCTCAGCGCAAAATGCCCCGTCGATACGCAAGATGATGATCGCGCTGTGTGATGCCGCAATGGCGCGCGTAGACGGCGATTTCGCCCATTCATCCAATATCATCCTGCAAGCTCTTCATGAGGCCGGGAAATTCGGGGACCTTTCCCAGACGATCAATCCCATCCAGATCATGCTGCGCAACATCCATATCGGCAATCTGATGTTGATGGGCCGCGTCCGTGACTGGGCCGAGGAAACAGAGAACCTTCAAACCGGCTTCTATGCGCCTGTCAGAGCCTACTATAATATTCCTGACCTCGAATTTCGGAATATGGACTTCCTCAAGCTTTCCGTACCGGCCCGTGCAATTCCAGATTCGACCCTTGAAGGGCCACCATCGGATTCTGTCGATCTGGACCCGTCCGAGAGCCAGTTCGAGGATCAGACTGCAATTTCAGCAGAGGCAACCGTACTGATCGATGGCTCGCCTGCGACAGCCACTTTCGGCACCGCGACTGTCATTGGCTCCGTCCCGTTTTCCTTGCAACGGGATCATCACTGGCCTGTCATTGGCCGTCTGGCTGGAAGCAAGGATTCATCACCCGACCCACGCACTGAGGCAGTCGTTCTCATCCCCTCCATCAAGATCGGACAGACTGTCCTGACAAACCAGATCATGACAGTGACCCACTCGGAGACGGTGCTGATCGGGCTGCAACAACTGAGCCGTCTGCGTCACCTGACGATGACCAGCCGTCGCCTCAGCTTTGGGGCCTCAGCACCGATTTCCTGCAATCTGAGGCCTGTCGTCAGTAGCTTCAGATCAGGGGTCAGCATGTTTCTTTTGTTTCCCGTATCCTATGCCCGAGGCGATACACAGGCAATTATCGGGACTGAAGACAATGCTCCCGATCTCCTGACTGTCAACATCACCAGCTTCTCCGGCAAAATGGCGCATCGCAGCAGAACGGAATATCTCGGCACAGCCTATGGTCAACGCGCCCATGAGACGTTCACGCAAAACGACACTATCGAAGTCGCCGGGAAAAGCCTGCGCTCGAGCGTGAGATACCAGATCGGCGACCCGGCCGACCGGCCTGTTATCTCAATGGCAGCTCTCAAGACGCTGAGTTTCTCCCTTGATCTGCCCGAGAGCATGGCCTGCCTGCGCTAAGCAATCATTCCCCCTGCCAGAAGGCAGGGGGAAAACGCCTCCCCTTGGCAAACCCTGAAAGACCGGACGCGGCCGACATCCTGTTCTACCGCTTCGCAACCCGCCTCACTCATGCGTCTAAACGGGATTTCTGAACATGCGCCTGTCTCGACTGCTTCTTCTCACGACCACAATAGCGGCGCCTCTGCTCTTTCCTGCTTACACCGCCCGCGCTGATCACTCGCCACCAGGGACGGCAAAAGGGCCAGTAGATTTCTTTGAGCCAGACCTGCTGAGCATCGACAGGCGAGGCAGGACGACACTCGCCGCAAGCGATACCCGAGGTATTCTCTCCGCTCTTGAAGCAGGAGATACCGGCCGACTGATCGCAATAAGAAATTCCCTCGAAAAAGCTCCGGGCCCTGAACCGGCTTTCAATGTGATGTTGCTCGCCCTGTGCGATGCCGCCATGGCCCGGACGCAGGGTGACCTCTTCCGGGCCGATCACATTATCCAGGACGCTTTGCGCCGTGCAGCGCCGTGGAGCAACCCGGCCCAAAGCGTTAACCCGTTCAATTTCATGCTGGCCACATTCCTGACTGGCGATCTGCTTCTGGAAAACCGCCTTCCCGCATGGGCGGGCGGAAAACTCTTTATCGACCGCGCCTTTCGTGCGCCCCTCATTGCCTATTACGACAAACCCGGCCTTGTTCTCACGGACCTCGATCAGGTCACGCTAACAGTTCCGGAGTCAGGCATACTCCCGATCGAGGTCAAAGGGCCACGCAGCGATCAGGTCTCTTTCAATCCATTCCAGACACTGATCGATGGTGTGACAACGGCAACGGCCGGCACAATGATCGATCTGGACGGGAGTCCGGTCCATGCAATCATCAACACAGGCAGTGTCCTGGGCGCTGTACCGCAGGCTATGCAGCGCAGTCATCACTGGCCGGTAGTTGGCACTGTCTCATCACTGCGCGACGATACGATACAGGCCGAAAAAGCCGACCTCGTGCAGGTCCCGAGCCTGACACTTGGTCATACAGTCTTTCGCAACCAACTCATGATCGTCGCGAAAACCAGCCACGCCGTTATTGGCCTCCAGTCGCTCGGGGTGCTGATCCATGTTGTCATGACGGATCACGGCATGAGTTTCGGCCCGGATGCTCCGTTTTCCTGTCATCGTCAGGCTTCACTTCAGTCGGATATCGGGGGGCTCGATGCCGCGTTCCTCCTTCCAGTCTCCTATGACGGCCAGCAACGCATGGCTGCCCTGATGACAGGAGACAACTCCCCTGAGCCGCTCGTCATCCAGCGTCCCACGCTCCCCACTCAAGCCGGTATGAAGGCCACGCAAAAATTCGAGACCGCTACCGGCATGATCCGTGAAAGTGCGATCCTGCGCAGCACTGCCCTGCGCCTGGATCATCACGATGTGCAGGCCCGCATACGCTATCGAGTCGGGGATTCCACAAAACCCCCAATACTGACCATGTCCGCCCTCGAAGGCGCGAAGCTCTCTTTCGACCTGCATCAGGGTGTTGCCTGCCTGGACTGACTACGCTGCCGTCAAATCGGAAGTTCAAGATCCGCCTTTACCTCCTCCATAACTGTATAGGTGTGTGTCTGCCTCACGCCGGGCAGACGTGTAAGCGTCTTGCCCAGAAAGGCACGATACGCATTCATGTCCCGCACCCGTGCCTTCACCAGATAATCGAACCCACCCGCCACCATGTAGCATTCGCTTACCTGCGGTATGGCCCGCACGGCTTTCGCAAATGAGTCGAAAATATCGGCACTCGTGCGATCCAGCGTCACCTGCACAAAGACCAGCAATCCAAGATTGACAGTCTCGGGGTCCAGACGCGCCATGTAATTCCTGATCACCCCGGAATGCTCGAGTTTGCGGACGCGCTCAAGCGTCGCAGCAGGGCTGAGGTTCACCAGCCTTGCGAGCTCCACATTGGTCATACGGCCGTCCTTCTGGAGAATTCTCAGAATCCTGCGATCAATCTCATCCAATGCCACTACCAACCCCCGAATGATATTCGGTGAAATTCCCTAAAGAAGAATAATATATGGCCCTATCCCCATTCTTCCATAACTCATTTGGCGCAAATCACCATAAGGGATCATAAACAACCAGCAACGATATGGCCTGTGATGAACGCACCCTTTGCCGCCTTCCGCACGATCGCTCCCGAACGTTCCGCCTTGCGTCAGGCAATCACCGACCATACGCGTGCCCCAGAGCCCGAACGCGTGGCAGCATTGTCCATTGAGGCAACACTTACACCTGCACAGGAAGCTGCTTCGCGTGCCACGGCCCGCAAACTGGTCGAGGCGCTGCGCCGCAATGGCACACCTGGGCTCGTGCAGGGCCTTATCAGGGAATATGACCTGTCCTCGCAGGAAGGCGTCGCCCTGATGTGCCTCGCCGAGGCCCTGCTGCGCATCCCCGATACCGCAACACGTGACGCCTTGATTCGCGACAAGATCGCCAAGGGCCATTGGCAGGGCCATATCCGCAAGGGAACGCCACTTTTCGTCAACGCTGCCACCTGGGGGCTGATCGTCTCGGGTGGTTTTCTTTCAACCACACAAGCCAGACGCCTGCCGCAGACACTCGACACCCTGCTCAAGCGCTGCGGCGAGCCTGTCATCCGTCGCGGTGTCGATATGGCCATGCGTCTGATGGGTGAGCAGTTCGTCACCGGACAGACCATCACCGAGGCCCTCAAAAACGGGCGCAAGCTGGAAGAAAAAGGCTACCGCTACTCCTACGACATGCTCGGCGAAGCCGCGATGACGGCGGAGGATGCCGCGCGATATTACCGCGACTATGAAACCGCCATTCATGCAATCGGCAAGGCTTCCAATGGTCTGGGCGTCTATCGTGGCCCAGGCATCTCCATCAAACTATCCGCCCTGCACCCACGCTATACCCGCCTTCAGCGCGATCGCGTCATGGCGGAGCTTCTGCCAAGCGTCACGAAACTGGCCCACCTCGCCTGCGCCTATGACATTGGCTTCAATATCGACGCCGAGGAGGCCGATCGCCTTGAACTCTCTCTCGATCTGCTCGAAGCCCTCTGTGCAGATGAAGCCCTGAAAGACTGGAAAGGCATCGGCTTCGTCGTTCAGGCTTATCAGAAGCGCGCGCCCTTCGTGCTGGACTGGGTGATCGACCTCGCCCGCCGCAGCGGCCACCGCCTCATGGTCCGACTGGTCAAGGGTGCGTACTGGGACAGCGAGATCAAGCGTGCCCAGACCGATGGGCAAAGCGATTTCCCGGTCTACACGCGCAAGATCCACACCGATATTGCTTACCTCGCCTGCGCCAGAAAACTGCTGGATGCACCCGATGCCATCTTCCCGCAATTTGCCACGCACAATGCCCAGACGCTCGCCAGCATACACGCCTATGCCGGGCCGGAATTTTCCATCGAGAAATACGAGTTCCAGTGCCTGCATGGCATGGGCGAAGGGCTGTATAATGAAGTCGTCGGCCCTCAGAAGCTCGATCGCCCGGTACGCATCTACGCGCCGGTTGGCACGCATGAGACACTTCTGGCCTATCTCGTCCGGCGCCTGCTCGAAAACGGGGCCAACTCTTCCTTCATCAACCGCATCCAGGATCCGACGATTCCCGTTGAGGCGCTGATCACAAGCCCTGTTACCCTGGCAGAAAAGGAAGCCTCCCGCTTCACCGTCGCCCTGCCTCCCGCC
Organism: Asaia sp. As-1742; assembly: GCF_011753235.1. Classification (NCBI taxonomy): domain Bacteria; kingdom Pseudomonadati; phylum Pseudomonadota; class Alphaproteobacteria; order Acetobacterales; family Acetobacteraceae; genus Asaia; species Asaia sp. As-1742. The sequence goes on along the minus strand of NZ_VWWA01000002.1, from coordinate 56,378 downwards.
CTGTATGGCGCTGAGCGGCAGAATTCACGCGGTCTCGACCTGTCTGATGAGAACACTCTACGCGATCTTGCCGCGGTCTTCACGGCCATACCGGCTCCGGTCGCTTCCGAAGGCGAAGCCATCATAAATCCCGCCAGCACCACGGAGATCGTCGGCCATATTGCCTTTCTCTCCCCGCAAGCCATTGATGAGGCCCTGACACGCGCGGCAAGCGCCTTCCCCAGCTGGCGCGACACAGGTGCCGCGCAGCGCGCAGCTCTTCTGGAAAAGACAGCCGAGGCGCTGGAAACCGAAACACCGCGCCTCATGGCCCTCATCATACGTGAAGCCGGCAAGACACTGGCCAATGCTGTGGCCGAGATACGCGAAGCCGTCGATTTCCTGCGTTATTACGCTGCCCAGGCACACCATCTTGGCTCTGCTGCCCAGCCCTTGGGGCCCGTGGCCTGCATCAGCCCATGGAATTTCCCGCTGGCTATTTTTGTCGGGCAGGTTGCCGCCGCTCTGGCTGTTGGCAACACCGTGCTGGCCAAACCTGCCGAAGAGACCCCTCTCATCGCACAGGAAGCTGTCCGTCTGATGCATGCATCCGGCATACCGCAGGATGTCATCCAGCTCATCCCGGGCGATGGTCGCGCGGGCGCACAACTTGTCGCCAATCCGGGAATACGCGCCGTGCTCTTTACCGGCTCGACCGATGTCGCCCGCCTGATCCAGAAGCAGCTCGCAGATCGCCTCAACCCGGATGGGACATCCATTCCCTTCATCGCCGAGACTGGCGGACAGAACGCGCTTATCGTCGACAGCTCAGCCCTGACAGAACAGGTCGTGACCGATGTGCTGGCCTCGGCTTTTGACAGCGCTGGCCAGCGATGCAGCGCCCTGCGTCTGCTCTGTATCCAGGAAGAAAGTGCAGACCGCCTGCTGACCATGCTCAAGGGCGCCATGAAGGAGCTGCGGACTGGTACGCCCGAAAAGCCGGAGACCGATATCGGCCCGGTGATCAGCGCAGAGGCTCACGCCATGATCTCGGCGCATATCGACGCGTTCCGAGCAAAAGGACATGATGTCTTTCAGACAACCACGACCCCCGAAGCGCAGAGCGGCACCTTTGTCCCCCCCACCCTTATCGAGATCGGCGCTGTCTCCGATCTGGAGAGGGAGGTTTTCGGTCCCGTTCTGCATGTCCTGCGCTATCGGCGCGAAGCGCTGCCCGACGTCATGGCCGCCATCAATAGCACGGGATACGCTCTGACCTTCGGTGTTCATTCGCGTATCGATGATACGATAGAAACCCTGAAAACCCAGAGCCATGCGGGGAATATCTATATCAACCGCAATCTGGTCGGGGCCGTCGTGGGTGTGCAGCCCTTCGGTGGCCACGGACTTTCAGGCACAGGTCCCAAAGCAGGTGGCCCTCTCTATCTGCGCCGACTACTCGCTGAGCGTCCGGCATTTTCGCCGGCTTTCCTGCATAACCTCCCTGCCGAAGCCAGGCTCTTCGCTGACTGGGTCGCCACGACGCTTCCCACGATAACGCTGCCCACCTGCAACAACACCCCCCTCGGCACATCCCTCTCGCTCACTGGCCCCGTGGGTGAAACCAACACATACTCCCTCGCCCCCCGAGGCACGGTGTTTTGTGCAGGCCCTACAACAGCAGATTTATGTGCTCAAATTCTGGCGGCATTGGCTGCAGGCAATCGCTGCGCCATTCCTGCGACGCTGCTACGCGCGCTGCCAGAACGCCCCCCCGGCCTGGAAGCCGCAGTGTTCCCCTTGCAAGACAATACGCTCATCGATGTCGCGCTGGGCAATGGCGATTCATCGTTCACAGCGGACCTGCTCCAGAATCTCGCCTCCCGCAACGGCCAGATCGTCTCCCTTCATGGGCCCGACGCGTCAGGCAGCTATCCTCTCGAATGGCTGGTGCTCGAATATGCCTGCAGCACCAACACCACCGCCGCAGGTGGTAACGCTGCGCTCATGGCGCAGGTCTGACAATGAGTCCGTCGCAGGGATAAACCAGTCCCTGCGGCGGTTCAGAGTGCGCCCATGATCAAAGAGGCAACCCTCTCGGGAAAAACGATTTCGGCATCATGCGGTACGGCTTCGCTGTGATAGTGCCAACCCGACTGCGCTCTCGCGTAGGCGCGGCTGGGCTCGATCGACCCTAAAGCCGGATTTTCATAGGCAATATAGGTAACAGACAGCCCCGTTCCGGCTGGCTGCTCCAGGCGTGCTGGCGTCTCATAAGTGCCTACGGGATGAGGGCGCAGATGCCGCATGAACCACGCTTTTCGATCAGCATCAGGCAGAAACACAGCATTTTCAGGGGGTACTGGAAAGGCAACATCTGCCCCACCGACACGGGCGCGCTCGCGCCGTATCGCTGCCATTCCCCTCGGTAGAATATCAAAGGCAGAGAGTCCCGGTTGTGCGATCAGGGCATCCAGATAGATGAGCTTCGCAATACGATCCCTCATCCGGTCAGCCACGCAGCTGACTACCATTCCGCCATAAGAGTGCCCCACGAGCGCGAAACGCGGCAGATCGAGCATGTCGACGACACTCAGTATATCCTCGATATGCGTCTCAAGTGTAATCTCGCGTGAGAGAAGATGCGCCCGATCGCCTGTGCCGGTCAGAGTTGGCGTGATGACCTGATGGCCCGCATGCTGCAGAAAAGGCGCTACATAACGCCAGATCCAGCCACCACAATGCAGACCATGCACCAGAACGATCGGCACTTTGGGTTCGGCCGCGGCAGCATCTGAAACCATACTCAACCCTGTCACAAACGGAATGACTGCAAGAACATCTCGACGCTGCATGAACGTGAGCCCTCTCTATGGCCCCATCCGGGTTTAATACTTTGTCATGAGTTATTTCGCGGAAACAAGACCATGGGCCATTTCTGCCGAGGATTTGATTATCCTGTGTTTGGGTTGCGCTGATGGCAGTGTTCGTGCCTGTTATGAGGCGGTGGGCGTTTTTGACGCGGGATCAGGGGTTTTGCGTGGCTGCGAACGGAGCGAGCCCTACGCGCGCGTATAAACGCGTATTCTCTGTGAGAGAGCTACGCTGTGTCTGGATTGTGTATTGGGGGGGTATTTTGGTTGCGGGGGCAGGATTCGCTCTCAAATTGCAGCAATCGCAAGTTGAGAGTAAAGCGGAATTAGATAACTGTTTTAAGAGGCTTTTTTATGCCTGTGCCTGACCTCCCACAACATTAATAAGCCCGGCTCTTGCTAAAACAAACAAGGTTTCTTCGTTGAGAGCCACGATCATGCTTGCTGAAGCCCTCATACGGACTGCGCATCGGCGACCACGCGTGGCTAACAGCCGACATGTCCTTTCGAAACAGAGGTCATCTTACTCCGAGACGGAGAGAGCCTGTATAGTTTGTTGGCAAGTTCAACATGACTATCCGATGTACTGCAACATGCTTCAATAAGCGATGCAGACCTTACCGATATGCTCTCCCGCCTTGAGGTAATTCAACGCTGCTGCGCTTTCGTTAAAAGAAAATACCCGATCAACGGACGGTATGATCGCCTTGCACTCGAACCAGGTCAGCATAGCTTCCAGCATTGTGCGTGAGCCGGTTTCAATCCCGTCCAGCCGCAGATTACGCTGGAAGATCTCTGCCAGATTGATCGTAGCCTGCAATCCGCCAACCAGTCCCACAATGGCGACGGCGCCTCCCATCGCAGTTGCCCGAATGGACTCGTTTAACGAACTGGCACCCCCGATGTCGATCGCAAGGTCCACACCTCGTCCTTGAGTTATAGAGACGACCTGATCGGCCCAGGCAGTATCGTCGCAATAATTGACTCCAGCATAGGCCCCCAGTGTTTTCATCTGATCAATCTTGTCGTTTGAACTGGACGTGACGATTACCCGAGCGCTGGCAGCAAGACCGATCTGCAAGGCAAATAACGACACGCCGCCTGTCCCGCCCACGAGGATGGTCGCATCCGGGCGCAGGGCATCCGCCCGCGTGATCGCATGCCAGGCGGTCAGCGCCGCTGTCGGCAGAGTGGCAGCCTGCACATCCGACAGGTAGCGTGGCGCCAGTACAAGTCCCTCGGCGTCCAGCACCAGCTGTTCTGCCAGCACGCCGTCAGCAGCAGGGCCGCCAAGACCGCCGGTGCGCTTTTCTGGCGTAAGTGGACCGTTGATCCATTTTGGCAGGATCGTGGTCATGACACGGTCGCCCGGCGTGAACCGCGTAACGCCATCGCCGACCATCAACACGTCACCAACACCGTCGGAACCCGGCACACGCCCGGCAGGGGGCATCCAGCGGTCACATCCCGTGACAACCATCAGGTCGCGAAAATTCAGTGACACTGCCTTCATGCGGATCAGGACTTGCCCCGGACCGGGCTGACCGGGATCGGGTCGCTCAACAGGGGTCAGTTCGTTGAGGTTATAGCTGGCGGGCACTTCAATCTGGCGCATCGGAATCTCCGCAGAGGTTGGAGCATGGTCAGATTATAAAAGGTGACCGTTCCGTCGTGGATACATGATCAACGGTAGATTGTGTGATATTCCTTCTATAAATAGGTGGATATATCAAATCTCTATTATTAGATGAGGTCGTTATTTTGGATCGTCTTGACCGAAAAATCGTCACCCTGTTGTCCGAACGCGCCCGGATCTCACTCAAAGAACTGGCCGGAATCGTCGGCCTTGCCTCACCGACGGTTGCAGAGCGAGTGAAACGCCTGGAAGAGCGCGGTTTCATCCGTGGCTACACCGCCGTGCTGGATGCGCGCAAACTCGGATTTCCGCTGCAGGCCCTGGTGCGGATCAATCCGTTGCCCGGAACCCTGCATGAAGTCCAGAAGATGATCCAGGATACACCGGAATTCGTTGAGTGCGATCGCGTCACAGGTGAGGATTGTTTCGTCGGCCGGCTTTATATCCGCACCATCGAGGAACTGGATGCCATCCTCGACCGCTTTCATGACAAGGCCCGCACCAATACAGCCATTGTCAAAGGACAGCCCGTTGCGCGACGTTTGCCGCCTTTGGGACGCGACGACGGAGCGTGATGATGCACTGTTCCACCTATCTCCCAAGCGAATTCTTTCGGTACGTTAAGGAGTTTCCAATAACTAACCTTCTGTTTTCCAATCTTTAAGCATCATCTGTAATGACGTGTCATTTCAACGCGGACCAGAATTTTCTTCCCTTTAATCCGTTGATGCTTCAAGGCAGACAGGCTTGTTGGCAGATCATCGAACGCAATGACGACATGCGGCTGGAGGTCCAGGGTGCCGATCTGGACAGCCTCAAGAAGCTGCGCGCCTGCATGACGCCACTCCCGCCAGTCCTCCGCCGTCGCATGACCGTGGGCACTATTCAAAGCCACCTCATGCAACGATAACGCCGTCGTGAAGGGCGACAGAGGCGGCGCATCCAGCCGGTCCTGAATGCAGACAAGATGGCCATTATAGCCGATCAGCGGCGCCAGAGTGCGTGCATACGCCCCGCTCGTGGTGTCAAACGCGGCAAAAAGACGACGCGGCCCAAGAGCGTCCGTCAACTGACCGCACCAGCCACCGTCGCGATAGTCGAACACACCGGCAATGCCCAGCGCCAGAAGCCGTTCGCGATGGATGGGCGATGCCGTTGCCCAGACCCGCCACTTCCGGCGCAAGGCTAGTTGCGCCAGGATCAACGCCACGGCGCCACCCGCCCCGGTCACAAGCACGTCCCGGTTCGGCATATCCGGCACCTTGGTCAGCGCCTGCCATGCCGTCAATCCCGGACATGGAATTCCCGCAGCGCTCTCGTCACTGACACCTTGAGGAACGACCAGCGCGCAGTCGGCATCCACGGTCGTATAGCCCGCGAAGCTGCCCGGTTTGCCGATGGCCTGGTGATAGGCTACGCGTCCCCCGACCGGGACACTCACGCCGTCCCCGACCGCCGAGACGATCCCGACACCATCGACACCCGGCACATGCCCTGGTTTCCACTCAGCAGGACCTTGCGCAATGACCTTCCAGTCAACCGGATTGAGCGCGATCATGGTGTTTCGCACGAGTATTTCGCCTGGGCCTGGAGGCGCCACGACCTGTTCCACCAGTCGAAGTTGCTCAGGCTCACCCGGCTCCAACCACGTCCATGCATGGTACGTCGAAGTAAGCGATGTCATCATGATCGTTGCCTCTCGCGCTGCAAAAGCAGTGTCGGCTGCTCCCGGAACCGAACATTGCCTTTCAGGGAATATCCGCATTTCTCCGCTACTCTGCGGGATGCCGCGTTTTCCGGCGCCATGATGCAGACCGTGTGGTCCACACCGCGGTCGTCCATCCATCTCAATGCGGCCCGCAGCGCCTCGGTCGCAAATCCCTGGCCATGAGCCCAGGTCGCCAGAACCCACCCGGCTTCCGGAACAGCCCCCAGGGGTGGCTGAACAGGGCGCTTCAGATCGGCAAAACCGACATCGCCCACATAGCGTCCGTCCGCTTTGGTGCGGACACACCAATATCCGTACCCGAGAAGATCCCACAGGCCGCGATAACGGAGAAGGCGAAACCAGCTTTCCTGTTCTGATGAAGGAACGCCACTGATATGGCGGACGACATGCGGGTCGCTCCACATCTCGCGCAGGTCATCGAAGTCCGTAGCCTGATGGAGCGAGAGGCGCAACCGCTCGGTTTCGATCATCACGACCGCATTCCCGGATCATGACAATCCATCCGCACGCTATACCTCGATAATGCTTTTGCCGACATTGCGCCCTTCCAACATGCCGATGAAACCGGAAACGATATGATCGAATCCCCGCGTGACCGCCTCGACCGACCGGACGTCGCCGGCCTGCAGATGCGGCAGCAGGAAGGCTTCGAACTCCCCTTGCAGGTGACGGAAATTCCGCACGAGGAACCCGCGCACTGTCAGGCTCTTCCCCACGATATCGAAGAGATTTCGCGGCGCGGACGGCGGATCGGGGGAATTATATTGGGCGATGGCGCCGCACCAGGCAATCCGGCCGCCATCGTTCAACACATCGATGGCCGCTTCCTGATGCGCGCCTCCCACATTGTCGAAATACACGTCGATCCCGTCCGGTGCAGCGCGGCGAAGGAGCGTGCGAATATCACCGGTCTTGTAATTGAAGGCCGCGTCGAACCCGATCTCATCGATCAGGAAGGAGACTTTTTCCTCCGATCCCGCACTGCCGATCACCCGCTTCGCCCCAAGCAGACGTGCGATCTGCCCCGCCATGCTCCCCACGCCACCCGCCGCCGAGGAGATGAAGACCGTCTCACCCCCCTTCAGCCCGGCGATATGCTTCAACCCGACATAGGCGGTGAGCCCCGTTCCTCCGAGTCCGGCGAGAAATATGCTGGGCGACAGACCGGCATGGGGCGGCAGAACACGCGCGTCCGCACCGTCGATCACCGCGTGGGTCCGCCATCCCGCCCGATGGAACACCAGGGCGCCCTCCGGAACACTGGCATGGCGGCTTTTCAGGACACGACCAATCGCGCGGCCTTCCAGTGGGGCGTCCAGCGGCCAGACCACATCCATGAACTCGCGCATATAAGGGTCCACGGAGAGAAAAACATTCTCGACAAGGATCTTTCCTTCCCCGAGGTGCGACAGCGGGAGATCGACGAATGCGAAATCGTCCTCCTTCGGCAACCCGTCGGGACGACGCACGAGGTGGACGGCTCTCGCCCCAGTCACCTCGATCATCGTTCAAGACTTTCGTCCGTGGACACCACCGTCGCGTATGCAAAAGACAGCGCGGCCATATACGCGGCATGAACCTGCTTCGCCGGGACGTCTGTGCCATTGAACTCCAGATCACGCGTGGCGATCGCGTCTTGCACCACGGTGACGTCATATCCGAGATCCACCGCAGCGCGAACCGTCGCATCGATGCAGACATGGCTCATGGCGCCAAGGATCGTCAGTTTCCTGATGCCCTGCCCATCCAGAAGCGCCTTCAGTTCCGTATCCCTGAACGCGTTGGGATGATGTTTGAGCACAACCGGCTCTCCGTTCTCCGGTAGCACCCGTTCGTTGATCTGCGCGCCTATTGATCCAGGAGCAAAGAACGGTGCATCGCTGGTCTCAAACTCATGCCGAATATGGATGACCGGCGTTCCTGTCTCCCGGAACTGTGCAAGCACGCGCCCTGCGTTGGCAGCCGCCTTTTCGATCCCGACCAGCGGCCAGCGACCGCCGGGGAAATAGTCGTTCTGTAGGTCAACGATGATCAGCGCGTGATCGGACATGGCTCTTCTCCCCACTCGTGCAAACTGTTTCACACGACGCTAACGCCTTCCTGATCACGCCCCCACTGGCAGAAATGACAAAAACAGGGTCATATCCGACAAATGAACCGTCAGCCCCCACTGGACATTATCCTTGTCGCCTACCCAACCGCCCAAAAAGCAGCGCTTTACGGTCTGGCCGACCTGTTCAGTGTCGCGGACAAGCTGAGCCGCGACCGTCTGGGAAAAGCTGCTCCCGTCTTACGGGTTCGCTCCATGGATCTCGATCAGATCACAGGCCGCAGTCCGGATGGAACGACCGGAAACGCATCCCTGCCCGATGCTCCATCTGTCGTGATCATTCCCCCCAGCCTGACGGGACCGCCCGCCCCCGAGACTGTTCCGGACCTGCTGGCGTGGCTACGGGCCTGTCATGAAGGCGGCAGCATTCTGGCTTCCGTCTGTGCGGGAACATTTCTCCTCGCCGCCACCGGCCTGCTGGATGGAAGACCGGCCACCACGCACTGGAGCGCCGCCGCCAGACTCCAACAGGCTTTTCCCGCCATCAGGATCGATCCGGATCGCCTGCTGGTGGATGATGGTGACATCCTGACGGTTGGCGGCATCATGTCCTGGCCGGATCTTGCCTTGCGGCTGATCGAGAGACTACTCGGGCCTGCCGTCATGCTGGAGACGGCCCGTTATCTGCTGATTGATCCGCCCCGGCACGATCAGCGACAGTATCGACACTTCGCCCCCAACCTGACGCATGGCGACAGAGTCATCCTGAAAGTCCAGCACTGGCTGCGTACGGAACCTGCCCGAAACGCCACAGTCGCCGATATGACACTGATATCCGGACTGGAAGAACGGACTTTCCTGCGTCGGTTTTACAAGGCGACCTCTCTTACGCCACTCGCTTACCTGCAACATCTGAGGATAGAGAAAGGTCGCGATCTGCTGGAAACCACTTCCCTGCCACTGGACCAGATCGCGTGGGAGGTCGGATATCAGGACAGTGGGGCTTTCAGGAAAATCTTCACACGACTTATGGGACAGCCACCCGCAGACTATAGGAGGCGTATCAGTCCGGCGGGCGAGAGCCGGCAATAAAAACAATCCGATTTTTACTTATGATATGTTGATCACGACCTTGCCCATGCCGCGCGTTCCCGCAAAATAGTGATAGGCATCCCTCGCCTCATCGAAGGGGAAAACCCGATCAATCAGCGGGTGCAGACGATGTATCGTGAGAGCTGCGTTCATCGCCGCAAACATCTCACCTGATCCAACATTGACCCCTTCGAGCAACAGATTCCGCCGCATGATATTGGCGGGATCAATCTGACCGCCTGTCAGCACACCGATCAGGTGAATGGCTCCCCCAAAGCGGCAGGCCTGCATCGAGTGAGGCAACGTCCCTGCGCCCCCGACTTCGACGACATGGTCAACGCCGCCACGCTCCGCAATGACCAGCCCCCACTCCGGCTGATCGCGATAATTGAGCGTCTCCTGTGCGCCCATGTCACGCATCCGCGCGAGTTTGTCGTCGTCAGAGGACGTGGCGATCACATGCGCGCCCGCCCGAACGGCAAACTGGAGCGCAAAGAGTGAGACGCCTCCCGAGCCAAGCAGCAGAACGCGCTGACCGGGCAGCAGCGTGCGCGCGCCACCAAACAGCGCATGCCAGGCTGTGAGGGCCGCACAGGGTAGCGTTGCCGCTTCCTGAAAGGTCAGGTGGTCTGGAATCTCGATCAGGCCATCCTCATCAAACAGGCGATATTCCGTCAGAACCCCATCAACCGGACCACCAAGCGCCGAGGCCGCCATCCGTTCTGATAGCGCACCGCCGGCCCAGTCCTGAAAGAACAGGCCCGCCACACGATCTCCCACCACATGTCGCGTCACGCCATCGCCAATGGCCACAACTTCTCCGGCACCATCGGAAAGCGGCACGAGATCGACTGTTTTGGCACGGGGCAACCGTCCTCTGGCAACGGTCAGATCCCGATAATTCAGCGATGCCGCGCGCATCCTGACCAGAACCTGCCCATAAGCAGGTGTAGGCATCTGCCTCTCCTGCTGGACCATATCGTCGATACTGCCCAGGATCGGAAACAGATAAGATTTCATGACGCCAGAGCCTCCCCGGTTTGTCGGATGCCATATCCGGGTCTGGACCGACGCGACACGCCACTGTCTTTACTGCACTCGTCGTCCGTCATAGCGCCAGCCTCCACCACCGCCTCATCAAATTTTCCTGACGATGGTATCCCGTGCCTGGATAATCTCGCCGTCCGCATCCCGCACGATCAACGGGGCCAGAGGTTTTCCCTCTGTCCGGTCGACCAGTTCCGAATGTGGTTCCCCGGGTCTGTAGCAGAACGCCTCTCCCCACTGCCTCAATGCGACAATGACCGGAAACAGCGCCTCTCCTTTTGGGGTCAGCACGTAGTCCTGCCAGGCACTACCGTCCGATGCCGACGTCACTGCAAGCACTCCCAGGGCAACAAGACCCTGCAAACGGCTGGCCAGAATCCCTTTGGATATTCCGAGACTTTTCTGGAATTCTCCGAAACGCCTTACGCCGTCGAAGGCGTCGCGTACGATTAGCAGCGACCACCAGTCGCCAATGCCATCCAGCGACCGGGCCACCGGGCATTCCGCATCGCTGAGGCTCACCCGCTTCACCATCCCACGTCCTCACATTTTCATATAGTTCTAAAATAGAACTGGACGACGCACGGTGCAATAGGTTCTATGATAGAACCTATTATGAGGTGCAACCGATGTCCTCTCCTTCTTCTGACGATTGCAACCGGCAGCGTCCGCTCACCGCCCCACTCATTCTGCTGCTGGCAACCGCCTGCGGACTGAGCGTTGCAAATGTCTATTACGCCGCCCCCATGCTTGACGAGATCGCCCATGATCTGGGTGTCGCCCAGGCCCTTATCGGCAGTATCATCACCGCAACGCAGGTCGGATACGGGCTCGGTCTGATCGGTATTGTGCCGCTGGGTGACCTGATACTCCCTGGGCGTCTTGTGCTCATTCAAGGGCTCACTGCGGCTACCGCGCTTGTTGCCGCTGCGCTGTCCCCCTCATGGGGATGGCTGCTTGGAAGTCTGTTTCTGGTCGGTCTTTCATCCGTCATCGTCCAGACGCTGGTCGCCTGCGCGGTCGGCTGGGCAGCACCTGCCGAGCGGGGACGGGTTGTCGGGCAGGTCACCAGCGGCGGCGTGATCGGAATCCTGTGCGCCCGGATCATTGCGGGCTTGCTCACGGATGCGATCGGCTGGCGGGCCGTCTATCTTGCGTCTGCCATTCTGACAGCGGGCATGACCCTGGCCCTGGCACGCATCCTGCCTCCCGAAAGGCGAAATGAGGCGTCGCTTTCCTATCCTGCCCTGGTTTTCTCGACCCTTTCGCTTTACCGGACCAATTCCGTCCTGCGCCGCCGCGGTATGCTGGCGTTTCTGATCTTTGCGATGTTCAACGTGCTCTGGGCACCCCTTGTTCTTCCACTCAGCACAGTTCCGTTCTCGCTTTCGCACACCGAAGTCGGACTGTTTGGCCTTGCAGGCGTGGCAGGAGCGCTGGGGGCCGGACGAGCCGGCATCTGGGCCGATCAGGGACACGCGCGCCGGACAACCATTCTGTCCTTTGTTCTGGCCCTGGTGGCGTGGGGCCTGATGGCCGCCCTGCCTTTCTCTCTGTGGTTTCTGATGGCTGGCATTCTCCTGCTGGATTTTGCCATTCAGGCGATCCATGTCACCAGTCAGAGCCTGATCTTTGCCTCGGACGCAGAGGCTCGCAGCCGTCTTGTCGGCGCCTATATGGTTTTCTATTCGCTTGGCAGCGCGTGCGGCGCCTTTGCTTCCACTCTGGTCTATGCACATGGAGGCTGGACCAGCGTCTGCCTGCTCGGGACAGGACTTGGCCTCGCAGGATTAACGCTGGCATATTTTGATAAGTCAGAAACCCGCTAGAAGACCAGATCGATCATCCCCTCTGAAATTCAGGGGCAAGATGAACCATAAGGTGCGGCGCCTTTTACTTCATCTGTTTCCGAATTTTCTGGGTAATCCCTCCGAACCCCCATGAATTGGCGGGCATTTCCTCTACCACGATATAAGTCGCTTCTGACAAAGCGCCACCGGCCAGGATGACCAACGCTTCATAGAGAGCCGCAATAAACTTGGCGCGCGCCTCCTCGGTCGTTCGTCCTTCCGTCACCCGCACATGCGCATAGGCTGAAAATCCCTGGACATGGCCGCCGACATGCCAGTCGCCGCAAGGAATTTCTTGAATAACAACAGAAAGAAATTGCGGAGAATTACCCAGAATATCAATAAGAAGGCGTTCAACGCTCTCCCTGATCGATGTTTTAACTCTCTCGTCGATATTGCTGCCGCTGAGAATAATATGGGCAAAAGGCATCCTGTCTCCTCCATCGCTCGATGTCGTCATAGGCATCCCTCGCACGCCGGTGCGTTGGGCATGCCAATCGTGATTAGACAGGAAACCTCATGTCGATAAATGATCTAAAAAGAGGATCATAATTAACTACAGGTATCGAATGGACCTCTTCCGGAGCATGTCGGTTTTTGCATCCATTGTACGGGAGGGCAGCATAGCCGAAGCTGCTGCCGTGCATGGCATCTCACCTGCCATGGCCGGCAAACACTTGAAAGCCCTTGAAAAGGAAATCGGCACCTCACTGCTCCATCGTACAACACGAAGACAGGCACTGACCCACGCCGGGGAAAGCTATTATCAGCGGTGCCTGAGTATTCTGGAGAGCGTCGGACAGGCTGCAACTGAAGCGCGGGCAACGGAACAGGAGCCGACAGGACTTTTGCGGGTCACGGCACCGGTCTCTTTCGGAGCGGAAGCACTGACCCCGCTGCTTCCGGACTTTCTGGCGGCATATCCCCGTGTCCGTGTTGATCTTTCACTGGAGGATCGAAGCGTCAATCTGACAAAAGAGGCCTACGATGTCGCCATCCGCATTGGTCAACCACCAACCAGCGATGTCGTCGCGCTGCCACTCAAGCCGTACCGACTGATTCTGTGTGCGGCACCATCCTATCTGGCTCGTCGTGGAACACCATTGAGCCCCGCAGCTTTGGCAAGCCACGACTGTCTGGCGTTCCGTTACGCGCCGTCTTCATCATGGCATAATACACAAAGTGATATCGTGCCGCTTGACCTGTCCACCGGACGGTTGCGGATCGATAATGGCCATGCGCTGAGAATAGCGGCGATTAACGGTGCCGGAGTCATCATGCAGCCAGTCACATTGCTCCAGCGTGATATCGAAGACGGCAGGCTCGTTCAATTATTTCCCGACCTGATCATGCCGGAACGCCCGATGTATGTTCTCTATCCTTCGGACCGAAAAACAGACCCGAAAGTGACTTTATTTGCAACTTTCATCCGGGAACAATTTGCCTGACGGGTTCGCTCACGCAGTCGATGGAAAAAAGACGCTACGGCCTGCGCAGCGGCGTTCAATGCAACCCGCTGTTTTGGCAGCATCTGGGGAGAAACCGGCCATATGGCATGAATGGGCATGGCAGAGCCAACCCACTCATATCCCACGGCTTCGATTTCTCCGGTGGCGACAAACGGGCGTGCCAGCCATTCCGGTACAAGACCGATACCGTGCTGATCTCGTATGGCGCGTAACGTCAGAGCCGCGCCATCAAGAATCAGGCGGCTGGACGGCTCCCATACCTGTGACGTTCCATCCCCCTGTCGAACGCACCATGGTTCCACCCGTCGTCCCCGAGCCGTACCAATCAGATCGTGCTTTGTCAGATCGTCCACACGCTCAGGACGCCCCTTCCGGTCAAGATAGGCGGTCGCCGCGCATAACATGACCGCCTGCCTGCCCAGATACCGCTTTTTTATTTCTGTCGTGTCCGGCAAAGCACCGATCCTGACAGCCAGGTCATATCCGTCAGCGCTCATGTCCACTTTATGCCGGCTCATCGAGATATCGAATGTCAGGCCCTCAAACTCCTGAGCCAGCCTGTATAGCGCAGGCGCAATCACCTCCGTACCGAGCGAGGGAGGCAGGCTGAGCCTGACATGCCCCACTGGTCGCTGCCGGATGGCTGCAAGCCGGATTTCAGCCCGCTGCAGTTCATCCGCCGCTCTCCGGCAACTCCAATAATAGAGTTCCCCTTCAGACGTCAGCGCAACACGCCGGGTCGTTCGCACGAACAACGTCACTTCCAGGCTTTGCTCCAGTCGGGCAATCGCCTTCGCAACGGTGGACGGCGACAGATGCATCTCCCGCGCTGCTTCGGCAAAACTGCCGTTTTCACAGACAGTCAGAAAGACACGTATCCCGTCATGATGGAGCCATTTCGTCATATTTCAGAGATTAACGAATTTCGTGCATGAATGTGAGGATGAAATTTCGCCACGTGTGAAGGCGCATCCGCCGTATCCTCCGGGCATGACGATACAAAGAACATATGCGATCATCGGCGGAACATCCGGCATGGGTTTCGGCGTTGCCCGGCGGCTGGTCGCTCGTGGTGACAGGGTGCTGATTGGGGGACGAGATCGGGACCGGCTGGACCATGCGGCCGGGGTTCTCGGCGAGCGAGCAACGATGCGCATGGTCGATGTAACAGACCGTGCGACCCTGTCCTCCTTTTTCTCTGACGCCCCTCCTCTCACCGGGCTGTTCACACCGGCCGCCAGTTATCAGACCGGCTCCTTTCGGGACGCATCTCCTGAAATTGCCGCGAGCCCGTTTCACTCAAAATTCTGGGGGCAGTACTGGACTGTCCATGCAGCCCTGCCTTACCTCGTACCAACGTCGGGGATCGTTCTGGTTTCTGGTGCCGCGTCGGTTCGTCCACTCGGCAGCGCATCCTATACAGCCTGCAATGCCGCGATCGAAGGGCTGGCGAGAGGGCTGGCCACAGAACTGGCTCCCGTCCGCGTCAACTGTCTCTCTCCCGGCACGATCGACAGTGAGTTATGGAGAGCGCGCCCCTCCAGCATCCGTGAAGCCGCTTTTTCCACATGGAAAGGCCTTACTCTTTCGGGGCGCGTGGCCCTGCTGGACGAAATTGTGGATGCCGCGCTCTTTCTTCTCGACAATGCCAATATGAACGGAACGACTCTTTATTGTGACGGTGGTTATGCTTTACGGTAACAAATTACAAAATACATGATGGTTATTTATGTTGTGTACATAGTGCAGTGGCCAGCGCTTTCCTGCTTGGGCCAGGACCTGGCCTTGCCGGACTGACGCTGGCAAGCTTCGAAAAACCGGAAAGCGTCTTATGATGACATATCTATCACGATCTTTCCAAAGTGCTTCGCGCTCTGCAGATAATCATAGGCCTCATCTGCCTGTTCGACATGAAAGATCCGATCGATGACGGGGTGGATGTCCTGTTCTGTCAGAAATGCATTCATTTCCCGAAAGTGGTCGCCAGAGCCAACGGTAATTCCGTCAATGCTGGCATTGGTACTACGGATACGATCAATATCCGGGCGCGGTCCGAAATCGACACCATTGTTCCGCCATGGAATGCGAGGCCACTCACTGTCTGATTATGGCCTCAAGCAGGAATCCCTACCGCATCTGGTCAAGAAATATGGCTGGATCGCTATATCCATACCTTGGGCAGGGATGCTGCAGACTGACGTTCCATCTCAGGGAATCAGCTTCTCCGCGCGAAGTCTCGTAAAGAGGTCAAAGAACGAGTCCGGCGTATACTGATACGCTGTAAATCCGGCCCGACGGCTTTTGCTCATATCAGTCACGCACTCCACCGGACGTCCAAGATCGGCATCGGTATGCCAGGCTGAAGCAAGCCGCCCCATCTGTGTCTCCTTCAGACCATGGCGACCACTGATTCCCGCCCATAGTTCTGCGTCACCCGACAGCATGGCTTCCAGAGAAGCGGCCTGTCCCGGATAGGGGGCGGCCTCGATACCAAACCATGCCGCAAGCTGGGGCCACAGCCATTTCCAGCGGAAAACGTCACCGTTCACGATATTGAATGCCTGATTGCGCCCTTCAGCGCGCGTCCCGGCCCAGTGCAACTGGCTGGCCAGCTGACGCGCATCGGTAAGATCGGTCAGCCCATGCCACTGCGCGGGCGAGCCCGGAAAGACAAATGGCCGCCCCGTCTCGCGACAGATCGAAGCATACACCGCCAGCGTCGTTCCCATGTTCATCGCATTGCCGACGGCGTAACCGATGATCGTGTGCGGCCGATGCACGCTCCATGAAAACCCGTATTTTTCCGATGCCTCATACAGGGCGTCTTCCTGGTCATAATAGAAATTGGGCAATGGGAGACGCGGCATCTCCTCCCGGAAGGGTGTTTCCGGCGGGGCGCCGCTGGCATAGGACTCAAACGGCCCGAGATAATGTTTCATCCCGGTCGTCAGCGCCGCATGACAGAGCGTCTGCGGCTCAGCCAGTGCGGCAAAAACATTGCGCACCATGGCACTGTTGACACGGCAGTTCTCTTCTTCTGTCGCGTGGCGCATCCACGAGCAGAAATAGACATGGGTCGGGCGGATATCCGCCAGAGCAGTCCGTAGGGTTTCGGTATCCAGCAGGTCGGCTGCCACGGGCAGGACGGGCGCCATGTCATGGCGTGGCCGCCGGGCCAGACCGTAAACAGTCCAGCCTTCCGCCACCAGCCGGGCGGCAAGGTTCTGGCCCACAATCCCGGTGGCGCCGACCACAAGAGCTGTATGCGACATTGGTATTTTTTCCTGTTTTGCTGTTCAGACGATCGGTGGGTTCAGGCGCGCAAAGCCTTCCTGCCGCCGATAGGGGAAATACGGATAGGCGGCTTCCGTCAGGCTGGCGGCATTGAGACGCGCTATCTGGTCATCGCTCAAGACCCAGCCAACGGCGTCGAGGTTCTGGCGAAGCTGCGTCTCGTTGCGTGCCCCTATGATGACGGACGAGACGGTCGGCCGGCGGGTCAGCCAGTTCAGAGCCACCTGGGGCACCAGCCGCCCGGTCTCCGCCGCAATTTCCTCCAGCACGTCCAGAACCCGGAACAGGAGGTCATCGCTAACGGGTGGTCCGAACCCGGCGGTCTGGTTAAGGCGGCTATCTTTCGGCAGAGGCTGGCCGCGTCTGAGTTTGCCCGTCAGGCGTCCCCAGCCCAGCGGACTCCAGACCATGGCCCCCAGCCCCTGATCAAGACCCAGCGGCATGAGTTCCCATTCGTAATCGCGGCCGACCAGTGAGTAATAGACCTGATTGACCACATAGCGCTGCCAGCCATAACGATCGGCCACGGCCAGCGACTTCATGATCTGCCAGCCGGAAAAGTTGGACACGCCGATGTACCGGACCTTTCCGGCATGGATAAGATCATCCAGGGTGGAGAGGACTTCCTCCACCGGGGTTGCCGCGTCAAAGGCATGAAGCTGCAGCAGGTCGAGATAGTCCGTACCCAGTCGCGTCAGCGACGCCTCGACCGCACGCAGCAGACGTGACCGGGAGGACCCGGCATCGTAAGGACCGTCGCCCATCGGCAGTGTCGTCTTGGTCGAGATCAGGACCTGGTCACGCCGGCCCCGGATTGCGGCGCCCAGCACTTCCTCGGAAGCGCCATTGGAATAGACATCCGCGGTATCGAAAAGGTTCACGCCTGCATCGAGGCAGATATCGACAAGACGCGTTGCCCCGGCCGCATCGGTCTGGCCCCATGCGCTGAACAGCGGGCCAGTACCACCGAATGTCCCGGCCCCGAAACTCAGGACAGGAACCTTCAGGCCGGACCGACCCAGATGACGATAATCCATGACTCTATCCTTTCTTATCTCATATTTTCTGAACTGATGGACCTCTCACTCTGAGAGGAGATCACTCACGGGCACTCCACCGGCCATATGCCGATAGCCTTCCGGGCCGGGATGAAGGTGGTCGCCACTGTCAGACACGGGGTGCAGCCGGAAGGGACGCGCGGGATCGCGCAGCAGGCAGTCGAAATCCACGACGGCATCGAACGCCTGCGTGGTCCGGATCCAGTGATTGACGTCCTGTCGCACCTGTTCCTTCGGGGGCGACCAGAACCCGGCAAAAGGCGTGTCGGGTAACGCCCCCTCGAAAGGCAGAAGTGTCGCGCCAATGATGCGGACGCCACGATCGTGCGCCTGGGTGATCAGTTGCTGGTAGCCAGCGACCAGATCATCGGCTCTGACAACAGGATCGTCGGGTGCCAGTGGCGTGCCTGGCATTCCGATGTCGTTAATCCCGAGCAGGACGACGATCGCCCTGACGCCCTGATGCGACAGGACGTCACCCGCAAAGCGCGTCAGACCGGACTGGCCCATGCCATCACGTAAAAGACGGTTTCCCGAGATGCCGGCATTGAGGACGGAGACCCGGTCTGTCTGGAGACGTGCTGCCAGAAAATCGGGCCAGCGCGTTTCAGTGTCTACGGGAATGCCATTGCCGTCGGTAATGGAATCCCCGAAGGCGACCACGCAGCCCTGATGTTCCGGTGCTTCGACCAGAATCCGCGAAAGAAGAAATCTCGTCTCTGTCGTGGTGACAACAGGAAATGCAGCGCGATCTGTTTGCAGCCCCTCGCCAATCAGAGCGGTGGATCGTCCGTCCCAGTGAAAGCTTTGCGGATGAACCGTGTCCGGCAGGTAAAGCGAAATGGCCACGGTGGAGAGGGGCAGGACCGGGAGGTTCAGGGGGTCAGTCATCCTGTCGGCGCCCGGTGGGATGATAACGGAAGTCTCTCCAGAAAATGTCACGGCAAGCGGAGTTGTTTCAAGCGCTCTGTCCTGACCGAGTGCCCGCGCCACCGACACCGCCCCGACTGTTACCGGAGCCGAACCATAGACATTGGAAAGCACCACACGCAGGCGGCGACCGCCCAGACTGAGGCGCGCGAACTGCCGGATTGTGACGTTTTCCAGGACGGACGGCAGACCGACGGGAAATGGAAAATACTCACCCCAGACGGGCTGCTGTGCCGCCATCCAGCTGCCGACCCACCCTGTTGCCGCCATGCTGGTCCCGTCATGCCCGGGTTCGGGGTCAACCATCGTCCACACCTTTCCGAAGACTCTGTCCTGACGACAAATGTGGAGGAGGCGCGATTGATGCACTAGACTGCTCGCACGCACATCATTTGTGAGATGAAGTCATCATGGGACGACTGGAAATCAACCGGGCCGGCGAGATGGAAGTCTTCACCCATGTGGTGGAAGCGGGCGGCTTTACCGCCGCCGCCAGGATTTCAGGGATGACGCCGTCCGCCATCAGCAAGCTGGTGTCCAGGCTCGAACAACGACTGGGCGTCCGCCTGTTCAACCGCTCGACGCGCCAGTTGCAGCTGACTCCCGAGGGCTGCACCTTCTATGAGCGTAGCGTGCAGGTCCTGGCCGATCTTGCCGAAGCGGAACAGAGCGCATCAGCCGGCGCCCTGCCGCAGGGCCGCGTGCGGATCAACATCAACGTGCCCATGGGGCGGCGTTTCCTGCTGCCTCTTGTCCCGGCACTGAAGACCCAATATCCGGATATCGTCCTCGACATCGTCCTGACGGACACCGTGGTCGATCTTATGGAAGACCGCACGGATATCGCAATCCGCCATGGCCCTCTTACCAGTTCACGCCTGATGGCCCGCAAGCTGGGACAGGCGGAAATGAAGATCGTCGCGTCGCCAGACTATCTCGCCACGCGCGGTGTTCCCGAAACGCCCGCCGATCTCCGACGACATGAACGGATCGGCTTTGGCTATCATCGCATGCATGACGGCTGGCCACAGATGAAGGATGGGAACGGAGCACACTTCCCCCTTCCTGCGTGCAGCGCTCTGGCGAGCGACGGTGACGCGGTGCTGGAACTGGCACTGGCGGGTATGGGGCTGACACACCTTGCGGCTTTTCAGGTTGATCCACACATCGCTGCCGGACAGCTGACATCAGTGCTTGAACACTTCCAGAGCGACAGGTTCGTCGATGTCCATGCCGTCTATCTCGGGCATCGAGGCACACTACCTGCGCGGATCAGGGCAGTTCTTGATTTCCTAAAGGAGAATATGCCCATCAGTCCCGACCAGTGATCGGTGGCATGATAAAGCGCGTTCGATCAGCCATTGCGCGGCATGCGTATAATTGACTTACTTTAAAAAAATGGAGAGCCCCTTCTAAGCATGGTAGCTCAGTCATCATGACGATCGTCGGATCGTCGCGTCAGGACTGGTCCGAACGTGAGAGCCGCAAGACCCATACTGACCCACGGGAGACCGGCAATCCCCGCATGAGACAGGACAACACCGCCAAGAAGCGCACCACTTCCAATCCCTACATTAAACGCCGCCACATAAAGCGAAGACGCAGCATCTTCGCGCCCGACAGCAACTTCCAGCACCCTGCTTTGCAGCCCCACGACCAGAAACGCAGAGGACAGGCCCCATATCGCCATGTCGGTCCAGGAACTGGCAGAGACATAACGTCCACCGATCAGGATTACCTGAGCAAGCATGATGCCTCCGATCGCCATCATGATTTTCATTAACGCCGACAGACCGAGCCGTCCGCAGAGCCAGTTCCCGATGACACCGGCGATCCCAAAAACCAGCAGTTCCACCGACACGAGGTTCGATGGCACTTGGGCACGATCGGTCAACAGTGGAACGATATAAGTGTAGGCGCAGAAATGCGCCGTGACGAGCATCCCGGTCATCAGGACGACACGACGCAGCGCTGGATTGGCCAGCAATTCCCAAGGCATGCGATGTCGCTTTTCACCCGGCATCGCTGGCAGCAGAAACGGCACACATGCGAAGGCGGTCCACCCCAGCAACCCACAGACCACAAACGCGGAGCGCCACCCCAACCAGTGCCCCAGAGCAGTGCTCATCGGAATACCGCATGCCAACGCCACGGCGATACCGGAAAACGCCCAGGCGGTTGCCCGGCCAGAAGGCACATCCGGCGCGAGCCGCGTCGCCAGCCCCGCGATGATGGACCAGAAGACACCATGGCCGCAGGCCAGAATGATCCGCAGCAGCGCAACGGTCGCATAGTTCGGTGCAGTCGCCGTCAGTAGATCCGCCGTCCCGACCAGGACAAGCAACAGACCAACAAGTCTCCGTCGATCCACGTGCGCGGTGAGATAGGTCATGGGAATTGCGCTCAATGCCACCAGCCAGGCGTAACCGGTTACGAGCAGTCCCACCCGATCCACGGGGACCGTCAGCCCCGCCGCGATTTGAGGAAGTAATCCGATCGGCAGCAATTCCGTGACCTGCCAGACGAACGCCCCCAGCGCAAGGAGGAGAACCGCCATCATGACGTTGGCGTAGCGCGCAAGAATGGCTCGATGGCGTCCAGAACCCGCGACGGGTGCTCCATCGGAGCCAGATGGCCGGATGAGATTTCAACATGCTGCGCGCCCGGAATCAGGCGTGTCAGTTCGCGGCCATGCGCAGCCGAAACCATGTGATCGTATATGCTACCGATCACCAGTGTCGGACACGACAGACCGGCGGCCTCCCGACGGACATCGACAAGCAGATCGACATCGATCTGGCGCCTCATGCCCGACCAGTTGGTATCCGAGACCATACGGCTCACGATGGCGTCCACGTCTTCGACAGACAGGGTATCGAACCACTCAGGCGTAAAGCCCGTCAGCAGGATCAAACGCGCCAGCGCATCGCGGTCACGGTCGATCAGATCGCGCCAGAACCTGAACTCCAATTGCGACCGGGCATCTCCCGCATGCGCAAAGCCGTTCAATAGGACGAGCGACCGTATTCTCTCCTTGTACTCGGTCGTAGCCGCTATGGCGATCGCAGCGCCGAGCGAGAAACCGATGATGGAAAAGCTCTTGGCTCCCGCAGCATTGGCAGCGGCGACGATTTGGTGGGCCAGAATGGCGATCGAAAGGGGAGCACCGCTGTCCTCAGTCATGCCCGATCCAGAATAATCAGGCCGGATAACCATCCAATTTTTCGTCAGTTCGGACGTCATCGCATCCCAGTTGGAACACGCATCGCCGCCAGTTCCGTGGACCAGAACCAATGCCGGCCCCTGTCCATCCACCCGATAACTGACCCGTGCTCCCTCAACCTCTACGAATGGCATGCCCTTGCTCCTTTCCCGTTTTTTCTTCAGAAAACGAATGCTACGGTCTGACAGCGCTGTCAGGGTCAAGGGTGTTGAAACATGCAGATCGGCACATTGTCGCGACGAACTGGAATCAGTATTCGCATGCTGCGCTATTATGAGCAGGAAGGACTTCTGACTCCGAAGCGTCAGGTTTCCGGCTATCGCGACTACGACGAGGACGACGAAATCGCTGTCCGCCGTATCCAGATGTTGAGCGATGCGGGACTGAAACTCGATGCAATCCGTCGTATTCTGCCGTGCGTCATCGACGAAAAACCCAACTTCCACCCCTGCAATGATCTCCGCACGCTCCTGCGTGTAGAACGTCAGAAAATTGATGAACGGATCGCCACCATGCAGAGTAGCCGGGAAGTTCTATCGCGCTATCTCGACGATCTGGACTGATTATCCTCCCAGAAGCCTTGCAATGCGACCTTGTTCTCCATCCGAGCAGATGATGCATCTCCTCCGATGTTTCCACACTGACTTTGCTGTGCCAGCAGGCCCTGTCAGCACACGCTTGCAGAACGATGAAATTGTCCAGTCCGAACAATCATCAGGGCGCCAAGCAGCAGAACTGTCGCTGCCCACGGAATGATGGTCGTGCCAAAATGGTCGAGTAGCAGGCCCCCGACAATCCCGCCGCCGGCAATGGCCGCGTTCCACACGGTCACGATCATCGACTGGGCGATATCGGCGCCCTCCCCTGCCGCGCGCGCAGAAGCCGTCTGGAACAGCGTGGCCGCGCCGCCGAAGGACAATCCCCACAGAACGATCCCGACGTAGATTGCAATCGGACTGGTCCCTGCAAAACCCAATATGCAGCCTGCAATCATGAAAAGAGCGATACTCGCCAGGACCAGCGTCCGCAGCCAGTGATCGATAAGAGTGCCCACCAGCCAGATCCCGACAAGGGCAGTCAGGCCGAATACAAACAGAACCGTATCCACCTGCCCGCCCATCCCGGCCCGTATCAGGAAAGGTGCTATGTACGTATAGAGAATATTGTGTGCCAGAACGAACAGCAATGTGACGGACAGGACTCTCCGCACACCCGGCATCAGGAACACGTGCCTGAGCGTCAGATGCCGTCCCTGACGTTGGCCCGCAAAGTCCGGCACCACCGCCACGACCCAGCCCAGCAGACCGACACTCAGCGCGGTCATGATGCCGAAAGTGTAACGCCAACCAACCATCGTTCCAAGGAAGGTGCCAAGAGGAATGCCGAATGACAGGGCAAGAGGTGTTCCGACCATTGCGACCGCAATGGCCCGTCCCTGCAAGGCGGGCACCACCATCCGGCTGGCATAACCAGCCAGCAGCGCCCACAGCAGTCCGGCCGATACCCCTGCCAGAAAACGGGCGGCAAGGGTCAGGACATAGCTGGTTGAGACGGCCGTGATCGTATTGACGAGAGCAAAACCACCGATGGCCAGAAGCAGCAGCCTGCGCCGTCGCCAGCCCTGCGTGGCGCTGGTCAGCGGGATGGCTGCGACAAGGGAACCAATTGCGTAAAGTGTGACAAGCTGCCCCACCATCGCATCCGATACGTTCAGACTCCTGCCCATCTGGGGCAGCAGGCCTGCCGGCAGAGCCTCGATCAGGATGGTGATGAATCCGGCCGTGGCCAAAGCAAGGAGGCCTCCCAGCGGCAGGCGTCCCAATGTGAACAGGTCATATTCGGTCGTTTCTGAACTCATGGAAGCATCCATCCCAAAGCATGTCGTGGCGCAAAGCTGCCTGCCGCTTTGCCGCCCCTCGTTGCCCTCACGATAAGATGGTCCCTGATCCGGATTAATCAGGCTATAGTTCCATACATAATGGACAGAAATGTCCGCAATAGCCGGATCATGCGATGGACAGTCTGAGTGCTCTTCCCATTTTCATACAGGCTGCGGAAACACGCAGCTTCACGGCCGCCGGTCAGCAACTGGGCCTGTCCGCCTCTGCGGTCGGCAAGGCCATTGCACGTCTTGAAGGGCGTCTCGGCGTCAGGCTGTTTCATCGCAGCACGCGAACGATCACGCTGACTCAGGAAGGGCATCTCTTTCTGGCGCGCTGCCGTCGGATCCTGGGAGAAGTCGCGGCTGCCGAACAGGAACTGGCCGATACACACGCCACACCATCGGGACGTCTGCGCGTGAGCCTCCCCATGGTGGGCATGCTGCTGATGCCGGCGGTCAACGCCTTTATCCAGACCTATCCGGAGATCGAGCCCGATCTTGATTTCACCGATCGTCTCGTGGATGTCATCGGCGAAGGCTTCGATGTTGTTCTCCGGACTGGAGATGCTGCGGACTCACGCCTGATGACCCGTGTCGTCGGCACGTTCCATCACCGGCTGGTTGCCAGTCCTATCTATCTGGAGCGCCATGGCACACCTTTCAAACCGGCTGATCTGGTGCATCATGTCTGTCTGCGCCACAGATATCCTACAACCGGAAAACTGGAAGCATGGCCACTGCGGCAGGATCGCCCGGCTGGGGCCATTGAACTCCCGGCAACCGTTGTTGCCTCGGCGCTGGAACCGCTGATCAGCATGGCGGAAGCCGGGCTGGGTATCGTCAGCCTGCCGGACTTCGTGCTCCACGAGCATCTCAGGACCGGACACCTCCTTCCTGTGCTGTCCAACCATACCGAACATTCTGGGGTATTTCGTCTTCTGTGGCCGTCCAGCCCCTATCTCCCACCGAAGCTCAGGGTGTTCATCGACTTCATGACGGAGAATCTGTTTCCCCATAAGATTTCACAGGTTTCGATATCCGAAAACTGAGTTGTGTTGTCATAGGCTTGACCCTTTCTCACGAAGGGGCACAAAAAATCATGGTCGCGGCCAGGATCAGGCACGACCAAGATGCAATTTGCACTTTCGGTTAGAATTGGACACTGGCTAACAGGAAGCTGGCGCGTTCAAGAACCTCTTTCTTCAGCAGATCGGTCGCTCGCCAGCCAAATACCCGCGAACACCTCATCTTCAGGCTGACTTTCCGCGGGGAAACTCCTGTGAAGCTCATACCCTACCGTTGGCGAGGCCGATGAAATCATAATACTGACCAGTTCTTGCCAACTATTCATGGCAAAGACTATTTTGTTATGACCATCAACCCTAAAGTATTGATGGCAGTGCGCATAAGGAATCGTCGAGCCCTTAGTCGCTGAATTCTTCAACCACGGCCTCTACGAAACTACGCAGGCTTGCGGTCGGTCGACGTGCCGCCGAGGTGAGGACATGCATCGGGCGGGCGGGTCCTTCATAATCCGACAGGAGCCGGACAAGGCGGCCGGCCTGGATCTCGGGGTCCAGAACGCTCTCGGGTCCAAGCGTGATGCCGAATCCCTCCTGCACGGCCCGTAGCACTGCATTCCAGTCGTTACTCCGCAGCCGCCCATTAGCCTGCACTTCTTCCGTTCTGCCATCGCGAGCGAAGCGCCAGCGACAGGGGATCGACGGCGACCAATAGGCATAGGCGAGGCAGTCATGGCTGCCCAGTTCAGCCGGTGTACGGGGGATACCCCGTGCAGCGAGATAGGCAGGCGAAGCTGCCGCAATCAGTCTGTACGGCGCCAACGAATGTATCGTAAGGGATGTGTCCCCAACCTCGCCGATGCGGATCGCCACGTCATAACCGTCTTCCAAAAGATCAACGAAACGGTCATTGAGTGTGAGATCGATCCGCATCTCGGGATATTTCGCAAGATAGCGGGTGACAAACGGCACAAGCGCGTAGGTGCCGAAAGTCATCGGCGCATTGACCCGCAGCGTTCCGGTCGGTCGAGCGCGCATATCCGCCGCCAGCGCATCAGCGGCGTCAACTTCCATCAGCACTTGTTTGCATCTGTCGTAATAAGCGCGTCCGATATCCGTCAGGCTCTGTCTACGGGTGGTACGACTGAGCAATGTCGTACCAAGACGGGCTTCCAGAAACGCGACGTGTTTGGCGACCATCTGTGCCGACATGCCCAGAGCTTCTGCCGTAGCGGCGAACGAGCCGAGATCCGCCGCGTTGACGAAAACATTCATGCTGGTCAGTCGATCCATAGATTCCCCCCTGCTGGTTGTGAGTGAAAGGGCGAATACGACATTTATCGCCGTCCAGGATATAATTACCGTGCGTACAGAGGAGAAAACAGGGAGAATCATCATGAAAATAGGCATTATCGGCGCAGGCTTCGTCGGTCGCACCATCGCGACATTGGCCGTTCGCTCCGGGCATCAGGTCATGGTCAGCAATTCACGTGGTCCACAAACGCTCTTCAGCCTCCGTGCTCTCACCGGCAGCGAGATTGGGACTGTCGACGAGGCTGTCCATTTCGGCGAGATCACCGTCGTCGCAGTTCCCTTGGCCGCCTACCGCTCCGTGCCAGTCGCGCCATTGGCCGGAAAGATCGTGATCGATACCGACAACTACTATCCCGAACGAGATGGCCATATTGCCGAGCTGGACCAACATGAGACGACCACCAGTGAATTGCTGTCTGCTCATCTGCCGGACTCACGTGTCGTGAAAGCCTTCAACGCTGTCCGTATGACCGATCTTGAGCGAGACGGCCGTCCTGCTGGATCGCCAGATCGTCTGGCCTTACCGCTCTGCGGGGACGACGTGCAGGCCAAGGCGATTGCCGCGCAACTTTATGAGGAGTTCGGCTTCGATACCGTGGACGCGGGACCGCTTTCCGAAGGTTGGCGTTTTGAGAACGGTACGCCAGCTTATTGTGCCAGACTGAACAAGGCTGATCTTGAAAAAGCTCTGGCCGCTGCATCACGCAAAGGCCCATAAGCTGAGGTCTGCGCGATTTAACCCCACCTGTGATGCGTTAAGTAATATAGGAGGAGTAATTCTCACCGCAACTTGGGCTCCGCGACATGGAGAGCGAAACGCACGGCACCTGACGTTTCCAGGCCGGGCTTCAGTTCCATCGTGGGGATCTGATACTCGCCCCCATTCTGCTTCCGATAAGGGATGGGCAACCTCGTCTGCAGCGTGCGCATCCGTTCGCGAAGCTCATCCGCCACTGTCCTGAAACGAGTATCGTCCAGCCGGTCCACTCGATAGGCCACGAACGGCGGCAGGACGGTGAAGCCCGGATAGAACAGAATGCCATGATTGATGGGGAACAGCAGGTCATCAATCTGGCCGTTGATCCCACGCTCCGAATAATGTTCGGGCCAGCCTCCGGCGGTAACGATCAGCATGGCGCGCTTGCCCGCCATCATACCTTCGCCATAGCGATCGCCCCAGCGGCGATCACTGTGCTCGCCGACGCCATACGCGAATCCGCAGGCATAGACGCGATCTACCCAGCCCTTGAGGATCGCCGGCATGGCAAACCACCAGAGCGGAAACTGGAAGATGACGGTATCTGCCCAATGCAGCTTGTCCTGCTCGGCTTTCACATCATCCGTAAGACCGTCCGCCGCGAATTCACGCGAAGAGGCAGACGCCACTTTCAGGCGTTCGTCTGGACCAAGGTCCGGGAAATCAGCCCGATCCACGGCTGCTTTCCACTGCATGGCATAGAGATCCGAGACCTGCACGTCATGCCCCAGGCCCTTCAGTTCAGCAACGGCGACCTCCAGCAGAGCGCCGTTGAGTGAGTGTCTTTCCGGATGAGCGAAAATGATCAGGACATTCATGAACAGCCTCTCGTTACGATGAAAATTTCGTGTCCCACCGAGATTAAGCGATAGGCTATTCTCATCCCATACGGCGATGACGAAAGGGACAATGCCGAAATATGGAACAATCTATGATCTCCCTGGAACGGATGCGAACCTTCGTGCGCATCGCCGAGCGGGGTAATCTGGCCGCAGTCGCCCGTGAAACCGGCGCGGGGCAATCGACGATCACGCGGCATCTACGCGAACTCGAAGAGGCTCTGGGAGTGTCCCTGCTGACGCGGACGACGCGCCGCACGGCGCTGACAGACGAAGGAACACACTATTACGCGCATTGCGTACAGATCCTCTCCCTCGTCGAGCAGGCCAGCCAGGAGATGCGCGATACTCGGCAGGCGACGGCCGGGACGGTGCGTATTTCCTGTACCGGCGCACTGGGCGTCCTGCATGTCGGCCGTCTTGTCTATGCCTTTCAGGATCAGAATCCGGGGATACGGGTAGTGTTCGGCCTGACGGATGAGCGCATCGACCTTGTGCGCGATGGGGTCGATATCGCCGTTCGCCTCGGTCCTCTGAGTGATTGCGCGATGAAATTGCGCACCCTGGGCGAAAGTAAGCGCCTGCTTGTCGCATCGCCAGAGTGGCTGCAGCGCAACGGTCCGGTGCGGCGACCGGAGGATCTTAGTGACCGCGAAGGGGTGCGGATGTCGCGCGTGCAAGGGTCAGATCAACTGGTGCTCCAGGACGCGACAGGCAGGAACCATATCGTGCCCTTTCACGGCCGCCTGATTGTCGATCACGGTCTGGCGGCGCGGGACGCGTTTCTGGCGGGTCGAGGCTATGGACCGGCCCATCGCTGGCTGGTGGAAGACTGCCTACGGGACGGACGTTTGGTGCCTGTCCTGCCGTACTATACGCTGTCGTCCGTGCCGTTAAGCATGCTGATCGCGCCGGAACGGACAAACCTGACGCGCGTGCGGCTTTGTGTGGATTTTCTCACAGAGGGGATTATTGGAATCCCCGGTATCCACCGGTGAAAACCAAGAGGTTTTCAGTATTCGAATGATTTTTTCACTTACTTGATTCCAACAGTCTCAGCCTTGCAAAACGGATACTCTCTATAAAGCACATTGCAGGCGCAGAACCTCAAGTGCGGGCGTCACCAATGCCAAGAGCCTCTTACGAGGAACGCCATCCATCGCCTGAACCGATATGCCGTGGAGTAAGGCAGATAGAAAGTCACCGAGAGCACCGGGGTCGGCACTGGCAACCAGTTCGCCATCTTGCTGCGCCTGCTCCAAACGCTTGATAAGAGTCCGTGTCCGCTCTTGCCGATGCTCCGCGAGCCATTCTCGCACCGCTACGTTTTCTCCGGAGCAATTCGTGGCGGAGGATACAACCATGCAGCCCTTGGGTCCGCCGGGTCGCGTGTAAAGCACGATCGCGTCGTTGAACACGCGCTCGATCGCAGTAATAATCATCGGCTCATTTCTCAACGCCCGATCGGCAAAGCCTCCTTCGTTATTTTCGTAATCGGCGATGGCTTCGCGAAACAGAGCCTCTTTGGATCCGAATGCCGCGTAAATTCTGGCGGAGGCCAGGCCAAGAGCCTCCACGAGATCCGTCATGGACGTGCTTTCAAAACCTTGTTTCCAGAAAACGTCTCGCGCTTTCTTCAACGCTTCGACACGATCGAACTCGCGTGGTCGTCCCGCCATATCCTCACCATTCTTTGTCGATTAACAAATATTCTGCTTGACGGGCGTATGCAAGTCCATATTCTTTGTTAGTCAACAAAGAATGGTGCATCATGCTTTCCTCATGTCTGTCCCAGCGTAAAACACGCCTGTCACGATACCTTCGAACGTCCCTCATTGCCGCGACATTCTTCATCATCGGCGATGGTGTCGCCGAAGCACAAACCATTCCCAAGGGCTTTACGGAAGCGGTCAGAAATGTCGATGGCATCAATCTGCACTATGTCGAAGGCGGCCAGGGATCACCGGTATTGTTGATTCCGGGCTGGTTGCAGACATGGTTTGCATGGCGTCAGGTCATGCCCGCGCTACGACAGGCCGGACATCGTGTTATCGTGGTGGACATCCCCGGCATGGGATCGTCCGACCGACCAAAGACGGGCTATGATACCGGATCGATCGGAACAATCCTCAACCATCTGATGCAGGGGCTCGGTTATGCCCATTATGCCGTGATGGGACATGATGTCGGCATGTGGGTCGGATACGCCATGGCGGCCGACCACCCGCAAAATGTCTCAAAACTCGTCCTCGTCGAAGCCATCATTCCGGGGTTGCTCAAACACGAACCGATCGTCTTCATGCCGCAGGCTCAGAGCGCCTTTTTCTGGCAGTTCATGTTCAATCAGCAAGCGGACCTTCCAGAAATGCTTTTGAAGGACCGGGAGCGCCCGTTCATGGCTTATCTGTTCCAGCATTGGGCCGTGCATCCGGAACGGATTGCGCTGGATTACTACGCCACTGTCTATAATACGACGGAAGGCATTCACGCCCAAATGGCCTATTATCGGGCATTTTCCCAAACGATCGCCCAGAACAAGGAACGCGCGAGGCAGAAATTGACCATGCCCGTGCTGGCGCTTGGCGGCGATCATGGCGTTGCCGATTTTCCTCGGGAAATGATGGCACCCGTAACAACACGCCTATCCTCCGGAATCCTGAAAGATTGCGGCCACTTTGCGCCAGATGAATGCCCAGAAGAAATTAATCGTCTTGCGATCCCATTCCTTGAATAATCGATACTTTCTATCGGTGGAGTGGAGACGACCGTGCAGGAATTCTCAAAGCCTTCCCCTCTCGGGTATTTCGATCGGCAGCAAGGAAGCCGAGGACAAAATAGCGATCCTGGAAGCCCTTTCTACTGCCCGGCAAAGCGGCGTCACATCTCCAGACGTTGTGATCCAGAGCGTTGCACCTTCGAGTTGTGCGAGAGTATCCGCGGCAACGGACGCAGGTTCGGAAATCTTCCCGGCTTCCAGAATCCCGACCATCGCATCGCGTAATTGCGCAAAAAACGTCCGAACGGCTTCCTGGGCGTCTGGTGTATGCGCCGTCACGCCATACGCAAGATGCAATCCCACGCAGCGTCCCCGCGCCTTGAATGTCTCTGCAATCCGCCCGATCAGCGTCCGCCAGGCCTCACGCCAGTCCGTCGCAGGATCAGGAAGATCAACCAGCGTCTCCTCAAGCGTCAGGGCCAGCACCTCGCGCACCAACGATTCCTTTGATGGAAAGCGCGTGTAGAGGCTTTGCGGACGCAGACCCACGCGATCGGCCAGATCACGCATGGAAGCTCCCTCGTAACCATACTCGCGAAACAGTTCACGGGCTTCGATTACGATCCGGCGGATGGGAACGGTTTCTCGCATTTCTTCTTTGACTCACGAACGATCGTTCGTGCAGAATAAAACACCAGCTTCCATGAAGCAAGCCTCATGTCTCCAGCCCGGTTGATTGGTCAGTCATAGGAACCTCACGATGATTTTGTATGATCTGGACGTCTCTGGAAACTGCTACAAGATCCGACTTTTCACGGCCCTGACCGGTACGAAGCTGGACCTCGTTCCAGTCAATCTCGCGTCGGGTGATAACCATGATCCAGATTTCCAAAAACTGAACCCGTTCGGGGAAGTCCCTGTCCTGGTGGATGGCGACTTCAAACTCCGTGATTCCCAGGCCATTCTGATTTATCTCGCCGGTCAGCTGGCGGACCGCACATGGTGGCCCGAAGACGCCATGTCGCAAGCCACCATTACACAATGGCTTTCAGTAGCGTCGAGCGAAATACGCAACGGCCCTAACGCTGCCCGTCTGATCCGGAAATTCGGATATCCCCTCGATATGGGCACCGCCATGCGCTGGACCGACAGGCTCCTGCCGGTGCTCAACGCCCATGTCGAGACCCCAGGACTGGTTTGCGCTCAACCGCCCTACAATCGCCGACTGCGCGCTCTTTCCCTATCTTGCGCTTGCCCCTGAGGGAGGGATCTCCCTTGGTCCCTACCGTGCCCTCACCCGATGGCTTAATCGCGTTCAGAAGCTGCCGGGGTTTGTTCCCATGCCGGGTCTTTTAGAAAATTACTGACCGATGAAGGCCGCTCGCACTCCCTTGAAACTGCGTCACGGCAAGACGGTGTGACGGATCATGCGCCGCCCGCCATTCGACCTCTGGCAACTGCTGTGCGTACGGGCGATCGCGCAGCACGGGCAGATCTCCGTCGGCATCCAGACCTGCGTCCTGCCTGGACGATTTTCCGCCTTCACTGCGGAGTTCCGCAGCACACATCCCGATATCGTCTTTCGTTATTCCGAGGGCACAGGCAAAAGGCTTTTGCGTCGCCTCCAGCACGGGCAGATCGATTTCGCCGTCGTCACTCGTCGCAATCTGGCTCCAGCCCTGCGGGTCAGGCCACTGTGGAGCGACCGCATCGTAGCGGCGCTCCCGGTCAGTCATCCACTGGCAAACCAGCGCGAAATCTCGTGGCATGATCTGCGGCACGATATATTCCTGATCGGACGGGATAACGCGGGTCAGGACTTCGAGGAACTTGTCCGACGAAAACTTGGCGAACCAGATATGCACCCGAAAATCCGGCGCCATGATATCGGCAGCAACCGGATCATAGCACTCGTCCAGAACAACGAAGGCGTCGCCCTGCTTCCTGCGTCGTGGCTACCGCTTGTTCACGATCAGCATGGGCACAACGTTGCAATCACGGACATACGTGACACGATCGGTTCGTCTCATCTGGAATTCGGGATCGTCTGGCGAGCCGATAATGAAAATCCCTGCGCCCGGAGCTTCGCCCGATATATCGAAGCCCGCAGAGCATGAAATTATTTTCCCGATACAACCGCTTTTTCCTTTCTCCGTGCCTTGGCGAACCCCTTGTCTGACATCATGAACTGCCTGAGCATGGGCGCGACCAGCCGGGCCGGGTCCGTTGCCCCATCACTACCGGAAAGAAGTGCTGCGTAAGCCAGCAGATCGCGATAAACGTCAGGTGGTAACGCCACGGTCATTTTCACCGGTTTTTCGTCGGGAAGCTCCCTGATCTTCAGCTCTGTCATCGTGGACGTCCTCCATTCTGGTAAGGCTTGAGTAACAGGTCGTGCCCAACAAGAACCGTAAACGGCAGCCCCGGCCGATCAGTGAGCGTCGGCTGGACGTTGAGGCTGCGATCGATCAGCCGGTTGCCAACCATCGAGAAGCCGTTGCTGGCCCCGCTGCGGATAGCCTGGGCCAGATTGTTCTCGCTCTGACTGGTTCCGGCCTCTGACCCGACGCTGAGAAGCGTGGTCACAAGAGCGGCTTTGAAGAGCTGACCCCAATGATTGTTGACCTCATCGGACAGGCCCGACTGGCCGATGGCGTCGCCACCCGGCAGCTTCTCCAGCACCAGGCTGTCACCGTTCGGGAAGATCAGCCGGGTCCAGATGATCTGGGTTCGCTGCTGCCCGAAAGAAATGCCGCTGTTGTAGACCCCGAACAGCAGGCTCCCCTGCGGGATCAGCAGGAAGCGGCCGGTGGGACTGTCATAGACGTTCTGGGTCACATGGCCGGTAATCTGGCCCGGCAGGTCGGAGCTGATTTTCGTGTTCAATGCGCCCGCGATGACAGTACCGGCCTGAATTACATAGGGCGAAACTGGCGGCATGATGCGATCCGGGCTCGTCGTCGCCCGGTCAGGCTGTCCCGTCAGAAAGGCGCGGTTGCCAGATTGTGCGTCGGTTGCAGATGATGGGTTTGCCTGGGAGGCAGGCGTACCCGATGTGGGCGGAGTTGCCTGTTCGTTGCCCCGGTCACGGTCCCCCGTCTGCACGAACAGACGGCTGGCGATTGCGGCTTCGATCTCCTGTTGCGCACGGTGGTCGTCGCCGCCGGATGCGACCTTTCCCTGCTCCTGCGCTTTCAGAATGGTATGCCCCAGATCGCCAGGTAGCGCTGGTCCCAGCTTCGGCACACCGTTGCCGAGATAATCGGACGGCAACCCCGCCAGACCATCGGCGGACGGGCGGGCATCCGTGTCCTGGCTGACAGCCGAGGATGAAGTCTGACGGCTGCTTTCCAGCGCATAGCCCAGAGCGAACGCCACCGCGATCATGGCGACACTCCCTAGAGACCAGATCACGGTGCGTGACAGCCGCACCACTCGGGGGCGCTCGGCCCGCAGGCGCAGATCGGGTGGCGGGGGTGCTGCTGGTGCGGCAGGATTACCCTCGCCTGCCGGGGTTTCCCCACTCATGACTTCCTGCCATCCGTCCTCACGATGCGCACCCGCTGCTCGGAGTGTTTATCGCCCAGCCGTAACTCGGCGGCGGCGAACAGCCGGTCCACGATCATCCAGTTCTGCCTTACCCGGTAGTTGACCAGTTCCGGGCCACCATCGGCCCCCAGCACGAACAGCGGCGGCAGTTCTCCCTGCCCTATCCCCGATGGAAAGGCGATATAGACCTTGTGACCATCATCGAACGCTCGGCTGGGAAGCCAGGGCGGCGTGCCGCCTTTCACCGGCTCGATGGCATAACGGAAATTCAGGGCGTTCAGATCCAGCCCCGCATCCACCGGCGCTTCGTCGTCTGCCGCACTGTCCTGCCGATGCAGGGCGATCAGATCATCCTCGGGATAGTCCCAGGAAACCGACGCCATATAGGTCGCAGGGGTGGAGCGCAGTTCCGCCAGATAGGTCCGCCGGTCGGTATTGACGATCAGATTGGTGGTCAGATCCGGCCGGGTGGGTTTAACCAGAATATGGATGCGTTTCGTTGTCCCTGCCCCACTTTCGGTATCACCGATGATCCAGCGCACTGTATCCCCTGCCGCCACCGGCCCGGTACCCACCAGCTTTTCGCCCTGCTGGAGCACGATGTCGGTAATCTCGCCCGGCGAGGTGTAGACCTGATAGAGCGCCCCCGGACTATAGGGATAGACCTGCACCGCATTGATGAACCCGGCCCGCGTCGGCTGAATGCGCGCCGCCAGATTGGCCTGGGTCACGCGCGCGGTCGGATCAGGAACCTCCGCTGGTGAACGGATCACACGCTGGGACGGCAGCGGCTTGAGTTGCCCCGGCAACGGAAGCGCTCTGGGGACTTCCACCACCTGTACCGGCTTCGGCGGGTCCAGCAGCCGGGTTGCCTGAGCGGCGTCATCGTAGCGGATGACCGGCGGATGATACTGCGACGCGCAGCCCGCCAGAGGCAGGGCCAGCAATGGCAGAACACGAAGAGCACGACGGATCATTGGCCCAGCTCCTTCGACCAGTTGATAGCGGAGACGTAGATGCCGAGGGGATTTTTTCGCAGATGATCCGCATCACGCGGTGTGCGCAGCACGATGGACACGATGGCCGTCCATCGCTCCGTGCCGGTAAAGGCGCCATCGCGATAATGCCGCTCGGTCCAGGCAACACGGAAACTGCCGGACGAGGCGCGAATGACGGAAGACACGTCCACTTCGACCTGCTCGTGCCCGATCCGGGAGAACGGATCGTTCAGGCGGGCATAATCATTCAGCGCCACCGCGCCCGACGTCGTGGTGAAGTCATAGGCCCGCAGCCAGTTGTGCCGGACCACTACGGCATCCGACGACAGGGAGCGAACGTCGCCAATAAACTGCGCCAGATACCACGCGATCTGAGGGTCGGAAGGCGTATAACCCGCTGTTGCCGGAGCCACGACCTGCGCCTGCCCCAGCCGATCGACCTGCACCACCCACGGCGTGATGGTGCCACGGGCCGATTGCCAGACCACCCCCGCGCCCAGTCCGGCGGACAGGACTAATGAGCTGAAGGCCATCAGTCGCCAGTTCCGCGCCTGCACACGGGCGGAGCCGATGCGCTCGTCCCAGATCTGCGCCGCTTTCTGATAGGGTGTCACGGGCTCGGGCGTGGTCCCATAGCGTGTGGTGGAGCGACGGAACATCGCGTTTATTCCTTTTCCGAGAGATCGATGGACGCCGATCCGCCCCCGCCATCGGCGGAGCGGATGACATGAGCCGCCTCGGCGGCATGGGCTGCGGCATTGCGACGTTTCATATTTCGCGCCCAGCGGGGTGGCTGAGCATCAGGACCGCCGCCTTCTCCACCACCTGTCGGACCACCACCTGTGGGTGCATCACCTCCCCCAGCAGGACCACCACCAGAAGATGCCGGTCCGCTATCCCCGGCTCCACCTTCGCCGCCCTCGCCACCTTCGCCCATCCCGCGCGCGGCCCAGCGTCCACCGGCGGCGTAGCTTTCCCTGAGAGATGAACCTGCACGCGAGGCCGCCCCTTTGGCGGCATTCGCGATATTCCCGCCGACAGCCCGGCCCATGCCTCCAATCCCGGCGGCCATACTGCCCGCGCCACCAAAGGCGCCGGCGGCTCCGGCCGAATAGGCGGTCGTGGCTGCACCCGCGATCGCGGCCCCTCCCCTCGCGGCAGCAGCGGTCGCACCGACGGCTGCAGCACCACCCGAGGCAGCCGCTCCGACACCGGCCACCGCAGCCGCCCCCATCGCGCCCACCGCCATACCGGTGCCGACGGCGGCCCCCGCCCCGAGCTGGGGGGCGCCGGAGATCAGCCCATTGGCAATGCTGCCACCAAAAATGGACAGGCCGACAATCGCGAGCGAGGCCAGCACCACCGATACAGATTGCCCGATCGTGGGAACATCGCTGCCGTAGGAGATGGTGAACTGTTTGAAGAGCACGGATGCGATGGCGGAGATCACCGCCAGCACCATGATCTTCACACCCGAGGAGACAACATTGCCCAGCACTTTCTCGGCCAGAAAGGCCGTGCGATTGAACAGGGCGAACGGGATCAGTACGAAGCCTGCCAGCGTCGTCAGCTTGAACTCGATCAGGGCGACAAAAAGCTGCACGGCCAGAATAAAGAACGCCGCCAGCACGATCACCCAGGACAGACAGAGCACGAAGATCTGGATGAAATTCGTAAAGAAGGCGACCGGACCAAGCAGAGTGTGGACAGAGTCCAGAAGCGGCTGGGCAGCATCGAAACCGGTCGAGGCCAGACGACCGGGACGCAGGAAATCCGAAAGTGCCAGCGTTCCACCGCCGACTTTCAGGCCGAGGACCGCGAAGCTGTCGAAGACAATCTTCGAGAGCGCATCGAAATCGTTGATGACCCAGGCGAAAAACCCGATATACAGCGTCTTCTTCACCAGACACTGGATGATGTCCTCATCCGCCGCCCAGGCCCAGAACAACCCGGCCAAAGCGATATCCAGCACGGACAGTGTTCCGGCCAGTGAGATCACGTTGCCCTTCACCAGGCCGAACCCACTGTCGATGGTGGAGGTGAAAGTGTTCAGGAAGATATCGATAACGCCGACATCATTGGTGGCCATGGCGGTCAGTTCCCGCTGCTGCCGAACATCGACACGGTGCCGGGCACGTAAGCGTCATGCTGGGAGAAATGCTGGTATTGCGCTTCGCTCTCCGCTTCCGTTGCGGCCTCGCGCGCCTGTTGCAGGGCCGAGGCCCGCCCATTGGCGGCAAGTTCGGCCTGAATGTCAGAAAGCTGGCGTGATTGCAGGGCCAGAAGCTGATTGCCCGCCTGAGCAGCCTGCAACGCCCCGGTGGAGGTCTGGCTGGAAGACACAAGCTGGCTCATGGCCAAACTGTCGCTGGGGATGTTGCCCACCACCCGCGCCTGCAGCTTCAGGGCGTCCTCAAACCCACCGACGGAATTCTGCCAACGGGTCTGCGCCTGAGAAAACAGTGCGCCGTCGGACATGCCTGAAGAGACGGAGGTATACGCCTGCTGATACTGCTGCTCAACGGACTGGACGCTGTAGGCAATGTGCTGCGCCTGCGCGAGCAAGGCCGTGGTCTGGGAAATCGTCGATTGCAACGTCGACAATGTGGACAGCGGCAGGCTCGCCAGATTGCGCCCCTGGTTGACGAGCATCTGGGCCTGATTGGCGAGAGAGGTGATCTGGTTGTCGATCTGCTGGAGCGTGCGGGCCGCGATCAGCACGTTCTGGATGTGGTTCGCGCCGTCATATACCGCCCATTGGGCATGGGCCGGATGCAAGGGAGAGAATGTCCCGCAAACCGCCAGCATTGCAGACGTCAGAAGAACACCCCGTCGGAAATGTTTTTCGCTCGCACGACCGAAAAATTCAGCCCAAGGCCGGAAAGACTTTTCCGTCATGGCACACCCCCTTCCCGCAGAAGGTCAGCCGCCCACATGACACCACGCGCCTCGAACCAGGCAGGGAGAAAGTCCTCCCGCCCATGTTCCGCCAGAACCGCATCGATCAGCCTGTGGTCGTCCTTGCCGGACGCGGCGCACAGCGCCAGCGCCACCGGACCAAGACCGAGTTCAAACAGCCTGTTTCCCCGCTGGGTCTGGCAATAATACTCCCGCTTCGACGCGGCACGCGAGATAATGGCGATCTGCCGGTCATTCAGACCGAAGTCGCGATAAATCGCCATGATCTGCGGTTCGATGGCGCGCTCGTTCGGCAGGAAGATCCGCGTCGGGCAACTTTCCACCACGGCCGGGGCGATGGGTGAATTGGCGATATCCGACAGGGACTGCGTCGCGAAGATGACGCTGGCGTTTTTCTTACGCAGCGTTTTCAGCCACTCCCGCAACTGACCGGAGAAATTCCCGTCATCCAGCACCAGCCAGCCCTCATCGATAACCAGTAGCGTCGGGCGGCCGTCCAGCCGTCCCTCAATGCGATGAAACAGGTAGGACAGAACGGAAGAGGCAGCGCCGGAACCAATCAGCCCCTCGGTCTCGAACACCATCACATCGGCATCACCCAGCCGCTCGGCATCCGCATCCAGCAGGCGACCATACGGACCACCCAGGCAGTATGGGGCCAACGCCTGTTTCAGGGCGTTGGACTGGAGCAACGCTATCAGGCCGGACAGGGTCCGCTCCTGAACCGGCGATGACGCCAGGGAATTCAGCGCCGACCAGAGATACGCCTTGACGTCGGGGGTCAGCGTCACCCCTTCTGCGACAAGGATCTGCCCCAGCCATTCGTTGGCCCATTTGCGCTCGTCGGGATCATCGATCCGCGCCAGCGGCTGGAGCGAGACGGCGGGAACACCATCAGCCTGATCCTTCGTCAGACCGCCCCCGAGATCGTGCCAGTCTCCGCCCATGCCGAGCGTGGCGGCGCGCATGGAGCCACCGAAATCGAAGGCGAAGATCTGCGCTCCCACGTACCGGCGGAACTGCAATGCCATCAGGGCCAGCAGCACACTCTTGCCTGCTCCGGTCGGTCCCGCGATCAGCGTGTGCCCCACGTCGCTGGCATGGAGAGAAAACCGAAACGGCGTGGCCCCGGCGGTCTTGCCGTAGAACAGCGGCGGCGCCTTGAAATGCACATCCCGGTCCGGTCCCGCCCACACGGCGGAGAGCGGGATCATGTGGGCCAGATTCAGGGTCGAGACCGGGGGCTGGCGGACATTGGCGTAGACGTGACCGGGCAAGGAGCCGAGCCACGCCTCCACCGCGTTGAGACTTTCCGCCATGCAGGTGAAGTCGCGACCCTGAATGATTTTCTCGACCAGCCGCAGCTTCTCCGCGGCGATGGAGGCGGAACCGTCCCACACCGTGACGGTCGCCGTAATATAGGCCTGCCCGACATCATCGGCACCAAGAGATTGCAACGCCAGATCGGCATCCGCCGCTTTGTTGGCGGCGTCATTGTCCACCAGAACCGAGGCCTCGTTGGTCATGACCTCCCGAACAATGGCCACAATACTCTTGCGTTTTGCGAACCACTGCCGCCGGATCTTCGTCAGCACCTTCGTCGCATCGGTCTTGTCCAGCAGAATAGCGCGGGTGGACCAGCGATAGGGCATCGCCAGCCGGTTCAGATCGTCGAGAATTCCGGGGAAGGTGCGGCTGGGGAAGCCTGTGATGGTTAGCGTCTTGAGGAAGGCATCGCCGAGTTTCGGCTCCAGCCCGCCCGCCAGCGGCTGATCCACCAGCAGGGCGTCGAGATGCATGGGGATTTCGGGCACCCTGACCCGCTGGTTCCGGGTGGAAATGGTGCTGTGCAGGTACGTGAGCGTCTCGCCGTCGTTCAGCCACGCCGCCTCGGGCATGAACCCGTCGAGCAGGGCCAGCAGACGATCGCTGCGGTCCACGAAGGCATGAAGCATCCCATGCGGGTCCGGCCCGTCGCGCTCCCGCCCCTCATAAAGAAACCGCGCGGCCCGGTCGGAAGATTCCGCAGGCGGCAACCACACCAGGGTCAGGAAATACCGGCTCTCGAAATGCGCGCCCTCATCCTCAAACTGTTCCCGACGCTCCAGGTCGACCATCTGTGAAGCGGCGTCGGGAAAATCGCTCTCGGGATAAAGCGTTGCCGGGACGCGCTGCGCTTCCACGAACACGGCCCAACCTGAACCGAGCCGGCGCAGGGCATTGTTCAGACGCCCCGTGACACCCACCAGTTCGGCAGGTGTTGCGCTATCCAGATCGGGACCACGGATACGTGCCGTGCGCTGGAAGGAACCGTCCTTGTTCAGGACAACCCCATTTTCGACCAGCGCCGCCCAGGGAAGGAAATCCGATAGGAGGGAATTCCGGTTACGATATTCGCCAAGGGACATCATGGCCGGTCTCCCTATGCCCGCAGCCAGGCGGGGTAGCGGAGATGCCGCCGCCCCACCTCGATGAAGAACGGATCGCGCTTGGCGCCCCAGACCGTCAGCGTGTGCCCGACGACCCAGAAGACGGCCCCGATCAGCCACAGGCGCAGGCCCAGTGCGATCGCAGCCGCCAGCGTACCATTGGCAATGGCGACGGCACGCGGAGCGCCGCCCAGCAGGATCGGGTCGGTCAGGGAGCGATGCACCGGGACATGAAAGCCCGACACCGCGTCATCATCATATCCGGCGGCCATCAGATCAACGCCCCGCCCGAGAAGGAGAAGAAGGACAGGAAGAAAGAGCTGGCCGCAAAAGCAATGCTGAGTCCAAAGACGATCTGGATCAGGCGACGGAACCCGCCGGATGTTTCCCCGAACGCCAGGGTCAGACCGGTCACGGTGATGATGATCACAGAGACTATCTTGGCCACTGGCCCCTGCACGGATTCCAGGATCTCGTTGAGCGGGTTTTCCCACGGCATGCCGGAGCCGGACGCCCAGGCCGATGATACGAAAACCAGCGACAGGAGCGTGGATATTCCGAAGACACGAAGATCCGGCGCATGCCGATCGGGACGTGCAACAGCGCACACGACGGCGCGCAGACGTGAAGGCGGCATCATGATGACTCTCCATTGTCAGAGAATGATGTTTTGGAAGATGAAAGGCTGACTGGCCGGATGCGATAGGCTCCTGTCACGGGATCCAGGCCGTCGATTTCAGCCAGTTCGGACAACCGGCGTTGCGTGCCACGTCCGGATAAGACGGCGATCACGTCGATGGTCTCGGCAATCAGGGCGCGCGGCACTGTGACGACGATTTCCTGAATCAGTTGCTCCATGCGATGCAGTGCGCCGATGGCGGTGCCAGCATGCAGCGTGCCGATCCCACCGGGATGACCCGTGCCCCAGGCCTTGAGCAGGTCGAGCGCCTCGGGACCGCGCACCTCGCCGATGGGAATACGGTCAGGGCGCAGCCGTAGCGCTGACCGGACCAGTTCGGATAGCGTGACGACACCATCACGGGTGCGGAGCGACACGAGATTGGGTGCCCGGCATTGCAGTTCGCGCGTATCCTCGATCAGCGCGACACGATCGTCGGTTTTCTCAACTTCGGCCAGCAGGGCGTTGACCAATGTGGTCTTGCCCGTGGATGTGCCGCCGGCGACCAGAATGTTTTTCCGGTCCGCAACTGCCTGACGGAGATATGCCGCCTGCCCTTCTGCCATGATCCCGGCTTCGACATAATCGTCGAGGGTGAACACCGCGACGGCGGGTTTACGGATTGCAAAGCTGGGTGCCGTCACCACGGGTGGCAAAAGCCCCTCGAAACGCTCACCGGTCGGGAGTTCCGCCGACACACGTGGGGCTGCCTCGTGGACCTCTGCCCCGACATGGTGCGCCACCAGCCGCACAATGCGTTCGGCATCAGCCGGTGTGATCCGCTCCCCCGTGTCGCCCAGTCCCTCGGACAGGCGGTCGATCCACAGCCTGCCATCGGGGTTGAGCATGACCTCGACCACAGCCGGGTCCGCCAGATGCGTCGCAATGGCCGGTCCCATCGCCGTGCGCAGCATGGAAATCCCACGCTGTCGGGCAGCACTTTCAATCGATGTGACCGCCATGGGAATCCCCGTCTTTACGGGTCATCCGGCCTCTCCGGACGACGACGGGGACAATTAGAGAGTGCTGCTTTCTCCCGATTTCAACAGTATTTTCCTGCGATCGTACAGGATCGTAACGGATGCGGTTTTTACTTGCAGATCGCGGGATCAGGATTCCGATGTGGGAGGCACATCGTCGGGAATTTCCCGCCGGAAGACCGGCCCCCGACTGAGTCGCCTACCAAGGGCTGCCACGAACGCTTCATACCGTTCCGTCCCCTGCGCCCGCGCCGCTGCGGCTGCCGGTTCCGGCAAGGGCGGACTGACTGTCATCCAATAGCGGATGAACAGAGCCAGCGTCTCAAGGCTGATCCCAAGATCGCGCTCCATACGGGCGACCTGCCGGTCAAGGCGGTCCAGCCTGCGGCTCATCGCTGCTTCCCGCCGCTCATCGGCATCAGGCGAGAGGAAGGACGCGATGGCGGCTTCAGCCACAAGGGACAGGGAAAGATCGCGCCGCGTAGCGTGCGCGGTCAGGGCATCGAGCAGTTTCGGTTCCAGATACACCGACAGCCGCGCCTTCTTCGGGGATGTTCTCATCACGCCCTCACAGCCCGAGATCGTTGCCACGGTCGAGCCCGGCCTGCCGGGCAATCCGCGTCAGGTCGGCACGATCACGCGCTTCTGGATCCTGTGGCGGTTCCTCACCAAAAAGGTCCGGTGCCGCACGCCGCTTGCGTTTGCCGGTCTCCGCCGGATCATGCTCGCGCGACCACTTCCGCCCCGTGCCGAGCGATTCATCGCTATCGGCGTCGTCGGGCCTGTCAGGCTCCGCCGCCGACGTTTTCTCCGGCGGCGGGGTGGCAGGAAGCGTGCGGCCACTCCAGTCATCAGGTCGCACGGGCCGTGCCAATTGCGTGGGATCCGGCGGCGGCAGAACGCGCTCGACGAACCGGCGGTCCCGGAAATACCGGGCCTTGCGCGCGCGAATTGGGGGACAACCCGCCACCATGACCACCTCATCCTGCGCCGGAAGCTGCATCACCTCACCCACCGTCATCAGGGGACGGGCGCTCTCCTGCCGTGACACCATGAGATGCCCAAGCCAGGGCGACAGCCGGTGCCCGGCATAGTTCTTCTGCGACCGGATTTCGGTGGCCACGCCGAGCCCATCAGACACGCGCTTCGCGGTGCGCTCGTCATTGGTCGCGAAACTGACCCGGACATGGCAATTGTCGAGAATGCTGTTGTTCTGACCATACGCCTTGTCGATCTGGTTGAGGCTCTGGGCAATCAGGAACGCCTTGATGCCATAGCCGGCCATGAAGGCCAGAGCGCTCTCGAAAAAATCCAGACGGCCGAGAGCGGGAAACTCGTCGAGCATCAGCAGCAGGCGACGCCGCCCCTCCCGGCCGGACAGATCCTCCGTCAGCCGTCGCCCGATCTGGTTGAGGATCAAGCGGATCAGCGGCTTGGTACGGCTGATGTCCGAGGGCGGGATGACGAAATACAGGGAGACAGGCTGTTCACCCTCCAGCAGATCACTGATCCGCCATTCGCAGCGACTGGTCACCGTCGCCACCACCGGATCACGGTAGAGACCAAGAAACGACATGGCGGTGGACAGCACGCCGGAGCGCTCGTTGTCCGATTTGTTGAGCAGTTCCCGCGCGGCCGACGCCACGACGGGATGCGGCCCCTTCCCGTCCAGATGGTTCGTGCGCATCATGGCGGACAGGGTCGCCTCGATCGACCGTTTCGGGTCGGAGAGGAATTTCGCCACCCCGGCGAGGGTCTTGTCGTCCTCGGCGTAAAGCACATGCAGAATCGCCCCGACCAGCAGGGCATGGGAGGTCTTTTCCCAGTGGTTGCGCCGTTCCAGCGATCCTTCGGGATCGACCAGAATATCGGCGATGTTCTGCACGTCGCGGACCTCCGACGCCCCGCGCCGGACCTCCAGCAGCGGATTGTAGGCCGAGGAGGCCGGATTGGTGGGATCGAACAGCAGCACCCGCCCGAAGCGATTCCGGAAACCGGCGGTGATCTGCCAGTTCTCGCCCTTGATGTCATGGATGATGGCCGAACCCGGCCAGGTCAGAAGTGTGGGGATCACCATGCCCACCCCCTTGCCGGTGCGCGTCGGCGCGAAGATCAGGACGTGCTCGGGGCCATCATGTCGGAGATAGGCCCGGCGGTATTTGCCCAGCACGACGCCATCCTCGCCCAACAGCCCCGCCGCGCGGATTTCCGCATCTTCGGCCCAGCGGGCAGAGCCATAGGTCGCGGCCCGCTTCGCCTCATGGGCGCGGTGGACGGACAGCGTCACGGCCGCTGCGAAGGCCAGCACCCCGCCGGAACCCGCGATCCAGGCGCCCCGCGCGAAGACCGCCGGGGCGTAGGCGTCGAACTCGTACCACCACCAGAAAAACAG
Source organism: Asaia sp. As-1742 (assembly GCF_011753235.1). NCBI lineage: Bacteria > Pseudomonadati > Pseudomonadota > Alphaproteobacteria > Acetobacterales > Acetobacteraceae > Asaia > Asaia sp. As-1742. The sequence goes on along the minus strand of NZ_VWWA01000002.1, from coordinate 11,672 downwards.
CGGCGGGGCATAGACCGGCCAGCGATGGAGGACCATGAACCACGGTCGGCCGAGTTCCGGCTGGAACGCCAGTTCCCAGGCCGTCCATTGTGTCGCCGTCCACCAGGACAGCACGATCACGGACAGGACCACGAGCGCCTGCCCCCACTGGATGCGTGTTCCCGGCTGCTCCATCGATCCCTCCCCTCGTCACGGGAGATAGCGAACAACCAGGGTTTTCCAAGGCGCAAGGATGATCCGGCGCCGGTCGTACCGTAGCGGGCAGGAGCGAAAAAATACTTGCGCGTTGCGGTCTGGCGTCGGCATCCTCATCTTATGCGCACAATATGCGCATAAGGAGTCGGATCATGCCCAGCCGCACCAGCCTCTGCGCTTCCTATGATCGGAGCGCCCCCCGCCGCCCGGTCAACCTATCGCTCAACACCGATCTGCTGGCGCAGGTCCGGAAAATGACACCTAATCTCTCGGCGACGGTCGAGACCTTGCTCGGCGACTACCTGCAATCCGCGCGGCAGCAGTGCGAAGACGAACAGCGCAAGCTCGACGGCGTGATCGACGCGGTGAACGATCTTCACATTCGGCACGGCTTCCTGAGCGACGAATTCTCGACGCTCTGATCCGATGCCGCAATTCGCGATCTACCGGAACCCCGGCCGAAACCGGGACATCCCGTTCGTCGTCCAGATCCAGAGCAATCGCCTGGAACGCAGCGTTGGCCGCGTGGTCATGCCGCTCGTCAGACGATCGGGCAGTGCGCCACCAGACCATCCGCTGACGCCGCATCTCCATGTCGAAGGAGAGGAGGTCTTTGCCAACCCGTTCGACCTGGCGACTGTACCCGCCGCACGGCTTGGAGCCGCAGTCGGCGTCCTGGCCGAACGCGATCAGGATATGATCATCAGGGCACTGGACGAACTGGTCAGTAGGGCGTGAAGAACTCAAGCGCTCCACGTAAATCCACAAATGTCGACCCTAGAAGAAATTATGCTGCGCTACTTATAAAAGTCCTCTGCTCTCCAGAGTAGTATTTCGACCGAAATTAGCGCGCGGGTCGTTTCTTAACGGTCGGCACTTTCGTTGTCAGTAGCCAAAATTCATCGAAGGATATTTGACCCTTCATGAGAGCCCGCTCCCACTGTCGTACGCTTGCGGCCCAGAAGTCGTTGCGTAGTGGGAAATATCCGTCAGAAATCGTCGTTCTCTTGATCCGTGGCCGACATATGCTTAGGCAAGCCACATGACTAATGCTGCTGGAAATTTTAATCACCTCTTTTTGTTGAGGTTCATCTTCGTCTAGAGACGTAATTGTAAGGTCAACGCGTTCTTGTTTTCTTAAAGGAATATATTTCTGTGCCATTTTCAACAATCGATCCGTGTCAGCACCTTCTGGGAAAAATACGTTCCCCATTGCCCCTATCCATTGATGCCCATTAAGTGCTTCGATTTGTTCTTCGGATGGAACGCGGACAAAATTCGTCGCAATCGATCCAACATCGTAAACGACATCATCATAAAACATGAGCATGTACTGAGGTGAAATGGGCAGAAGAATCTGAAGTCCTGCACTCGCCAACCCTCGGCATCGATTGTCTGAAATATTATCGTAAAATTGATTTTGAAATACTACTGGATGATCAGATGATATAAATGGAACAGAGCTCACGTTATGAATTATTTTCAATTTTAGATCCCGCATAATTGGCTCCATTCCAATCGACTGCTTGAACAAAATACTGAATGGATACGACATAGATATCTGCAAGTCAGGCAAATGCGCCAACAACTCAGGATCTTTAATGCTCCTTCTTAGCATCTCTTTTCCAAGTTTATTTGCCATTTCATTCAATTTAGAGACGCTTGCGGTTGTTCTAGAATCTTGGATCATCATGAACAGACATAACGTCCGGAATTTGTCATCAGTCCTGAGTGGCAAGCGTCTCCGTTTAAGTATGTCGGCAAAGATGCTACCGACTTGTCCTTCCAACTCCCCTAGACGGTTTTCAAGAAATAAATCTCTACCGTAAAAATATTTTTTACTAGCCTGACCATCGATACTAGCCTGCGCAATAACCTTCGAAGATTTAAAATTATAGACAGAAATACAACTGCCTGATTTTGAGAAATGGCGTAGGTAGAATTTGGGAACATAATGTTGATTCTTTTTTTCAGCCATTTTGATTGGGCCCGCTCTCCGAAGATAGAATACAGATAATACATTTTGTTATAGATTTGTCGTATCCCTTTGGTTGGGAATTGACCCAAATACCTCGCCTTGCTTGACTTCCCGATCACAATCCAAGCCCCCGTTTGCGCGCAAAAGACCAGTCAATCCCCCCATCGCCGCGCATGATTCCCGACACCTCCCGTCCGCGCTGTTTTTCCAGCGAGGGCGACCATGGTACCAACTCGAAGCCCAGCCCGTCATCGATCATGGCGAACCGGCCCGACGCCAGATTGAAACGCTGACGATAAGTGCCGGTAACGGGATCGCCCTCCCCACTCTGCCGGAACGGTATCCCTGATTTCCCGCTGAGGTTCCGTCCTACCATCTCCAGTTCCCGCTGACGCAGCGTGGCGATCAGGTTCCGCGCGTATCGAATGCCCCCGCCGTCGCGGCTGGCCAGCCCCTGCTCCACCAGATGCTCCGCTCGCTTTTCCATCGCCTCTTTGGCCTCGGAGCCGAACCCGGTGGACGCCAGGACAAGAGGCTCCCGCGCGATGGCCTGCCGGTCGAGCCAGGTAGCGCCCTCCGCCGTCATCTGCCGCTCCAGCGTGACATCCGAACGCACGGCCAGCGCGACACGGTCCCGGCCCCGCTTATCGGTAAAATGCCGCAGTTCGACGATGGAGCCGGCCGCTCCGTCGCCAGCGGCTTCAAGGTCCGGCAAACGGACATGATGTGTGCGCCCATCAATCCCGTCGACGACCGCATAGGCCGTGCCGCGCAGTTCATCATCGAGGCCACGATCGACCAGCCGGCCGATGACGGGATCGGTGGCATCTTCACCCGCTAGCACCCAGGAGGACGCGGCGCGATCGATTTTCTGTTCCGCCAGACCCCGGTGGATGCGTTTGATGATGTCGTTGCGCTCGCTGATCTCCCGCAAAGTCGCTTCCGCGCTCTCGTCCATCCTCCAGCGATCCGGCCCGACCTGATGCGCCAGCCCCATGGTTTCCAGACGGCGCAACCGGCCCAGCTTCACGGTGGAGAAGGCGTCCGGCGTTTCGTCCGGCGCGCGCCCGAGAGTGATGATGCCATCCGTTCCGGCATCCCTCTGAAGCTGTCGGTCGAGTTGGGTCCAGCGGTCAGCATTTACCTGCCGCTCGACAGCCTGATGGATATCGTGATCGGTGCGCGGTCCAAGTTCCAGCGTCACCAGGTCCTGGGCACGGGCGCGCATTCCCTCGCGGATATAATCACGTGCGATCACCAAGTCGGTGCCATCTTTCGCGACACCCCGCACGATGACGTGCAAATGGGGGTGCGCCGTGTTCCAGTGATCGACGGCAACCCAGTCGAGTTTCGTGCCAAGATCGGCCTCCATCTGCCCCATCAGATCCCGTGCGAAAGCCCGCAGGTCCGACATCTCCGGCGCATCCTCGGGAGAGACGATAAAGCGGAAATGATGACGATCGCCGTCGCAGCGTTCGGCGAAGTCCGAGGCGCGGATGTCGTCGCTGTCCTTGTCGAACAGGCGCGCGTCCTCCCCGTCCCGCGTCACGCCCTCCCGACGGAGATACCGCAGGTGTGCTGCCAAGGGTGTGGCGCGCGGGGCATGCCGCACGACGCGGGCCTTGATCACGACGCCCCGCGAACGACTGGTCAGCAGGCGGTTCGCGGCATGGGCGGCGGCCCTCCCGCGCCCGAAACTGGAACGGTGGCCAGAGGTGATTTTCCCCGCGCGGGACACCCTGCCACCAGCCTGCTGCACCGACGCCAGCACCTGCGTCACGAAAGGCCGCGCCTGCCGGGCGCGGGTGGAGCGGATGCGCCCTGGTCGGACCCGGAAGTCCTCATCCCTGTTCATGAAAAATGTCCTGCACCGCGCGAAAGATCGCGCCGGATCAAAGAGATGACACTGTGTCGCGAGGTTCAGAAAATCCACGCACCTCGCGACAAGACTTCAAAAACCCCGGAAAACAGCCACCCCAACCGAGCCGCGATGTGCGGCCTTTTATCCAGCCCTCCCTTCTCTGTTGATTTTCCGGGGGTTTCACGCCTCACTGGACCTGATCCGATCCTCCCAGCGGGACCATGCCGGACCTCTCCCCGACATGCCCTGCGAAGAGGTTCTCGGGAGCAACGACATGACGTGAAGTGGTCGTCCGAAACGCATCGGACTGGCCTGAAACGAAGAGCGCGGCCGTCACCCAGGAGCGAACCGAAAAGGACAAAAAAGAAACGGGAAGATGAAGGTCAGACGATCGGTTTTTCATCAGCCGTGTGACGAATTCCACGTAGGAAATCGTCTCGCCTGGCAGTGGCCGACCGGATGCGAGATGCTCGTCATAACGACCGGGACCGGCATTGTAGGCGGCAAGAAATCCCACATCGCCATAACGGTCGTGCAGCCATCGCAGATAGGCTGCCCCGGCGGCGATATTGTCGTGCGGATCGAAGGGATCAGCGCCCAGATTGAGCGTGCGCCGGACCTCCTTCCAGGTGCCCGGCATGAGCTGCATCAGGCCCATCGCACCCGCACCGGAAACAGCATGTGGATCACCGGCACTTTCGGCATGGAGGACCGCCCGCACCCACGTCGCCGGGATCGCATTTTCCTTCGCCGCCTGTCGCACCAGATCGTCCCAATCCTGCCCGTGGACAGAGGCGTGCGAGAGTGGCAGCGCGAGCACGGCCAGCATGCCGGCGGACAGGAAAAACCGGGCACTCATTCCCGGCCTCCCGGACGTTTCGTGGGCCGGTTCCACACCAGTTGCCATTCGCGCCCACCGCGGCCGGCCTGAAACAGCGTGGCCCGGACCGGCTGTATGAAACTGGGGTCATCTAGGACGATGGAAATATATTCGCCGGCGCGCTCCCCAGTGCGGGTCCAACCGGCACCGATCTCCGGTCCGGAATCCCCGTCACCGAGATGGATGCGATAATCCGGCGCATGCTCCGCGCCATTGTTTTCCGCTGGCACGAAGGTCAGTTCGGCGTCCAGCGACAGGGTGCGCACCCGCCCGGCGAAACCATCGGCGGTGCGGGTAAAAAATCCAATCTGGCTCATGAGAAAAATCCTTTCGGAAATGATAGGGGTGATGGGAAAACCGTGTGCCTTACGATCGTCATTCGATCGGCGGTTCGCTCTGTTTCATGGGCATCATGGGCGGTCCCAGAAGCGGCCGTTCCCGCACCGGATCGCGCAGATCCGGGAGGGGATCGAAATGTGGCGATGGTGACTCCGCCTCGCCCATGCGGACATGAACCGGCACGGCACGCCCGATGACGGTGTCCATCGACAGGACGCCGAAATACCGCCCGTCCAGACTGGTCGGCACAGCGGCGTTCATGACGAACACCTGCCCCGGCCCGAGATGCTGACAGCCCTGCCAGACCGGCAGCTTGCGGCCCCGATGATCGACGGTCTTCGCGTCGCCAACAGGTTTGCCGTCGATGGTGAGGTGGACGCCGATGCGACAGACACTTTGCCCCGCCAGCGCTGCCACAGGCTTGAGCAGCGGCACACCGAACGGCAGGTAGCCGCGTGTGGCCAGCAGCGTCGCTTCGCGCTCCGGCAGGCGGATGGCGACGATGTCGCCGACACGGACCGGCACGGTGGGCTGGAGGCGATACAACCCGATCGGCACGCTGGCCGTCTCGTTCCAGACCCAGCGCGGGGCGGGATGAAACGCCAGCGAGGCGCCCATGCCGAGCACGGCGAAATACGTGGTGAAAAACCAGCCGCGCCGCGTCATGACATGGCCCTCCTGCGCAGCCATGCCTCATGGCGCTCTGACGTGTAGGGACGCGGTTCCTGCGCTGCCGTGAGACGATGATGCAGATGCCGCCAATGATCGGGACAGGCGACGGCGGGATCGATCCCCAGCGCCTCCACGCCGTCGATGGCCTCCAGCACGCGCCGCACCTTTGGCCAGCCACTCTGGCGCAACAGGCTCTCGCCGCCGGGGCGCACGAAGGGCACGGTCTGGCAGGCTTCCTGAACGCCCACGGCCCGCACGATGTCGATGCAGGACACCACGGTCCCGAAATCATTGGCAGCCCAGCGGATGAACGCGAACACGCTGTCCGGCGTGAAGCTCATCAGCCTGCGCCTGCGATCCAGAATGCGATCCTCGACGGGATGTCCGAACCGGATCCAGTGCTCGATGCGCTTCTCGATCCAGGTCAGTTCGACCGTGGTCAGCACAGCATCGTCCAGCCGGAAGGAGCGGGCGGTCATGGGACACCGACCAAGCGATCCGCGACCGCTTCCCGAGCCTTTTTTTCATGCCCCGATCGGGCTGCCGTAAGGGAAGCCGGAAGACCGGAATCTCCTACATAATAAGTTATTATATTAGTTATATAAGTTACAGGGCTAATTCCGCTTTTAAAAACAACACGTTGCGCCGATTTTCGCCAATGATCCCACGATAAATCCGCCGTCGCTCCCACGATATGATGCGCCGTTGATCCAACGACATGTTTCACATCGTTATCCACACACTCGGTGGATTGACTCGTTGGAACAGCGCATAAAATCCCCAGTTTTCCGCCAGAAATGACGCGAAACGCATAACCGGGGATGATCTGGCTGACGACAATGGCGCGGATTTTCGCGATGAAATCGCGACGCCGGGTCAGGCTGCCTGAGCGCGCGTGCAACTCTGCCAGATCGAAGCGCCACCCATCCTTCTGCCGTCCGGCATGCCGACGCGCCAGGCGGTAAAGCCATCGCTCCAGACCGCCACGAAGGCAAAAATAGGCGGGATCAACGCTCAGCACGCGCGAGCGATCGCAGGCGGCTTCCATCAGCCAGTCCGGCAGCGTCAGGGCCACGCCATCATCACGGGATATCCGGACATCACTGATCCAGGTGAACGGCCTCTGCCGCCAGTCAGTGCCCTGACGGATATTCGTCATGACTGTTGTCGCCGACAGACGCGCGAGCGCGCCGTGGAGGCGATCATATTCATGCGCGCCCGTCGCCCAGCCCAGATCCTGAAACAGACGCCAGGGTGTGAAGCGCACATGGCGTGACACCCACAGTCCATGGTTCAGCGCATCGACGATCTGCCCGGTCAGCCAGATCAGGACGTCGACGTCCCAGACGGTCGCCATACCGCCAGCATTTTCAGCCCGCACCATGATCGCGATATGTCGTGCCTGGTAATCAATCGGGGTAAGGCGCGGCGTTTTTCCCAATGCGAAAAACGGACGCCCCATCAGATCGCGGATATCGCGGGGGCGTGCCGACCCCGTGACCACGAAGCGCCGATCGGGCTGGCGCCAGCTGTCGGCGGCCGGCATCATCGTCCGGCACTCCGCTGCGCCTTGCGGGCCTTCGCCTGCAGGCGGATGATATAGGCGCGGGGGTCGGACGGCATCGGGATGCCGCCACCGTCCCCGGTGGAGAGCCGGACGTTCAGGTCGGCCCAGGCGCACAGGTCTTCGACGGCGTAGACGATCCGGCCGCCAAGCTGGCGGTAGAGCGGACCGGTGCCGCAACTCCGGTGTTTTTCGAGGGTGCGGATGGACAGGCCAACGAAATTGGCCGCATCCGGGGTGCGCAGATAGCGCGGTGGCAGTGTCGGCTGAACACGCATGGGGTCTTTCTCCCGGTGGATCGGGCCGCTGGCGGGATGTCGCGGCTCATGGGAGGACGCTGCCGGAGAATGAGCTGTGGGGAGGGATGACAAAGTTCAGGCCGCCAAAATGTCACCCCCCTGCTTCAGCCCCTGAAGGAGAGCAATGTGACCGCCGTTCTGGTAGAACGCGGCACCGTCGAGATCGCGGTAGAAAGCCCGATGCCATGAACTGGCACGCCATTCATTGCGTGACAGACGCAGGATATGCTCGCCGTAGATGCCGGCCGCGATCCGTCGGACCGCCACCCCCATGCGCCGGCCTTCCGCGATGCAGAGCATGCGGATCTGGCGGAGTTTCTGCTGGGGACTCAGGCGCAAGGTGGAGGGAAGAGGACCGGGCGTCTGACCGGCAAGCAGACGACCGAAGCGCGTAACGCTGGCCAGACGGGTCATGAGGTGCCTGTCATCGATGATGAACCAGGTTCCTGGTGCGTCGGGCTGTCGATCGACGACAATGACAAGGCGCAGGGGGCCTGCTGCGCTATCCAGCACGAGATGGATGCCATCCGGAGCATCATGTCGTGCCCGCGCGTATGGTGTGAGGCGAGACAGAATGTCACCCCCGTCACCACGCACGGCCACCTCCGGCGCGATGTCCGGATCCCAGAACGCGGGGGCGAGCCAGGCGGGGAGATCAGGGTCGACAGGGAAAACGCAACCCCCAACGACGGGCGAAGGCGCGCCATGTTTCGGCGTCCGCCTTGCCCGTCGTCATGGTTACTGCATAATCGTTCAGGTAGGCCGGGTTGCGCCGCAGCCATTCCTGGGCGAGACCGGCAGGGTCGAGCCCGGAGAAGGCGCGACGAAGGGGTGCGGCATCCCACGGCCGGTTTGTCGGCACGCCCCCCTCCCCCGATGTGTCATGGATTCGACCCAGTATCCGGTGCAGAACCGGAACGGGTAGTCCCCAAGACTCAGGAAGGTGATCCCGAATATATCCTGTAAGCTCGGGATTATTTCTATATCGGGGGATATTGACGCCAGACGGGCCGAAAGGTCGGTTTGCGCGACATCACGTGATGCCCGTGACGCATCACACGAAAAGGCGCTTGGCATTTCGTGTATTATAATACGTAGCGCGATAATACACAAATCGTTCCTATCCTGCGGATGGACATCCGAGGACTTTTCGGCGCGAACGTGAGGCGCCTGCGACGCGCCGCCGGTCTCAGCCAGGAGGCCCTAGCGGAACAGATGGGCGTGGACCGCGCCTATATCAGCTGGATCGAGACCGGACGCCAGAATGTGACGCTTCTCTCGCTATGGCATGCGTCGCAGGCGCTGGGCGTGCGGCCGGCGGCATTACTGGATGAAAATCATCTTCCGGCAGACGATCAGAAATAGGGATCCTTGACTCTGCCCTATCCGCCCTCAATGGGGCGGTGTCGGCCTGTCTGCTTCGACGTTACCCTGCCGGGCAAGCGCCTCCTTGAGTTCGCGCTCGATCTGTCGGCGCTCGCGACGGCTCAGGTGAAAGCTGGTCAGTTCAGCGCGTAGCATCTGGATGTAGTCGTGATGTGTGGTCATCGTCCTGTTCCTTTCGTTTCTTGAAGACAGGACGGACGGCTCATGCCGGGGTGGACCGGGTCAGGGATCGCCGCAGGCGACCGGCTCGCCGGCGCGTGGGGGAACCGATTTTGTTCGGCGTGCCCAAAGGGTGCGTCGGGCAAAATTGGGGGGACCACGCGTCCTTGACGCGGTGCGCCCTCGCGCATGGTACAATGGGAAGGCTGAAGGAAAGCCCCCTATTCCTCCTGCGTCTCACGTCGGGCGACCAGCACTGCCGCCCGCGCTCGGAAGATCACGCGGGAAAAGAAGCCCCGGAAGGCCCCGCCCGGGGAGACCGGGCGGGGTTGGTGGTGGGGAGCTTACTCCCCGTTCCGGCTGCGGGGCCGGGTCCAGATGAGGGTGTAGCCTTCCCCTTCCTCGTCAGTGAACAGGTTGGCGAAGATCGGGGCGGCGAAGGAGGGATCGTCCAGCTTCAGGCTCAGATAGGTGCGGCCTTCGTTGGAGCGGCGGGTCCATGCGGCCCCGAGTTCAACCCGTCCGAGGTAGACGCGGTAGTTGGGGGCGTTGTCGTTGGCCCGGCTGGTTTCCGCCACCAGGCGGACGTTGCGGGCCTGCAGGGCCAGGGTGACGATTTCGCCTTCGAAGCCTTCGCCCACCTTCTTGAAGGAACCGATGTTAGCCATTGTCGTATCTCCATGCTGTTATCGGGCCGCGACCACCGTGGCCTCGATGGCGATCGACCAGCCGGAGGCGAGCGGCAGAGCACCCTTCAGGGCCGCAGCGCAGCGGAGGACGGCAGGGCCGGAACTTTCTTGTCTCGCGAGGAATGACGGCGCAGCCGTCAGGGGAAGAAAGTTCTGGAACGCCGTTGCGGCCAGCCGATCGAGGCGCAGCCGGTCTTCGGCTAGATCAGCCATCCGACAGAGGCCATGGTGTGCGGACCCGCCAGCCCCATGGAGAGACGATGCCGGCATGACCGGTCCGACAAGTGGGGAACGTGCGACACAGGAGGATATCGCGCTCGCCCGGTGCGACCGTCTTCCATGCTGGTGGCGCGGATCGCGGCTAGACACCCGCCCCCGACTGCCGCGTCCCTGCTGCGAACGGTTCGGGCCGCATCCTATGGACCCGTCGCTCCAACGAAGGCTGGCCAGCCAGTTGCCCGCTGGACGATCCCTCCTTCGCCACTGCTGTTTCGACCTGTTCACCGGTGAGGAAGGGGACCACCGCTCCCTCGTCCGCCGGTCTCGCGGTTGGAATGCGGCGAGAGGTCACACTCCCCGCCCCCGATCTCCCCGGGTGGGGGCTTCCGGCGCGCGGTCAATCCCGTACCGGGACCGCGGGCAATGGGGAAGCCCGACGTTACGCCGCCGTCTGGCCGTCTATGTGTGGTTGGAGCGCCTCAATGATCCGGCATTCGGCAACCTTGCCATGCTGACATTGCGCAAGAAGCTGCGTCAGTTCCTGTCGGAGTGCCTGCAGATCGTGAATCCTGCGCTCGATATCCGTGACATGAGCCTGGACAAGTTCGTCCACCTGTTCACACGACCGGGCTTCCTGCCCGGCCAGATTCAGCAACTCCCGCACCTGATCCAGCGGAAAGCCGAGTTCACGCGCCCGACGGATAAAGCCCAGACGCCCCAGATGAGCGCCATCATAAACGCGGTAATTGCCACTGCTTCGGGGCGGGGGCGGCAGCAATCCGATGCGTTCATAGTACCGGACGGTTTCAACCTTCGTGTCCGTCAGGCGTCCAAGTTCCCCGATCGTATATGTCTGCGTCATGAAGTTCTTGACCCTGTAGTGACCACAGGGTGGATATGGGGTGCTCGTCGTCTTTTACGAGAGTGTCACCATGCCCTGCTGTCATGACTCCTGCTGCCCGAGTTCCGTCTCTCCCTCGACCGGTCAAGATGCTCGTCGCTGGCACAGGGCACTCTGGATCGCCCTGATCGTCAACGGCGGATTTTTCCTCACCGAGATTGTCGCCGGCGTCATGGCCGGTTCCGCTTCCCTGCAGGCGGATGCACTCGACTTCTTCGGTGATACCGCCAATTACGCCATCAGCCTCACCGTCACGGGCATGGCGCTGGCGTGGCGCAGCCGGGCGGCCCTGCTCAAGGGCGCCACCATGATTGCCTTCGCCGTCTGGGTGCTGGGCAATACGCTCTGGCATGCCTGGTCAGGCACCTTGCCGCATGCCGAAACCATGGGCCTGATCGGCGGCCTGGCGCTGCTGGCCAATGGGGGTGTCGCCCTGATGCTATACCGCTTCCGCAGTGGGGACGCGAACATGCGCTCGGTCTGGATCTGCTCGCGCAATGACGCCATCGGCAATCTGGCGGTTCTGCTGG
>NZ_VWWA01000029.1:0-6420 GCF_011753235.1 Asaia sp. As-1742 | reverse complement strand
GCCATAATTTTTGTTATAGGTAACCCATGTCGCTTCTGCACCTGCGCACCTTTGTCGAAGTCCACAGATGTCGTTCGATCAGCGAAGCCGCACGGGCATTGTCGCTGACCCAGCCGGCCGTGTCGCAACATATCGCATCACTGGAAGCACAACTGGGGCGGCCACTGTTCGTCCGCCATACGCGCGGTGTAAGGCCCACCGCCGCTGCGGACGATCTGGCGATGACAATCGGAGACAGTCTCGACCGGGCTGAAACAGCATTGGCGGCGGCGAAGGCACGGTCGGCCGATCTCACCGGGACACTGCATCTCGCGGCGCCAGCGGAGTATCTGGGCGAGTATGTGGCGCCGCGTCTTGCACCCCTGATCGAAGCCGGACTGGACCTGCGCCTGCATATCGGCGGTCGCGACGCCTTGTACGACTGGCTATTGTCCGATACCGTGGATCTGGGACTGACGGCGTCCCTCCCGGAGGATCCACGCCTGAGCTGGGCGCAACTCGGAATCGAAACTCTGCAAGCCGTGGCCATCCCGGACATCGCCGACCGCATCCATCATCTCGGCCCGAACGAGGGACTGCGCGTGGTGCCGCATATTGCCTACGATCTCGAACGCCCGCTGCTTCGCACCTGGCTGAGTGCGAACGACCTTGCCGTCGATCGGCCCCCTGTCGCGACCGCTCCGGATATGCGCGTATTGCGCGCGATGCTTATGGCGGGCATCGGCTGGTCGGTCCTGCCCGACTATCTGACGCGGGAGCAGCGGCAGGCCGGCACCCTACGAGAGATCGCGGCACCGAAAGCCGTTCCGCGCAACGCATTTCACCTGGTATGGGCGCGCACCGCGCTGCGACACCCCCGCGTGGCTTTCGCCCGGAAGGCATTACTGACGGCACTGGCCGAATAACGTTCTCTCATCGCACATACATTATTCCCCATCCACACGATTCCGTCTCCCAAGTCCACGACAATGCGAACTCCGCCAAGCTTGACGGAAGCATCCCTTTTCCCTATTTACCGGTCGGTCACTTATGGAGGTGCTCATGACCTGTTCCCTTGAAGACGCCAGACGTGTAATCGCCGCCGCCGAGGCCGAAGCCCTGACGATCGGCCAGCCCATGAACATCGCCGTGGTCGATGCCGGCGGAAGTCTCGTCGCGCACGCCCGGATGGATGGCGCCCGGATCGGTGCAATCGACATTGCCATCAACAAGGCCTTCACAGCCCGTGCGTTCGACATGAGCACGGCTGACCTTGCCGAACACAGTCAGCCTGGAGGCCCGTTCTTCGGCATTCACACCTCGAACAACGGACGCGTGATGATCTTCGCTGGCGGGGTGCCACTCCGGCGCGGTGAGCGGATCGTCGGCGCGATCGGGATCAGCGGGGGAGCCGGCGAGCAGGACGAGCGTGTTGCCCAGGCCGGGGTGCAAGCGCTTTGACAGTGCCTATATGGAGCACCCGCATCGCGCTCGGCGCTCCAGAAAGGAACTTCACAACAGCAAGATTAACAACTGCGTCAAGGTCGTCGGGAACTTTCATGTCGTAGACCCAACGACGAACCGCCAGATAAAACAGTTCGCCGTGCAGCCCCCAGGCCATTTCGGTTTCCTCCGGCAGCAAAGGAACCTCAATGGTGTCGGGGAGACCAGTCGTCACCCGCAATTCCCGCGCCAATGGCTCGACGAGCCTTGCCTGGACCAGTTCCAGATAACGCTGGGTAATACCGACACCTTTCAGACCGGCGAACACGAAGATTCTGACCCAGTCATAGCGGAAGATCGCTTGCAGATATGATCGGTAGAACTGTGTAAGGCGCTGCTCGAGTTTGATCGAGCGGTCAGCAAGCAATGTCTCCCACTCGACCTGCCAGCGTCCGATATAGACTTCCTCATAGACCCGGTCGATCAGGGCCTCCTTGGTCGGGAAGTAGCGGAAGAGATTCTGGTGCGTGATACCCAGCCGTTTCGCCAGATCGCGCAATCCTCCGTCGAATCCGACCTCGGCGAAGAACGCGACGGCACCATCAATGATCTCACGCTCACGGTCTTCCGGATCGAGGCGACGCCGCTTCCTTTGCGGCGGAGTTGATCCCACCTCTTCCGGCGCACGCACGACGCCAGCATCCGATCCCTTATCTTCCACCATGCTGGCCCTGTCTCCCACTTCCTGTGCGGACCATTGTAGCGAGACAGATGACCGATCGGCAAATACGCTTGACGAATGACCTCCGATATCCGCATTTTAGTTACCGTCCGGTCATTAGCGAATTGCGCCGCGACGACGGCCTTTTTGGCCAGCTCAACGATCATCGGAGACAGACCACATGTCAGACGAACGTTTCACCGAGGGCAAGCGTGCCTTCGAGGAGATCACCGGCGTACCGGCGTCCGCTTTCCTGGATTCACTGGCAACGACGGCACCGGAACTGGGCCGTTTCGTCATGGAATGGGAATTCGCCGATGTTTACGGCCAGACGCGGCTGGATACGCGGCTGCGGGAAGCGGTGATGATCGCCGCGTGCGCGGCGCGGGGCGCCACAGCGGCGGGCGTGCTGCGGCTGCGTGTCGGCTCGGCTCTGCGCGCGGGCCTGACGCGCCGGGAAATCGCCGATATCTGCGTGCAGACGGGCATTATCGCCGGCGTTCCCGCAGCCCTGGCCGCGTTGCAGGTCGCTGGCGAGGTGTTCGCCGGAACGCCGGAAGAATAGGTCCTGCCCCGCTTTTCCGGCATCAATGGCACACACCGCGCACGACTGCTTCCGTTCAGACTGATGAAGCATATTCTGCCTGCCGGGTGGGGGCGGATCGTGGCGCTGGGCCTGATCCTTGTTGCATCCGGGGCGGTCCTCGCGACCCGGATGCTACTGCATGGCGACGCGATCGATCTCTGCCTGTACTGCGAAAGCACGAATGACGCCTTCGTGCATGCGGACACGGTCGTGCTCTCCGCCCACGTTGCCGGATACGTCACGCGGGTTCCGGCCACGGACAATGCCCGGGTCCACGCCGGCCAGATCCTCGTGACAATACAGGACGATGATTATCGAGCCCATCTCGCCGAAAAGGACGCCATGCTGGGCGCGGCCGGAGCGGCGCTGGAGGTTGTCCAACGGCAAATCGGCCTGGAGACGGCGCAGATCGCGGCAGCGGAAGCCGCACTGCGCATAGCGGACGCCGATGTTGCGCAACGGCGTCTGGAACGACGGCGTCAGCACGATCTCATTACCGACGGCAGCACATCCCATCGCGACCTCGAGATCGCCGATGCCGATCTGGCCCGTCTATCGGCCGCGCGGGATCGCGACGCCGCCCTTGTGGATGCGGCCCGGCGGGCTCAGGACGTGCTGCACGCCAAACTCGTGCAGGCACAAAACGACGTCTTGGCAGCCGTATCGGCGCGCGAACTCGCCGCGATCGACCTCGGCTACACGCGGATCGCCAGCCCTGTCGCCGGTCAGGTCACCGCGCGGGTGGTCTATGTCGGCGAATATGTCGGTGTCGGCACCCAAGTGGCGCGGGTCGCGCCACTGCCAGATGTCTGGATCGTCGCGAACTTCCGCGAGGTGCAACTGACACATATGCGGGTTGGACAGGCTGCGTCGATCACGATCGACGCTTTCCCCGGAGCCATCTTTCGCGGGCATGTGGATAGTATCGGACCCGTCTCGGGCGCCGAGACAGCCCTGCTGCCACCCGACAACGCCACCGGCAATTTCACCCATATCGTTCAAAGGTTTCCCGTCAAGATCGTTATCGAGCCAGGCCAGGCGACCATCGACCTCCTGCGACCCGGCATGTCCTCACACGTCTTGGTACGAACTCTCGTCGACATACGGGAAGACGCGCCATGACATCGGAGAGGCGAATAAAGCTCCTCACGGGAAGCTGCGGTATCTGCGCGGCCTGGATGGTCATGATGTCGACGCGCTTCTTCGCGCTGTCGCTGCCGGACATTGAGGGCGCGCTGGGGATCGGCCCGGATGAGGGGTCCTGGCTCACCGCTGGTTATCTGGCGTTCGAACCGGTCGGTGTCGGCCTGGGATGCTGGCTCGCCGTGATCTTCTCCCTGCGCCGGATTATGCTGCCCGCAATCACGCTCTTCGCGATCACATCCGCCATCGCGGCCATGACACATGACCTGGCAGTGATGATCCTGGCGCGATCGGGCATGGGGCTTGCCGCCGGAGTCATCATTCCGCTCGCGATCATCACCGAACTGCGGACCTTCCCCCCGACATGGCGCGCGCTGGCGATCGGGCTCTATGCCTCGGCGGCGACGATGGCACCTCAGGCCGCCGCATCTCTGGATGTCTGGCTCGTCGAGCGTTGGGGAACGCCGGCGATCTTCTGGATTGCAGTTCCACTGGGGCTGATTGCGTTCGTCTGCGGATATCTCGGGTTATGGCGCGAGCGCATTCGCTGGCTGTTGTTCGCGCGCGCCGATCTGCGCGTGATCCCCCTGTTTTCAGTGGGGGCCATTCTCCTTGGCGGCGGCCTCAGTCAGGGGAACCGACTGCACTGGTCAGAGACGCCGCTGGCCCTGTTCGCCGTCATCATGGGTGCGGCACTCCTACTCGGAGCATTCTGGCTCGGGGGACGCCGGGTCGTTCACCCTATCCTGATGACCGGGTTGCTGACCCGCCGCAATACCCTGCTCGGCGCGCTGATCGCCATCCCTTATCAGTTCGCATCGGTCCTTTCCGGCGGTCTGGTGCCGGCCTTCCTCGCCGATATCCCCACCTACCGGCCGGAGCAGATCGCACCGGCACTGGACGCCGTGTTCTGGCCACAGGTCGTTGCCTACCCGGTCTGCATCGTGGCGCTACGCTACGGATGGATGGAAGCCCGGACCTTTTTCGTGTTGGGCTTCGGACTGAATGCACTGGCCTGCCTGCTCGACCTCGACGTCACCAGCGGCTGGGTTCCCGGCAATTTTCTCGCGGGACAAATCCTCCAAGGGTTCGGCCTGCCATGGATCCTCCTACCCTTGCTGATGCTGTTCGTGGGCGACGTGGTGCCGAGTGAAGGGCTTTATGCCGCCGCCATCTTCAACATGGCCCGCAGCCTTGCCGGCACCGTCGCGACCGCGTGGGCGGCAACCGGGCTGCGGCTGCGGGCCGAGGGACGCTATGGCGAACTGCTCACCAGCACCGGCCTCCAGCCACACCACCGCACGCTCGCAGCGCGGGATGGCGTGAATGCCCTGCCCTGGACGACGCCCGATATGGCCCTGCTGGACCACCGTGCGCGATCGGTGGTCGGCGCACTCGTGAGGCACCAATCGATCGTCATCGGCTTTTCGACGCTGTTGGCCGACCTCGCGCTGATGCTGGCCGCAACCTGTGTCATCGCGGCCTGCATGCCCCCGGCCGGCGCCGATCGGCCGGGAGAGCGATCATGAACATGGCGCGCGCGGGCTCCATTCTTGCGCTCATCGTCATCACCGGCTGTACCGTCGGGCCGGATTATGTCGCGCCCCATGCGGAGGGACCGCCCCAATGGGTGGGCCGGCCCGGCGTCCCAAGCCTGTCGGTTCCGGATGAACTCTGGTGGGCCGGATTCCACGACCCGCAACTGAGCCGCCTCATCCATGAGGCGCTGACACGCAACAATGACCTCGCCGCCGCAGAGAAACGCGTCGAGGCCGCCCGCGACCAGATCCGGATCGAAGTGGCGGCGTCGTCACCCGTCATCGGCCTTGGCGGCATCGCCGAGAAAAGACGTCAGTCGCAGACGATCCAGTGGCCTCCCAGAGCGAGTGCGGGAGATTACCGTTACTGGTCTCTCGGGTTCGACGGTTCATGGGAACTGGACCTGTTCGGGATGACGCGGCGCCGGACGGAAGCCGCGCGGGCATCGCAGGCCGAAATGGCGGCCGAGCGCAACGGGCTGCGCCTGCGCCTTCTGGCGGAAGTCGGCGCGGATTATGTGACCTGGTGCGCGACCCTGGCACGGCTTCAGGTCGCGAAGGACCGCGTCGCCCTTGTCGCTCGCCAGCGTGATCTCGTGACACATGAATGGCGCGCCGGTGCGCGCGGCCACGCTGACGTGGATCAGGCCGAAGCGAATCTCGCCGCCGCCCAACAGACTGTCCCGCCCCTTGTCGCGCAGGCCACGGAGATGAAGAACGCCCTCGCGATCCTGACCGCGACGACACCCGAGGCCATGCAGTTGACGCCGCGCGCGGATCTTTCCATCCCTCTGCCGCCAGCGCGGCCGCCGTCAGTTCCCTCCGAGGTGCTGACGCGCCGGCCGGATATCCAGGCCGCGACATTCCGCTATGCGCGGGACAATGCCGAAATCGGAGTAGCGGTCGCCTCCCTGTACCCGAAAGTCGCGATCCCACTGGATTTCGGGGTGACCACCAGCACGCTGCATCAGGCGTTCACCACCGCCAGCCTTCTATGGCAACTCGGCGTC
>NZ_VWWA01000028.1:0-7808 GCF_011753235.1 Asaia sp. As-1742 | reverse complement strand
TTTCGCACGTCGACTGAAGACGCTCCGGGGCCTCACGCCATACGAATTCGTTTGCCAGCAATGGCAGCACGAGCCATCAAGATTCACGCAAAACCCGCACCATCAAAACCCGGGACCAAACAATTAGAGCATAATCCGATCAATCTGGCTCATACCCTGCGGCGGTGAAGCACGCGGTATCCTGTTCTGGGCAGACGTCATCAATAGCGGCGCATACGGCGTCCTGCAGGGCCTCGACGGTGCGCGGGGAGGTTGTCGAGGATCACGATATCTCCTGCCGTCAGGCTCGGGGCCAATATCTGTTGGGCATACGCCGCGAACCATTCGCCTGTCATCGGCCCGGTCAGCATCATCGGTGCCGTCATGCCCGACAGGCGTAGGCCGCCAATGAAGGTCGTCGTGTTCCAATGCCCGTGCGGCACCGGCACCCGGCAGCGCGTGCCGCGCTTTGAGCGTCCGCGCAGACGGGCCATTTTCGTGGAAACGGCGGTCTCGTCGATGAAGACCAGGCGCTCGGGATCGAGATCAGGCTGGCCCTCGAACCAGGCCTCGCGCCGTGCCGCGACGTCGGGCCGTGTCTGCTAGCTGGCGTGCGCTGTTTTTTTGACGGTCATGGCGTGGCGGTCAAGGCAACGCCAGATCGTGCTCGGTGCGAAACGCCCGCCGTGCCTCGTCGCCAGCCTGTCCGCCAGTTCTATCAGCGAGATATCGTCTTTTGTCTCGACTTCGGAAAGCAGGAAGTCCGACCAGGCCTCGACCCGATGCGAGCGACGATCACCGCCCTGTGTTAGCGCATGGTCGCGGCCGCTGGCGCGCCACTCCGCCACCCACCGGATGACGCTCGTCGGAGAAATACCGAAGCGTGAAGCTGCAGCACGACAGCTCATTCCGGATGCCACGGCGGTAAGCGTGCGTTGGCGAAGGTCGGTGGACAGGGCTCGGGTCATGCATGCCAGCCTCCCGTCTGGAGGTATGAATCAGATTTCCATCCCGGCGGGAACCCTAAAACGACTCCGTCAGGTCGGATTATGCTCTAAGTCTGACAATCCGTGGACAAGCGTCGGAATTTTTCACTCGGCATCGCCTGAGTGTTGGAGCAGGATACAGTCCTGTTTGCGGTAAGGTATGACACTGTTAGCGCTTTCCGCACTGTTGTCGCTATAGGTCAAGGATCGGATGCGGCCGGTATCTGGGCTGGAGCCGATTGCTGTGTCTGTAGGACGCTTCCTGTAAACGCTGCTGGGCAATGAGCCACGCAAGAAGGGCACGCTTTTCTCGACCGGGTGCTCTACTTGCCGAAAAGCTGGACCGATACATCGTAGCGCCTGGCAGCCGCCCATGTGCCCGATGACGTCCGCTTTGCCATCAAGCCGTTTCTGGCCAACGCTACGATCGGGCGAGCGCTTGCGGTTGAAGTGCCGTTTTCCTGGGACGCCGGTGACAGCTTTTATGGCGTCGGCGACTTGGAAATGGCGCTACGTCGCGCGGGTAAAGGGGGCATGCTGGGTATGAACGCCAACCACTGGTTCTTTTCCTAGGCTCAGGACTCATTCTTCGAGGTAGAAGATGACGCTTGCTACGATGTGGATTGCGGACATGAATGTATGAGCGCAGCGGTCATATCGGGTCGCAACACGTTGCCAGTCTTTCAGCTTTGCGAACATATTTTCGATCAGATGGCGCTTTTTATACAGGTGCCAATTGTAAGGTGGCCTTGATTTCCAGTTCTTCTTCGGCGGAATACAGGCTGTGATGTTCTGGTCTGCAAGCGATACCCTGATCTGATTGCTATCGTAGACTCTGTCCCCGATGACCTCTTCTGTCTCATCGGGGAGGTCTGCCAGAAGCACGTCTACGCCTCTGAAGTCACTGACCTGTCCAGCAGTCAGATGAAGGTGGACAGGTTGGCCCTGATCATCGCACACGGCAAGAAGTTTTGTGTTCAGGCTGCCTTTTATCCGTCCTATATGGCGGAAAAAAGCGCCTTTTTGAGCAGGGACGCCGAAATCCGGTGTGCCTTGAGATGTCTTGCATCGATCATCAGACGCTTCGAACGGCCAACCTGTTCTGTCAGGACGACAAAGATCCTGTCAAAGACACCCAGGCGGCTCCACCGGATAAAGCAGTTGTAGAAAGTCTTGTGTGGACCATACGCTTTCGGAGCATCCCTCCACTGAAGGCCGTTGCGGATAATATAAACGATCCCGCTCAGAACACGCCGGTCATTCACGCGTGGCACTCCGTGTGCCAGAGAAAAAAACAGTTCAATCCGCTTCATCTGGCGCTCAGACAGCATAAACACATCACTTACAGGCCTACCCTCCATCGGTAAGCCTGTGAGTCACGACTTCTCGTTCAGTTCAATAAATTAATAGGTCCTGAACCTAGGAAAAATAGCGGAAGGCCGCCAAATTTCGCCTATCGGCAGTCTTATCTCGCTACGCGTTATCGACCGATCCGATCGGCAGACGACGCCCGGCGTCGACGGTTGTCTTTTGAGCGTTTTAGCGCCCAGTCCTCGAGTGTGAGCATTCCCAGATTCTCGGATCGCAGAGCGAGAATATCAGCTCTGAAGCCGTCTCGGGCGATCCACTCGAACATCAGACGAAAGTCCTCGGGCAGGCGCGCTCGCATGACAGAGGGGATCGTAAAGCTGCTGCTAGGGCGTATTCCGGCACTCCTCAGAATTAACGCTGCAGAGCGGGCCGTCACGGTGTCACTTGCAAGCTCAATGGCCCGACCAAGATACCGATCAGGTTTCTCGAACGCCTCTGCAGCGAACCAGGCAACATCCTGCACCGAGACAAGCTGCATGGCCTGATCCGGCCTCAGATAGGTCTTCATCATGGAGAGCATGGTGATCCGAAAGATCAGACTTGAAAAGTTATCCATAAAGGCCGCAGGACGTAGAACCGTAGTCGGCACGTTCAGTGACGCAATGTGCTGCTCAATCGCCCATTTGCTCTCGAAATGAGGCACGCCGCTTCGTCGCTCAACCCCGCCTGCGGAGCACTGCACAAAGTGCCGCACGCCACTTTCCTTGGCAAGGCTGGCAAGCCTCTTCCCCTGTCGCTCCTCACCGGCAGGGCCGATCTTCATGGGCGACTGGACAGATAAAACACCCTCAGCCCCATCAAGAGCCAATCGAAGGGAGTATTTGTCTTCCAGATCACCGTGGAAGGTTTCGACCCCAAGCTTTGCCAGAGCAACTGCTTTTGGCGCCTTCAGATCCCGAACAAGCGCGCGTAGGCGCCAGTGCCCTCGGCGTTGCATCTCGCGGATCGAGGCACCGCCTTGTTGTCCGGTTGCGCCCGTAATCAGAATGACTGGTTTTAACATCTCGGCCCCCTTACTGAAGAGGCACAATAAGCCGTTCCGGTTGGACAAGGCAGATACGTCATCGTAGACGTCTCGTTCTATATCTGGAACACAAGCCATGAACTCAGATGATCTCGGGAGCTTTCTGCGCATCGCGGAGACCATGAGTCTCAGCGCGGCCTCGCGCGTCACGGGAACGCCCAAATCATCGCTCAGCCGAGCATTGTCCCGTCTGGAGAGGGAAATCGGGGCGAAGCTGTTCGAGCGCGTCCCGCATGCCCTCAGATTGACGGAGGCCGGGCGTATACTCTTGATCCACGCAAGACGCGTCATAGACGATCTGAACGAGGCAACAGCGGCTCTCGATAGTGTGACGGGGCAGCCTCGAGGCGTTCTGAAGATCAGCGCGGCAACGACATTCGCAATAGGCTTGGTGGCGCCAATGCTGCCGCACTTTTTGCGAGAGTATCCTGAGTTGCGCGTCCATCTTGAGGCTGAGAACCGGATTGTTGATCTGGCGAGGGAGGATGTCGACGTGGCAATCCGGATAGGGGCCATGCCCAACTCTGACCTGATCGCCAGCAAGCTGGGCAGGATAGAATTATGGGCCTGCGCCAGCCCGGCGTATCTCTCGGAAAGGGGTACGCCCCAGACGCCGCACGACTTGACCAATCACGAGTTGCTTGGGTGGACCGATCAACCGTCGATCTGGCGTTTTACGGATAACTCGAAGTGCGAGCATCGCGTGTCCGTTAATGTTCGATCCGTCATCCCGGAGCCCGCCGTCCTGCAGGTCGTCCTCGAAAACGGGAGAGGGGTCGGACGTTTACCTGACTTTTTGGCACGTCCCTCAATCGAGAAGGGGAGGCTTGTTAGACTGCTCCCCGACTATGAAGCGGAGACGGTGGAGGTACATGCCGTCTACGCAGCGCATCGGAGCCTTTCCTCCAAGGTCCGGGTGTTTATCGATGCTTTGCGCGTGCACCTGGGCGCGATATGAATCCCACGCTAGGGCAACAGCATGATCTCTGCTGCTTCCTGGTGAAGATTATTTTCATAGATTTCAGGTCGGCTTGCTCTCACTCTTGTCGCAAAATCGTCTCCAGATCTGGAGCAGTCCAAGACACTTACGGTCTACTATCAGCGATGCTCAGGTAGGTAGGTGAGATACTGCCCTTCAGAGGGAAGGTTCATCGTTTCCCGACGCGCATCCAGTACCTTTGCATCGATCCCACCAGAGTCCATAGAATACGGAGCAAAGTAACGGTTCAATCCGTAGGTGTTTGCCTTCCCTGGGGCGTAAACTAGGCTATGCCGCCGCAGTGGATAAGCCACTTGATGAGGCGCTACGTAAAGAAAACTGCCTTACGAGTGAAGAGAGCTTCCGTGCCTCCGCATCCAATGTGTGGCTCGCGGCTGAACTTTGTTCGACCATTGCTGCGTTTTGCTGGGTCATTCTATCCATCTGCGACATAGTCGAATTTATCTCACCCAAAGAGGTAGCTTGAACCTGGGCATGATCGGCAATCTGCGAGACGAGTGTATTGATTTTGCCAATCAGCTGACCAATCCCGATGAAAGCTTCGCTTGTTTCTTTAACCATGCTTACACCCGCATCGATTTTTGTATTCGACGCCGTGATCAGATTTTTGATCTCCCGTGCAGCGTCAGCGGAACGCTGAGCCAATGATCGTACCTCCGTTGCCACCACATTGAAACCACGACCCGCCTCGCCCGCGCGGGCTGCTTCGACTGCCGCGTTTAGAGCTAGCAAATTGGTCTGAAAGGCAATGCTATCGACGACGTCTATGATACCGACAATTTGGTTCGACGCATTCTCGGCTTCCTCAATCGTTCGGAGGGTGGCGTTTGCGACATCGTTGTATTTTTCCGAGGCGGCGTTGGCTTGTTCGGTTATCTTGTATGCATCCTGAGCGGCAGAGGCGGCGGCACGTACCGTCGACGTGATCTGATCCAGGGCTGCGACTGTTTGTCCAAGGCTGGCAGCCTGATGTTCCGTTCGACGGGCGAGATCGTCCGTCGTCTGGGCAATCTCGCCGGATCCACCACGAACGCTTTCTGTGCTCTGTGCAACACTGGACATGGTGTCATGTAGTCGCGCCACAGCAGTGTTGAAATCGTCACGCACCCCTTCGAGATCCGGACCAAATTCCGTGTCCAGTCGTACTAAAAGATCGCCGTCAGCAAGCTTGCCAAGCCCTTCGGCAAGAGACTTCACGACAAGCGTGAGTTGCAGGGATGCCGCCGCCCGTCCTTCTTCGTTGCACAAGCGCTCTGTTTCCGCCCGTCTGCGTTGGGTTTCGGCCTCGGCTTCCAGGCGTTTCTTCTCATTAGCTTGTTCCTCGAACACCTTTACCGCGCGAGCCATCTCGCCAATTTCGTCCGGGCGATCAAGCCCGGGAACGTTACCCCTTGGGAGCTGCCGGGCGAGACTGTGCATATTATCGGCCAACCCGGCCAATAGCTCTTTCTGTCTCGAAATTACCCAGACAGCCAGAGCCACATACGCGACCAGCAAGGGGAGGAATATAGCGGCCAACCCAATGATATAACCTATCATGTCCGACCGGGCCTGCTTCAGGTAGATACCCGTGCCTATAATCCAGTGCCATTGCGGTATGGCGATCGCCAAACTCATTTTTCGCTGCGGGGTGCCGTCACCGTTCTTAGGCATATAGTATTCGTGGAAGATTTGTCTTCCGGCTAAGGCTGATCTTATCATAGGAGCAAACACTGGCTCTTTGTTGATATCGACCCGTTGAATCTGGTTGGTGCCTACCAACTTATGATCGGATTCCGATATGACCGTTCCATCTTCGCCGAGAGCGAAAATGTAGTTCGAACCATCGAAGCGGATGGCAGAGATCAGCTCGCGTGCTTTTTGTTGAGCCTCTGTCCTAGACAACTGTCCGGCACTTTCCTGGCTTACATATCTGTCGATGATTGATTTCGTTGAGTCCAGAATATCAATTATCTCTTTCTGTTTGGCCTCCATATACAAATCGTAACTATGCTTCAGCGCCATCCCCGTTCCGGAGATCATGATAAGAAGAGCCAGCAAGAATATTATAAAAAATTGTTTTGTCAGAGATATTTTTATCAAAAGATTATTCATTACCTTAATCCAGCCTACGCCATTACGTCTAAATGTACTGTTGGGTGTCTGCGGTGTACGGAGATTCGCTGGCGCTTTCGAGGTGAGAAATATTCCACGGCATTATAGTATGATTAGGATTTAGATGCTTTGATCTTGCGCAAAATCGAATCCGTTGCGTTTTCGCGGATAATCCAGACTTCCAAATCGGCAATCTTTGTGATGGCTCAGGCTGAGTGCCAGACTGACCGAAGCCGGGCGCATACTCCCGATCCACGCAAGACGCGTCATGGATGATCTGAATGAGGCCACCGCGGCCCTCGATGGGGTAACGGGGCAACCTCGTCGGGGTGTTCTGAAAATCAGCGCGGCAACGACTTTCGTAATCGGGCTGGTGGCGCCGATGCTGCCGCATTTTCTGCGAGAGTATCCTGAGTTGCGCGTTCATCTTGAGGCTGAGAACCGGATCGTCGATCTGGCGAGGGAGGATGTTGACCTGG
Organism: Asaia sp. As-1742; assembly: GCF_011753235.1. Lineage (NCBI taxonomy): Bacteria > Pseudomonadati > Pseudomonadota > Alphaproteobacteria > Acetobacterales > Acetobacteraceae > Asaia > Asaia sp. As-1742. The sequence continues at coordinate 875 of NZ_VWWA01000028.1, read as the reverse complement.
CAATCCGGATAGGGGCCATGCCCGACTCCGATCTGATCGCCAGCAAGCTGGGCAGGATCGAATCATGGCCCTGCGCCAGTCCGACCTACCTCTCTGAAAAAGGCCCGCCCCTAACGGCACACGACCTAGCCGGTCGCGAATTGCTCGGATGGACCGATCATCCCTCGGTCTGGAGTTTCCGGGATAGCTCTGATCGCGAACATCGCGTAACCGTCGCTGTTCGAGCCGTCATCCCGGAGCCCGCCGTCCTGCAGGTCGTCTTCGAGAACGGGAGAGGGGTCAAACGTTTGCCTGGATTTTGTTTCAGACGCTCTGATCTGCGGTCGTCGGTTCCGCATTCTGGCTGTCATCGATGATTGCAGTCGGGAATGCGTCTGTCTGATGGCCGATACGTCCTTACCCGGCGGACGGGTCGCGCGGGAATTGACTGCGCTGGACATGAGGCACGGCAAGCCTCTCATGCTCGTCAGCAACAATGGAACGGAGTTCACCTCACATGCCATTCTGAAATGGACCGAGACGACAAGGGTCGAATGGCACTATATCGCGCCCGGCAGACCACAGCAGAACGGATACGTCGAGAGCTTCAACGGGAAATTGCGCGACGAATGCCTCAACGAGATCCTGTTCACGTCGCTGGCATACGCCATGGAGGTTCTTGCTGCTTGGCAATACGACTACAACACCGTGCGTTCACACTTGCAGCTCGGTGGCAAGACACCCGATCAGATCGCCGGGCAACGCTCCTTAGGTGTTTGGTCCCGGGTTTTGATGGTGCAATCTTTTCATCGGAATGGAAGGAAGCACTATGGGCCAGGTTCACCACGGGAGCGCCACGACGACAGCGGCAGTCCGTCGAGCGATACAGCATAGTG
>NZ_VWWA01000027.1:0-8026 GCF_011753235.1 Asaia sp. As-1742 | reverse complement strand
GACTATGCTGTATCGCTCGACGGACTGCCGCTGTCGTCGTGGCGCTCCCGTGGTGAACCTGGCCCATAGTGCTTCCTTCCATTCCGATGAAAAGATTGCACCATCAAAACCCGGGACCAAACATCTAATATCCACGTTCAGGCGGCAGACACGGACCAATCAGCGCTTGCTCCCGATCTGTCAGATCACGTCGTGTCACATCTCTCCGTTTTGCCCGTTTTCCATAAGGCCCAAAGTGAAACAAATTCTAGGTAGATCGTACAGGCTCTCTGTCAACCGGATTTAAGCATATATAGTATGAATGCACTGCTGCGCCGTGGCGCTTGCGTTGATTTGCAACCATCGGAGCCATGGTAGGATTATGACCGCGGTTGGGGAGCATTTATGAATTTTCCTCATTTACCCATGCACATAATGTTACCTAGTCAACCGCTGGGGCAACTATTATTTTTAGTTGAGCTTAGCTCTTCATCTGTGAAAAAAGGCAAAGTAAAATCATGGAAATCTTCCGCGTAGGTCATAAGCCGTCTTTCAAAGGACCCGGAGACTGGTTCACTGGCACTGTCCGGGTTGATGTGCTTTTCAACCCGGCCGCTCCCGATCGTGTTCAGGGTGCAAACGTGACCTTTGAACCGGGTGCACGGACAGCCTGGCATACCCACCCACTGGGCCAGACCATTATTGTGACATCAGGCGTTGGTCGCGTTCAGCGATGGGACGGCCCGGTCGAAGAAATCCGCCCTGGCGACGTGGTTTTTTTCGAACCAGGTGAAAAGCATTGGCATGGCGCGGCTCCAGAAACGGCCATGACCCATATCGCCATTCAGGAAGTTGAGAATGGTAAAGTCGTAGACTGGCTCGAACACGTCTCTGACGACCAGTACGGGCAATAAGTCAAATATTTATACAGGTGAAACATCATGATTAAAGATAAAGTTGTTCTCATCACCGGCGCATCTTCGGGCATTGGCGAGGCAACCGCACGGCTTCTCGCGCGGCAAGGTGCGAACGTTGTCCTGGGTGCGCGCCGAGAAGAGCGCCTGAAGGAAATTGTCAGTGCTATCGAAGACGAGGGCGGCACAGCGACCTACCTTGTGACAAATGTAACAAAGGCGACCGATAACGAGGCTTTGGTCAACTTAGCCAAAGAAAAATATGGCCGTCTTGATGTTGTTTTTCTCAACGCCGGTCTGATGCCGACAGCCCCCGTATCCGCCTTGAAGACAGACGAATGGAACGCAGCCGTAGATATCAACATCAAAGGCGTTCTGAATGGTGTTGCCGCCGTGATGCCTCATTTTGTGGCACAGAAACACGGTCAGATCATTGCAGTTTCGTCAGTGGCCGGTCTCAAAGCATACCCTGGCAGCGCGATCTATGGCGGCACCAAGTGGTTCGTTCGCGATTTTATGGAAGTGCTTCGTATGGAGTCAGCCATGGAGGGCACCAATATTCGCACCTCCACGATTTATCCCGCAGCAGTGAAAACGGAATTGCTCGGCGGCATTTCTGATGCCGGGTCAGCTGCAGCCATGCAAAAGCTTTACGATCAGCATGCTATCCCTCCCGAACGTATTGCCGACGTAGTCTTGTTTGCGATTTCTGCCCCGGCAGACACAACGATCAACGAGTTTACAGTTGGACCTGCCAATCAGGCCTGGTGAGGAATCCCCAATGCCGCATATCATCGTGAAGCTATGGCCAGGTAAATCCGAGCAGCAGAAACAGCGTCTGGCAGATGCGATCACCCAGCAGGTTACCACGATTCTGGGTTATACGGACGATGCGGTCTCCGTTGGTTTCGACGAGATTGCCTCGCTAGACTGGCATGATCAGGTTTATAAACCTGACATCCAAGATAAAGCGACGTCACTCTACAAAAAGCCTGGCTACGCTATGTAGCGTACAAATGTGCGTTGGCGGTCCAACCGTCAACGCACATAGCCTTTAAGTACTAAAGCGTATCTTGGCAATCCGTTTCACACGCTCGGGATCGCGATGATCCGTAAAAGCTGTTTCCCCCGTATCGAGCTTCGTGATTGAAGCCATATCCGCGTCATCGAGATTAAAATCGAATACTGAGAAATTTTGTCGAATTCGCTCGGCATTGACCGACTTCGGGATGGAGACGACCTGTCGTTGCAGCAACCAGCGCAGCACGACCTGAGCAACGGAGCGATGATGCCGGGACGCAATCTCCGCCAGCACGGAGTTGCTGAACAGATTGTTGCGTCCTTCGGCAAAAGGTCCCCAGGATTCGATCTGAACGCCGTTCTCGGCCAAAAATGCCTGTGTCGCAATCTGCTGGCAAAATGGGTGCGTCTCGATCTGATTGATCGCGGGCTTGATCCGGTTGAAGGCGATCAGGTCCATGATCCTCTCCGGATGAAAGTTACTCACCCCAATCGCACGGGCCTTGCCACCTTCCTGCAATTCCTCCATTGCCCGCCAGGAGCCATGCACATCTCCATAGGGCTGGTGGATCAAGTACAGATCGAGATAATCCAGTTTCAGACGTGCCAGAGAACGGTGGAACGCTGCTTTAGCTGCCTCGTAGCCCGCATCCTGAACCCAAAGCTTCGTTGTGATAAAAATCTCGCTCCGAGGAATACCGCTTGCAGCGATGGCTCGACCGACAGCTTCCTCATTTTCGTAAGCAGCGGCCGTATCGATCAGGCGATAGCCCACACGCAGCGCTTCCAGAACGGCGGCTTCACACTCAGCCGCATTGGTCATCTGATAAACGCCAAAGCCGAGGAGAGGCATGTCCACGCCGTTGTTGAGTGCCACTATTGGACATTGCGTCATATTATGTGACTCCTGACTCAAACGCATTGATTTTAACCGTTATGGACTTTTACGCCAGGGATCGTTCAATCACAATTTTTCCGGGATGCGCCGCCTCTTCCAGACAACCATAAGCCCCCAAAGCATCATCGAACGCGAAAACCTTGCCTATGACGGGTCGGATCTGATGGTACGCCATCATGCGGTTCATCGCCTCGTGATCGGCGCGGGATCCGACCATAATCCCACGGAGAGTTTTCCAGGGGACGAGTGTTCGGGGGCTGAGCGTTCCAGTCGAGAGCGCACCAATCATATGCACCTGTCCACCAATGGCGACGCTGGCTACAGACCGTTCAATGGTGCCGCCTCCCCCAACTTCTACGACATGATCCACGCCACGACCATGCGTCAGGCGCAACACTTCCTGCTGCCATTCGGGATGCGTGCGATAGTTGATAAGGTCAGTCGCCCCAAGCTTCCTGGCTTCCTCGAGTTTGGTATCACTTGAAGAGGTCGAGATGACACGGGCTCCAGCTTTGGCGGCAAGCTGAATGGCAAAACTCGACACGCCGCCTGTCCCCAAAGTGAGAACAGTTTCGCCACTCACAAGCGGGCGAGGCCCGAACAGCGCATTGAACGCCGTCAACGCCGCACAAGGCAAGGTCGCTGCTTGGGCATCTGAAAGATAATCAGGAACACGCACCGCATGCTGTTCATCGCATGCGATCCTCTCCGCGAGCACTCCGTCAACCAGTGCTCCGCGAAATTTTGGTGGATCTGCAGCTGTCATAGGGCCCGCAATCCAGGTGCTGGAAAATGTTGGGCTCACCCGATCGCCGACTTTAAAGCGCGTGACGTCAGGGCCCACGGAAATAACTTCGCCGACCCCATCGGAGAGTGCCAACGCGCCTTTAGGACGGAGGCCATTATAATTATCGTTGATAATCAGAAGGTCACGATAGTTGAGAGACCAGGCCTTCATCTCAATCAGGATCTGCCCACGCAGAGCCGTTGGTTCAGGACGTTCTGTCAGGCTCACACTGGCCCGGCCATTGGCCCCGTTCAGTTCATATGCACGCATACTGACCACTCCTTGGAAAGTCGGTTCGAAGTCAGACTAAGGAATTTCACCATGGCAGTTGTTTGCCGTCACGGAAGAACAAACCTGTCGGACCAGTTGCCGGGATATTGGCGGCCCAAACGACGCTGCGCGCGCCATCCTCAACAGGGCGCCCTGGCGAGTTTGGATAGGTCGCCACTAATCCGGGACAGACAGAATTGACAAGAATTCCGTCCTTGTTGAAGTCTTTGGCCAGCTTGATCGTCAGACCGTTCAGGGCCAGTTTGGTCAGGGCATAAGATCCAATGGGAACGTCGCCGAATTTGCTCATTTCAAATCCCGGATTGTTCACTAGGCCAAAATCCGGATCCCAGAAAGAACCCGCTCCACTAGAGACGTTGACGATCCGTCCATCACCAGAGGCCTTCAGAAGCGGAAAACACTCCTGTGACAGCCGCCATGTGCCCATCAGATTAGATTCAAACTGTTGCCGCACAACATCAAGGTCTGTGCGGAAGTCGGTGACTGGGGTAACTGCCATGATGGCCGCATTATTGACCAGAACATCCAACTTTCCAGACTGTTCCGCAATGCGCTGTACAGCTTGCGTGACGCTCTCAAGATCTGTGGTGTCAAGCTGTATAGCCGATACGTTCAAGCCTTCATCACAAAGAATCTGCGCCAGTGGGTGGGCTTTTTCAACAGAGCGCGCAGAGAGAAAAACGTGCATTCCCTGCTGCGCCAGTTGTCGAACGGTCTCAAAACCGATGCCTTCACGGCGCCCTGCACCCGTGACCAAAGCTGTTTTCATGTTGGGTATCCTTTACCAAGGGGGGAAGCATGTCCGCCCCCATCTCCTGACCTCACGAAATTAGTCATTACGTCAGGAGAAATATGTGACATCACTCCGGTCCATCATTATTTTCAAAACAGAATGAACCAGATTTATCCTTTCAGGCGGTCTTCCCGGCAATGAACTGCTTTGTGGTCTCGGCGATGCGCTGCCCCAGATGAGCGGCCGTCCCAAGGTCACTCTTGATCGGGGTGACGTCGGGCGAGGCGTTATCAGACTGCGCCATTGCGCCCAGCCAACCGCCGAGCCGGTTCATATCTTCTGGGTTGGTGCTGGCAAACAGGTCCAGCCCCACCCAGATCATGCCGTGCTGGGCAGCGAAGAGCGCCATGCCGATGAGGGAGTTCAGCTTGTCGCCGTGCATTGCACCCGAATTGGTAAAACCGGCCGCAATCTTGTTCCGCCACTTCATCGAGGTCCAAACCGGACCGGTCGAATCTTCCATGAACTTCTTCAGACGTGCCGACAGTGAACCATTATAGGTGGGCGATCCAAAAATAATTGCATCGCACTCCTGAAGCAGATCCCAAGGAGCGGAGTTCTCGGCAACAGGAAGAAGGATGGCTTCGGCCCCGTCGACACGATTGACGCCATCAGCGGCGGCCTGTGCCTGTTTGGCGGTATGACCGTAGCCACTGTCATAAACGATTGCGATTTTCATGAGGGAAACTCCGTTGTGTTAAGAACTGATTATTGAGAATTTAAGGTCGTGATCTAAAAGCATGCGTCGTTGCTCTTCTGATCAGGACACCTTTGTCGGATCACCCATTGACCATGCGATGCCCGCGCCACGATCCATTTTGCGAATGGCGTCCATATCCTCGGCATCAATTTCAAAACCATCGAGAGCGAGGTTCTGCTTCATGCGCTCCGGGTTCAGGCTTTTCGGCAGGATCGCGTAACCATTTTGCACGCCCCAATGGAGGAGCAACTGTGCTTCCGTGACACCGTATTTTGCGGCCATCGTTGCGAAGACACCATCTGCCTTCTTTTCGGCCTCAGGTTTGGCGCTCTCCTGACCGGCTCTCCATGTGGAAAGCGGAGCAAGGCTGCTATAGGCGATCGGCGCAATCGTGTGCTCGTGCATATAGCCCACCAGGTCAGGCTTTTGCGACCAGGGATGCAGCTCGATCTGGTTTGCTTCGGGAAGCGCCAGACCAGCAGCCTTTATTTCATTGATATGAGCCTCGGTGAAATTGCTGACACCGACGCTCCGTACTTTGCCAGCCTTCTTGAGATCGATAAGCGCACGCCACTCTTCGACACGACGCGCTCCACCGTGAGGAGAATGGATCAGGTAGAGGTCGATATAGTCGAGCCCCAAACGTTTAACGCTCTCATCGAATGCTGTGAACGTCTCTGCGTATGTCTTGGGTGTTTCGCCCCACTCTGCGGCACCGGGCCAGAGTTTCGTCGTCACGAAAATTTCTTCTCGTGTAAGTCCATGATCGGCGATCGCAGCCTTGATGCCACGACCGACGCCGGCTTCGTTCCGATAGACCGCTGCCGTATCGATATGCCGGTACCCAGCGCCAATAGCCGTATGAACTGCGCTGGAGACATCAGCCTCGTCGATCAAATACGTCCCGAAGCCAACTGCTGGAATCTGAGTTTCTGCGTTCAGTCGAAATGTTTTACGAAGAATGCCCATAAACGTTCTCGCTTTTAAAATTTGACCGGTGGGCCTGGTACAAGCGTCAGGAAGCCGCCTGTTGTTGCCTTGACCCGCAAGGCCTTCACCGGCGCGTAAGCCGGGTCGTGATAAAACGCTTCGGCTTTGGCCAGACTCGGAAAACGAATCACGATCAACGTTGACTGGGCTTGGCCTTCCACCGTCGCGAAACCGGACGCAGCAACCATCACTTCGCCACCATATGCCTGTGCTAATGGCCCCGCCTGCTGGCTGTACTGGGTCATCAGTTCCGGATCCGTCACCGTAAAGTTGCCTATAAGGTAACCTTGGGCGCTACTTGCCATCAGTTCTCTCCTTTGTCGTGCGACCGTTCGGGCAAGATGACTCTTGACCCACCCTCAATGAGGTCGACAATTCAATCAACAAAAATCATATTGTAGATTTCAGAGAACCGTAAGATATTTTATTATCACTATTGGGGATATATTCGCTACATTATGTAGCTTGCAGATCGCCAAAAGAAGAGGAGACAAGCATTCCATGAGAGATCGTTTTGACGGTGTGGACGTATTTATTAAAGTGATAAAAGCTGGCAGTTTCTCAGTCGCCGGATCCCATCTGGCGCTCTCACGATCCGCCGTTGGCAAAACGATTGCTCGACTTGAAGAGCGCCTTGGTGTCCGGCTTTTCCATCGCACGACACGCACTGTCAGCCTCACGGAGGACGGCCTGATCTATTACGAACGCTGCCTGCGCGCTGTTCATGAACTTAAAGAAGGGGCTGAGCTTCTGGAATCAGGAAGGCATAAGATAGCCGGAAAATTGCGTATCACCATGCCTCTCCTTTTTGGTCGTCATTGCGTTGCGCCCATTCTGGTGAATTTCGCGGCGCAATACCCCCAGCTCAAACTGGATCTTCATTTTAGCGATCATACGGTGGACCTTATTGGTGACCGATATGATCTTGCTATCCGCAATCACTCACCGGGCATTGACATGGGTCTCGATGTAAGAGTCGTGGCGACTCAAGGAAAAGTCGTTTGTGCGTCTCCCACTTACTTGAAAAATAGCGCTATCCCGCGAGATATTGACGATCTCAGGCAACATCAGACATTGGCTTACTTGCACAAGGGAGAAATCTTCCCTTGGACTTTTTTTCTTTCCGACGGAGAGAAAAAAAAAGCAGACATCAGCCCGCGCTTCCAGTTCGATAGTTATGATGCAATTGCCGACGCTACTTTGGCCGGAGCTGGTGTTGCATGCCTTCCCGATTGGCTTGCGCACGATTACATAGAAAGCGGGCGCCTGCTCCGGCTTCTTTCCAATTTCTCAATGCCCCGCTTTGATACGTATGCAGTATGGCCAACCACACGTTTTATGCCGCTCAAACTACGCTGCGTTATCGATACGATCGCCAAATCTCGCACATACTCTGAACACAGAAGATAATTCTTATCTATTTATTCAGACGTCTTTCCAATATTAGCTTATCCTATTCTAATCACAATGTTAACTAATACGAGAATCAATGCTGCATCGGAAGGCTTATGCGGCATGATGGCAGGGGTCTTAGAGCCCGTTTGAGAATGTCTATGGATGGCTGATGCGGCGGAGCAGGAGGCTGCCCATGGCAATGTCGATCATGGCGCCGGAGACGTCGAGGCGCTTTTCGTAGTCGCGGACCAGGCGCCGC
>NZ_VWWA01000026.1:0-9940 GCF_011753235.1 Asaia sp. As-1742 | reverse complement strand
TTCGCACGTCGACTGAAGACGCTCCGGGGCCTCACGCCATACGAATTCGTTTGCCAGCAATGGCAGCACGAGCCATCAAGATTCACGCAAAACCCGCACCATCAAAACCCGGGACCAAACATCTAGATCATCAGGCGTTTCGAACGATCAGCCTGCTCTTTCAGCACGAAGAAAATCCGGTGGAAGACACCCAGGCGGCGCCACCGGATGAAGCGATTATACAAAGTCTTGTGCTGACCATACGCTTTCGGGGCATCCTTCCACTGAACGCCGTTGCGGATCACATAAACGATCCCGCGCAGAACGCGCCGGTCACCACGTGTGGCACTCCGTGCGCCAGAGGGAAAAATGGCTCAATCCGCTCCATCTGCCTCTCAAACCGCAAAAACACGCCACTCACAGACTTACCTCCATCGGTAAGTCTGTAAAACACGGAACACCGTTCAATTCAATGAATTATCAGGTCATGAGCCTAGGGCTGGCGCGACCAAAGTCCACGCGCGACCAAAATGTGGACCTTGGTCGCGCTCTGCGACGTCATGCCTATCAAAATAAGGTGTGGCGTGGGCATACCAAACGCCCCGGCGCGACTGACCGTAGAAAGCGATTGCATTCACGCATGGTGAGACTCTTCCCGCAAAGAGCTTCGAACGTGGGACATGCAACGCAATAAGGTCGAAGGCACACCCGCGACCAGAGTCCACATATCAGCCATTCAGAGCGGCAGGGTCCCATTTGAGAGTAGCGTTCCTACGAAGCAATCTGCAAAACGCCTCTAGAGTGTGGACTTTGGTCGCGCCAGCCTGCTCCCAGCCCATATCCCGGACGGACACCGCTTATCCACATATACACAAATACCCACTGGACTTTGGTCGCCTATAATTTGGACCCTGGTCGCTCCGACTCGGGTTATCCCTTGGACTCTGGTCGCCTAATCTAATAGATATCTAATAATTTTTCTAATAGTACCGCGACCAAAGTCCAAATTGATTTTGTCAAACGGTTCTGAGATGATGGTGACATGGTAAGCGTGCACAAACTGATTGTTGAGCAAGGCATTGACGCTGCGCGTGCGCTAGCCTCGACGAAGCATGAGCGGGCTCTCGTCGAAGCCGCTTTCCAGGTTATCAGTGAAGAGCGCGACAAGCTTGGATTTACCTTCTCGGGGTTCGCTCTAACGTGCTTACCTCATAAGCCGGTCAAAGACAGTGTCTGGCGCAAGGAGGGTCACAATCTTACCCTACTAATCCAGGGTGGTGTTAATCGGGATGGGGGAAATTTCGGCGTCCCATATGGCTCATATGCTCGGTTCATCTTGCTTTTCTTGCAAAGCGAAGCCATTCGAAAGAAAAGTCGCGAGATAGAATTAGGGCGCTCAATGAGGGTCTGGCTTGGAAGTATGGGGCTCTCAATTGGTGGTAAGACCTATAAAGCTGTGAACGAGCAGGCGAGCCGAATTTCAGCCTGCAATCTAACTTTCTTTTCCGGTGACAGTAGTAAGGAAGTTATGCGCAAGGGTGGTTTCGTTGAGGGATCAATCACGATGTCTGACGTGTTAAGTGATCAGCCGTCTCTTTGGCAGGATCGGGTTTTGTTGAATGAAGAGTTTTATAACGCACTTTCGGAACGTCCTCTACCTTTAAACGAGACAGCTCTGCGTGCAATTGGCCCGCGGAGCTTGGTCATAGATATTTATATCTGGCTCTCGTATCGGCTTCACGCTTTAAAAGGCGACGTCAATATTTCCTGGATATCCCTCCACACTCAATTCGGGACCGGATATGCTCGTCTGCGGGACTTCCGTTCGGGTTTCATCGAGGCGTTAGAGTTGGCAACGGCCGTATATCCTGAAGCCAAACTATCCATTTCGGATCTTGGGGTGACGCTCCGGCCTTCTAAACCGCCTATCGCGAAGATTTCGTAGTCTACAATACCTGGCGCCTTAAACGCGCGACTGCCTGCTCGGGTTAGATCTCTACGGCATAAACTGTCGATCTGGCGAGATAGCTTTCTCGCCAGGATATCTGTTGCCATTCATCTTTCACTGTAATGGTTTTGTCAGGTTAGGGATGTAGAGTTGGACAAGGCCCGGACCGAGGACATTGGTTTCAAGCTGCGGACGCAATCTGGGCGATAGCCTGCCAATCGGTGAAAGCGGCGGCTCTGGCGATCCGGTAATCGGCGGCGGAGAGGCGATGACGGCGAAGCTGGAAACGGCCATGGATGAAAACGTGGCGGGCGAGAAAGCACTGGGCCTGGCGTGGTGAGCGAAACCGGCGCATCCGTCGTTCCCTCTGCCGGGTTGGCTAATGCGACATCTCGACCCGATTGTTCAGGTATCGGCTTTGCCGGTGTTCGACGCTTCTCAGCAGTTCTTTCCTTGCGGCGCCATAGCTGGGGCATTTATCGGTAACCATAACGCGTGGAACGTAGTGGAGCCTCTTGAGCAGCTTACGAAAGAAGCGCACCGCCGCTTTCTTGCTACGGCGCCACTGAAGGAGAACGTCCAGCGTGTTGCCCTCCTGATCCACGGTACGCCAGAAATAATGGATCACTCCCTTGCTCCGCACGAAGACCTCGTCGAGATGTCATTTGTCGCCGGGCCTCGCTCTCTTGCGCTTGGGGCTTTTCACATAGACCAGCCCGAAGCGGTCGTTCCAGGCCCGGATGCTCTCATAGGCGACCTCGATCTCCCGCGTCGCAAGGATCGTCTCGACATCGCGCAGCGAGAGCGAAAAGCCATGATACAGCTACACCGCGTGGGTGATCACCTCACCAGGATAACGGAAGCCTTTATACAACGACATCGATCACTCCCTTCGCTCCGGGAAGAATTCACAAAATCAGCGCACCCTCGTCAACCTGACAAAACCCACACCGGAACTCCTTGTCCGGAATGGGGGGGCAAGCGGGTGGTCCGCTCTTGGATAAAAAACACGGAAGCCGGGCATCAAGACGAGTGTGTGGCTCTTCAGTGAGTCTGCTGATTGGACTAAAACTCGCTGGAGAAATACTCATATCTCTGCCGCCAAAAAAACAGGCGGACTTACTCATCCCAAAACACGCAAAGCTAAAGTCATAACGCGGGCCCGTTCGTCATCATGCGCAGCCCTCAAAATCGGGTGGCTGGGATTTCAACAATAATTCTTCGATCTTTCAGCCGCGGAATTAGCCTGGACCATCGCTTGCGGCCGCAAGGAGTGGCACAATGACGTCGCTAATCGGCGTCGGAATGCCGTGGGCGCGACCTTGACGCAGGATGACACCGTTGCGGATATCCCATTCAAGGGGCCGACCCGCTTCACGGTCCGTAAGAATGGAAGTGCTCATGTCAGAAGGAGATGCCTGAAACTTGTCGAGGATCGCCTGAGGCACCTCGTCACCAAGTTCAGCGCCCTCGGCGTGAGCCACGGCCAGACATTCCCGCAGATAAGCGAGCGTAAGTCTGGCGATGTCCGACCGGCTGAACATGCCTGAGCGCCGCTGCGTAAGAGCCATTAGGCCGGCCGCCGCGTTCTGCAGCAGCTTGCGCCAGGACTGGGAGAGGAAATCCCCGGACAGGTCTACGGAACAGCGGGTGCCCTGCAACGCCTCGACAACGAGGTGTGAAGCTGACATGTCTGGCAGGGTAAGACGCACATCCCCACGCAAGCGTACCAAGCCATCGGATTGTGCCTGAACAGGAAACCACACAACGGCAGGTATGACCTGCGCATGCGGACAGTGTGGCCCAACGCGCTCCACCTGTTCCACCCCGTTTTGCAGGACACACACGATGGTCCGCGGGCGACACAATACTGACAGCCATTCCGCCGCCGCCTCGGTTTGCGTGTCCTTGACCGCGAGGAAGACAAGGTCAGCGTCCCAATCAATTTGCCTGGGATCAGTCCTTACCGGACCGGGAACGGTGATGAGGCCATCGTTGTCCTGAAGTGTCAGATGCTCTCGCAGAGTGCGGCCACATAACACCGGAGTGTGGCCAGCTTCGTACAGCGCCGCCGCGATTACGGTGCCGATAGCCCCGGGGCCTATGACAGCCACAGCGGTATTCCTATCCGTATTCATGAAAACGACCTCCCTGGCGACACCTTCGGCTCATACGCAATACATTTGCGCACATGGAGCTTGTGCGCTCGAGGCGTGCTTTGTAATATATTACACATCATGATCGATGGATGTAATAAAATTTCGGATTCTGCGGGGCGGCTGGGCCAATGGCTCGGCAGCATTCAGGCACGAAGTGGTGGTCTCGCTGCCAGCGAGGAAAAGGTGGTCGCACTCCTGCTCACTGACCCCTTGTTCGTCGGCACCAGCACGACTGCGCAGGTAGCCGCTCGAGCTGGCGTCTCAGCACCAAGCGTCATCCGCGCCGCGCGTGCAATCGGGTTCGGCGGCTTCACGGAACTCAAGATTGAGATCGCTCGCGCTCGTGGCACTGCCGAATTCTTCGCACCTTCTGAATCGCTCACTTCGGATGCGACGACCGCCGCCGTGCTCGAAACATCCATTCGTGCGGGCACCGACGCTCTGACTGCGCTCGGTGGAGCCGTAGACACCACTGCGCTCGACAAGGCAGTGGCCTTTATCCAGGGTGCCCGCCAGGTGATCGCCTTTGGCGCGGGTCCGTCAGCGACGGTTGCCGCCGACGCGGTGTTCCGCCTGCGCGCACTTGGCGTGACGACCATCGGCATCCCGGATTATTTGTCGGCGATGATTGCCACGCGCCTGCTTGGCCCGGACGACGTCGTCATAGCTGTCAGTTCGACGGGTCGCACGCCAACGACGCTCGCTGTCGCCGATGCAGCTTCTGCCGCCGGAGCATCGCTCATCGCGCTGACCAATCAGTATGGCACACCATTGGCGGCCCTTGCAGACATCGCACTGGTCGTCGGTGGCGCACCACTGCCGGCACAGATGGCCGCCGCCGGTAGCCGACTGGCCCAACTCGTCGTCATCGATGCACTGGCCGCAGCACTTGCCTTACGCGATCCGGAGCGTAGTAGAAGAGCGGAGCGAGCGGGCATCGACCTGCCCGATCTTGCATGATGCAGCCGAGTACCGTTGCAATAATCCTTGTCGCGGCGGTCGCCCATGCGATGTGGAACCTGGCTTCGAAATACAAGCGGGGCGATACCCTGCTGTTCGTCTGGACCTATACCGGCACCTCAGCACTGTTGTGTGTGCCAATCTGCGTCGCGCTTGTGATCACGGGGCAACAGGTGCTCCACTGGCGGCTCGCCTTGGGCGCGGCCGTCTCGGCGGTGCTCCATATCGCATACTCCCTGATCTTGCAGGTCGGATATGACCGTGCAGAGCTAGGCGTAGTCTATCCGATAGCACGCGGCACGGGACCATTGCTGACGATGCTCTTCGCGGTTCTCCTAATGGGAGAACACCTTACTGCAGTCGCAATGCTTGGCGCTTTCCTGATCATAGCAGGAATCCTCGTTGTCACAGGGAATCCGTTTAAGCGCGCAAGTCACCACCCGCTTCTGGGTGTATTATGGGGCGCTGCGACCGGCGCGACCATTGCTGGCTACACTCTCTGGGACAGTTATTCAGTAAATTCGCTGCATCTCGCACCAATAAGTTATTACACCGGCACGCTGCTGCTACAGGCCATATTGCTAACGCCAAGCGCACTGCGTCGGCGGCATCGGATTCCGACTGCTATCCGCACAAACGCCATGCCGGTTCTTATTGTCGCCGTGCTTTCCCCTCTGGCCTATATCCTCATACTCAGCGCCATGCAAACGGTGCCAGTGGCGCTCGTTGCACCTCTGCGTGAATCATCTATCGTTATAGGCTCTCTTCTCGCATGCATGCTCTTTCACGAGGGCCATCTCGCGCGTCGGATCGCGGGGGCTGTCGTCGTACTAATCGGGATCGTGGCAGTCAGTCTGTGATACCTTTACTAGATGTTTGGTCCCGGGTTTTGATGGTGCGGGTTTTGCGTGAATCTTGATGGCTCGTGCTGCCATTGCTGGCAAACGAATTCGTATGGCGTGAGGCCCCGGAGCGTCTTCAGTCGACGTGCGAAATTATAGGCGGCGACGAAGTCTGCGAGATGCTGCCGGAGCTGGTCGTGCGTCTCGTAATAGAAACGTTTGACGGTCGCCTCCTTGATCGTCCGATTCATCCGCTCGACCTGACCGTTCGTCCATGGGTGACGTGGTTTGGTCAGGCGGTGCTCGATATCTAGATCGGCACAGGCCAGTTCAAAGGAATGGCAGCGGAACAGGACTTTTTCGGCACGCATCGCCTTGATGTCGTCTGGTGTCCAGCTGTCACCGGACGGATCGGTGAAATGCGTGCCGTTATCCGTCAGCACCGTGTGGATCCGATACGGCACAGAAGCCGCCAACGTGCGCAGGAAGTCGCCCGCCACCCGCCGCGTCGCCTTTTCATGCAGTTCGACAAACGCGAATTTCGATGTCCTGTCGATCGCGACGAACAGGTAAAGGCGCCCAGCCTCGGTTCGAACCTCGGCCAGATCGATATGGAAGTAGCCGATCGGATAGCGCTTGAACTTTGAGCGCTTTGGCTTGTCACCTTCTGTCTCGGGTATTCCGGACCATAGGCCCTGCATCGCTGCAAACACGCACGGATAGGGAGCAAGCGGTCCGGTCCCAAGAAGGTAGAGCGGCAGATCGGGCAATGAATTGAAAAATGTCTGCAAATCTGCGGGCAAGATATCACGCGTTTCGCGCCCGTTCAGAAAACGCTACGGATTATACAGATGGTAATTTCTAAGGTCGGAGAACCGATCCTGCCCGAGGCTAACGGAGCCTAATGCGCCTGCCAACAAACAGGCGAGACAAATAAAGGCTTCGCGAAGAATAGGGTTGCGGAAACTTAGCATGATATCTTGTACAGCGCAGGCGCATGCACCACTAGGCTCAGGACCCTTTACGAGACTGAGATGATGTGATTCGACGGTCATCGGAAGGAGAACCCGATGTCTGATCTGCCGATGCTGCCTGTGACTAAGAGCCTGTTTGGAAACTCACGGATGGGCATTTCTGCGTGTGAGATTGGCGCCCATGGCGACGAGGATCATGGCCTGTGAGATGTCGATACGACGCTCATAGTCACGCACGAGACGTCGCCAGCGGGTCATCCGGCCAAAGGTCCGTTCCACGACCCATCGACGGGGCAGAATTTCGAAGCCCTTCGCTCCGTCCCGGCGTCGGATGACTTCGACGACGAAGTCCAGATAAGCCGCCTTGTCCATCAATTGGAGCCGGTCGTAAGCCCCGTCGGCGAACAGGTTCTTTACCCAAGGCCAGCGCTTGCGGATCGCATCCAGGATCATCTGCGCGCCCGCGCTGTCGGAGATGTCGGCCGGGGTCAGATTGACCATCAGCAGACGTCCGTCTGTATCCACGGCAATATGCCGCTTGCGCCCGACGACCTTCTTGCCGGCTTCATAACCTCTTGTTTGCGCATGCGGTGCCTTGATGCTCTGGCTGTCGATCACCCCGGCGGTCGGGCTCGTCTCGCGACCTGACCGCTCCCGATCGAGCATTAGTTCGACGTCGTGGATGGTCTGAAACAGAAAACGTCGAGCCAGTTCCCTGAACCAGCCGTAGACCGTACGCCAGTGACCGAAATGGATCGGCAGCATGCGCCAGCCGCAGCCCGAGCGGACCAGATAACGCACCGCGTTGATCACCTCGCGGAATTCGACCTCCCGTGGACGACCCATGCGCCCCGGTGCGGGCATCAGCGGCGCGATCCGGTCCCATTCCTCATCCGTCATGTCAGACGGATAGCGTTTCGTCTTTCGGGCAATCCCGGCCATTCGGGCCCTCTGCTCTGGCGTCCACATCCAGAGCTTGAATCACACTTCAACGACTTTCCAAACAGGCTCTTATCGATGAGAAGGATGAGATGGTGAAACTTGAACTGCATGCCGCCCAGCAGGCCCTTGTCTGGTCGCAAGAACCCGCTGGTTTCAAATCGCCCTATGCAATGATCAAAGGCACTCAGGGAGGCTCAAAAGATTGTTCGGCTCATAACCATCCGCTGCCGTCTTAAGATACTTCCTCCCGTTATGGGTAGCCACGACAACGGCTACCGGATGGCCGCCAACGCTAACGAAGAAGCCCCATTCCCGACGCTCGATCTGAAGTATCGCTTCGCTCTCTGAAATCTTCCACGATCTTCCCCCTGAATGACCTCCAACACTGATAATGCGTTCGTGCGGGTTGGGGTGCTGCCGCTTATTGATGCATCGGATTTGTGCTATCTGATCGGGCATGACTTCGCTCTCTGAAGATCAAACTGCGTTGACCAAAACCGATTGTACAGGCAGAAGCCCGCGTGCTGGACAATTGGCATTGCCACCCGGCAGTTCTGGTGTTCGGTGGTTGATCAAAGGCGGGGGCCGAATCCCGCCCTTTTTCGTGTCTAGGAGCTAAGTATCACGTTCTTTCTGCGATGGGCAGGTGAACGAAACGCACTTGGCCGCACTTGGCCTGGGGCGGAGATCATTGATGGATGCGACCTACAATCTTAATAGCAGCTACAAGCCTACAACCAAGCGTTTTGCTGATCTAAACGGCGCTGATTTTTTCCTACACCAGCCTGGGCCATAGAAGCGCTCATAGATAATGAGGCATTCGAAGGCGATATCTGGGAGAGTGCTTGCGGGAATGGCGCCATGGCAACAGTTCTGGAGCAGGCGGGAAATGCCGTCCACGGCTCAGATCTGTATGATCGGGGTTACGGCGAGGCCGGGGTGGATTTCTTGAACACCAGTCGCACCGCCGACAACATCATTATGAACCCGCCCTCCAATGCAGCAGAAGGGTTTGTCAGAGCAGGCCTAGCCTCTGCCAACCGGAAGCTCGCCCTCCTTATGCACCTGGCCTTCCTAGAGGTCGGCAACCGACAACGAACGATCTTCTCGGTACATCCCCCATCCCGCGTTTGGGTTTTCAGCGAGCGCGTTACCTTCTATCCAAAGGGTGCGGTTCAGAAAGGGAGCGGCACGACTGCCTATGTCTGGTTTGTATGGGACAAGTCGCACAGCGGCGGGACCGAGCTCAGATGGTCCGAGCCGAAATACAAGCGGCGCTCACTCGTCTAGATCGGGAAGCGTAAGGCGGCCGCGCCGAATATAGACCAGCATGCCGTCATGAACAGTATTCTCTGACACATTGCGGTGACAGACCACATTGCGCACAATCTGCTCCCACATCTTTTCGCCATCCCGTGTTTTGGATGGCCGCACGTCGTAGGCGTTGAGCTCGACGAATTTCGGCAGATTTTCTCTGATCTGGCGGATGGTCGCAGAACCATTTTCAGTTGTACCGAGATACCTGATGATCGCTTCAGCGATCTTCTCTTCGGTTGTGCCTAGCATCGAGTCGTCCTCCAATTATGGAAACTCAAAATACCGCTCGGTCACGACAGGGAGTCAAAGATACCCCTCATACCAAGGTCGGGCGACCCTTCAGTTGCAACGCCGTAGATAACGCTGAAGGGCCACCCGTAGCGCGGGACGCCAACAAAACGGTTATCACCATAGGTGCGAGTCGCGCCATAGAAAAGCAAAGGGCGGCTCGAAAGCTGCCCCTGCCTATCACCACCACGATGATTGCTGCGTGCCGGGCTTGTACCGGCTTGCGTCTTTTAGGTTACTCGACCGGTCTATGACCGACTTTCGCTCAAGGGTTCCTCGCCTAACCTGACGCGTGTCCATCCACGCCGCCGCAGCCCTCGCAGAATCGCACGATCTGGCGGGTCAGTACAAAGGGAAAGCGCCGAGTTTTGCTTTACATTTCCCTCGTAAGTCCTTGATATTTGGAAAGGGTGCTGTCACGTTAACTTTGGCGTGTTAGGCGCGGGTGATGAGAGCGTTATGCGTGAGCTACAAACGACACCGTTTTCCGAGTGAGCTGATCGCTCATGCGGTGTGGCTGTATTTCCGCTT
>NZ_VWWA01000025.1:0-10378 GCF_011753235.1 Asaia sp. As-1742 | reverse complement strand
GAAGGCCGCACCTATCTGAGCCTGAAGCTGGACGATCCCTCCTTCGCCGCCCCGATCTTCGCCAACCTGTTCACCGACGAGGAAGGGGAAGGCTACACCCTCATCTGGACCCGGCCCCGCAGCCGGAGCGGGGAGTAAGCGCCCCACCACCAACCCCGCCCGGTCTCCCCGGGCGGGGCCTCCCGGGGCTTCTTTTCCGACGTGCTCTTCCGGGGCGCGGGCGGCAGCGCTGGTCGCCCGACGTGAGACGCAGGAGGAACATGAGGCTTTCCCTCAGCCTTCCCATTGTGCCACGCGCGAGGGCGAACCGCGTCAAGGACGCGTGGTACCCCCAATTTTGCCCGGCGCACCCGTGCCGGGCGCACCAGACAAAATCGGCTCCCCCACGCGCCGGCGAGCCGGTCGCCTGACGGCGATCCCTGACCCGGTCCGCCCCGGCATGAGCCGTCCGTCCTGTCTTCGAGAAACGAAAGGAGCAGGACGATGACCACGCGACACGACCACATCCAGATGCTGCGCGCCGAACTGACCAGCTTTCACCTGAGCCGTCGCGAGCGGTGGCAGATCGAGCGCGAACTGGAGCATGTCATAGCGCAGATCGCAGCGACGCACCGGCGCTCGGACGAATGAGCCGGGCGGAACGGCAGTCCCATGCATATAGGTGGGGAACACTTCTGGTAAGCCTGTTTGAGCAAAACATCCCCGCCAGATCATATCGGGTACGTGTTTTTTTCTGGAATAACTACCGAACAGTACGTATTATAATGTCCCGTACTGTTTGCCGGAGGTGGAGATGATTGTCATCGGGCTCATCTCGTGGGTCTTGGGGATCGGACTGCTCTGTTGGGTCTTCTTTAGCCTTGTATCCATTGTCATGCCCACAATGGCGGGACTGATCGTCTTCTTCTGGACATATCGCATGGGTGCCGGATTGGTGGCCGCTCTTCCTTCCATTATTGCTGGTAGTCTCGTACTATGGCTATTTCGGATAGCGCTGACGACGGCCCGGCGTCCCGAAATCAAACTTGCCGTCGTGCTGGCCTTCTGTTTTCCGGCCTCTGTTGCGGGATATTTCGCCACAACCGGATTGGCCGAGATCGGCATTTCCTCTCCGCTCATGCGGATCATCCTCGGAGTGTTGGGTGCCGCTGTCGTCGGGGCGGCCTCTTTTGCGCGGCTTGCCCCTGACGCTGATCTTGTGACCGGAACATTCCCTTCTCGACGCAATTAGCGCGTCCCTGGCGCTGTTCGGGCGCAACGGACGTTTGCCGACACGAACCGATCAGATGCTGCTTGTGATTGATCTTTGGATGACGCGTCCACGTGATGACAGGAGATTGGCCGACGATGAAGACACGACCCGACTGGTATAGTCCCGGATTTCTGGACAGGGCGTTCACGCTTGACCTTCCTGATTTTGCGCAGGAGTTCCTCTCCCTGAATCAGGATTATATGCGTGGATACCATGCATTTACTGGACTTTCCGACTCAGACGAGACGGTCCGCCAGCGCAATCTGGATGCTTTTGCACGTCAGTGGGGCCTCCGATTTCCCTGTTGACCCCTCCGTCCCTGCGTGGGCTGCCCCTGCGCTTTGGGCGGCGGAGGCACTCTCTGCCATCATCGCGCTGGTTCGAGCCCCTGAAATCTACTCAGCCTCCACATTTACACCCCTGATCCTGACACCGCACATTCGTGCCGCAACCGCCGATGACGGTCTTCACGTCATCATGGGAGACCGGGCCGGACCGCTGCGGTTATGGATCGCTGATGACTGCCACGGCAGACCCGCTGTCGTGATTCCTCTTGATGAATCCTGTTGGGTACGTCTTCATCATTTGCGCCGCTTCATCGAGCATCTGTATGGCAGGAGGAGCGGTCCGTTGCCCAACGTCTTTCGCCCCACACGCTATAGAATCAGGCGTCTTGCCCACGCCTTGCAGGCGCTCACCGCCAAACGTTCCGGCGCCACGGCGCGTGACATCGCGGCCCTGACGGACCCCGAAGTGAAGTCCCTGAGCGGCTCTCTGTGGAAAGATGTTCACCAACGTGCCCGCGTCGAACGCCTGCTGACGCTTGGGGAGCAACTTGCCGCCGGCGAATACCTCGCCTTGCTGCAATATGGTCGTCGTGCATTCCCGCAGACGACATCGCGCACTCCCCGCTGAAAACATACAGTCTTCTCCATAAGGTGTTCTGATTTGCCTCGTCGGTAAACGCGACGCGGCGCTCACTGAACATAGTCTGTCTGCCGTGCTGATGGGGTGGACGGTTCCTTGGGAAGCCCCCTGTTTTCGTCCACCACCCCCGGCCTTTTTTTTCGCCAGTCTCCGCCCCGGTACGCGGCGTTACGCCACGTCCTGTTTCAGTGGAGAACAGTCATGGTCAGGAAAAGGCCCCAACCGAGACCGGCCCGGCACTTGCGAACGCCACAGGCTGCTGAATGGCTCGGTATTTCACCAAGAACACTTGAACGATACCGCACAATTGGCGGTGGTCCTGTCTTCTACAAGCTTGGTAACCGCGTCACCTATACAATTGGAGATCTGAAAACATGGGTCGAAAATGGCCTTTCAAAGTCTATTTTCTCTAAAAATTACATCCTCATGCGCGCGGGTGTCGCACGGCGCGGAAAGGGGCGATCATGACCCCCTGCATGCCCCGTCTGTTCATGTCCAACGCGTTCTTCGCGTTGGGGAAGGGACGCCGTCACGCCCCGCTGCGCTTCAGGCAGGGCAGTCAGAACATCCTCGTTTCGTCTCCGATAGCGCTTGCGACCATATGGGATGCCGACATCCTGATCTGGGCAACATCGACGATGATCGCGGCGCAGCGTTGCGGCGCCTCGATCCCGACAGTCCTACAGGCCACACGGTATGAGATCCTCGGCTTTCCGGGGCGGGACGTCTCGGGTGGGTATTACGAGCGTCTGCCAGACGGGCTCGAACGCCTCAGCCGGACCAATGTCGTCATGAGCGCGTCAGAATGGACTGATGAGCAGACCGGCGCGCCGTGGATCGAAGACTGGCGGATCTCCGCCGGCTTCGTCCAGATTCGTCTCGCCGGCTGGCTGCGCGAAGCGGTTCTCACGCCAAGGGCCGTGCTCGCGCTCGACCCGGCGTATTTTACCCTCACGAGCGGTCTCGAACGACTGCTCTACCTGATCGCACGCCGCCATGCTGGACGGCAACGTGACGGGTGGGTTTTCGAGGTCGCCCATCTGCACCGCAAGACAGGAATTACCCAGACGCTCACAGCGTTCGTGGCGATCCTCCGGCGCATAGCCCGCAGCAACCCGCTTCCCGGTTATCGCATCGAACTGTCCGATCTGAACTGGCCGGAACGGGTGCGCCTGCGGCCCGCTCTCGATGCGTCTGTGGATAAGTCTGTTGATATCCCTGTCGATAATTTTGTGCGGACACGCCTATCGACCAGTGAATCCACGCCTATCGCGTGCGAAAACCATCGATAAGGGACTGGAAAACAATGACAAATCGTCTCTCTCTAAAGAGTCTAAATAGACTCTCTTTGTACATGTGTACCGCGCGCGACCCAATGCATGGCCCATGGCGTGCGATCTTCTTCGCGCCGCAGGGCTGCGACATACGCCGAACCAATATCGGGAACGGTCCGTTTTTCCCGTCTCCTGTTCCACCTCGTCAGAGCCGTGGCCGCCACCTGAGCGGACGACGCGGGCAGGGCGCTGCGGAGACATCGTCATGACGCTGCTCTGCGGCGACTGTCGCGACCTCATGCCGGCGCAGGGGCCGTATGACCTGATCCTCGCACCCGCCCTACGGCGAAACCTCCCTGTCGTGGGATCGGCGGGTCGAGGGCTGGCTGCCGCTGGCGGCACACGCCCTCACGCCGTCCGGTTCGCTGTGGGTGTTCGGTTCCCTGCGCAGCTTCATGGCGACCAGGACGGACTTCGGGCCGCCCGGCTGCGGCACGCGCAGGAGATCGTCTGGGAGAAGCAGAACGGCAGCGTGTTTCACGCCGACCGCTTCCGGCGCGTCCATGAACTGGTCGTGCAGTTCTATCCCGCGACCGCCCGCTGGCAGGACATCTACAACGCAGTGGCCATGACGGACGACGCCCGGGCGCGGACGGTGCGCCGCAAGCGCCGCCCGCCGCACACCGGCGTCATTGCGGCCAGCACCTATCGCAGCCTCGAGGGCGGCCCGCGGCTCGCCCGCTCCGTGCAGCGTTTCCAGAACGTTCATGGCCGCGCCATCCATCCCACCGAAAAGCCGGTGCCGCTGCTCGACCTGCTGGTGCGCGTGAGCTGCCCGCCTGACGGCCTCGTCGGCGACTGGTTCGCCGGGTCCGGCGCGGCCGGCGTCGCCTGCCGGCTGGCCGGCCGCCGCTATGTCGGTTGCGAAATCGACCCGGACATGGCGCGGCGCGCCCGTGAGCGCCTCGCCGCCATCCTTCCCTTTCCCGTCGGAGAACCGTCATGAACGATCTTCGCTCCCCCGTCGGCGCGCAGCTCGAACTGGTCTGGATCGAGACCCGCATCGAACATTGGCTCCGCTTCGGTACCCCCGAAACCAGCGTCGCGATCGACCGCTACCGCCGCCGCGTCATCTTCGCGCCGGGCGACGTGTTCGCCCTGATGCGCTGGCTTGCCGGCGATACGGGCGCCGTCACGGTGTCCATCGACATTGTGCGAGCCATGCCGCCGGCCGAGCCATGTGCCGTTCTGCCGTGGATCACGGGGGCCGCCGACCGGCTGCTGCGTCAGACCGGCGACGGACCGGTTCGCGCGGTGCTCGACACGATCACCCGCATCGAACGGCAGGGGCTCGATCCCCGCCCCGTCTGCCCGGATTACTGGCGCGATCTTGACGCGCGACTGCGGGCCGGGCTGCCGCCCCCTCTTTACTGTCGCGCCCGCCATGAGGCGTGGCTCTGGCGGAGAACCGCGTCATGACCCGGCGCGGCTGGTTGTTCTCCACCTATTTCGCAGCACTCACGACACTGGCAACGACCGGTATCTCGCCCACGCCACACTGGATGTGGAACGCCACCGCCAGCGTGCCGGTCGGGCTGTATCGAGTCACGCCGACGGCCGCTCTGCGCGTCGGCGACATCGTGGCGTTGCATCTGCCCGAGCGCGACGCGACGCTGCTGGCGACGCGCGGCTATCTGCCCTTCGGCGTGCCGCTGCTCAAGCCGGTTGCAGCACTCGCCGGTCAGACCGTCTGTCGCGCCGGCCTGCGTGTCACCATCGACGGAAAGGTGGTTGGTGATGCCAAAGCCCTCGACCATCAGGGGCGTCCGCTACCGGCGTGGCGGGGGTGCCAGCATCTCGCGCCGGGGCAGGTCTTCGTCATGAACCCGGCGGTCCGGGCCAGTCTCGACGGACGCTATTTCGGCGTCCTCTCGGCCGACACCGTGATCGGTCGCGCCACTCCGGTTTACCTGCGGACGGGCGACGCCATGACGCCGCCACCCGTCTCACAATCCCCATAGGAAAGCCCTCAACCCATGACCCAGATCGGTGTCTTCACGCGCACGGCGAGCGGCTTTGCCGGCCGCCTGCGCACACTCGCCCTTGACGCGGAACTGACCTTCGTTCGGGCCGAGAACGCGGACGCGGAGCACGGGCCCGACTATCGCATCCATCTCGGCGACAATGCCGAAGCACCGGAGATCGGGGCAGGGTGGACCCGTACCGGGGAACGCGCTGGTGAATATGTCTCGGTGCTGCTGGATGATCCTTCATTTACCCAGCCGATCCGCGCCACCCTGTTTCAGGCCGGTCGTGGCGGACGCGTCTGGAACCTCGTCTGGACGCGCGCCGCCAGGCGTCAGGGAGGCCGGGAATGACGCTCGCCCGTCTCCGGCTCGGCTATGCCGACCCGCCCTACGTGAACTGCGCCCACCTCTATCGCGGACAGCCGGACTACGCGGGCGAAGTCGATCACGCAGCACTCGTCCGACATCTCGATGCGACCTATGACGACTGGGTGTTGCATGCCGCCGCGACACCGGCGTCGATCGCTACGCTGGCCCCTCTCGTCATGGACACCGGTGCGCGCTGGATGGTTTGGGTCAAGGGCTTCGCCGCCTTCAAGCGCAATGTCCCGGTCGCCTATGCGTGGGAGCCGGTCATCATCAAGGCGGCGCGGCGTCCTGTCGTCAGCCGTCGCCTGGTGATGCGGGACTGGATTCAGGAGAGCATCACCCTGCGTCGGGGACTGACCGGAGCGAAGCTCGAGGCGGTGTGCCACTGGGCGTTCGAGTTGCTGGGCGCCCGACCCGACGACGTGCTGGACGATCTCTACCCCGGCATCGGAGCCGTGACCCGGGCATGGGAGTCGTGGCGACGGAAGTTCGTCCTGCCACAACTCTCCCTCTCGCCGCCGAAATGTCACCCGGATGATCCACTGCTGGACATGCTCATGCCGGAGGATCTGTGATGTCGAGACCGGCTTTCTCTCGATGGGGCACCCTGACGGTTGCCCGGTTCGGGCTCGCGCTGGCGCTCTCGCCGGTTCCGGTCCATGCACAGGATCTCGACGCACTGGTAAGGGAGGCGGCTCGTCAGGCTGCTATCCCACCGTCATGGATACGCGCCGTGCCCTCAATCTCGGTGCCGATCCTTTCGACCCGCATGACAACATCGTCGCCGGCGCCGCCTATCTGCGCTGGCTGCACGACCGCTACGGGGACGCCGGGTTTCTGGCCGCCTATAACGCCGGTCCCGGACGCTATGACGAGCATCTGGCGACCGGTCGACCGCTGCCCGACGAGACGCGGGCTTACGTGACTGCGGTCGCACGACGGATGGGGGACAACGCTGTTTCGACATTTCTTCGTCAACTGCCGAAGGCTTCGCCAGTCTCGCACATTTCCACCGAGAAGCTGTTCGTCGGTCCTGTGTGGGCTTCAACGAGTGGGACGATGACGACCGGAGTGAGCCTCGTCCCACCGGCTTCACCATCGGACCTCTTCGTTTCGGTCGGCTGGAGGGATGGACCATGACGGCATGGTGCATGCTGGCTCCTGTCTCGTTGCCGCGTCCGGGTTTGGATGGGCACAGAAGGACGCTGGGGGAGGGGGTTGCGTATAGGCAGGATAAAAGCCGCGATGTGCGTCTCGGTTGGGGGTGGTTTTGTGGCGGATTTCTGCGGATTTCTGGTCCCCTCTGCGAGGTGCGGACCGCTCTGAAGCCTGCTTCTCCCCGTTTCTGGCGGTTTCCGGCCATTTTGCACACCTCGCGGGGGGTTCCATGACAAAAGACGACGATTTCCGGGTTCGACCGGGTCGCATCCGCTCGCCCGGCGCCCAGCGGGCACGGCCCTTCATTGCCCAGGCGCTGGCGGCCACTCAGCGGGCGGGGGGCATGGGACGAGGGAGGCAGGGCGGTGGTGGTCGCTCGACCTTCGGGCGCGGCCGTGTGGCGAGCGCTCATGCCAACCGTTTCCTCACCAGTCGCTCGCGGGGGGTGGTCATCAAGGCACGCGTGGTGAAGCATGGACCGCGCACCGCACCGCTGACTCCGCATCTCCGGTATCTGCGGCGCGAGGGTGTCACGCAGGATGGCGAGAAGGCGAAGCTGTTCGGCCAGGAGCAGGACGAGGTCGATCCCAAAGCCTTCGCCGAGCGTTGCGCCGATGATCGTCATCATTTCCGGTTCATCGTCTCGCCCGACGATGCGGTGGAGATGCAGGATCTGAAGCGCTTCACGCGCGACCTGATGATGCAGGCAGAGCACGATCTTGGCACGAAGCTCGACTGGGCGGCCGTCGATCACTGGAACACCGAGCATCCCCACATTCATGTCATCGTGCGGGGCAAGGCCCAAGACGGCGAGGACCTGGTGATCGCGCGCGATTACATCCGCGAAGGCATGCGGGGGCGTGCGCAGGAACTCGTGACCCGCGAACTTGGGATCCGCAACGATGTCGAGATCCGGCGCGCCGTCGAGCGTCAGGTCGAGGCGGATCGCTGGACGCAGCTTGATCGGCAGATTCAGCGCGATGCGGGCGAACATGGACTCATTGACATGCGTCCCTCACCGGATCGACGGCCCGACACGTTCGAGGTGCTCAAGGTCGGCCGTCTCCGGCGTCTGGAAGGACTGGGGCTGGTGCGGCAGATCGAACCGGGCCGCTGGGCGCTGGAAGAGCACGCCGAGGCGACATTGCGCGAGATGGGGCAACGCAACGACATCATCAAGCGGATTCACCGTGGTCTTGCCGAGCAGGGTGTGGAACGGCCGCAATCTTCGTGGCTGCTGGCGAGCGAGGAAACGGAGCATCCCGTCATCGGCAGGCTGGTCGGGCGCGGGCTTGACGATGAACTGAAGGGCACGGCTTTCGCGGTGGTGGATGGGATCGACGGGCGTACACATCACGTTCACTTCCCCAGCCTGGAAGCAACGACGGACGCCCCGAGGGGGGCGATCGTCGAATTGCGCCGTTTCGAGGACGCGAAGGGAAAAAAGCGGGTCGCGCTGGCGGTGAGGTCGGACTTCACCTTGGAACAGCAGATAGAGGCGCAGGGAGCCACATGGCTGGACCGCCAAGCCGTCGCGAAGGAACCGCCTGAACTGGGTGGTGGCTTCGGGGCGGAGGTGCGCAATGCAATGCACCGGCGTGCGGATCATCTCGTGCGGGAAGGGCTCGCACAACGGGACGGGGAACGTGTCAGATTCGAGCGTGGCTTGCTGTCCACGCTGCGTGAGCGCGAGGTAAGGGCTGCGGGGGAAAAGTTTGCGCTGCAGGAGGACAAGACATTCAACCCGGTCGCGCCGGGTGACAACGTGGCAGGTGTCTATCGCCAGCGCATCACGCTTGCATCTGGACGATACGCGATGATCGACAATGAGCTTGGATTCCAACTGGTTCCTTGGACTCCAACTTTGGACAGTCATTTGGGAAAGGGAATATCGGGTCTCGTCCAGAATACTCATGGAGTGGATTGGGAGTTTTCCCGTTCGCGGCAATCGGGCATTACAATGTGATTTGTCCTTATCTTGCTTCGGGTAATCGAGCACTCCATGCGTCGTGACACCAGGACGGAGCGGAGCGAAATAAGAAAAATGATACCTCACCCTCAAAAAATCTATTACCGGCAAATACGTACCGATCCGTATACAGATAGCTTGTAGGCCAAAGTGTTTGATTCGTACTTCGATCTTGCCCGAAGCGGAGAAAGTCATGCAGCAAGTTGTAAAAACGGCATGCTCCCAAGACATGTATGCCATTCGCTATACGTTGGCGCGACAGACCAACGGCAGTGAAAAATTCGAAGAAGACACATATTTGAACGATTTCATCAAAAAGCCATGGGGGCACGAATATCGCGTATATTGCGACTCTATTTATGACGTGTGGAAGTTACGAATTGATCCGGCCCAGACGACGTCGATGCATTGCCATTTGCACAAGGATACTGTGCTTCTGTGTCTCGGCGGGACAGGTACCACAACGTTCATCGATGGGGCGGTTCACTATGTGACCCCTGGGTCGCACGTCTACATTCCTCGTGGAGTATTTCATCAGACGGCGGCAGGTCGCGGTAACGCACTCCATCTCGTGGAGGTCGAGAATCCGCGCAATAAATTCGATCTGCTGCGTATCTCGGATCCCTATGGCCGAAAACTTGCTCCGTATGAGGGAGACGACGACGCTGAAACCGGGATCGAGCCGATGGAGCAGCTCGGTCCGGGACGGTTCATGCGGCGACAGGATACGGAGTGCAAGTTCCGATTTCAGCTTTTCGAGGAAATTTACGCCCCTCTGCTCGAAGATCCGATATCTGTCGTCTCCTTGGATCTGCGCCATCACGTTGATGGCCGTATTCGTCTAATGAATCCCAAAGGGCACGACAAAGTCCAACGGAAACATACATTCTTGGCCATTTTCCCATCCTGAATTCGTCATCAGGGTGAAGGCTGCCAACCAAACATCATAGATAAAATGGAGAATATCAATGTCCAATGGTCGTAAGTTCGTCATCATCACTGGGCCTGGATTTCAGGATCATGATATCGTCTATACATACTATCGTACCATCGAAGAGGGCGACGACGTACGCATCGCGACCAAAGACGGTGCGCCGGTCACCGGCAAGTACGGCATTACGGTGCCCATGGACAAGAGGTCGCTCGATAACATCTCGTTCGACGACCTGGTTGTCGAACATTTCGATGCAGTCATCCTGACAGGCGGCCACGAAGCTCCCGACCGGGTAAGGCAGGACGCGCGCGTCAAGTCTTTCGTAAAGTCGATGTATGACGCGGGCAAGGTCGTCGCGGGTCTCTGTCATGGCCCCTGGATCATGATCTCGGCCGGTATCATGCGCGACAAGCTTGCTTGTGCCTATGTCGGTCTGAAAGACGACATGGTCAACTCGGGTGCGAACGT
>NZ_VWWA01000024.1:0-18810 GCF_011753235.1 Asaia sp. As-1742 | reverse complement strand
GTCGGTCGCCGCCAGGTCCCCTGATCCACCCCACAAAAACACCCCACCCTCGCGGGGTGGAGCAGCCCGGTAGCTCGTCAGGCTCATAACCTGAAGGCCGCAGGTTCAAATCCTGCCCCCGCAACCATCTGAACTTGCGATGTGAACACATCACGAACCCCAGCCCCGAAACGGGCTGGGTTTTTTGTTTGTCCGCTGCCCGACGCCATCGTCAGAATGCCAGCCAGATCGCCCCGGACATCGATCTGTAGCCCCTTGTCGGATGGCGTCAGGATGATCGCCTCGATCAGCGAGCGGATTACCTCGGCCGCCTCCTGGCGTTTCTCGTCCAACTCGGAATGCAGCATGTCGTGCAGGCGTGCGAGTTGCCGGTGGTAGAACTCCGCCATCTGGGGATGGAGCAGGGGAGGAGGTGCCTCAGCGGTCGCAAGGAACTCCTTGAGTTCTGCCTTGCGGGCTTCGAGCTTGGAGCCGCGCTCCTTGACCGTCTCGATCGAGATGGCTTCGGAAAGATAGAGATCCATCAGCCGCTGGATGTCGCGCTCGACCCTCTTCAGTTCTGACTCAGCCGCGCCGATGTCGGCCGACGCCTCCATGCGCAGCCGGTTCATCTCGGTTGTGAAGGCTGTGCAGAACTCGGCGAACAGGTCCGGATCCATGAGATGGTGACGCAGGGCGTCGAGCACGCGTCGCTCCAGTTCCTCGCGGCGCATATTGGTCCGGTTGTGGCAGGTACCCTTGTTACGCGCTGTCGAGCAGCCGAGTAAGGTGCCGGAGATCATCGAATAGCCGCCACCGCAGCAGCCGCATTTGCTCAAGCCGGAGAAGAGATAGCGGGGACGGCGCTTCTCGCGGAAATGATCGGGCGATGACGTATCGCGCGTGTCCCGGCTGGCGCTGACGCTGGCCTGCCGCGCCTTGACCGCGTCCCACAGATCCTGGTCGACGATCCGCAACTCCGGCACCTCCTGGATGACCCACTCGGATTCCGGGTTGGGGCGGGCCTGGCGTTTGCCGGTGTCGGGATCCTTGATGAAGCGCTGCCGGTTCCACACCAGCCTGCCCACGTACATTTCATTATTGAGGATGCCGGTGCCGCGTGCCCGGTTGCCGGTGATGGTCGAGAAGCCCCACGTACCACTGCCCGGCGCGGAGATCCCTTCGTCGTTGAGACGGAAGGCAATGGCGCGCGGTCCCAGTCCGGCCGCGAAGTCGCGGAAGATGCGACGGACCACCTCGGCTTCCACCACGTTGATGGTCCGGTCGCCCCGGATGGGCTCGCCATTGGCGTCGAGCCTGCGCACGACATCATAACCGTAGGCATTGCCGCCGCCCGACTTGCCCAGTTCGACCCGGCCGCGCAGACCGCGATGGGTCTTCTCTGCCAGGTCTTTCAGGAACAGGGCGTTCATCGTGCCTTTAAGGCCGACGTGAAGGTGGGAGACCTCGCCCTCGGACAGGGTGACGATCCGCACGCCGGCATAGTTCATGCGCTTGAAGACGCCGGCGATATCTTCCTGGTCGCGGGACAGGCGGTCCATCGCTTCAGCCAACACGATAGCAAAGCGCCCGCGCTGTGCATCGGCGATCAGCGCCTGGATGCCAGGCCGCATTAAAGACGCGCCCGAGATGGCGTGGTCGGTATACTCTTCGACGATGCTCCAGCCCTGTTTCTCCGCGTGGTTACGGCAGACACGGAGCTGATCGGCGATCGAGGCGTCGCGCTGGTTGTCGGACGAATAGCGGGCGTAGAGCGCGACCTTCATGGTGAGGTATCCCTTACGGTCCGGAGCGGCGGCGCTGCTCCTGTTGCTGCGACCGGAACCAGTCCCGTGCGGCACGACGGGCCATGAGGCGGACCAGCGCTATCAGGCGCGGGTCGGGGGCATCGGGTCGCAGGATGAGCCGCAACTCGGGCTCGGGCGGCCGATACGCCGGGGCAATGGACTGGCTGGGTCTGTCCGTCATCGTTGCTCTCTTCCGACCGTATGGCAAGGAAAACAGACACACGATCCGGACAAATGACTGTTATTTCAATGGAAAACGGGAATATGAGAGGGCGCGTCCATGCGTGCTCAAGCGTACGGAATCGTAGTTATAGGTAGCCCCGGATACAGGCGCGTCGTACAAATACTGGCGGAAGACGGAGTCACGAGAGGGAGGGCAAACGATGAACAGTCCATGGGCATCCTTCTAGCGGGGCGAACGAACGCTCTAGTCGCGTCCTCCGTTCCCTCTAGCAGCCTGTCGGGTTGGGGTTCTCCTAAGCAGATAATGACGAGGCTGGACCGACTTCATGCGGCCTGGAGACGCGCTATTCTTTTGCAGTTATATGCGAGGGCGACGAGGGTCCATTCGGTGGTGATTTTTGCAAGCCCCCGCAGGTGGAAACGTCTGAACCCCATGATACTTTTGATGATCCCGAATACCGGCTCGACGGTCTGTTTTCGTAATCTGTAAAGGTCTCCGGCTTCCGTGGTGTCCAGTTTTTCCTTCATGGCGAGGCGCCAGGGTTCGGTTATCCGCCGTGGCTCTTTGTCTTCAGGAGACGGCCGGAAATCGTAAGGTCTGCGGGCGCGGGGGCGTCCAATGGCGACCAGCGGTTCAATGCTTTTTTTTTGCAGTTCACGGACAACTTTTCCGCTGGCGTAACCGGTGTCGGCGAGCACCGTCGATGGGAGACCGATGGTGTCTTCCATCGACAGCACCGTATCGCGTTATGTCATGGCGCTCTGTTGCTCGCCACGCGCTTCATCAAGCCTTTGGAAAAGAACCGCCAGTCAGGACCATCCTGAGATGCCTGGCCTTTAAGACTCACCTGAGAATAAAGTCACTCAGGCAAGCTTGGCAAACGTCGTCCGCCTTGAGATCATTCGTTTGTGCTTCGGATCGTCCGACATGACGGCGACAGCCGAAATCTTATTCGTGTTTGCCCGAGACCACTATTTCTTTAAGCATTTCTTTCAGCTGAACGGCCAGAGCGTTTCCACCACGACCGCCGTCATGCAGATTTATGGTCAAGCCATCAACTGTGGGTAGACTTTCTGCCAGGGAAAGAATGGAAATATCTTCCGGCAGGTCACCCGTCATTCGAAAGGTTATACCCAGGCCAGCGCGTACCGCAGCCCATAGTGTCGCAACACTGCGGCCTGTAAAAGCAATCCGCCAGGGAATTCCTGCTGCTTCAAGTTGCTTGATCGCACTCTCCCGAAAGCGACACGGAGCTGGCAGAACAACCAGCTCAACAATCGTATTCAGGTTAAATTTGAAGTTTTTCGGTCCGAGCCATTTCTGGGGCAACTGACGCCAGGGCGTCACGTCGGAACGCCCATCGCCCCCGAACGCCAGAACAAGATCCAGTGCACCACGATCCAACGCATCAAACAGTGCGCTGGCACGATCGACCAACACCTCGAGTTGAGCCATCGGATGTGCGCGACGAAACTGAGCCAATGTGTCGGGTAACCAACTTTCAGCGAGATCGCCCACCACGCCGAACCGAACCTGACCTGCAAGCGCGTATCCTTGCAGTGCGGTTAAGGCTTCATCATTCAGACTCAGAAGCCGCCGGCCATAGGCAAGAAGAGTTTCCCCCGCAGGTGTCAGCGCGAGGGAACGACCATCCCGCCTCACGAGAGCCTGGCCGGTATGGTCTTCCAGCTTGCGCAGCTGCTGGCTAACGGCCGATTGAGACCTGTGGAGCGTCATCGCCGCACGATTGAAGCCCCCAAGGTCCTGCGCTGTCACAAAGGCACGCAAAGCATCAAGATCGAGAGAACGGGGTGTCATCAGTTTCGAAAACCTGAACCATGCGTTTAAAATAATGCGTTATTCAAAACAATGAATAGGTCGTAGCAATTGAACCCGTCAACACGGGAGATTTCGATGCGTGCCATTCAGGTTCATGAATGTGGGGCTGCAGAGGTCCTTATTGAAGCGAATATTCCCGTCCCGGAAGCAAGGAGCGGGCAATCTCTGGTCCGTCTCCGTTACGCCGGTATCAACTACACGGAAATCTATCAGCGCAGCGGTATCACCAAGGTCAAACTCCCCTTCACACCAGGATCGGAGGGGGTTGGAGTGATTGTGACATCAGCGCGTTTTCCGAAGGGAACACGGGTTGCATGGATAGGATATCCGGGCGCATACGCGGACTACGCCGTCATCCCGGATCACAAGCTTGTACCAGTCCCCGATGACATTGCGGATGAAACTGCTGCGGCAATTCTCCTCCAAGGTATTACGGCTCAATATCTTGCCGAGGACAGTTATCACGCGAAGACCGGAGACATTGCCCTTGTGCATGCGGCTGCTGGAGGTGTGGGCCTGCTTCTGACTCAGCTTTTAGTGGCCAAAGGCGTCACAGTGACCGGTACGACCTCTACAGATGCCAAGGCTGCTCTCGCCAGAAAGGCTGGAGCGCAACAGATTATTCATTACGATCAGAAGGATATGGAAACAGCTGTGCGGGCTGAACACCCTGCCGGGGTTCATGTCGTCTATGACTCTGTTGGACAAGCCACATGGAAGGTAAGTCTATCTGCTTTGCGACGACGCGGCACATTTGTGTTGTATGGTCATTCCAGCGGTAAGGTCGCATCAATCGATCCAATGGTGCTGGCACAGTATGGGTCACTTTCCCTGACGCGCCCTTTGATCGGTGACTTCATTTCAACAGCGGATGAGTTGAGATATCGCACCGACCGGCTTTTTGGTTGGGTACGAGACGGCACACTTAGCCTGCTTGCTTCTCGGATTTACGAACTCGGCGACGTCGTTCAGGCACATCGTGATCTCGAAGCCCGACGGACCAGCGGCAAATTGCTGCTGCGTCTCGCAAATTGATTATTGATTGAAAGGAAACCCGACATGAAAAAGTATATGTCTGTTCTGACGATTTCCGCCATGTTCGCGACACTGCCTTTAGCTCATGCGGCCGCCGAACCGATGTCCACGCTCGCAGGAACCTGGCAGTTGACAGCGGCAGACACCCTCTATCGTGACGGTCACCGTGTGCACGGTTTTGGTGATAATCCTCAGGGCCGCATGATGGTGGATAGTCAGGGACGGTATGCGATTGAAATCTACCGGGTAGAGACTACCAATTTTGTATCTGGAAACAAGGCTACCGGCACTCCAACTGAACTCAGAGATGCGATGTTGCGAAACAGCGTGCATTACGGTCAGGTCGTGCTTGATCCGGTTCACCACAAAATTGTTTTCGACGTCGAACGGGCTGTGTATCCGAACTGGGAAGGCAAGCGGCAGGTACGAGACTACACGCTTACAGGTGACCGTCTCAGTTATCAGGTTCCAGCATCGGCTACTGGAGACGGAACAATCGCGATTTCCGAATGGCAGCGTATTCACGACTGAGGTCGAATGCCACTCATACGTCTCAAATAAATAATGAGCGATCTTTGTTTTTCGAATGCCACGGCGATATGCTTAATACTACCGTGGTGTATTTTTTGTTTACTGAATGGACAAAAATAAATCAGTGATTTTCTGTGCTTTGAGTTGACGGCCGCTTTGCGAAAGACTGTGCAATGATCCACATATCGGCTATGAGGAGAGTAATGTCCGACTGTTTGGCTCGCGCAAACGCAACAACTTTTGCTACCCTTTTTTCGGACGATCAACCGGATTTTTCTGAGTTATACGTGGACGGGATTTAAAAACGTATTGATCGCTCGACATATAGTAACCCTCGCATTCATTCCGAGGCGGGTTGTCGTTGCCTCGAAAGCGGATCATGCTTCCGTGCGACAATTTAATGAGGTCAGACATGACTGTTCTGGGGCTAAACCACATCACTCTGGCCGTGGCAGATGTCCAGCGATCCCTGACGTTTTATCGGAATATTTTAGGCTTCAGGGTACGCGCAATCTGGGCAGAGGGCGCATATCTCGAAGCTGGCAGCCTCTGGTTATGCCTGTCTCGCGACGATTAGGTGAGACAGGCACCGTATGCAGACTATACGCATATGGCTTTCAGCGTTTCGGAGGACGCATTCGCAGGCATGAGCGAGATATTGATGAGCAACAGCGTGATCTGGAAAGAGAACAGGAGCGAGGGACACTCGGTCTACTTTCTGGATCCGGATGGGCACAAGCTCGAAATTCACGTCGGCTCACTTGAGAGCCGCTTACAGCATTACCTGAATACG
Organism: Asaia sp. As-1742; assembly: GCF_011753235.1. NCBI lineage: Bacteria > Pseudomonadati > Pseudomonadota > Alphaproteobacteria > Acetobacterales > Acetobacteraceae > Asaia > Asaia sp. As-1742. Next base: position 12,641 of record NZ_VWWA01000024.1, on the reverse strand, counting down.
CCCTCGAAAAACGTACAGGTTCTCTGAAAAACAGCTCCCTATTCTTTCACCAATATTGTGCCATCAGTTCTGATACCCATACTGGCTGGCGGACGTTTTCCCGAGGCAGGAACTCACGCATAACCGGCTTTACATCGATAATGGGCGTACCATCGATCGCGTCGAGCCCTTCGACTTCGAGGCGCATTCCTTCGACGGTGAGGATTTTGCATACCGTCACCCCAAGTCTATTGGGCCGGTTCTTGCCACGTTGTGCAAAAATTCCGGTTAATGGCCAATCCTGTCGCCCGCGAGGATGACGGGCGCCGGTCTCGATCTTCTCCTGAGCGACTTTGTCGAAAAGAAAGATGATTTCCGCATGACTGAAAGCGTCGAGACCGACAAGCGCATCAGGTCCAAATTTCGCCGGGTCCAACTCTATGGTGGACCGTGACTGCCCCCAATTATCGTCAGTCGGGTCTGTTCTGCCGCCGTGTACATATCCGATAGCTGCGATCATATATTGCATCAGGCTTTCCTTTTATCTCGCTGCTCTACAGTGACCAGGACTAACGGATGCGTTCTCGCAGCCCCCTAAGTCTTACGACCGGTTCGTTGGAAAAGACGAAGCGTAGAAAGGCAACATTCGTTAGGCGCAGGTCAATCGACCAAACGATAGCGTGAGTCAGATATGTTGAATCTGATATAGCGATCATCCCGCATCTTGCCCGCTGTTCGCTACCGGAGAGGCAGTTTCGATTGGCGAAACAGAAGCTATGGGCACAAGTTCCGTGCCCATCATCATGTGATAATGCTGCGTGTGCCCGGTCTCTTCGAAAATACGTTTAAAGACGCCGAGATAGGCGTCCACCGTGGCGGCATCAGTGGAGACGTAGAGATCGTCATGCGTGCTGTGCGAGCCGTCGTTCACCCACGAAAAAAGCGATGCGCAGATTACCTTTTCACGGCCTTCGAATTTCTCGATAATCTTGTCTTTGTCCATGTTGCCAAGGATTTTGAAATAGTTCTCCAGAATGCGGCGCAGCGTGTTCTGGATGGTGAGGCTGGAACGGTTCTCGTTACACACCTCGGACCAGAGCAACTCATAGGATGTCTTGATTGGGTTGTGATCGAAGGTTTCCAGCGTCGAGATATCATCGATCTTCTTGACGATCCAGAAGGTCTCGTGTGTGCGGCGTTCTCTCTTCCGCTCGGGATCGAACGACACCTCTTTGTGGAAATAAATGTTGTGGGTGAGCACGAACACTTGCCGGATCATGCTATTCTTCGTGCGACACAACTCGAACACGCGCTTGATCAAGCTGGAGACGATGAACAGAATATCGCTGTCGAGGCTCGAAATCGGGTCGTCGAACACAATGACCCGATTGCTAGTCATTCCGGATTCCGAAACGCTGCCGCGGATCAGATGGTAAAAATAAAGGAAGGTAACGAAAGTCTTCTCACCTTCGCTCAGACTCCTAACGGCGTTGCTGCCGTCAAGACGGACGATCTCATATAGGTTGCCCTGATCGCCTGCGGTGGCGAGCTTGAAACCGCGAAAACCGAATGAGGCCAGCAACGCATTGACCTCGGTCACGGTGGGCTGAACGCTCGTGATACCCTTCTCAAGATCGCGCAACGTTTGCCGCGCGGTTGCGAGGTCGCCGCGCTTGGTTATCAGGCTCGCTTCGATACCGTTGATCGCTGCATCTACTGCCGTCTTGCTGGAATGATAGGTATTGAGGACACTCTTGGCCTCTTCCAGTAGGTACTTCCAAATTTCGCTAGTGAGCAGCGTCTTCTGATTGCCTATATCATCGACGGCTCGGTTGTGTGCATTGATTGCCGCATTAGCGGCCATGAGAAATGCCCGTACTTCCGCGAACAGGTCAGTGTTGTCCTCCACCGTGACGACGGCACTCGGCTCTTTCTGCTTTCGTGCGATATGCTGCTGATTAAGGGCAAGTCGCGCGGTCACACGTTCGACAAGGTCAGCCAGTTGATCAGCTTCAAGGTAGCGTGATCTGGCCTGCGATATTTGATTGAGCGCTTGGAGGTAGGCGACGCTCGCTGCTTCGTAACTTGTAACGAGACGCGCGATATCCGCGATGTCGCGATCATAGGCATCGTCGAAATAATCGCCGATGTGCTTCGCGAGATCGGCGTGAACATCTTGCTGACAGAATGGGCATTTCGGCGTACTCTTTCCGAAATAGTCGATACCCTGCTTCACCCAGTCACTGTTACCAAGGCGGTCGATCAGACCGGCGATATCGACATCGCCTTGACCGACGACTTTTTTCACGAGGATTGGCAATGCCTCCAGCCGGGTTAACTCGACACCATCGGGCACACGAATTGTGCTTTCCCGTGCAATTCCCTTTTCGAAAATGACGGCTGCCCGCTTCTTCAAGTCATCGAGCGGATGAAGTGTCGCCCGATTGGACGCCCACTGGCTTAGGATTTCATCACAGAAGCGCGCCCTGGAGCCGCGCACGCCCGTGAAGGCGGACTGGAAATCGGCGTCATAGCGGTTCTTCAGCTTCCAACATTCGTTCACGATATTCTCGCGCAGTGCGGAGCGGTCCCCGAGCTTACCGCTTGCGCCATCATTGCCGCGGAGTACAATATCTCGCGCGCTGATATCGTGCTCGATCTCCGCAATCTTCTTTCGCGTTTGGTCGATCTGGTCCAGCACGGCTGCGTCATGCTCGCCCAGCGTAAAAATGCCGGGCAGGTTGGACCGGAAATTTCGCTCCATAAAATCGGTGTTGTAAACGAGGCACTCAAGAGGCCGTTCATTGGCCCAACGGATTGTACTGGTGGGATGATTTGCCGGGTCCGCGATTACGCGCGAGATGCTGGTCTTACCTGAGCCGTTCGCGCCGTAGATAAAATTGATTTTTCGAAGCTCGGTGAGCCACTGCCCCTCAACGCTATAGCTAGCGCATCCGGCGATTTTAATTCCTTCAATCAACGCGGCCCCCTCTTTGCCACATCATCGGCTTGCTTGGGTGGCACATATCAAAAATACCTTTAGCCTTTACTGATAGGCAAGCCTGACGAGTGAACACTGTAATCTATCGGTATTGGAGGACTCAAATTCGGACCGGGAATGACCTCCATTGCTCGGAAGCAGTCGGTTCGGTTTAGCGCCAGTTATGCTTGCTGTATGATCCATTTTTCCAAAGCCTTGGCATGCTCTGTCGGGCCATTTCCCTTGGGTTGGATGAGGCCGTAGAACGTCCCGTCAGCATCGAACCCAACAGGGGCCAACAGTCGTCCCCTAGCCATATCGCCTGCGGCGATGATTTGCGGCGAAAGGGCTACACCCAAGCCGTTGGCAGCGGCCTCCAGCATGATGAAATGATGGTCGTAGAGACGGATGTCGCGTGGTTCTGGTATGTCGGGCCGGGAGGCCAGCCACTTCCGCCATGCCTCGGGGCGGGTCCGCGAGCCGAGCGCCAGGTAGTTTCCGCCCTCGAAACGCGCCGCCATGTCACTTCGCATGACCGGGCCGACCGCCTCTGCCATAATCGTCGTTACCGTCCAGTTCGGATTCAGCGGAAAGTCGAGTCGTCGGATTGCTAAGGTGATGCGTTCTCGCTCGAAATCCAGTGGACCACCGCCGGTCGAGAGATGCACGTCGATGCTGGGATGCCGATCCTGAAAATCGGATAGGCGCGGGATCAGCCAGCGCATCGCCAGTGACCGTTCGCAAGACAGCACTATCGGCGGAGAAATCAGAGGTGACCTGATCTCGGCGAGGGCTGTCGATATTCCCTGCAGTGCATCGCTCGTGGCCAGCGCCAGACGTTCACCATCCGGGGTCGGCCGTACGCCACGACCGTCGGGTTCCAATAGTTGCAATTTGAGGTCCGCAGCCAGTTTGGACACCCGGCGGCTGATCGCTCCATGTGTCAGAGCCAGTTCTACAGCAGCTGCTCGCACGGAACCGAGGCGCGTTACGGCTTCGAACGCACGCAGATCGTCCAGAGACGGGATGTCGGATCGCTTCATTGGTCAGTTTTTATCACCAGAACAGGTCAGTTCATATCGATTTTCTATGGAGCCTGTTCCGTTATTGTCACCATCATGAGCGAAACACCTTTCTTCAGTCACCCGCCGTTGGCGGTCACGATGGGCGATCCCGCCGGGATCGGCCCGGAAATCGTGGCCCGGATGTTTCTACGGCGACCGGCGCAACGGCGCTGGATCGTCGTCGGCGATCCTCTGGTGATGCGTCATGCGCTGGCCGCGCTCGATCCAGCGGCGCACGTGCGCCGGATCACAACATTGGCCGAAGTCCGCTTCGACGACGACGTGCTGCACGTCCTGGCGTCGTCGGAGTGTGAGTGCCTGCCGTCCGTGGGGCAGATCACCGTCGAAAGTGGCCGCGCCGCCTATGCGGCGATCTTCGTCGCGATCCAATTGGCGAAGAGCGGAACAGTAAGCGGCATCGTCACCGCGCCGATCCACAAGGAGGCACTCGCCGCCGCCGGGCTGCACTACCCCGGCCATACGGAAATTCTCGCCGAACAGGTTGATGGTGTGAATGTCGCCATGATGCTGGCGAACGAGGACATCCGTGTCGTGCTGGTGACCATCCATTGTTCGCTGTGGGACGCAATCCAGCGTGCCGATTTCTCCGCACAGATGGCGGCGATCCGTCTGGCCCATGCGGGCGCACGCGCATTGGGCGTCGATAGACCGCGTGTCGGAGTGGCCGGTCTCAATCCTCATGCCGGAGAAGGTGGCCTATTCGGCGACGAAGAAGCCCGCATCATCGCGCCCGCCATTGCGCAGGCACGAAGCGAGGGGATTGATGCGTCCGGTCCGTGGCCAGGTGACACCGTGTTCATGCAGGCGCGCGAAAGGCACTTCGATGTCGTGGTCGCGCAATATCATGATCAGGGGCTGATCCCGGTGAAATATATGGGTCTGGCACAGGGTGTGAACATCACGCTTGGCCTGCCGTTCGTCCGCACGAGCCCCGACCACGGTACTGCTTTTGACATCGCGGGGCGCGGTATCGCCGATCCATCCAGTCTGGAGACCGCGTTTGACTATGCTCTCCGCCTTACCGGAGCCACAGTATGACCCGCCCCGATTTCATCTTCATGCTGACCCGTCACGACCGGACGGTGGAGAATGCGGCCGATCTGGTCGAAATCGTCCGTGTTGCGGGTGTCCGTCATATCGGGTTCAAGGATATCGGCCTGCCGTTTGAGTCTCTCCAGACCCTGGCCCATACAATCAGGCAGTCAGGGGCGACGACCTATCTGGAAGTCGTCTCGCTTGATCGCGAAAGCGAGCTTCGCTCGGTGCGGGCCGGGATCGCTCTGGGCGTCGATTATCTGCTCGGCGGCACTCATGTCGATGATGCGCTGCGACTGCTGAAAGGCACGGATATCCGTTATTACCCCTTTCCAGGCCGGATTAGCGGGCACCCTAGCCATCTCGAAGGGACCGAGGGCGAAATCGTGCGCAGTGCGGTCGATCTTGCCTCCCGGCCCGGCGTGTATGGACTGGATTTGCTGGCTTATCGGTTTACCGGAGACGTAATCAGCCTGATGCAGAGAGTCCGCTCCGCAGTGACGGACAAACGGATCATCATCGCAGGTTCAATCGATCGGGAGGAACGGATCGGGGCTGCGGTGTCAGCGGGTGCTGACGGTCTTACAGTCGGCACGGCGGCGTTCGACGGTGTGTTCCCGACATCTCATGATCTTAAGGGACAGATCGATTACGTCCAGATGATCCTGTCTCGCCTCTGACACATAATTTGATGGGAAGAAGGATGGGTTAAAAAAGAAAAAGACTAATGGGTCCAGTATTCCCGCCATTACAGCCATTTTTTGTCGGAAAAGCGTGGAGGGATTGTTGTAGTGGAGGGACTGTTTTGATGTGTAGCCGTTAGAGTCAGAGAGCTGCGCGGATTTTCGTGACGGGTTGAGAGGGTAGGGGAGAGTCTCCTGTCCGCCCGTCATGGAGCTTTTCGCCATGGCGACCGCTATTCCCAAAATCAGCCTGAGTTCGTCCCGCGACATCCCGTTCAACCGGCTGGTCCTGTCCCAGTCGAACGTACGCCGTGTGAAGTCCGGTCTTTCGATCGATGAACTGGCTCGCGACATTGAACGCCGCGGGCTGCTGCAGAGCCTGAATGTCCGCCCCGTTCTCGACGATATCGGGGCCGAGACCGGCACTTACGAAGTCCCTGCTGGCGGACGGCGCTTCCGTGCCCTCGAACTGCTGGTGAAGCAGAAGAAACTGGCGAAGACGGCTCCCGTGCCGTGCGTCGTACGCGAGGTCGGGTCGACCATTCTCGCCGAGGATGATTCCCTGGCCGAGAACGTCCAGCGGCTGGCCCTGCATCCGTTGGACCAGTTTCGCGCCTTTCGCGACATGCTGGAAAAAGGCATGTCCGAGGAGGAAATCGCCGCAGCGTTCTTCATCGCACCGACCGTAGTCAAACAGCGTCTGCGGCTGATGACGGTGTCCGACAAACTGCTCGATATCTACGAGCAGGACGGGATGCGACTGGAACAGTTGATGGCGTTTTCCATCAGTGACGACCACGCGCGGCAGGAACAGGTCTGGGAGATTGTCAACCAGAGCCATAACCGCGAGCCCTACGTCATCCGCCGCATGCTGACGGAAAAGACCGTCCGGGCGTCGGATGCGCGCGCCCGCTTCGTTGGGCTGGACGCCTATCTCGCGGCGGGTGGTCCTATCATGCGCGACCTGTTCGAGGCCGATGATGGCGGCTGGCTGCAGGATCCGGCCATTCTGGACCGGCTGGTCATGGAAAAACTGCACGCTGCCGCCGAAGATATCCGTGCCGAGGGCTGGAAATGGGTCGAGACGGCCCTGTCGTTCCCGTGGGGGCACACACGGCAGTTCGCGGAAATCGAGGGCACGGAAGTGCCGCTGTCCGATGAAGAAACCGCCCGTCTCGAAGCCCTGCGTGTTGAGCAGGAAACTATCGAGGCGGAATATGCTCAGGCCGATGAATACCCCGACGAGGTCGATGCACGGCTGGGCGAGATCGAACAGGCCATCCTTGCCCTGGAGGAACGGCCCCTGGCGTTCGATCCTGCCGACATGGCGCGGGCCGGCGCGTTCGTCAGCCTCGCCAGCGATGGCACATTGCAGGTGGAGCGGGGGTTCGTATTACCTGAGGACCTGCCGGCTGAGCCGGATGAGACCGATGATGCGGACAGTGCTGATCAATACGGTCACGCTGCGTATGATGGACAGGATGATCGTATTGCTAATGATGGCGGCGATGTGGGCGGGGAGGGCTACAGCATCGCTCCCGACGTTGAGCCCGAGGAAGAAGACGGGATCAAGCCGTTACCCGACCGGCTTCTCACTGAACTCACGGCCTGGCGCACGCTGGCCCTGCGGGACGCGTTTGCCAGCAATCCGCATATTGCCCTGACTGAATTCCTGCACACATTGGTACGCGATGTTTACTGGCAGACACCGGGGGCTGACTGCCTTGAAGCCTATGTCCGGGAAATCGCACTGCCCGTCCATTCGCCTGACATGCCGGGCAGTGTGCCAGCCCATGCGCTGCGCCAGCGCAACGAAGGCTGGAAACACGATCTGCCGGAGGATGAGGATGCATTGTGGCGCTGGATCGACGGGCTGGACGATATCAGCCGTATGGCGCTGCTGGCGCATTGCCTGTCCTTCGGGGTTAACGCGCTTTATGAGCGCATACCCTCCTATGGGGCGGTGTCGCAGCGCAGCGTGACCGAGCGCCTCAAACGGGCAGACCGCCTGGCATCGGCCCTCAGCCTCGATCTGGTCGAGGCGGGCTGGCAGCCCACGGTCGAGAGCTATCTCGGTCGGGTGACCAAAGCTCGCATCCTGCAGGCGGTGCGTGAAGCGCGCGGCGATGAGGTGGCCGAGCGCATCGCCCACCTGAAGAGGCCCGACATGGCCCGCGAGGCCGAGCGGCTGCTGGATGGTTCGGGCTGGCTGCCAGAAGCGTTGCGCACGGTGGGTGGCGCAGGGCAGACGCCTGCTGAGGCTGTGATAGCAGGCGAGGAAGTGGAGGCTATCGCCGCCGAATAAAACGATGGGTTTTGGGATTGTGAGACAGCGGCTTCCGGTATCCGGAGGCCGCTTTGTCGTGTCTGTCGAATGGGCAGAAAGACCGGGTGGCGGACAGGGCTGCTCCGGTCAGTTAGTGTCATCGCGATGTCTATACTGTCGTGGTGTGCAGCCCAGAGTGCGTCGGAATGCGATGGCGAAGGAATTCTCGCATTCATACCCGGTATTTCGTGCAATTTCAGAAATACCCGATGAAGTCATTCGGAGCAGAGTGCTGGCGCGCAGCATGCGCCATTGTGTCAGATAGTCCATGGGCGGTATCCCGACAGACTGCCTGAACCGCAGGGCGAAAACGGAACGGGACATTCCCGCCAGCCGCGCAAGTGTCGCGACTGACCAGCGCTTTCCCGGTTCTGTGTGCATCGCATTGATACTGCGCCCCAGTTGTGGATCCGAAAGGGCATAGAGCCAGCCGACCTGTCCGTCACGGTGCTGCGCGAGATAGAGGCGGAGCACCTGTACAAGCATGATCTGGGCAAGATTATCCGTTATCAGCACGCTGCCCGGTTGCGACTGCCGCATTTCGGCTATGAACAGGTCCAGCGCCCACCTGAGAACCGATGCCTGTTCCGACAGGCCGCGCACCACGACGACAGGGGGCAGACAGCCCAGAAGGGTGTTTGCATGTGATGCGTCAAAAGCGAACCGGGCGCCGACCAGCACGAAATCGCCACCATTATTACAGAGTGCGATCCCGTTTTCGGCCCTGTCATAAATCATATGGGAAGGCATGAGCGGCAGGGCGAGGTCGGTGGCCAGCACGAACGGGCGACCGGTGGTAAGCAGGAAGCAGTCGCCTGCGGTCAGTTCGCAGACAGCGTCGTTTTCTACCTGGACATGGCAACGTCCCTGCAGGACGGCATTGAACTTGATGCCTTCATGGGAAGGGAATGACAGTGCCCAGTCACCGCCGGCATGCAGGCCGGCGGACACGTGGGTACGCGGCTTCAGAAGTGACAGGGCGTCGGACAGGGCATCCACGGCGGCATTCCGGACGATCGAAAGGAAAAACGGGATTTTCGAGTGTGGATCGTATCACGGGGATCGATCACTCTCGAATAACGAACCCGACAGCAGGAGAAATATACCATGGCAAAGGGACAGCAGCCCATCGGTTCCGGTTTCGGAGCTGCAACGACGGCAGGGGATGTCCTTGCCGGTATGGACCTCACCGGGAAACGGGCCATCATCACAGGTGGTCATTCAGGTCTGGGTCTGGCGACGACCCGCGCCCTTGCCGCAGCAGGTGCCCAGGTGACGATAGGCGCCCGCGATGTCACCAAAGCGCAATCTGCCATTGCCGGACTCCCCCGCTTGGACGTCCTGCCTCTCGACCTGGATGATCTCGAAAGCGTCCAGTGCTTTGCGGAGGCCATTCTTGATCGAGATTTTCACATAGACATGGTGATCAACAGCGCTGGAATCATGGCCTGTCCAGAAACAAGGGTCGGGCCAGGGTGGGAAGCGCAGTTTGCGACCAACCATCTGGGCCACTTTGCACTCATCAATCGTCTTCGGCCCATTCTGGAGGGTGGTGCGCGGGTGATCTCGGTCTCGTCCGCAGGTCATCATATCTCCGCCATGCACTGGGAGGATGTTCAGTTCACGCAGGGATATGAGAAGTGGCAGGCCTATGGTCAGTCGAAAACCGCCAATGCGTTGTTTGCGGTTCATCTCGATCATCTGTGGAAAGATAGTGGGGTACGCGCGTTTTCCCTGCATCCCGGAAAGATCCTGACGCCACTTCAGCGTTACCTGACACGCGAAGAAATGGTTGCTGCCGGCTGGATCGATGAAAACGGCGCGCTGGCGGATATGACCTTCAAGACACCGGAGCAGGGGGCCGCGACCCAGGTCTGGGCCGCGACGACCCCGCAACTGGACGGGCTGGGCGGGCTCTATTGCGAGGACTGTGACGTGGCCGAAATTGCGGCTGACGGTGACAGGTCATTCAGGGGTGTCTGTCGCTATGCCGTTGACCCGGAACAGGCGGAGCGCCTGTGGAATTTATCTGCGGACCTGACCGGCGTCGGTGGTCGGAGATAGTTCCCAAGCCGAGGTGCCTCTGCATAAAGCGTAAACATAACGTCCTGGCAAAGCGGCTTCCGGTATCCGGAAGCTGCTTTTTTCATGTCCGACACCCCGGAAAGAGGAAGAGGGCGGCTTCGCCTTTGGTGCCGAATAACCGGCATAGAGGAGAGTTTTCCATGACCACGACCACCATCCTGTCCCCTGTGTCCCGTGGTGCCGCGTCTGGCGGCTACCGGATCGATCCCTCCCGAGGCGAGCGCAATGCTCGCGTATCGTCCGAATGGTTCTCGCGCCCCGACGACGAGCGCTACCTGTCCCTGTCAGACCTGCATGCCGCGACCCTGGCGCGTGCAGACCGGGCCACGGCTCGCACCGTCGAAAGCCGCGCCATCCGTGTCGAGGCCTCGCGCGACAATGCCGAACGCCTGACCCTGACCGTGCCGGGACAGAATGAGCCGATCGCCCCCACACACTGGTCGTTCGGCCAGATGTGCAGCCTTGTTGGCGCGCCATCGTCGTATCTGCGCAACCTTCCAGCGCCACTGGCAGCGATCAACCTGCAGCATGGCCTGCTGTCGCACCGCGCCGAACTGATCAAAACACTGGAGACCGAGGGCGGCCGGGTCGAACTCCGGGCCGTGACCGGTCCAGATTATGGCCGCATCTGGGACCATGAACTGGTCGGCGCGGTGCGCAAGATCGCGGGGGATGGCACAGGCGATACCAACTGGAAGGTGCCGGGTGTCATCGACTGGGCCACCATGACCCATAATCCCTATGTGGACATCACCAAGGAAACCACGACGCTGTATGCGTCAGACAGGGATGTCTTCCTGTTTCTCGTGGACGATACCCACCCGATCGAGGCTGGACGGCTGCCCAATGGCGATCCCGATCTCTATTTCCGGGGCTTCTATGCATGGAATTCAGAAGTCGGCAGCAAGAGCCTCGGCATCGCGTCCTTCTATCTGCGCGGAGTGTGCCAGAACCGCATGCTGTGGGGTGTGGAAAATTTCGAACAGATCACGATCCGGCATAGTAAGTTTGCCGCTTCACGTTTCGTGCACCAGGCCACGCCGGCGCTCCGAAGTTTCGCCACGGCCAGTCCGGCCTCGTTCATCTCGGGCATTCAGGCCTCGCGTCGCGCTCTGGTGGCGAAGAACGATGATGATCGTGAAACGTTCTTACGTCGTCGCGGGTTCTCAAAACCGGAAACCGCGAAGATCATCGAAACGGTGCTGCACGAGGAAGGACGCAAGCCCGAGAGCGTGTTCGACTTCGTGCAGGGGATAACTGCGCTGGCTCGTACGAAGACCAACCAGGACACACGCCTCGATCTGGAGGGCAGGGCGCGCAAGCTGATGGAGAAGGTCGGATGAGGACGGCCATCATCAGAAACCGGCGCGACGGGGAAGGGGAGGCGGACGAGGTCCGCCGCCTTTCACCTGTCGGCAGGTCAGTCGTTCAGGCTGTCCTTGAGCGCCTTGGCGGGCGTAAAGGCCAGCTTGCGCGAGGCCGCGATCTGGATGGTCGCGCCCGTGGCCGGGTTGCGGCCTTCGCGGGCGGCGACTTCTTTCACCTTGAACTTGCCGAAGTTCGGCAGGGTGATTTCGTCACCCGCTTTGGCAGCAGCGGTCATGGTCTCGATCAGGGTGTCCAGCACCTTGCGGGTATCGGTCTTGCTCGTGTCGGTGGTGGTGGCGATATGATCGACCAGATCGGCAATCTTCATGGGACTATCCTTCGTTATCTGTCGGGCCGAAACCCGCTGCTCCTGCCGTTACGGGGGAATTATGGCGTCTTCAAGCCTGCAGGGAGGGTGCAATGACAGACATGCCGCCATGGGATGCCGCCGATCTGGCCCGCAGGCTGGCGGAGAACGCAGAAGCGGTGTGCCGTCATTACCTCTCGGCCGGGCGACGGCATGGCAATTACTGGCTGGTCGGCGATGTCCACAACACGCCGGGACGGTCGCTCTATGTCCGTCTGCATGGGGGACCGGAGGGACGTGGCCGTGCGGGAAAATGGACGGATGGCGCGACAGGGCAGCATGGCGATCTGCTCGACATCATCCGCGAAAGCCTCGGGCTGCTGGATTTTCGTGATGTTGCCGACGAGGCCCGGCGCTTCCTCAGTTTACCGCAACCGGAGCCACGACAGACCGCTGATCGTGGTCGTTCCGATGCGTTCGGGCATGACGCTTCCCCGCAGGCATCAGGAACCGCTGATGCGGCACGAAGGCTCTGGGCCATGTCCCGCTCGATTGCCGGTACGCAGGCGGAAACCTGGTTGCGCCATCGTGACCTCTCCCGCCTGACGGACCTGTCGTCCCTGCGTTTCCACCCTGACTGCTACTACCGCGCCGATGCCAACAGCCCGACTGAGACCTGGCCCGCCTTGATCGCTGCTGTGACCGACCTCGACGGCATTGTGACCGGGGTGCATCGCACTTGGCTGGCGCGGGACGGAAAGGGCAAGGCACCTGTCGCCATGCCCCGTCGGGC